>CAYLLB010000007.1:0-135236 GCA_964384215.1 uncultured Solibacteraceae bacterium | reverse complement strand
GGCGCCGCCGCTATATCGCCGCGTGCCACTACCTGTGGTTCACGTAGCGCTCACGTTCTGGACGGCCGACTAGAGATCATCGCCCACGAAGGCGGCCACAACTACGGCCTCAATCACGCGAACACGCTGGACTTCGCCCCGCAACCGGTGGGTCCTCCGGGCGTTGCCGGAGCCGAGGTCGTTTACGGAGACAGGTTCTCCAACATGGGTACCAATCCCATCTATCAAGGCCACTTTCTGGCTCCCCATTGGGCCGCCAGACACAAGCAGATGCTTGGCTGGCTGGATGCCGGCAAGCACGTGCTGGATGTTGTCTCAGATGGGACATTTCGCCTGGCTCCGGTCAACGGTGCTTCCGACGGTTTGAAAGCGCTGCGGGTCCGGCGGTTCGCGCAGGGAGACCAGTGGTTCTGGATCGAGTACCGCCAACCCATCGGCTTTGACGCCGAAGTCGCACTTGTCAGCCCCCAAGCGTTCACCGGGTTGTTGATTCGTTATGAGGATCCTGCTCAACCGACGCTGCCGGAATCCACTGCATTGCTGGATTTCACGGCCGATTCCACGCCGCATGTTTTCACCGATCCCGCCCTCGCCAGCGGCAAATCCTGGACCGACCCCCATGGAAGCCTTGCTGTTCAGGTCTTCGGGGCAGACTCGACCGGCATTAGCGTCAATGTCAGGGTCACGCCGCCTTGCGTAGCAGCGTCCGGCAGCACCCTCACGCACAGCTATCTGGCCCAGACCGCCGTGCTGCCGTTCACCGCGCCGCCAGACTGCAGTTGGTCGGCCCAGAGCGGAGCGTCCTGGATTACCATTGTGGGAACGTCGTCGGGTACCGGTTCCGGCTCCATCACCTACCGCCTCGAGGCCAACGACGCGCCTAACGCCGCAGCGCGCAGCGGCGCCATTTATGTCGGGGGCCAGGTTTTCACTGTCACACAGGATCGCCTGAATTTGGCGCCCGCCGTCTTGCCCGCGACGTTACCGGCCTCCGCCTTGTATGAGCGAACGCAGGTACTGGAATTCGGCTTCACGGATCCCAACGGAGTGGCGGACCTGAGGGAGATCGAAGTTCTGTTCAACACGTCTCCTGATTTGCGCGGAGGCTGTGGGATCTCTTACAACGTAGTGGCCAACTCTCTCAGGATCAGTGGGCCGGATGCTCAATGGTCGGCCTCTATTGCTGTGGGTTCCATGGAGACGTTGGTCACCTCGCTTTGTTCTCTTGATGTCGCGAAATCGTCGGTGCGCTCAAGCGGTAGTAATCTGGTCCTCACGCTTGCCCTCAGTTTCAGAGATGGCCTCGGACCCTCGGCCGGCGTTTATCTCAGCGTCACGGACTCGGGTGGGTTGAGCAGCGGATGGCAGCGTGCGGGTGCGCTTGCACTCCGCGCGGACACGAAAACGGTTGCAGCGGCACCGGTCCTGGGTCCTGGCACTGGCGCGGAGAAGACGTTTGTTTTCCGGTTTTCTGACCCTCGCGGGCCGGACGACCTTAACATGTTGTTTTTCTATTTCTATGGCGCGTCTGATCCCCGTTCTTGCGTGCTGAATATCTTCCCATTTGCAGGCCGTTATGTCTCGTTGGCGGATGACGCCAGCGGCAGCTTCATAAACCCGGCCGTTACAGGAACCTCCGGCACACAACAGAACGCTCTCTGCGCGATCGACGTTTCCAAGATGACCATTGACACCGCCAGTAACGTTGCAAGCGTGACCCTCCCGATGCTCTTCAGCGCTGGTTTCAACGGAACCATCAGGGCTTACGGAAGGGCCATCGATAAGGGTGGCGGGGACGCCACCGGTGAATCGGTCAACTGGAATGTCTCGGCAAGCCGGTGCGTGCGAGCCGTGACCCCCGGGGCACTCCAGGTCGGGGCACAGAGCGGCGCCAACACGCTGCAAGTCGATGCCGAAGCAGGCTGTCCATGGATCTTTACTAGCGAAGATAGCTGGGCCTCCCTCTCGTCGCCGTCGCCGCGGTTCTCAGGATCGCAGAAGATCGTGGTATCCATCGCGGCCAACACGACGGCGACACCACGCACCACCCTCCTCTATCTTGGTGGCCAACCGGTCAGGGTCATACAGGACGGTGCGGCGGGAGCAGTACAGCCGAGGATTGCACAGAAAGGAGTCGTCCACGGCGCCGCGTTTAACCGGTGGATTGCTTCCTCCGGATGGGTGTCGATCCTGGGAGAGGACCTTTCTCCCGTAACACGAACTTGGAAGGAGTCCGATTTCGTGGGAAATCGGCTGCCAGTCTCCCTGGACGGCGTCTCAGTGAAAATCAACGGCAGTCCGGCGTACGTTTCTTACATCAGCCCACGGCAGATCAACGTGCTCGCGCCCGAAAACCTCATCGACGGTAAAGTCAAGGTCGAGGTAACGACGCCGGCGGGAACCAGCACATCCGCTGAAGTGAGGATGGCGCCCGTCGCTCCGGGTTTCTTCAATTTCAGCCCTGACGGCGGGCGTTACATCGCCGCCGTCCACCCGGACGGAACTTACGTCGGGAAGCCCGGGCTGTACGAGGGAGTCGCCATGCGCCCAGCCAAGCCCGGTGACACGATTCTTTTGTTCGCGACCGGGCTGGGGGCGACGAGTCCTTCCGCGCTCCCAGGGACGCTGCTATCGGGCCCGCTACCTCTCTCCGCACCTGTTACCGCGTGGCTCGGTGGTCTATCGGGCACGATCTTGTGGGCAGGTCTGATTTCTCCTGGCTTATATCAACTCAACTTTGTAGTTCCGGCCGTTCCCGATGGAGACCATCTGATCCAGATCAAGACGGGCGGCGTTTGGTCGCAAACCTTCGCGTTTCTGACCGTGCAGAAAGTTAAGCCGGCAAACTGAGTTTGAATTTGGATGGTACGCCCGGGGTGATTCGAACACCCGACCTTCTGGTTCGTAGCCAGACGCTCTATCCAGCTGAGCTACGGGCGCGTTTGGTAGGTAATTTCACTGTAACGAGTCGCAAGGAGCAGTGTCAAGCCGACACGCGCACACCCGAACGCTCCAGCCAGCTTCAGGAGACCGTTTCTTCAGCGATTCTCTTGCGCCGCGCGGCCCAGTATCGCCGCATACGATCCGATACTTTCTGCCGCTCTTCCCGACTCATCGACTTCCGGCCTCGGCGCTTGGGCCGCGCAACCGATGAGGCGATCTCCTCTCCCTCCACGATGTTTTCGAGCGCCTTGATCGTGTAGTCCAGCCGCTTTCTCTCTTCACGCAATTCGTTAATGACTTTGAACAAATCCATGGGACGGGCTCCGCAACGACAGCACTGCAGCCGACTACGTGCATGGTAGCCCGTACTCACGTAAAGACCAATGAGAAAATGGTCCCTTATTTCGTCAGAAATGGCCAGGAGAGTACTAGCCTATATCCGTATTTTGTTACGGCCAAGTACCCCGCGCCAGCCACCACCGCCAGCACTGCCAGGATGACGTACAAGACGTAACGCCATGGGAACCGCCTGCCTTCGCGGCTGAGAACCAGTAGATAACTGGCGAAAATGCCCACAAAGAACAGCAGGCACATCGGGACCGCAAACAGCATCAGGTTGAAAACGTCCGGAGTGGGAGTGACGATCGCCGCGATGATCACGATGATCAAAATGGCGTAACGCGAGTTGCGCAGCAGGAAACCCGGAGTGACGATGCGCAGCAGCGTCAGGAAGAAGATCAGGACAGGCAACTCGAAAACCAGTCCGACGCCAAGAGTGACATTGACAAAAAGGTCAAAGTATTCGGTGACGGACACGACCGGCAGGATCTTGATGTCCCGGCCGATGCCAAGCAGGAAAACCAGTCCGAAGCGGAAGGCCACAAAGTACGCAAACAGGCCGCCCAGAATGAACAAGCCGGCTGAGCACACGACGAACGGCCCGGCCCAGCGGCGCTCTCTCTTGTAAAGTCCCGGCGCGATGAACGCCCATACCTGGTAAAGGACCCAGGGAGACGCCAGGAACACCGACGTGAGGATGGGCAGTTTGACCCAGACGATGTTGAACACCTCCATGGGTGCGATCTGGGCCAGGCGCGGATCAGGCAGACCCAGTTGCTTCAGGGCAGCCACGGCCGGCTCACTCACAATCAGCCAGAGCTGATTGGCGAACGTCAGGCTGACAACGAAGGCGACGCCTACACCGGCCAACGCCCGGATGATCCTCGCCCGCAGTTCCTCCAAGTGTTCGAGGAAGGACATTCGCAGCATGCCTTCTTCTTCGTCATCCTCGGGTTCCTTGGCCGGCTCCGCTTCCTTTTTGGGCGGCTCTTCGCCTCCGCCCGAGCCGGTTTGCGTCTCAGGGACCGGAGAGGTTTCGGGCGGCTTCTCTTCGCTCTTCAGAGCAGACGGCGCCATCTCCCCACCGGAGCTGTACGGGTCCTCGTTGTCGTACGGATAGTACGAGTCGTAGTCGTAAGGCTTCTCGGATGCGGCCGACGGCTCGTTGGCCGGCGCACCTTCATTTTCGGGGGACTTGGCCCCGGTGGGATCGTCTGGCGCTGGCATGCTGGTTTCGGGCGATTCTTATGTTGTTTTCACAGCTTCGGTCGTAGACGGCGGCGTGGCTTGGTTGGCCGCGCTTTCAGCCGGCGCAGCCGATCCAGAGGCCACGGCTTGCTGCGCGGGTTCCGCTCCGGCATCGCCGGCGGCGGCGTTCGCGGCTGTTTCCGTCGTTGCTTCGGCTGTCGATTCAGCGCCCTGAGGTGCGGATGCGCTTACAGTGGACGAGTTCGAGTCGGTGGATTCGTACGAGTCTCGGTTATCATAGCCCGAGTCGTAGTAGGAAGTATCGTATGAAGAATCGTACGTCGAACTGGCTATCTCGTTCTGATAGCTTGACGTTACGTCCTTCAACGATTCATTTTCCCGCTCGAGGTTTACCATTTCGCGATCCCAGGTGGATTTCAATTCACTGGAAGCGCGGCGGAATTCGGTCAACGCCTTCCCGATCGTCTTGCCGAGCTCGGGCAACTTCTTCGGCCCGAAAATGAGCAAGGCGAGCAGGAAGATGAATACCGTCTCCTGCCAGCCTAGGGGACCCATCGATGAACCTCCAAACGGTTACTAAGACACTTTCATCATAGCGGCATGCCGGAGGGAGGTCAATCGGCCGTGGGATGCGGGGTTCCCGGCCGCGCCTTGCGGTGGTGGATAATCGTTAGTAGAGTCATGCGTACAAACTTGAGACGTTCTCTTTTATTTTCCCTCGCCTTGGCGGCATCCGCCGCCGTTTTGCCCGCTGCGCCCAAGTCCGGGCCGCGGGTGGCCACCTTTAAAGTGGATGCCACGCCATGGAAAGGAGAGCCGCTGATCTGGGTGACGCCCACCGCGAAGGTGGACGATCCTTTGTTCGCCAAAGGCGTTGTCATCGAAGATGGCGGCAGCCGCTATGTTTTGTGCGCACTGGATTGGTGCGCTCTTTCGAATTCCGCGCACGACCTGTTCCGCTCGAAGATCGCCGCGGCAGCCGGAACGGACGTGGCCAAGGTGGCGATGCAAACCGTGCACCAGCACACCGCGCCGTACATCGACGGCGACGCTACCAAGATCATGAGCAAACTTCCCTCGCCGCCCAATTCTATGAGCGACAAGTTTCTCAACGATCTCACAGACCGGTTGGCCGTCGCGGTTAAGCAGGCTACTTTGAAGCTCGAACCGTTCGACCGCATCGGCACCGGCCAGGCGCGCGTGGACCGCGTGGCCAGCGAACGCCGCATCAAAGGTCCCGACGGCAAAATCGTGGTGCGCTGGAGTTCGAATGGCGGCAACAAATTTCTGCAGGAAGCGCCCGAGGGTGCCATCGATCCCTTCGTGAAGACCATCACGTTCGCGCGCGGTTCCAAGCCCCTGGTGCGGATCCATTACTACGCCACGCATCCACAGACTTTCTGCTGCGATGGCACGGTGACGAGCGACTTTGCGGGCGCGGCGCGGGAAGCCGTGGAAAAGAAAGAGGGCGTCTTCCAGATCTACTTCAACGGCGCCGGCGGCGACGTTACGGCCGGCAAGTACAACGACAAGTCGCTGGAAGCGCGCCAAGGACTAGCCACGCGTTTGCAGGCGGGCCTGGAAGCTTCCGCCGCCGCCACTAAGTACGAACGGGTCGGTAAGATCTCGTGGTACACCGCGGCACTCACGCTTCCTTCCCGGCCCGATATGCCAGAGCTGGTCAAGCAGAGCCGCGAACTTCTCGAAAATCCCGGTAACGCAACCGGGCAGAAGGTGTATCAGGCTGCCATCTACCTTGCCTGGGACGCGCGTAAGAAGCCGCTCGACGTGAGCGCCTTGCAGATCGGCCGCGTGCGCATTCTGAATCTGCCCGGCGAGCCGAGCTTGCAGTATCAGTTCTATGCCCAACAGTTGCTGAAAGGCGATTTCGTAGCCGTGGCAGGATATGGCGACTGCGCATCCGGTTACCTGGTCCTCGACAAGCATTACCAGGAAGGTGGCTATGAGCCAGGGGCCAGCAACGCGGGGCCGGGCACGGAAGCGCGCCTCAAGGACGCGATCCGGCAAGTGTTGACGCACTGATAGTGAGCCGGGCGTTCCCGCCCGGCTTCTACCAGGTCACCGCGACTACATCGTCATTCGCAGTGAAGTCATCGGTGGCGGGGATCAACAGGATTCCATCCTCCTCGGCCCTCCACGCTACGGCTTTCCCGGTGCGCAGCAGCACGGCCGACTTCGGCGCGCCGACGCCCTTCAGCTTCGCGGCCCGCCGTTGGAAATCCACGAAGTGCACATACCAGGTGTTGCCCTTCACCGTTACGGGGCAAGTCGAGCGGTCCGGATAAGGCCCCGGTTCGATGTCGTAAATCGAGACCGCGCTGTGCTTCATCCAGGCCGCCATTTCGTCGCAGATGGCGTAGTACTCCGGCGGCATGGTCCCGTCGGCCCGCGGGCCGAAATTGGGAAGGAAGTTCCCTCCCCAGGCGCGATTGCGCACCAGGCGCTCGATCAAGTAAGAAGTCGGCTGGCATCGCGCCTTCACCCCTCGATAGGACCAGCCGCCGCACATAGGAGCACACTGTTCCCAAGCGCCCTCGGGGCGATTGGCGGGATCCTTCGCCTCGTAGTCGGTGTTGTAATCACCCAGATCACGCGTGCCGCGGGTGGGCACGTAGCGGTCGTTGATGACGATTCCCGGCTGCAGCTTCCGAACGTAATCGTCCAACTCCTTGCCGCGGATGTCGATACCCGGCGGCCAGTCCAGCCCGTCCCACCAAAGCAGGTCGATCTTGCCGTAGTTGGTCATCAGCTCGGTGAGTTGCGCCTTCATGTGTTCGAAAAAGATGGGGAAATACTTGTCGTAGTCTTCCTGCTTCAAGTCCACGAAGCGCGGCAAGCCCGCCACACGGGGCGGATCGGTATGCAGGAAGTCCGGCTCGGCGCGAGGCCAGCCGCGATAGGGCCATCCTTTGGGACAGAAGCTCCAATCCGTGGGCGAGTAGTAGAAGCCTACTTTCAACCCGTGCCTGCGGCAAGCCTCCACGAATGGCCGGACCAGGTCCCGGCCGTGCATTTTCGTTCCGGTCCCGAACTCAGCGTACTTGCTCGGCCACATCGTATACCCGTCGTGGTGGCGCGTGACGAAGACGGTGTATTTGAATCCGGCCCTCGCGGCTGCTTCCAGCCACTTGTCCGGATCGTAGTCTTGAGGATCGAACCGATCGGCCAGCGCGAGATACTTCTCCGGCGGCCAGTACAGGTTCGGGCCGTTCGAGTTCCGGTACATCGACCAGCTGATCTCGACTTCGGCCACGCTGCAAGGCCCCCAATGCACGAACAAGCCGAGCGCCGCATTGTAAAACCAGGAACTGAGTGCCCGGGTGCGCGGCGGCGATGCCAGTACGCCCGTGGTTCCCGTCAGGCTCGCCGCGGCGAGCGACTGTATGAAAACACGTCGATCCATGTATTCTCCACTAGATAAGGTCTGTCTCTGGTTTTAGCACAAGCCGGTGATCGCATAAGTCTTCGAGAAACCGTCCAGCAGGATGGTACGGTCCTTGAATCCGGGCAGCGAAATGATGGAGTGGTGGCGGCCCTCGAAGATCCGCCGGTTGTAGATTTCATCGCTGAGGACCATGATGTCGTCGCGTCCGGCGATGGCGGCGGCCAGCTCGCGCACATCCCGGCTCGTGAGCACGCCGCCCGTCGGATTCTGCGGCGAGTTGACGATGATGAGCCGCGTGCGAGGAGTGATCAGGCCGCGCAGCTCATCCACGTCCAGGCGGAATTCGCGCTCTTCGCGCAACGGCAGCGGCACGGCTTTCCCGCCCACGAACTCGATCATGGACTGGTAGATTGGAAAGCCCGGATCCGGGAAGATCACCTGGTCGCCGCGATCGACCAGCGCCAGCATCGTGAAAGAGATGATCGGCTTGCCGCCCGGCATCACTACGACCTCGACGGCGGAGACATCCACGCCGCGTGTGGATGCGATCTCGGCCGCGATCGCCTGGCGCAGTTGGGGCAATCCCGCCGCCGGGTTGTAGTGCGTGTAACCCGCATGCAGCGCATTCACAGCGGCTTCGACGATATTCGGCGGCGTGTCAAAATCAGGTTCCTTGATTTCCAGGTGGATGACGTCCCGGCCCTTCTGCTCGAGCGCCTTCGCGCGCACGAGCACCTCAAATGCGGTTTCCGTGCCCAACCGCGACATTCTCTCCACCAGACGCAATTCGTCTGCTACGACAAGCATGACCACTCTCCTGGACAACAGTCCGAGCGTAGGATCGCGTGGCGGAGCGGCAAGTTGAACCCAGGCCCGGTGGTATTAGGCCATGTTCTCCGAAGATTCGCCCAACTCTGAGGCTCTATATTCAACGAATGGAAGGTGGTGGGAATGACGGCCGACGACCATCTGCTCGACCACATCGGCTGGAAGATTCTCGACGAACTGCAGTCGGATGCGCGAATCTCCTACGCCGAACTTGGCCGGAGAGTGGGTCTATCGACGCCGGCGGTGGCCGAGCGCGTCAAACGTCTGGAAGATGCTGAGATCATCACCGGCTACCACGCCAGCATCGACGCGCGAAAGGTCGGCTACCCGGTGTCCGCATTTATTCGCGTAACGGTAGCCGGGGATGAACGGACTGCGCGGAGGCTCGGCAGTACAGTGATGGAGATCCCGGAAGTGCGCGAGTGTCACCGCGTTACTGGCGACTGCGCATTCCTGCTCCGGGCGGATCTCCCGTCGGTGGAACAACTGGAGCGGTTGATTGACCGGCTCACTTCCTTCGGAATGACTTCGACTTCCATCGTGCTTTCATCGCCGATGGCGCACCGTGCGCTCGCCGGGCCCGCCCCCGAGTAGCGGAAGCGGCGCGCCAGGTAGCGGTTGCCGCGGCCGGCGGCTCGGCCAGATCGGGCGGCACTTCCCGCCGGACGAGGCGGATCTTCAGCTCGCGTTCGATTCGCGTGACTTCCCCGCGCTCGCCTGGCGTGGCGAATGTGGAAGCCGTCCCGCGCGCGCCCGCGCGGCCGGTGCGGCCGACGCGATGGATGAAGTCCTCCGGAACCTGCGGAAGATCGTAGTTCACCACCTGGGCGATGTTATCGACGTGAATGCCTCGGGCGGCGACGTCGGTGGCCACCAGAACGCGGTATTCGCCGTCCTTGAATCCGTTCAACGCCTGGTTACGCTGGCCTTGCGTGCGGTCGCCGTGAATGCGGGCTGCTTTGAAGCCGAACCGTCCCAGATTCCTGGCGACGCGGTCGGCGCCGTGCCGGGTCCGTGTGAATACCAGGAACGAGCCCTCCTCGTCGCGCATCAGGCGGGCGAGCAGGCTGAGCTTACGGTTCTGCTCCACCTCATAGAGGTGCAGGTCCACCTGCTCGACGGGCTTGGTTATGGTTCCGATGGCTACACGCACGGGATTGTGCACATGGCCGGCAATGAGGTAAGCCACGGACTTTTCCATGGTGGCCGAAAACAGCAGCGTCTGCCGCGAAGAAGGCAATGCCATCAGAATGCGGTGGATCGACGGCAGGAAGCCCATGTCCAGCATGCGGTCGGCTTCGTCGAGCACGACGGTTTGCGTGTCTCCGAGGTCGACCAGTTTGCGCTGCAAAAAGTCGCACAGCCGGCCGGGCGTGGCGATCATGACCTGCGCGCCGCGCCGGATACTCCGCAGTTGGCGTCCTTCGTCCATGCCTCCAACCACCACGGTGGAGCGGATTCCCGTGCCTTCGGCCAGTTTCGCGAAGGTTTCGTCGATCTGCATGGCCAACTCGCGGGTCGGACTCAGTACCATGACCTTGGCCGATGCGCCGGACTTGCCGGTGAGGGATTGCAGCAGCGGCAGGGCGAAACCGAGCGTTTTGCCCGTCCCCGTCTGCGCCGTGGCGACGACGTCGTGACCGGCCAGCGCCGGCGGAATAGCCCGCGCTTGCACGGGCGTAGGTTTGACAAAGCCATTCTTTGCCAGGTTGCTCTGCAAGGCAGAGCACAGTTCTAATTCTGAGAAGCTATTCATTTAATGTGATTTGCCGGAAAGAACAGAGGAAGCCGGATGGGGGACTGACACAGGTCATGGCGGTCCGTGCGGCGCTCGAGCGCCGCACGATGTCATGCTGGTGTCGAATCAGAAGTCGAGTGTTTGCTGCTCCACTTCGGGCTGCACTTGCTCGACCGTTTCTTCTGAGGGCAGGTTTTCATGTTTGCGTTGCAGACGCTTCGCGCGCTTTTCTTCCTGCCGCTCCTTACGCTTTTGTTCCTTTTGGCGCTTTTTGTAAGATTGTGGTCCGCGTCCAGCCATACTTACTCCTCCCAGGCAGACGTATAGGAGCCATCCGGCGAGGTGGCCCCGTTCTGCGATGTCTTGATTTGACTTGTAAAGAACCGCGGTTATTTACCAGCGTGGTCCGCGTCCGCCTCCGGAACCGCCACGACCCCGGCCGCCGCCAAAGCCGCCACGCCCGCCGCCGGTTGGCTTGGGCCGCGCTTCATTGACGTTCAGGGCCCGGCCGTTCAGTTCGGTGCCGTTCAATTGGCTGATCGCCGTCTCGGCGTCGCGCCGCTCGGTCATTTCAACGAAAGCGAAGCCGCGGGGCTGGCCCGTGTCGCGATCTGTCACAATAGTTACGCGTTCGACCGCACCGTAGGCCGCGAATGCCGCCTGGAGGTCTTCCTGCGTTGTTTGGTAGCTGAGGTTTCCCACGAAAATGTTCGTCATGGTTAATTCCTTCTGTTTAGATTAGATTTGTCCTTGTCAGACCATACTGCAGGAATACAGGAATAGTGGCCGGAAGGCGCTCGTCGAAAATGATGAGGCGGGCAAAGACACCTCCATCATAGCACTTTCCCGGGAAGCGCCCCGTTTTCAGGTCCTCTTCGCGCCGCGTCCACGCCAGCGTTTGGCCAAATAAACCATGCCGGGAAAGGAGAACAGTCCCAAACACAGGGTAGAGATCAGACCCCCGAAAATCACCGTAGCCAGCGGACGCTGGACATCCGAACCGATGCCGGTAGCGAAAGTCGCGGGCGTGATGCCGAGCATCGCGATGGTCACCAGCATCAGGCCGGCCCGGAACTGGCTGCAGGCGCCGGACAGTACGGCTTCCCGCGGCGCGCGGCCGTGCTCGCGCATCTCGCGATTGATCGCGGTGAGGTACAGCACGCCGGTCATCACGGCCACACCGAACAAAGAGATGAAGCCCACCACGGCCGAAACGCTGAAGTGTATGTTACGCAAGTATAGGGCAACAATGCCCCCGGCCACACAGAATGGAACATTGGCCAACACGAGCGCCGCGTCCAGCAGGGAACCAAAGGCCCAATAGAGCAACGCGAAAATGATGGCAATGGTGATGGGAACAATCCAGCCCAAGCGCACGCGGGCGCGCGCCAGATTCTCGAACTGCCCTCCCCAGGAGATCTTGTAGCCAGGCGGCAAGCGCAGTTCCCGCCTCAACTGCCGCTGCGCGTCAGCGACATATCCGCCCTGATCGCGGCCGCGGATATTGGTACGAACGCTGATCTGACGCTGGTTCTCGCGCCGCGCAATGATGCTCGATCCATCCTGGATCGAAATGGAGGCCAATGAGGACAACGGAACGCGTCCTCCGTCGGCGGTGGGAACGAGGATGTCGCCGATGCGGCCCACTGTGCCACGCGCCTCGGCGATGTATCGCACCACGATGTCGAAGACACGATCCCCTTCATAAACCACGCTCACCGGACGGCCGCCGATGGCGAGTTCGATGACGTCCTGCACATCCTTGACGTTGATTCCATACCGCGCGACCTCCTGGCGGTTCACTTCGATGCGCACCTGCGCCTGCTCGGCCTCCTGTTCGATGGCGGTGTCGGCGGCGCCTGGAATTCGGCGCATGACGTCAAGCACCTGTCCGGCCTTGGCACGCAGCGTCGCGAGGTCGGGTCCGCTGAGGATGACCGCCAGGTCGGCCGAGGAGCCGGTGACGGCTTCGGTGACCATGTCGATGATGGGTTGCGTGAAATTGAATGTGATGCCGGGATATTCCGCACGCAAACGGCCGGCGAGCGACTGCGTGAGTTCGGCTTTGGTCTTGTTGTGCGCCCACGTCGAATACGGCTGGAGCACTACCAGGAATTCATTGCGATTGGGACCGAAAGGTTCGGTGTTGGATTCCTGGCGGCCGGTCTGCGAAGTGACGTGGGACACTTCTGGGAATTCCGCGATCGTAGCGCGGATGTTTCCGGCCATCTCGGCCGATTTTTCGAGTGAAACTCCGGGCGGGAGGATGGCGCGAATCCAGACCACGCCTTCATCGAGTTGCGGCAGGAACTCGGCACCGAGGAAACCGAACAGCGCGAAGCTGCCGGCAATCACCGCGAGTGTGACGACCAGGACCCGCACGGGACGTCCTAGTAGAAAATGGAGAGCGGACTCGTACCAGTCAGCTAACCACTTGTTGCAAGGGTTGCGCCACCCCCGCGCTCCGTTGCGGAACAGCCAGCTCGCCAGCACCGGCACTATCAGCAGCGCAAAAAGCAGCGAACCGACCAAGGCGGCGCTCACCGTGTACGCCATAGGTGTGAATAGCCGGCGCTCCACGCGCTCGAGCGTGAACAGCGGAATGTAAGCCGCAATGAGAATCAGTAGTGAGAAAAAGACGGGGCGCTGCATTTGAAGCGAGGAATCCCGCACCACGGCAAAAGCCGAAGCTCCTCCTTCCTGCCGCAGGCGCCTGACGATAAACTCGACCATGACCAGCGTGCCGTCCACGATGATGCCGAAATCGATGGCGCCCAGGCTGAGCAGGCTGGCCGGGATGCCCGCAAAGTGCATCACCGAAAAAGCGAACAGAAGCGAGAGGGGGATGGTGAATGCCGTCAGCAGGGCGGCCTCGAAACTGCCGAGGAAGAACAGCAGGACCAGAAACACCAGGGCCAGGCCCTCGGCCAACGTGCGCGACACCGTGCGCACGGTGTTTTGCACCAGTTCGGTGCGGTCATAGATGGGGATGATGCGGATGCCGGCGGGCAGGCCGCCCGAGTTCAGTTCTTCAACCGCATCACGCACTCCGGCAAGTACTTCGCTGGGGTTCTCGCCGCGCCGCATCACCACGATGCCTTCCACGCAATCGCCGCGCTGGTCGATGCCGAAGATGCCGTTGCGCGGGGCCGGTCCGATGCCGACCTTGCCGATGTCCCGCACGAAAACAGGTACGCCCTTGTTCGAAACGACGACGATGTTTTCGATATCGGAGGTGGAGCGCACCGCGCCCACGCCGCGGACCACCATGGCCTGCTGGCCGTGGCTGAGCAGGGATCCGCCGGCGTTTTCGTTGTTGGCGTTCACGGCCTCGGCGATACGCGTAATGGAAAGGTGGTACTTGGCGAGCGCCTGTGGATCGACCTCGATCTGGTATTGCTTGAGGAGGCCGCCGAAAGCAAATGCGTCTCCCACGCCGGGCACCTGCAGGAAGCGCGGCGAGATCACCCAGTCCTGAAGCTCCCGCAGTTTCATCAGGTCGTTGGTCTCGCCTTCCACCGTATAGCGATAGAGTTCGCCGGCTGGCGTGGTCGGCGGTGCGAGCGACGGCTCGGCTTCCTGCGGGAGGTGTGCCTCGTGGAGCTTTTCGAGCACCGCCTGCCGGGCGAAGTGGTCCTCGACGTTGTACTCAAAAGTGAGATCCACGACGGAAAGCCCGAAGATGGTGCGCGAGCGTCGGGCAATCACCCTGGGCACCCCCTGCAGGACCCGCTCAACGGGAATGGTCACCTGCTTTTCCACTTCCTCGGCGCCGTGGCCCGGATAGAGCGTAATGACGGTCACCTGGGTTTCCGACAGGTCCGGATAGGCTTCCAACTTGAGATGCAGCATGGCCCACACGCCCACTCCGGCGACGAGCAATAAAGCGAGCACGGCGACGGCCCGGCGGCGCAGCAGGAAAGGCACCAGGTCGGCGATCACTGCCCACCTCCGAGCTGGCCCTGTAACAGGATGGCGCCGTCCACGACCACGCGGTCGCCGCTCTGCACCCCGGAGAGCACTGGAACTTTTCCACCAACGTCCTCTCCTATCGCGACCCGCACCCGTTCGAATTCGTGGTCTGAACGCGCGACGTAAACCCAGGCGCTGCCGCCGGACTGCACCACGGCGGCGCTCGGCACGACGGGCAACGTGCGGGATCCATGCGAGTGACGGATGCGAGCGAACATCTCCGGACGGAGCCGGCCGTCGCGGTTCGCAAGTTCGGTCTGCACCTCGACGGTGCGCGATTGGGGATCCACCGTATCCGCCACGCGCGTCACGCGGCCCGTGAACACTTCACCCGGGTAGGCTTCCAGCTCGATCTTTACCCGTTCGCCCCGCTGGATCCACCGGATGGAGTTCTCCGGGATGGCGGAAGTCACCCACACCGTCGACAGATCCGCCACCGTGATCATCGGCGCGTTGGTATCGTTCCGGAACTCGCCGGGGACGACCTGCACATCGAGAACTTTGCCTGAGATGGGTGACCGCACGACCACCTGCTGGCCGAAACCGGCTCCGTTCAGGCCGAGAATATGCAGCCGCCGCCGCGCCTGTTCCAAACCCGCGGCGGTGTCTTTCACCGCGGCTTGCGCGCGGACCAGCTCGGCCTCCGCGTTCAATACCTCCTTTTTCGGCGTCGCGCCGTGCGTGTAGAGATCGCGCAGCCGGTCCAGATCCGCTTGAGCCTTATTGAGCGCGGCGCGAGCCTGGCTCTGCGCCGCTTCCGCTTGATAGGTGCGGGAGACTGCCTCTTCAGCTTCCGGACTTTCCACGCGCAGCAGCGGCTGGCCCTGCTTGACGGCGTCGCCAAGATGCACTTCGACGGCCGTGACGCGCCCCGGCAAGGGCAATCCCACTCGCGAAATGCGGTTCGGGTTGATGACCACCTTGCCGGGCGCTACGACTTCATCGACGGCGACGTCCGACAACGCAACCTGTGCGACACGAATGCGATCGAGCTGCGGTGAACCGGCGTTGAAGCGCACCCAGCCCGGTCTTGCGGGAGCCGAGGCCGCCGGACGGCGCCCCGCCGGGGCATCGGCTTGTTCCGGAGGGCGCGAGCATCCGGCCAGGATGAAGATAGCAACTATGAAGACGAAGGGTTTCACGGCTTTAGCACCTTTCCGGTGACGGAATCGAGCAGGTACAGGGCCCGCGCATACTCGGCGCGCGCCTGGTGATAGCTCTGCATGGTTTCATTGAACGTGCGCCGCGCGTCCAGCAGTTCGAGCAAGGTCGCTTCCCCTCGCTTGTAAGTGTATTCGGTGGTGTCGCGCACCTCGCGCGCCTGCCCAACCATAGTCCCCTCGATCTCCCCGAGCAGTTCGCGGGCCGTGCGGCATTGTTGATAAGCGTCATCCACTTCGCCGATCAGGGCCCGTTCCCGCGCCCGCAAGCGCAACTCCGCTTGGCGCCTTTCCTCAACGGCGCGTGCAATCTCGCCCTGGTTGCGGTTGAACACGGGCAGTGGAACCTGGAAAAAAAAGCCGAGCGAGTTGCTGGTGCCGTTGACGCCCTGCTGCCGGCGATACTCGGTGCCCACGGTCACGTCCTGCCTGGCGATGGCTTGCTGGAGGTTGACTTCGGCCACCGCGCGGGCCAGATCGGCGCGCAATGACTGCAGATCGGCACGCTGCTCCCGGGCTTGTCCGAGAATGGCTTCGAACGCGGGGACATCCGGGTCGCGCCGCGGATCGCCTTCGATATCGCGCAAGCTGTTCGGATCCGCGCGGCCCACCAACGTCGCCAGGCGGGTCAGCGACTTGCGCCAGCGGAGTTCGCCCGTGCGCACGGCGTTGCGGGCCGCCAGGGCGGCGAGCCTCACGCGCGGCACTTCCACCCTGGAGAGGTCGCCGGCCTTCTCGCGCGCGGTGTTGATCTCGACGATGCGCTGGAAAGTCTCGTAATCCTGCCGTGCGAGCCGCAACGCGTCCCGGGCCACGACCGCATCCAGAAAGGCGTTCTGAGTGTCGAGAATCAGCGCGCGGGCCGATGCCAGGAAGTTCAGCTCGGCTACCGAGCGCGCCTGGCGCGCCGTGTCCACCCGCAGTTTCCGCTTGCCGCCGCGTTCGATGGTGAAATCGGTGCGGAGATTGACCTCCGTCGGCCCGCCCGCGTTTATTTCGTCGAACTGCGTGCCCAACACGTCCAGGTGGTCCGCGCCGGAGCTCACGACTGGATTCGACCGCAAGCCGGCGGTAACCATCCTCGCCGCGGCGATGGCGATGTTGGCGCGGTCGGCCAGCAGGCCGAGATTATTGGCAAGCATCTCCGCCACGGCGTCGTCCACCGTCAGCGAAGCCCGCGGCTGGCTGGCCCCAAATGCCGCGGCGTTTAAGAGCATGAACGCCGCGGTAGGGAAACCCAATACCCGCATATGAATGTCCTTTCTTTAGTTAAAAAAACGCAGACTAGGCGAGAGGGAGGGGGCAGGGTGGGGCGCGGACAGGCGCGGGAAGAATGAACGTCGGCTCAACGGGCCGCGGGCTCCACCCGATCCAGATCGCTACCTCATCCAGCAGCGGCGCAACTGGCGGCGGCAGTACCGACTCACCGGTGGAAGAGGCATGCTCAAAAGATGTCAGTGCGCATGGCTGCGCCGATAGCCGGTTGTGGATGTGCCACGGACTGGTGATGAAGAGCGCCAGTCCGAAGACCGCAACCAGCAGAAGTGCGCTTATAAACGTTGCGCGGGCGCGACTGGACGTCCAGATCATCGGAGGTGCCGGAAGAGAACCAGCGTAGCACAGGCGCCTGGGCGCCGGCGCTACTAAGCTACTCCAGCCGGTAGTTGGGCGCTTCCTTGGTGATGATCACGTCGTGCACGTGGCTTTCCCGCAGGCCCGCCACGGTGACGCGGAGGAACCGGGCACGCTGCTGCAGTTCCTTGATGGTGGCGCAGCCGCAGTAACCCATGCCGGCTTTCAAGCCGCCCACAAGCTGGTAGATCAAGTCCGCCAGCATTCCCTTGTACGGGACGCGGCCTTCGATGCCTTCCGGCACCAGCTTGGCGTTGACGTCCTGCGCGTAACGGTCGGCCGAGCCTTGCACCATGGCGCCGGTCGAGCCCATGCCCCGGTAACTCTTGAAGGTGCGGCCTTGATAAAGGATGGTCTCGCCGGGGCTTTCCTCGACGCCAGCGAGCAGGCTGCCGATCATGACCGAATCGGCGCCGGCGGCGATCGCCTTGGTGATGTCGCCCGAAAACTTGATGCCGCCGTCAGCGATGAGAGGCACACCCGACTCGCGGGCCGCGCGCGCGCATTCGGTGATGGCCGTAATCTGCGGGACACCGGCGCCGCTCACCACGCGCGTCGTGCAGATCGATCCCGGTCCCATGCCGACCTTGACGCCATCCACCCCGAGCGCGATCAGGTCCCTTGCGCCTTCGTAAGTGGCTACGTTGCCGGCCAGCAGTTCCACGTCGGGGAAGGCACGTTTGACTGCTTTCACCGCCTGAAGGACGCGCTCGCTGTGGCCATGCGCCGTATCAATGGCAAGCACGTCCACTTTGCGGGCTACCAGTTCCTGGGCGCGTTCCAGGAACTCCCCGGTCACGCCGATGGCCGCTCCCACGCGAAGCCGGCCCTGTCCGTCCTTGGCCGCGTTCGGGTATTTCAGTTTCTTCTGGATGTCCTTGACGGTGATGAGCCCCTTGAGATTGTAGTTCTCGTCCACCACCAGGAGCTTCTCGATGCGGTGCAGGTGCAAAATCTCCTGCGCCTGTTCGAGCGTGGTGCCGACCGGAACCGTAACCAGGTTCTCCTTGGTCATCACGGAGCGGATAGGCAGGTCGTAGCGGGTTTCGAACCGCAGGTCGCGGTTGGTGAGGATGCCGACCAGTTTCCGGCCTTCGGTGACGGGCACGCCCGAAATGCGGAAGCGCTTCATTACTTCGAGCGCATCGGAGATCTTCTCATCCGGGCCGATGGTCACCGGGTCGACGATCATGCCGCTTTCACTGCGCTTTACGCGGTCCACTTCCTCGGCCTGCTTCTCGACCGTCATGTTTTTGTGGATGATCCCGATGCCGCCCTGCTGCGCGAGCGCAATAGCCAGGTGCGATTCGGTGACCGTGTCCATAGCCGCGCTGACTATGGGGACGTTCAGATCGATGTGCCGGGTCAATTGTGTCCTGGTATCGGCTTCGGCGGGGACGATCGAGGTCCTTGCCGGTACCAGCAACACATCGTCAAAAGTGAGACCTTCAGCCACGTGTTCCGGAACCATAGGGGTGAATACATTTACTATAGCGTAGGCGGCGGGCCTTGGCCTGGTGCTAAAATCAAAAGGAGCCCTCGAGTACAATCCCCGAAAGGCAAGGGAGTTTCCGATTCATGATTCAGGCAACCCAAATGCGCCCCGGGATGGTGATTAAGTTCGAAAACGAGCTTTACTCCGTCTTCAGCGTTTTCCATCGCACACCTGGCAACCTCCGCGGCTTCGTGCAAGCCAGGATGCGCAGCCTGCGCTCCGGCAACATGACCGAGCACCGCTTCTCCTCCGAAGACCGCGTCGAGCGGGCCGCCCTGGACGAGCACGAGATGGAATATCTGTACGACGACGGCGAGTTCTACTACTTCATGAACACCGAAACGTTCGAGCAGATGCACTTGACCAAGGACCTGCTCGGCGACGCCGTGCAGTACCTGACCCCTCAACTGAACGTCAAAGTGGAGTTCTATGAGGGGAAGCCCATCAGTGTGGAACTGCCCGCCGCCGTCGAATTGACCGTAGTGGAAACCGAGCCCGGTCTGAAGGGCGCCAGCGTATCCAACGTCACCAAGCCCGCCAAGCTGGAAACCGGCCTGGTGGTGCAGGTTCCCCCGTTCATCAGTGAAGGCGAAAAGATTCGCGTGAACACCGCCGAGGGAACCTACCTCGAACGCGCCTGAGCGCGGATGGCCCGCTGCGGCCTAAACGCCGATGTCACCCTTCCAGGTGGCTTCCCGCTGGGTGTAAAGCGCCGTCCTGCCCAGGATGGCCGTTAGTGTGCTTATCGCCGACCGCTCGGCCACATTCTCCACTTCCCCGTTGATCACGCGGCTGATGAAAAGTTCGAACGCGTCGATGGTGATGTCGCGCTTGGCCGGAATCACTTCCTGCTTCCCCGGTCCCCTCATGTGAGTCATCTTGCTGCGGGAGGTCAGGATAACGCCCTTGGTGCCAGTGAATTCCTCGCCGACGCGGCCGCAACCGGGAGGCGTCAACTGGTTAGCCTCGAAGTTCACGTGCAGGCCGCCGGGGAACTCGAAGCACAGGCTCAGGTGGTCCATCAGGTCCATGGTCGTGCGCACCTTGCGGCCGCCGTAACCGACCGCGCGGGTGGGATGGTTGCCCAGGAACCAGTGGAGAACGTCAATGTTGTGGCAATCCTGCTCGACGATGAAGTCGCCGGAGAGTTCGCGATAGCAGAACCAGTTGCGTAGTTTCTCGATTTTAGGATCGTCGTAGGGTACGCGCTTGAACGGGTCGTTGCTGATCCAGTAGCCGCGCGCGTTCACCAGTTCTCCGATCTGCCCTTCCTGGATGCGCTTGTATGCTTCGAGATACACTGGGCCGTAGCGCTGCTGGTATCCCGTAGTGAGGCACTTTTTGGGGTCCGCCTTGCGGCCGGCGGCGATCACCTTCTTGCAGCCCGCCACATCCACGCCCATGGGCTTCTCGCAGTAGATGTGCTTGCGCGCCTGGACGGCTGCTTCCAGCATACGGGGATGCTCGAACGGAGGGGTTGCGATGATGACGGCATCCACGTCGCTTGCGAGCAGCTTCTCGTAGTCCTTGTAAACCTTCGGGTTCACCGCCTTGATCTTCTGTGTGGCGGTTTCGATGCGGTCGTCGAACAGGTCGCACAGCGCCGTGACTTGCGCGCGCGGATCGGCGTTGGCGATGGAAGCGTCGTAGGAACCGCGGTTGCCCGTGCCGATGAGCCCGAACGTCACTTTCGAGTTGGCCTGGGTGCCGCGCACCGCCTGCGCGCCCACGATGGTGAAAGCGCCCGCTGCGGTAGTGCGTTGAAAGAACCCTCTTCTGGATACGGCTTCAGGATCGCGTGCCACGAATGAACCTCCAGCCGGAATTATAGCGCGCGAAGCCGGTCGAACTGTTCACGCACTCGCGGCCGGCGCCCTCGTCTGGCGGTGTGTTTCGGCGGCGCGGCGGCGTATGTCGCCGAAACCGATGCCGCTGGCCATCGTCGCGATGAAACCCACGACCCACAAGGGCACCGTGACCACAAAGAACAGCAGCGTGGCGAAGCCGATCGCCTCGGGTTTGTCCACCCCGAATAGCCGCAGCGCAACCACGGCGAAGAACTGGAAGGATCCGACATTTCCGGGGGCCTGCGGCAGCAATGTGCCCAGGCGCAGAACCACCAGCGTCACCAGCGTCGCTCTCCAGGACAGGTCGAGTCCGTAAGCCAGCATGAGCGTGTGAATGGGCACCAACTGGAGGCCCAGGTAGACGAAGCTGGCGACGAATGCCAGGTAGAAACTGGGCGAGCGCCCCATGTCGTGCAGAGCATTCACGACGTGCCAGAGCTTGTCGGCCCACCGGCTGTTGGCCACAGCAGCGTGCGCATGGTGCTTCTGAAACACGGCGACGGCCAGCAGGAACAGCAGGCCCGCCACAACACCCGTCAGCACTCGAGTCCCATCCACAAGGTAGGCCGGCAACTGGACAATCGAAGTGGATACGATGGTGAACAGCACCAGCCATACGCCGTCTAACAAGCGTTCCACGACCGCCGAAGAAAAGACGACGCTAAACGGGATGCCGCTCCAGTGCGCTTGCAGATAGCTCCGCACCAGCTCGCCTCCGCGCAGGGGCAGGACTTCGTTCGTGAACAGGCCCACATAGATCGCCTGAACCGAGCGGACCAGGGAGACTTCGCCTACCGGTTTGAGGAGCAAGCGCCAGCGCCAGCCTTGACTGACGTAGACGAACACGTCCGCAACAACCGCAACGGCCAGCCATCGCCAATCGAGCGAGCTGAGGCGGGTGAACTCCTGATGCCAATCGAAGCCTCGGTACACCCAAACCAGGCAAACCAGCGAAACCAGATATCCCAGCGCGGGGGCGATCCACCTGCGTAGTTCGCGCCGCTGGTTGGTTTCCGTGGGGAGGTTCATGCAGTGACCAACTACTATGATATCGGAGTGGAGCGGGAAGGCTTGCGCCATAAACGCAGGGCAAGCAGCCACAGGATCGCGGGCAGGAAGGCGCCCGCGCCTACGGCGACCGAAAGCATGCGAACGGAAAGTCCCGCATCGATGGCGATGCCCGCCACGTAGGTCACCAGGGACATGGTGATCACAAGGAACCCGAAATCAGCCGAAAAGACGCGCCCGCGCAACCGGTCCTCCGTCTGCAGTTGCAGCATGGTGGTGGAGAAGACCCAGATCAGGGAACCGCCCGCGTGGGCGAGCACCACGGTCGCCGCGGCCCAGCCGAGCGTGGGCGCGACGCCCAGGGCGATGTAACCGGCCGCCACCGAGAGGAAGCCCCAGAAGATCCCCGAACGCATACGCTCCTGGCGCGACCCGGCCCAGTAGCCGCCGACCAGCGGGCCGACCAGCGCGCCGACGCCGCGCGATCCCATCAGCAGGCTCATGCCGAGCATGCCGGCGCGGCGTGGTCCCAAGCCCTCCATCGACACGGGAAACACACGCTCGCCGAACACCGGCAGAATCACCCAGTGCGCGCCCAGCAACCCCAGCCCCGCTTTCACCAACAGTGTGGCCAGCAGGCGCGAATCGCGCTTCACGTATCGTACCCCCTCCAGGATGGGCGAAAAATCCGCCAAATCGCGCGCACGGAAGGGGGCGGCGTTTCGCGTGTGATGCTCATCGATGCGCATGCGGCGCAGGAGCACGGCCGAAAGAAGGAACGAAACCGCGTTGAGTACGAATACGGTGTTGCGGCCAAACCATACCGCCACGAATCCGCCCACCGTCGCCCCGAAAGCGAGATTGAACGACCAGGTGATGGAGCTGAGCGAGTTCGCCGTCAACGTTTCCTGTTCGCTGGCTGTGATGCTCGGAATGATGGCGCTGCGCCCCGGCTCGAAGAACGCCCACATCGTCGTTTCGATGAACAAGAGCAGGTACAGCAGCCAGATAAGATCGCGCGACTGCACCAGGATCATGCCCAGGACGACGACGGAACGCCCAAGGTCGGCCAGGATCATGACGCGCTTGCGGCTCATGCGGTCGTTGACGACGCCGGCTGTGGGTCCAACGAATAACTGAGGCAGTACCTGCAGTACCAATGCCGTTGCCACCGAGCGGGCGCTGCCGGTCAACTCGAACAGCAGGCTGTAAATGGCGATCGAATAGAGCCAGTCTCCGATCTCGCTGACAATCTGCGCGTTCCACAAGAGCCGGAAATTGCGGTTCGTGCGGACAAGCCGAAGGTATGCGGAGAGGGAGCCCGGCCGGTGGTCCATCAGGATTGTGTGTACAAACCCATGCGCTGCTTGACCAGGTTCACGGTGGAGCGGGCGATAGGCTCGACGCGCGCGGCGCCTTCAGCGAGCACACGGTCGATGTAACCCTCGTCTTCTGTGATTTCGCGGTAGCGCTGCTGGAGGGGAGCCAGCTTTTCCACCACCATCTGGGCCACCTGCTTCTTCAGATCGCCATAGCGCATGCCTTCGAAGTGGCGCTGTATCTGGTCGTCGGACCACTCGCCGAACGCCTGGAAGATGCCCAGCAGGTTCTGGATGCCCGCGCCCAGCGCGCCGAATTCGACGGCCGGCTTCGAGTCCGTGGTGGCGCGCATGATCTTCTTGCGGATGACGTCGGGCGGGTCGAGAAGCGCGATGGCGTGCCCGGAGCCCGGGGCCGACTTGCTCATCTTGGTTTCCGGATCGTCCAGCCCCATGATGCGCGCGCCCACTGTGGGCAGGTGCGTCTCGGGCACAACAAAGGTTTCGCCGTACAGCGAGTTGAAGCGCTGCGCCACGTCGCGCGTCAGTTCGAGGTGCTGCGACTGGTCGTCGCCCACGGGCACGATGGCGGCCTGGTACAGCAGAATGTCGGCGGCCATCAGGACGGGGTATTGCAGTAAGCCGTCGCCCACCGTCTCCTGCGCTTCGCTCTTGGCCTTGAACTGGGTCATGCGCTGCAGCCAGCCCACCGGTGTGACACAGGTGAGCATCCAGGAAAGTTCGGCGTGCTCGGGAACCGAGGACTGCACCATGACGATCGATTGCTTGGGGTCGATGCCCGACGCCAGAAACAGCGCCGCCGTCTCCCGGATCTTCTTTCGCAGTTCAGCCGGCTCCTGATGGACCGTGATCGCGTGAAGATCCACGATGCAATAGATGCATTCGTAGTCGTATTGAATTTTGACCCAACTCTTTAACGCACCGAGGTAATTACCGATGTGAAGGTTGCCGGAAGGTTGGACGCCGGAGAAGACTCGTGCTTTCATGCTAATAAGGGGTGAAATTTCATCGTACGTGATGGCGGCTCAGGATACAAACAAGACCGGCGCCGGCGACATCGAGTTGGCGGTTGAAAAATGGGTTTACGGCGGCGACGGACTGGCCCGGTTGGACGGCCAGATCGTCCTGATTCCTTTCGTTTTGCCTGGCGAAACCGTACGCGCCCGGGTGGTGAGCCGCCAGCGGAGCATGCTGCGCGTGGTGCCGGTCGAGATTCTCGCGCCGGCGCCGGAACGCGTGACGCCGGCATGCCCGTATTTTGGCCGCTGCGGCGGATGCCACTATCAACACGCCGGTTACGAGACGCAGTTGAACCTCAAGCGCGAGATCCTGCGCGAGACGCTGCGCCGAGTCGGAAAGATCGAGGCACCCGACGACATCGAGATCATCGCCGGCGAGCCCTACGGCTATCGCAATCGAATTCAACTGCACGTCGATGGCGCCCGAACCGGATACCGCGAAGCAGGATCGCACCGCTTGTGCGCTGTCGACCAGTGCCCCATCGCCTCGCCGCGCATCAACCAGGCGCTGCGCGAGAACGTCGCCGGCCGCCGTTTTCCCCGCCACGTCGAATCCATTGAGCTGTTCACCGACGAAACACGTGTGCAGGCGCCGGTAGCGGAAAACCTCGCCATCGAATACCGCGTGGGCGAAGAGGTGTACCGCGTGGGGCGGCGTTCGTTTTTCCAGGTGAACCGGTTCCTGGTCGGTCGCCTGGTGGAACGCGTCACGGCTTCAGCGGCCGGCGAGCACGCCCTGGACCTCTATGCGGGAGTAGGCTTGTTCAGCCTGCCGCTGGCACGACGCTTTTCTGAAGTGGTTGCGGTGGAAGCGGGCGCCGGCGCTTGTGAGGACCTGGCTTACAACGCGCAGCGCGCCGGCTTGCCGGTACGGGCCGAACGCGCCGCGGCGGACCTGTTCCTCGAAACGGTTACAGTTACGCCGGACTTTATTGTCGCCGACCCGCCGCGCTCCGGCCTGGGCAAGCAGGTGGTTCGAGAATTGTTGCGCCTGGGAGCGCCCCGCCTCGTCATTGTCTCTTGCGATCCGGCCACCCTGGCGCGCGATCTCGCTCTCCTGCTGGCGGGAGGCTATCGCATGGAGCGGACGACGATGGTGGACCTGTTCCCGCAGACCTACCACATCGAGACCGTGGTGGACCTGGCGCGCTAGCTTTAGTTTGCGGCGTTCAACCTCGCTTCACGAGCGCGAATCTCTTCCAATCCGAGCAGCCGGTTGAACTCCTCGAATCGCATCATGCGGGGTTCGGCCCCCAGCGTTGACCCCGTTTCTCTCAAGTCATGGAGAAGATCCCGGGCCGCGCGGGCGATCACGTAGCTGAGCGCCGTGGGGTGCGCCACGCAGGCGAAGCCGAGTTCCGCCAGTTCGGCGGCGCTCAGGGCGGGCGACCTGCCACCCGGGACCATGTTCGCCATGTTGGGCGCCGGAATGCTGCTGGTGATCTTGCGCATTTCCTCCGGCGATTTGGGCGCTTCGACAAAAGCCATGTCCGCCCCCGCCGCCAGGTAAATGTGCATGCGCTCGATGGCGCGGTCGATGCCTTCGATGGCCAGCGCGTCGGTGCGCGCCATGATGATCAGGTCCTGGTCCGAGCGCGCGTCGCAGGCGGCTTTGATCTTGGCAACCATCTCCGCTTCGCTCACCACCTGCTTACCGGACATGTGGCCGCAGCGCTTCGGCGATACCTGGTCCTCGAAAAAGATGGCGGCCGCGCCGGCGCGCTCGAACTCGCGCATCGTTCGCGCGACGTTGGTCGTGTTGCCGTGCCCGTTGTCGCCGTCGACAAAAACGGGGAGGTCCACCGCGTTCACGATGCGCCGCGCGCAATCGACCATCTCGGTCATGGTCATCAAACCCACGTCGGGCGCGCCGAGGTAGGCCGCGCTGGAGGCATAGCCACTGAGGAAAAGTGCCTTGAACCCCTCGATTTCGGCGATGCGCGCGCACAACGGATCCGGCACGCCCGGGATCACCAGGATCTCCGGCGCCAGGATGTACTGCTTTAGCAATGTGGTTTTTCTCACCTAAAGATCCTTGATACCTCTACTTATCCATTCAACGTCCAGCCGGGACGGTACTTGCGGCGCAGGAGCTGATTCGCCTCGGGGACGTTGGTCACGCGCCCGGCGTCGCCATCGTACATGAGCTTCTTGCCCACGCGGTACGACACCAGCCCGAGCAGCATCTGCTCGATCAGATCACCGCCGTAGACGAAGTCGCAGGAAGTCTTGAGATCCGTCTTGCAGGCATTGATCCATTCCCACTGGAAGATCGACTCTCTTGCCGGACGCGCACCGGGCGCCGCCGGCATAGGCGGCGTCTTCCAACCGAGGGGCGGGATAAGCTGCGAGGCGGGACGCGGCTTGTAGTAAGTCATGTCGCCGTCTTTCACCGACGGCAGCAAGATGCGGGATTCGAAATGCCCGATGAGCGCTCCCTTGGTGCCCTCGAACAGCGCGGCATGGCCGACGGTCTTCAAATCGATGGCCGGGTGCGGCGATTTGGGCATGGGGCCGCCCTGATACCAGACCACGCGAATCGGCCCTCGCCAGGAGTTGGCCGGATGCTCGAAGGTAGCCTTGAATTCGACGGGCGTGACCTCCGGATTGAACTTTTCGCTGACCGTCATATCCGCTTCGGCCGAGAGCGGCAGCCTGGCGTCGATGGCGTTCCACGCGATGTCCATGGTGTGCGCGCCCATGTCGCCGATCTGCCCCACGCCGAAGTCCCAGTACATATTCCAGTTCAGGCAATTGGAACCGGCGCTCCCCGAGAAGTAGCCCGGATTGTACGGATGGTACTCGCTCGGGCCGATCCACAGGTCGTAGTTCAGATGGGACGGCGGCGTTCCTTCCACGGGCAGGTAGCCCGGCTTGCGGATCTGCCTCGTGCCCCAAAGCGAAACGGTCTTCAACTCGCCGATCGCGCCGTCGAGAATCAGCTCGCGGATGCGATTGAAGTTCGGATAGGCGTGACGCTGCGTGCCGTGTTGCGTGGCCACCTTGTTCCGGTTCCTGATGTAGTTGGCGCGCACGGTCCGCACTTCCTCGACCGTGATGCCCAGCGGCTTCTCGCAGTAAACGTGCTTCTGGCGGTTCAACGCCCAGTTGGCGATGAACGCGTGCGTGTGGTCCGTGGTGCAGATGACCACGGCATCGATGTCTTTCTGGTCGAGACACTTTCGCCAGTCGACGTAAGTCTTGGCCTGCGGCCAGCGTTGCCCGGCCTCGCGAAGCCGGTTCTCGTTGATGTCGCAAAGCGCCACCACGTTCTGCGTGGAGATGGCGTCATAATGCGCCGTGCCGCGTCCCCAGACGCCGATCAGCGCGATGTTCAGCTTGTTGGAAGGCGCGTTTTGCCCACGCAGGGCGAGTCCGGGCAGAAACAGGCTCCCCGCCGTGGCGGTATTCAGGAACTGGCGTCGTTTCATGAAGCGATTCTCCTTAGGAAGGGACTGTGCGTTCAGCGGCCGATCCGACACAAGTATATCGTCACCGTTCTCGTTTCGCGCGTTGGGCGAGATCCGCGTACAAGCGCTGCGCTTCTTCGATGCGCGCGCGCAGTTGCTCGACGCACGCCGCGAATCCGCCGGGAGGAATGTCGTAGTTGCCCTCGCCGCCCGGCCCAGGGCCGACACTGAGCCACTCCTCCATCTGCTTCAGGTTCTTCAAGCGTTTCTCCACCAGTTCGGGGACCGCGCGCACCTTCCAGAAAGGCTTGCCGTTCACGCGGACGTAAACGGGTGTGGTGTGCGCGTGAGCGCAGCGCGCGGCGATCCACGTGCTTTCGGTCGCATTCAAGCGGAATTGAATCGTAAGCGGCTCGGACGAATCCGCTTCGGCTTTGATCGAACGCAGCACGTCGCCCTGGGCGATCACATCGAGATAGCGCGGAGGAACCAGTGGACTCGACGCGGTGGCGCGCACTTCCAGCACATCGCCGGGTTTCGCTTCAATCTCGGTCCCCGGAGGCTTGCCGTTCACCCACAGTTCCAGCATGGGACCAGCCGTGACAAAGGTGTGCCCCGCTTTCACCGCCTCGTACCAGGCGTCCGGATTGCGCCGTCCGCCCGTGTAAGCGTACATGCGCGACTGGCCGACGGATTGCCCCCAAGGCACGTCGCTGCCGGCGGTGGCGGCCAACTTCAGGCCCAGGTTCAAGAATTCGTTGTAGAGAGTGTCATCGATGTCGCCAAACTCGCAGATCTCCACGCCGTCGACCTTGCCTTTGATGATGTTCAGGCTCATGTCCAGCCGGACAAAGAAGGAGAACATGGCCGGCTGATAAGTGTGAACGTAGGTGCTGATGGCACGCTGGCGGCGCATCTCGTCGAAGACGAGATCATAGAGATAGTAACGCTCCGGCGCCCGGAAAGGCGCCTGGATGTTCATGTGGAGCGTGTGGCCGATGTAGTCGGTGCGCGGATCCTCCTGGCCGGGTACGAGGGCGAAATCGTCTTTCACATAGCGGCCGGCGCTCCCGTAAGCGTACTGCTCGAAGTACGTCTTCCGTGCATCGCCCATCCGCATGACGTTCGAGACATGCACGTCTTCGGCGCGCGCCCAGGTGTTCAACAAACGGTTTGAGGCCTCTCCGCTGCGCGCGTAGTGCACGTGCGCGTCGCCGGAGACCCAGCCGCGCGCGGCCATGTCGATCCAGCGCTTCAGCGTGATTTGACGTTCGACGGCGCCACCCGGAGCGACGCGAATGTTGAGAGTCACCGGCTGGTACTCCGGCCCTTTCCCTGCGATGAGCGTGTAGTCGCCTTCCGGCAGCTTCAGCGAGAAGCCGCCGTCGACGAAGAAGACCTGCCGCTGGGAGGCGTCCCCGGTCCAGTACCGCACGTTATAAGGACGTGATTGTCCTTTTCGATAGGAGAAGCCCGCCTCATCGAACGAAATCGCCTGCGGCGGAACAACAATCCGCTTGTCGGCGGCATACAGGCCCACCGCTGCTGCCGTGGGAACACCGGTGCCTGCGTCGGCGATGGTTACCTTCAATTCGCCGGCCGCCGGCACCTCGGCGCGCAGATCCAGCCGGGCGGCTTGCCGGCCGCCGGAGACGATTTTCAGCGTGAACGCATTCGTACCGGGCGCGCCGTGCTCCAGGTAGATGACGGCGTAAACCGTGCGCGCCGCCGGGATCTCCAATTCGCCCGCGGATGTGCGCGACAGGTCGAATTCCTTGGCCACGAAATCCGGCACGGTGTCGAATTCACTGCCCGCCGAGCCCAGCCGCAGAATGACGGCCCCGCCGCCGGTGGGCCACCGCCGCTCGATGCGGTGCTCCACAGGTTTGGCCGCATCCAGCCAGATTCTCTCAGAGATTTCCGCGCCATCGAGCACCGGCAGAATTCGCGCCATGGCGTTTTCGCACTGTGGGCACAGGCCGCGCGCCTGCGGCAGGTTTACGGGCGGGGCCGCAAATCCGGTCTGGAACTGTTGGACCGCGTTGCTCAGGGTGCGCTGGTCGGCAGCGGTGAAACTCGCACCCGCACGGTCCAGCAACTCGCGCACAATCCCCGGAACGCGCTTGTACCGGGCCATCTCGAGTTCGCCCTGCGATTGCACAGGGAGTTCCAGCCGCCAAAACGCCAAGGCCAGTAAACCGGCCGCTACGAAGAGGATCCGTCTTCTGCTTCGCATGGATCGACGCCCCTCCAGGCTTTGCATGAGATAATAAGCCCATGAGGGGCACTGGAACAACTGGGGTGGTGGTGTCTTTTCTCGCCTGCTGCGCATTCGGGCAAACCGCATCCGACTGGCCGCAGATCCGTTTCATCAAAGCACTGAGCGGGCTCACGCTGCCTACTCATGTGACACAAGCCGGCGACGGAAGCGGACGCCTGTTCATCGTCGAACAGCGCGGACGCATCCGCATCGCCAAAGATGGCTCGTTGTTAGCGCAGCCATTTCTTGATATACGCAGCCGCGTGAGCTGTTGCGGCGAGCGGGGCCTGCTGAGCGTGGCATTCCCGCCCGGCTATGCAAGCAAGGGACACTTCTATGTGAACTACACGAATCTGGCCGGTAATACCGTCATCGCGCGCTACCAGGTGACGTCGGATCCCGACGCAGCGGACCCGGACAGCGAGACTCCCCTGCTTACCATCAATCAACCGTACGCCAATCACAACGGCGGGCAATTGGCCTTTGGCCCGCGCGACGGGTATCTTTACATCGGCATGGGCGATGGCGGTTCCGGAGGCGATCCGCAGAACAACGCGCAGACATCCACGTCGCTACTGGGTAAGATTCTGCGCATCGATGTGGAATCGGGCCTGCCGCTTTACATATCGCCGCCGGCAAATCCCTTCATCCACAATGCGGGCTACCGGCAGGAGATCTGGGCTACCGGTGTGAGAAACCCTTGGCGCTTCTCCTTCGACCGCGAAACCGGCGACCTGTACATGGCCGACGTCGGCCAGGACACGTATGAAGAGGTGAACTTCCAGCCGGCGGCGAGCACGGGTGGCGAAAACTATGGCTGGAACGTGACCGAAGGACTGCACTGTTACGCCCAGCCCGCGTGTTCAACCTCCGGCTTCACGCTTCCAGTCGCGGAATATGATCACGCGAGCGGCGGATGTTCGGTCACTGGCGGGTTCGTTTACCGGGGGACGCGTTGGCCGGCAGCCAGAGGCGTCTATTTCTATGGCGACTATTGCAGTGGCAAAGTGTGGGGTCTGCGCCGTGTTTCGGGACAATGGCGGAATGCCCAACTGGCGGCCACCGGCTTCACCATTTCGACATTCGGAGAGGACCAGAACGGGGAGATTTACGTCGCCGACTACGCGAGCGGAGATGTTTACCTGCTGACCGCAGGCGCACCGGCCATCGCACCTTCAGGCGTGGTGAATGCCGCAAGCGGAGCCGCGGGGATGGCGCCCGGCGGCATTGCAAGCCTGTTCGGCACCGGACTCACGCGCATCAGCGGCATCGTCTCAGCTGCTTCCACCCCGTTGCCGCTTGAGTTGGCCGGAACCTCCGTCAGCGTGAACGGAATCAAAGTTCCGCTGTATGCCTTGGCCAACGTGAACGGCCTGGAGCAGATCAACTTTCAGGCGCCGTTCGAATTGCCGGCGCCGGGTACGGCAAAGCTGGTCGTTTCAAACAACGGAATCGAGAGCGCGCCCGTGGATGTCGCCGCTTACGCAGCGCAGCCCGGCGTATTCACGATGGACGGCGAACAGGGAGCCATCGTCCACGGCGCGGACAATCAGTTAGTTTCGCCGGTAAACCCCGCCGCGCCCAATGAGATCGTAGTGCTCTACGGGACCTCGTTCGGAGCGGTCGCGCCTGCGCCCGCCACCGGCGCAGCGGCGGCCGTGACACCGCTTTCGAGGACGCTCGCCACGCCGGATGTGCGCGTCGCGGGCCGTCCTGCGGAAATTTTCTTCAGCGGTCTGAGTCCCGGATCGGTGGGGCTCTATCAGATCAACTTCCGAGTGCCCGCGGATGTGACGGCCGGCTCGGCGGACGTCGTCGTGACGATTGCTAACGCATCGAGTCTTCCCGTGAAGATGAGCGTGCGTTAGGGATGCGCCATCCCGCCCGCGCGCTGCCTCAATTCTTTGGCTTTGCGGATGTGCTCGGCGGCCTCCTGGCGGCGGCCCGTGTAAACCAGCAGCATGCCGAGGTTCTGGTGCGCCGCTTCGTCGTCCGGCGCGAGTTCGAGGAGCTTGTTCCACTTCACGATAGCTTCGTCGTAACGATGGCGCTTCTGCAGGTATATGGCGCTGTTGAGAAGTTGGAAGTACTCGAGCGCCGGCCCGCCGATGCTTTGCATCTGCCCCGGCGCGATGTTCACGAACTCCGGGATGTTCACGGCGCGATTGGCCGCGGTGGCGTCGTCTATGCGGATCGCCGGGCTGTCGTTGCCGTCCTGGTCGATGTGCGTGAGGTACATACGCGTGTACGGCGACTCGCTTTTCGAAGAGAAGACCAGCCAGCGCCCGTTGGGCGAAAAGCTATGCCACGAATTCATCAACCGGGTGTTGCAGCGCATGCGCCGGGCCAAGCCTCCCCCGGCCGGCACGATCCACAGCTCGCTGTCGGGACGCATCAGCAGCCCGTTGCGGGCGCGCACGTACACGATCCAGCGGCCGTCGGGCGAAACCTTGGGAAAGCTGTTGCTCATCCCGTTGGCTGATGCGCCGGCGATAGGAACCGCCGTGCCGCCCTTACCTCCGTTGAACGGCACGCGGTAGAGGTCATAGCGCATCTGAAGCTCATTTGGGTCGTTGGCCGATTGCGCCAGCGGGGCGCCTTTCTGATCCGGGTCCCGGGCCTCGGCGCGCGCGAATACCAGGTACTTGCCGTCCGGGCTCCACACCCCGCCCATCTGCACATACCGCCTGTCATCCGCGCCTGGAAGCGGCGTCAGCACCCCGGTCTCGCGGCTGTACCAGCACAGAATGCCGCGTGTCGGATAGAAGACCTGCAGGAATTTGTAGTCCTTAAAGTTGGCGACGTAATAGTTGCTGGGTGGCTCCGCGGAATCCGTGCTGTCGATGGCAGCCGGATTTACAGTGGTTGCGACGAAGCGCCCATCCGGAGAAACCTGCGACATGAAGCCGACGCGGATGGCGCCTTTCAGGCGGTGCTCGTTGGAGCTCCACTGCACGATGTTCTCGTCGCGGATCTGCATGTGCTGCTCGACGGGGACCAGCATGTAGCGGCCCTTGTTGTTGCGCAGACCGTCGAAATCCATACCCATCGTCTTGCCGTCGGCCGAAAACGAGTGGCAATTGGCGCACACGGGCACGTTTTCCATCACCACGCGGCCGCGCCGCTCGCCAATGTTGCGTATACGCCACATGATGAGCGGCACCGCGGCGGCCGACAAGGGCTTGATCACGCCCTTCTTCAATTCCGACGGCATCAGCGGAACATCACGATAGAAAATGGGCGCGCCCACCGGATCCGTGGAGGTGAGTATGCGGATCCGTCCGCGCGAGACCGCCGTGCCTGGCTTGGCGCCGCTCAAGCCCGTAATTGTGATGGTGGCAGCGCCAGCCTTGGACCGTCTCTTGATGGTCTCCCAGGCCGCCGCATTGGGAGTCCAGGTGTGCGCGGCGGCCTGGCGCGCCGTGAGCCGCGGCGGTTCGTTGGTATCGGCCGCACAATCCGGATCGATTTCGCCTATCTTCGGCCGGGGGCCCTTCGTCAGAGTCATGATTCCGGGCGCGCCGTCGGAGAACGAGATGGCGATGCGCCACGTGACCGCTGTTTTGGAACCATCACGCCATTCGAACACGGGCGGCGTGATCTCCGGTGGAAAAATGGCACCATCGGCCGGATAGTCGATCGCAATACGCGCGAGCGGCGCGGCACAGCCGAGAGTGACGGCAACCACAAGGAGGGCAGCGATGCGTGAAACTCCCACAACACTACCAGTATCGCGTGATTCCTTTCCCTCTTACATTTTGCCCGGGTAGTTCGGCGAGTAGAGTTGGTGCTCGGGACGCGCCTGCAGCTTTCCGCCTTTCACCCACTTCTCTCCGCGCACGTTGAGGTGCTCCACCATCCGTGAGCGCCATTGTGTGAGCAGCGCCGTGTGGGCCGGATCGCCCGCCAGGTCGCGCATTTCGTGCGGGTCGGCTGCGAGGTCGAACAGCTGCTCGCTCGCATCGGGCGCGTGGAAAATGTACTTCGTGCGGCCGTCGGTGAGGGCGTTCCAGTGGTTCGAGGGATCGTAGCAGACGTCGTGCTCCAGGTCGATCCACTTGCGCCAGCCATCGGTCTTTCCGCGTACCAGAGCCAGCATGCTCTTGCCGTCCACCGGCCGCGGCACCGTCGCGCCGGCGGCTTCCGCCAGCGTCGGGAGCACGTCGCGCAGTTCCACGGTTTGCTCGAGGACCTGACCGCGCCGGGCCGAAACCAGGCCCGAGGGCCAGCGCATCAGCATCGGAATGCGCGCCGAAGGTTCGTAGGCGTACGACTTGCGCCACAGGTTGTGGTCGCCGGTCATGTCGCCGTGATCCGCCGTGCAGACGATCAGCGTCTCGTCGAACCAGCCCCGCTTTTCGAGCGCCCCGAAGATGCGGCCGAGTTGATCATCGATCTGTGACACGGACCCGTAGTAGCCCTGCCGCGCCGTGCGCACCGCCTCCGCCCCCAGGTCGCCGTGCCAGATCGAGCGGCCATTGTCACTGCGCGGCGCGTACTTCGCAGCCCACGAGCCGGCCGCGGGCTTGGGCAGATCTACACTCTCGTACATCCTCCAGAAACGCGGCGCCGGGTCGTAGGGACTGTGCGGACGGACGAACGAAACCTTCAGGAAGAACGGCTCGGGACGGTTGTAGCTCTCGATGAAATTCACCGCTGTCTGCGCCGTCCAGGTCGTAGGGTGAAGTTGTTCGGGCAGCGCGTAGGGACGGGCTTCATAGCCGTTCCAATCAAGGCCCGTGGCCGCGAAATCCAGATTCGGCGCCACGCTGTTGAACCATCCGAGGTAATCCGAACGGAAATCCGGCGTGAGCTGCATGGCCTGCTCGTCGAGGATAGTGCGGTGGAAGCCGTGCAGGTTGCGCTGCGGATACCAGTGCATCTTTCCGATCCCCAGGCCGTAGTAGCCCGCGTCGCGCATGATTTGCGGCATCTCGACCGGGTATTTCTCAGCCACACGCCCGTAGCCGAGCATCCCGTGGTTCCAGGGCGACTGGCCGGTCAGCAGCGCCGCGCGCGCCGGCGTGCAGGTTGGCGTGGAAGAATAGGCGCAACGGAAACGCACGCCTTCGCTGGCGATGCGGTCGAAGTTCGGCGTCTGGATGGCACGGTTGCCGTCCGCGCCGAGACAATCGCCACGGTGCTGATCCGTCATGATCAGCAAAAGGTTGGGACGGCTGCGCGTTTGCGCGCTCAAGAACGCGGGCGCGGCGGAGGTACCCAGAAAGGTCCGGCGTGTCATGGTGTACAGCATAGCAGTGGACGCGGACAGGTGCGGGGTTCGGTCTTGACAGACTCTAATTGTTGGTTTATTCTTAACTAAGAATTACTTGTATCCAAAGGAACCCGCAAAAGTGGTATCGCCGGAAGAAACCAAACCACAACTGGCCCATCTTCGAAACGAGTTGAAGCGCGCGGGTGTGAAGCTGACCCACCAGCGACTGGAGATCTATCGCGAAGTCGTTGGCTCGACGGAGCATCCCGATGCGGAGACCATCTTCACCGGAGTACGCGACAGGCTTCCCACCGTTTCGTTGGACACGGTGTACCGGACCTTGTGGCTGTTTGCCGATCTCGGCCTCATCACAACTCTGGGACCGCCGCGTGACCGCATGCGTTTCGACGCCAACCTCCAGCCCCACCATCATTTCGTGTGCTCGAAGTGCGGCATGACGCGCGATTTCCGCTGCGAAGAGTTCAACCGGCTGCAGGTTCCGGACGCCGTGAGGGTCTTCGGCGGCATCGAGAAGGTGCAGGTCGAAGTCACGGGCGTTTGTCACCGGTGCACTACCAGAGAAGGGCAAGGAGACTGAACCCGATGGAAAAGAAACTGACCACCAACGCCGGCGCTCCGGTCGCCGACAACCAAAACGTGATGACCGCGGGCAAGCGCGGTCCGATGCTGCTTCAGGACGTGTGGTTCCTGGAAAAACTCGCCCAATTCGACCGTGAAGTGATTCCCGAGCGGCGCATGCACGCCAAGGGCAGCGGAGCCTACGGGCACTTCACCGTCACGCATGACATAACGCGCTATACCAAAGCCAGGATCTTCTCCGAGATCGGCAAGAAAACCGAACTCTTCGTGCGCTTTTCCACGGTGGCCGGTGAACGAGGCGCGGCCGACGCCGAACGCGACATCCGCGGCTTCGCCATCAAGTTCTATACCGAGCAGGGCAACTGGGACCTGGTCGGCAATAACACGCCGGTCTTCTTCCTGCGTGATCCGTTGAAGTTCCCCGACCTGAACCACGCCGTCAAGCGCGACCCTCGAACCAACTTACGGAGCGCGAAGAACAATTGGGACTTCTGGACGTCGCTCCCCGAAGCCCTGCATCAGGTGACCATCGTCATGAGCGATCGCGGTATTCCGTATTCCTACCGCCACATGCACGGCTTCGGTAGCCATACGTTCAGCCTCATCAACGCCAACAACGAGCGCTACTGGGTCAAGTTCCACCTGAAGACCCAGCAGGGAATCCGGAACCTGACCGATGAGGAAGCCGAAGCGTTGATTGGCAAGGACCGCGAGAGCCACCAGCGCGACCTTTACGAGCGCATCGCGCAGGGCGACTTCCCGGGGTGGACCATGTTCATCCAGATCATGCCGGAGAAGGAAGCCTCCACCTGTCCTTACAACCCCTTCGACCTGACCAAGGTTTGGTTCCACAAGGACTACCCGCCCATGGAAGTCGGCGTTCTGGAGTTGAACCGTAATCCGGAGAACTACTTCGCCGAGGTCGAGCAATCCGCCTTCAATCCGGCCAACATCGTGCCGGGCATCGGTTTCTCGCCTGACAAGATGCTGCAGGGGCGCCTGTTCTCTTACGGCGATGCACAGCGCTACCGCCTCGGGGTGAACCATCACCTGATCCCGGTGAATAGGCCGCGATGCCCATTCCACAGCTATCATCGCGACGGCGCCATGCGCGTGGACGGTAACCACGGGAGCACGCTCGGCTACGAGCCCAACAGTTACGGTGAATGGCAGGAGCAGCCGGAGTTCGCCGAGCCGCCGCTGAGCCTCGAGGGAGCCGCCGATCACTGGAATCACCGGGAGGACGATGACTACTATTCCCAACCGGGCAAACTGTTCCGCCTGATGACTCCAGAGCAGCAGGCAGTGCTTTTCGCAAACACCACTCGCGCTCTGGGCGATGCGCCTGAAGAGGTCAAGCTGCGCCACATCGGCAATTGCTTCAAGGCAGACGCAGCCTACGGGAAGGGTGTGGCCGACGCCATGGGCTTACCGGTTCCCAAGTAGCACACAGAGTGTGCCGCCGGCGGGCTATTTTTCCGCGGCCAGGCGCTCGGAGAAGGCGCGCCACGCAGCGCATGATCGCGTGAGGTTCTCCTCCGGCTCGCCGGGAACGTTATAGCACTGCAAGCCGACCGGCACGTCGAGTCCGCGAGCCTTCAGCAAGTGCAGGAGCCGGTAGATGTCGAACTGGCCGCGATCGAGCGTCTGGATCAGGCGATCCCACCCTCCCTCGTAATCGGCGCCGTTGATGACGACGGTTTGCAGGCGGCGCAGACGGCGCACCACGTTCTCGACGGGTTCCTTGCCGCCGCTTTCACGAAGCCAGTGGCAGAGGTTGAAGGAGATGCCGACATCGGGTGAATTGTACTTGTCGGCCAATCGCAAGGCGTCGTCGATGCTGGCGATGTGAAATCCGTAGTGCGGGTACAGCGCCACTTTGAGGCCGGACGCCGCAGCCATCCGGTGCACCCGGCCGATGATGTCGAGCGCCAGCTTGTCGCTCTCGGGCGCTTTGCCGTTGATGCCCAGCAGCACGATGGTGGCCCGCCCCTTCAGAGCCTGGATTGCGGGCGCCACTTCCGGATCGATCCGCACGCCCTCGGCAGAAATGTCGGCCACGGTGTAGAGCGCCCGCACCGCCACCCCGTTCGCGTCGAACGCCTGGAGCGCCGCCGCCACACTCGCGGGACGCGTGGAACCTATTCCCTGAACACCCACTTTCTTGAGCAGCGCCGCCTGTTCGGCGGTAGTCAGCCGGCCACGTCCGGCGCAGTTGTCGAGCACATAGAAATCGGCCGACGGCAGCATTCCTGCCGCAAGGATTAGCATTACCGCGCTACGCAAGCTTCGGCGCATGAATGGGCTTCGCGATGTATTCATTCGCTGCTTCATTATTGGTAAAGCGCTCGCGCTTGGGGTCCCATTCCAAACGCTTGCCCAGTTGGATGGCGATGTGGCCCAGGTGACACATGGACGTGGTACGGTGGCCCACTTCAGCGTCTTCCAGCGTACGGCCGCGCGTCTTCACCGCGTCGATCCAATCCTGCTTGTCGCTTTTGAGCGGGAAGCGGATGGCATTGGGTCCAAGCTGCGCTTTCAGAACAGACGCGGGCTCGGCGACCAGCGCTTTGCCGTATTCGGCGTGGATCCACCCTTCGCTGCCTTCGAACCGCACGTAGGGCTGATCGATCTTGTAGTAGAGCCGGACCCCGTTCGCGTAACGATACTGAATCTCGAAACTGAGCAGCACGTTCCAGAAGCTGTCCGCGGGCGGATACACGCCCCGGCCTTCGACTTCGACCGGACCCGTGCGATCCGTGCCGTTGCCCCACTGCGCCAGGTCGTTCAGATGCGTGCCCCAGTTGGTCACCATGCCGTCGCAGTAGTAGAGGTGGCGCATCCAACCGGGCCGCTCGTAAGACTTCGGCTTGTGCACGCGCTTTTCGGTGTAAGGCGCTCGCGGCGCGGGCCCCTGCCAGCGCTCGTAGTCGAGCTCCGGCGGAACCGGCATCTCCGGCTGCGGCGGGCAGCCTTCATCTCCGGCCGGCACGCCCGTGCGGATCGTGTGCAGCTTGCCGATGTAGCCGTTGCGCACCAGTTCGATGGCGTGGTGGAAATAGTCGTGCGAACGGAACTCGCTGTCGGTGCGGAAGACGCGGTTGTATTTCGCGACGGCGTTGGCCAGCGCGCGTCCTTCGGCGATGGTGCGCGTCAGCGGCTTCTCGCAGCTCACGTCCTTGCCCGCCTTCACGGCGTCGAGCGACATGGGCACATGCCAGTGGTCCGGCGTCGCGATCATGACCGCGTCGATGCTCTTGTCGGCGAGCAGTTCCTTGTAATCGCGGAACGTCCTGCAACCCGTCTTGTTGTAAGCTTGTTCGACCTGCGCTTTGGCCCGTTCGAGACGCCACGAATCCACGTCGCAAACCGCCACGACGTCGACGTCGGGCATGGCGAGCAACTGCTTCAGGTTGACCTGGACAGTCTGCCGTCCCACGCCGATCATGCCCACCGTGATGCGGTTCGATGGCGACGGCTTTCCCAACCCCAGGGCCGATGCCGGCACGATGAGCGGCGCGGCGAGCCAGGCCCGCCGCGTTATCAGCTCACTGTTTCGCTTGTTCATGGCGGTTACTTCTTTACCGGCAGCGTGCGCATCATGAGATTGCGGTAGCGCACCGACCCCCCCGGATCGTGCTGCTGCAACGCCAGGTAGCCTTTGGTGTACGTATTCTTCTGGTCGACAAAGTCCACCACGACCTTGTCGTTCACCTTGATGGTGATGTGGTTGCCTTCGACGATGATGTGCTGGGTGAACCAGACGTCGTCCTGCGCCAACTGGTCGAAGATTTTCACGAAGTTGTACAGGCTGCCCGTGCGCACCGGGTCGCCGCCGCTATTGTTGACCTGCGCTTCATAGCCTTTCGGGAAGCCGGGGCCGAACTGGGTCCGGAAATACATGCCCGAGTTGGTCTTGGGCTTGGTCATCACCTCGGCTTTGAACTCGCAGTTCTCGCATTGCTTCTTCATCCAGAAAAGGTGGCTGCGTTTGCCGGAGCTGACAATGGCGCCGTCCTCCACTTTCCAGGATTCCGGGTTGTCTCCGGCCTGCCAGCCTTTCAGCGACTTGCCGTCGAACATCTTGATCCACTTGCCGGGCTTCGGCGCGCCTTGGGCCGCAACCGAAACAATAAGCATGCATACGCACACGAGAGCCACGCACCTTGCAATCTTCATGTAGTCGATTGTAACGGATGTGGGCCGCCAACTTGACATCGCATTAATCTACGAAGTTCTTCGTTGACAGTACGAAGACTTTCGTTTATTCTGTTCCTGTGACTGTTCCCAAACCTACTCAGGCCGAACTCGATATCCTGCGCGCGCTCTGGGACCTCGGTCCGGCGACCGTGCGACAGGTCCTCGAACACGTCCGGGCGCAGAAACCCTCCACCGGTTACACGACCGTCCTGAAGCTCATGCAGATTATGACGGAGAAGGGCCTGCTCACACGCGACGAGAAGGAGCGGACGCACATCTACCGCCCGGCGCTGCGCCGGGAACAGACGCAACGTCAACTGGCCGGGGATTTGCTCGACAAGGTCTTCGGCGGGTCGGCGGCCGCGCTGCTGATGCAAGCCCTCTCGACGAAGCGCGCGTCGAAACGGGAACTGGCCGAGATTCGCCAACTGCTGGATGAAATGGAAGGAGGCAAACAGTGAGTTCGCTGCCGGGATGGCTGATGTCCCCAGGCTGGGAGCCCATCGCCAGGGCGCTGCTGCATTTCCTGTGGCAGGGGGCCGCGATCGGCGTTCTAGCCGCGCTGTACTTCCGCTTCGCGGCGCGGGAATCCGCCGAGCGACGGTACGGTGTTGCCTGTCTCGCGCTTGCCGCCATGGCGGCCGCGCCCGTTTTGACCTGGGCGTGGTTCTGGTTCGATGGGGCATCGGGTGCCGGGACGCGCACTGTACAATTGCAGCCGCTCCTGCTGGAAGATCTCCCGTGGCAGGACGGCGGGCAACGTGCCGGGGCGGACTGGATGAGGCTCGTCATACCGTTCTGGCTCCTGGGAGTCCTCGTATTGGCGCTGCGGGCGGCGGGTGGCTGGGCGTGGGTGCGCCTCCGAATGGGGCGTCAGGCCAGCCCGATGTCGGAACCACTCTCGCGCCGCTGCCGTGAAATCGCGGACCGGCTCGGCATAACGCGCGGCGTGCGTTTCGTGCGCGCACTGCACGTCGAAACGCCGTGCACGTACGGCTGGTGGAGGCCGGTGGTGGTCCTGCCGCTCAGCGCGCTGGCGAATCTGCCTCCGGAGCAGGTGGAGGCCATCCTGGCGCATGAACTTGCCCACATCGCCCGCCACGACTTCCTGGTCAACCTCTTGCAAACCCTGATCGAGACGCTGTTGTTCTATCACCCCGCTGTGTGGTGGCTCTCCGGCCGCATCCGCCAGGAGCGCGAAGTGTGCGCGGATGCCATGGCGGCGGACATCTGTGGAGACAGATTCGAGTATTCCCGGGCGCTCGTGGCTTTGGAGGAATGCCGCGCATCGCTGGCTCTGGCGGCCGGCGGAGGCTCCCTGAAGGAGCGTATTCGCCTGCTCGTCGATCCCCGGCACGCCCCGGCGAGCGGTTGGCTGGCTGTGCTGCTCCTGCTGCCGTTGATCGCGCTGGGCGGGCTGCTGCTGGCACCACAGGTGGTTCGTAGCGAAGACAAACCCAAGGCGGAGAGCATCAAGAAGAAACAGAAACTCAGGAAGGAACTGGGCACCCCTTACCGCAAGTGGGTGAATGAGGATGCGGTCTACATCATCACGGCCGAGGAGCGAAAGGCGTTCGACCGGCTGCGCACTGATGAAGAGCGGGAGAAGTTTATCGACCAGTTCTGGCTCCGCCGCGACCCGACGCCCGGCACCGCCGTGAACGAATTCAAGCAGGAGCACTACCGCCGTATCTCTTACGCGAACGAGCGCTTCGCTACTGGAATCCCAGGCTGGAAGACCGACCGTGGCCGCATCTACATTCAGGCCGGACCACCCGATGAAGCCGAAGTATATCCTGCCGAGTTTCGGGAAAGCTGGCGCTATATGGACCGGGCCACGGGTAAGCCCGTCTGTACGTTCGACTTCTATGGTGAGGAATACCGGTTGGTGAAAGTGACAAAAGGCCGACAGCCATAGGCTGGCCACCTCGTGTCCGGTAAACTTCTCTAAACTATTCGGCGGGATCCAGCGTCAAGCCATCAGAGGAAACATGCCTACTCTGAAGCGATTCCTTGCCGCTTTACTTCTTGGCTGCGCAGCACTCGCGGCGCAACCCTCCTGCAGCATAAACCCGGATACCCAAGCCCGCCTGGACGCGCTCGACAAAGGCCGCGAGAGCATACCGTCGTACGAGTATGCCGCCTGGGCGCGGCCGCAACTGGAGAAGTGGTTGACGGCCGCCCCCGGGGACATCGATCTCCACCGCCGCTACATTGAGCTCTTCACCCAGGACGTCCGGCTCTACCGGGAGTTTCCCGCGCTGCGCGAGCGATACCGCCAGCGGGCCGAGACGCGTAAGGACGCGGCGTCGGTCTATCTTTATGGGTTCTTGTTGCAGCGCTTCAATACGGCGGAGTCGGTGCGTCAACTGGAGCGGGCCAAGGAGTTGGATCCCAAGTTGTACTACCCTTACGTGTCCCTTTCGAGCATCCTGTCACGTTCGGCCAAGTTCAAAGACGAAGCCAAGGCCGCCGAGAACATGGCCAAGTATTTCGAGCTTTGCCCGACCGGTTTTGAAGTCAACCCCCTGTACATCCTGCTCCGCGCCGGAACGCCCGAATTGCAGGCCCGGGTGGCGCACAACCTGCGCCAGGCGCTCGAAGCCGAGACCGTGCCGCGCAAACTACTTTTCTATGAGCGGCTGTGGCGGCTGGAGTTCCGCGTCCGGCCGATGTCCGAGCACGCCGAACTTCGCAAGCAGATCGCCGTTGATCTCCAGCGGCTGGAGAAGCTCACACCCAAGCCCGCCAGCCCGGAGTGGTACGAGATGCTGATCAGCGGCCACAAACAGGCCGGCTCCTCAAGGGAGATCGTCACGGCGCTTGAAGACCGCCTGATTCGCGAGCAACCCGCCAGCCAGCAAGCGTTCTCCTTGGTTTCCCGCCGCACTTACGAGGAAAAGAAAACGCCGGCCCCGACGGCGACTGCGGCAGAGTGGGACGTCTGGCTGGAGCAGAACTTCGCCCGGCAGGAGGAAATGCTCCGCCAGTATCCGGGCATCCCGTATTTGAAGGACTCGCTGCTGCAGTACCTGCGCTATTTGCCCAAGTTGCCCGACGCGCGTGTGCTGGAGATCGTGAACGAGTGGCAGAAGCGCAACGCCCGGAACCCGGACGTTTCCTCCAGCATGGCCGTGACAGCGGCGGATGTGCTATTGCAGCGCGGCCTGGCGCTCGACCGTGTGCCGGCGCTCCTGGACACGGCGGCGAAGTCACTGGACGTACCCAACATCATGCTCGATTGGGACGAGACCTCCGATCAGGCCCGCAAAATAATGATGGACTATAAGCTCCGACAGCGGCAGTTGGTGGCCGAGGCGACCTTGCGCGCTGCACGGTTGCTGAAACGGCCTGACCTTGCCACCGGGGTCAAGGCGCAGATCGAACCGCCCACCCCGGAGCCGCTGAAAACCGAGCGGCTGGCTAACCTCGCGCGCCTGGCCGAGGTGGAGGGCCGCACGGCCGACGCCCTGGCTTACTATCAGGCCGCCCTCCATTCGCGGAAGAAGGATCCCGATCCGGTGTACGGCCGGGTGGTGGACCCCCTGATGGAGGACGCCCGCCGCTTCTGGAAATCGACAGGCGGCACGGACGTGGCGTGGGAAATGTGGCGGAAACCGGCCGTGAACATCCAGAGTTCCGAAAAGGGAACCTGGGAACGTCCCACGCAGCGGATTGTGGACTTCGATTTGCCGGACCTGACCGGCAAGCGCTGGCGGCTGAAGTCGCTGGAAGGGAAGGCCGTGCTGATCAACGTCTGGGCCACATGGTGCGGCCCCTGCCAGACCGAGTTGCCCCATTTACAGAAGCTCTACGAGCAGGTGAAAGACCGGAGCGACATCGCGATTTTGAGTCTTAATATCGATTCCGAAATCGGGCTCGTGGAACCGTTCGTGAAGGAGAAGAAGTACACGTTCCCGGTGCTGCCGGCCGAGCGCTATGTCACCACCCTGCTCGAAAGCGTGGGTGTGCCGCAGAACTGGATCATCGACGCACAAGGTAAATGGCAATCGGTCCAGATGGGCTTCAACCCGGCGGAGACGGACTGGGAGAGGACAGTCCTGACCAAGCTCATGGAGAACCGTAACCTGAAAGCTGCTCCGTAGGGCAAGGTGGCCTACGGCCGGAACGACTCGAGCGCGGGCACTGGTTCGCCCTGCCTGTAAGCACGAGCGAACAGTTCGATGTTGCTCTGGAGCTTGCGCCAGTATTGGTACTCCATGTCCCAGCGTCCAAGCGCCGAACCAAGCCGGTAGCGCGTGTATTCGTTGAGCCAGTTGCGGCTGAACTCCTCTTTGAGTTCCATGGCCGCGTCGGCCAGGTCTGCCAGCAGGCTGTGATCCTTATCCACTGTCTCGATGCGCATGAACAGGCGCACCGAAGCGGCGTCCTTCTCCACGCGGCAGCGTTCCACGTAATCGGCGATCTGCAGCGCGAACAGCGGCTTCATCCCCGCATAGTCCAGCGTGCGCGCGCCCAGCAGCAGGCCGTCCAACGTTGCCCGATCTCCGCCCTTGGCGATGGCCTGCAACAGGTGCTCCTGGGCCTCTTCAGCCCGTATGCGGCCCTCGCGCAGTTGCTCGCGGTGCGCGGCGAAGAACTTCAGCCGCTTGGGATCGAGCGGATCGAGCCACATCTGGTAGCGCGTGCGGCCGCCCAGCCCTTCAAACAGCAGATCGTCCGACTTCTGCAGCGCGTCGAGCGCCGCGGCAACGTGCGCGGCCGCGTCGCGAGGGTACATCAGCTTCGCGTAATCCGAGTAGAAGCTCGCGCGATCGATAGGCGCGGCCTGCCACGGCGCGATCACACCATAGGCCACGGCGGCGAACGATGGGCGGTACAGAACGTGCGCATCGTCGGTCCATCCCGTGTGCAGCATGCCCAGGACGCCGTACTTGCGTCCCGCCGCGAGGAACTGGTCCACGTTGTCGAACGTGCGCGTGAATTTCGGTGTGATGTCTTCCCAGTTGGTGACGGCTGTGGCGATGAACGTAGGCACCTTCGAAGCCGCGAACGGCGCCACGTGGCGCGTGTAATCCTTCTCAGGACCATAGACCCAGGGCACGGCGATCGTGCCGCCCTTGAGTTCCGGGATCACTTCCGGATAGCGCGTCAGGATATCGGCCCAAATCATGGGGCGCTTGCCTTGAGCCTGGACAATGCGCGCCACCTGCTTGAAGTGGTCGATGTAAAGCCGCCCGGGATCCATGCCGCCGGCGGCTACGCTGGCCACCTTCTCCAGTTCGTAGGTTTCATCCATGCCGATGTGGAAGAACGGGCTGGGGAACATCCGCACCAGTTGCTGCACCCAGTCCTGGATCATCGGCCGCACCGCCGGATTACGCGGATCGAATTCGCCGCCGTAACGCAGCGGAGCCAGGTCGGCGTACTTCTCCAGGCGAAACACGTCGTGGAGGTGGCCGTAAAGCTCCACGCACGGAACCACGTCGATGTGCCGCTCGTGGCCGTAGGCGACGATGCGGCGCACTTCGTCCTGCGTGAACCGCGCCGTTGGATTCAGGAGCGGGTAACCTTTGAACTCGATGCTGGCTTCCGAGTAGAAGTAGTACTGGTTGGCTTTCCAGCGGGCCAGGAAGTCGAGCTGGCGCTTCACTTCGTCTTCGGTCGGCAGCCCGCCGTGGCTCATGTCCATCATGAAGCCACGATAGGCGAGCGACGGGTAGTCCTCAATTTCGACCACCGGCAGCGTGGCCGACGCGCCCGAGCCCTCGGCGAGTTGCAGAATCGTCTGCGCGGCGTAAAACAGACCCGCGCTCGATTTGGCACGGACTTCGACGCCTGCCGGAGCAACTTTGATCGAGTAAGCCTCGCGGGATTCCGGGCCGGCCTTTTCGTCCACGCCCGGCAGGGCCGCGCCTTCGCCCGTGCGGTTCAGAGTGAGCTGCTTCGCCCCGCTGGCGGCGAATTTGAGCCGGCCGGAGAGCAGTTTCTGGACAAACCGGTCCTCCGCGCTTGCAGGTTTGGCGAAGCGGATGGAAAGCTCTGAAACATGGACCGAGCCTTCGCCGTAACGGACCTTCACAGGACGCGGCAACAGTGGATTGTGCGCCGCCAGAACCAGGCCCGACAGGGCCAAAATCAACACAGCAGATCGTCGAAGCATCGAATATACCTTACGCTTTCTCGCGGCGCGGCCACAATTTCGTGCCCGGAGGAATGGTGTCCAGGAAGTTGGCCGGAGGAACGGCCTCGGGGTACCGCGCCAGTATGAAATCCATCAAACGCATCTGCAAATCTTTCGGGACGGGCAGACCCGGAGGACGCGGCGGACCGGCCTTAATGAATCCGAAGGCATCATTGAGCGCCTTGCCGCGCGCCGCCCCGCCGTAATCGTCCCATCCTTTCAACTCGGGAGGCGCAAGGTAGGGCCGTCCGGCTCCCGCGCGCAACCGGCCCACCACCTCGGTGAACAGCGCCCAGACGCGTTCGGCCTCCTCGTACTTGCCTTCTCCGCAAAGCTTCAACGCTTTCTGCTCGAGATGAGGCATCAGGGTGAGGCTCACGCTGCCCACTCCGGGCGCGCCGAGCCGGTACATTTCCACCAACCAGCCGGCGTCGGTGGCGCTCATGTGCACCAACCCTGTAGCGCCTTGCAGCGCACGCCAGGCGCGAAAGTCGAAGTGCGCTTCCTTGCTGCCCACCATGTTCGGCAGGTGCGCCAGTTGGCGGAAAGTCTCCGCGGTGTACTCCTGCCGGATCCAATCGAAGTGATAGATGACAATGCCGAGATCGGGGCAGGCCTTGGAGAACTGCTCCCAAAAAACTATCAACTCGCGCTTCTTGAGCGTGTAGTAGAACGGCTGCATGGCGAGCACGGCTTCGCACCCGGCGTCCATGGCGGCCCGGCCGCGGTCGATGACTTCCCTGGGATTGAGGCCCTGCGCGCCGATCACGCTCACCACGCCGTGGGGACGCGTCTCCTCGGCCAGGATTTCGGCGATGCGCCGGTGTTCGGCGTCCGTAAGGGTGTAGAACTCGCCGGTCGAACCCGCGAGTACGATGCCGTCCACGCCCAGGCGCACCAGTTTGCGGATATTGGAGCGCAGCGCCTCTTCGTCCAGCGACAGGTCGTCTGCGAACGGGGTGGGCGGGTAGGCGAAGACGCCTCGATAGCGCTCCTTCGTCAAGCCTTTTCGAGATGGCGCGGCGGGTGCGCCGGCGGCACTTGCGGCCGGTCCGGCCACACTCATGGTTCCCAGGAAACTGCGTCGGTTCAAGCTACCTCCTGAAGGTCGCGGAATGTTCCAATATATCGCGAAACGTGTGCGAACTTAACGGAGGACCTTGCCCGGTCTACTCCTTGGGGATCAGCTTCAGCGTCACGCCCTTGCGGTCGTTTTCCTTGAGGGTAAGCTTTTCGCCTTTGCTCTCGTAACGTTGCACGAACTCCGGGTCCATGTGGGCACCCGGTTCCATGTCCTGTACGGCGAGCAGCACGTAATCTTCCGGCGTGACGTTCTTAAAGGTGAACGCGCCCTTCTGGTCGGCCCCACTGAGCTGATAGAGCAGATAACCCTTCGACTTCGGGATCATCGCCACCATGGCGCCGGACACAGGCTGGCCTTCGGCGTCCTGTACCGTGCCTTCCACCTGCGCCGCGCCAGCCCTCAGCTTGATCTCCAACTTTCCTCCGCCTCCAGGGGGAATCTCCAGACCGTCATCGGCCATCCGCTGGCCGCCGAGCGTGACCGAACTCACGTAGGTGCCCTCCGGCGCAGGCATCATGCGCACGAAGTACTTTCCCGGCGAGACGGACTTTAATTGGAACGTGCCGTCGTCGGCCGCGGTAGCCATGGCCTGCGCCAATCCCACATCGGTCGCTTCCAACACAATGCGCTGCGCCTTGAAAGTCGGCTTCTGGCTCTGCTCGCCGTCGAAGACGATCTCGCCGCTCACATCGGGGGGAAGGACGAAGTCCATCGTGACGCCGCTTACGGGTCTGTCGCCCACCTCCAGCGGGACACTCACTCCACCGGACCGTGGAGCAGATCCATCCCTCACGTGCAGCACGTAGGAACCTGGCGTCACGGCTGTGATTTCGAAGCTCCCGTCGGCCGGCTTGACCGGTGCGCCGCGCCCCGGCATCATTCCAAGCATGCCGCCGTCCTTCTGCCTTAACTGGACGTACAATCTCTGCCCGGCAGTCATGCCCAGCACCTTCCCTCTCACCCGCACGGCTTTTGTCTTGATCAGGCGGATGTCCGTGCCTCCCACTTCCGTTCCCGCCGTCACTGTGACTGGCGCGGCGCCGCTCGCGTCCGGCGAGTTCGGATAGTAAGTGGGCAGGTACGCGGACTCGGTCCCGTCCTCCGCCGGCGCGCCGCCGCCCTGCATCCTCGGAATCGCAACCACCAAGTATTTCCCCGCGGCCACGTTGGAGATGCGAAACTCGCCCAAGTCGTTTGTGTTCGCCATGCCGCCCGTCGGCGCATACTGCCGCCGTCCACGCTGATAGACGGGCGCCAGGGCGCTCACCGAAACATCCTTGAGCGGTTCGTTCTCCTCGTCCAGCACCTTGCCCGAGATCACCGCGTTGGGTTGGAGCTTGAAGTCGATTCCCTTGAGCGCCTGCCCCGCGGCCAGATTCAAGGGTGTGCCCGCCATCGACCTGCCGCGCGAGCCGTACATCTGGAGAACGTGGCGCGGGTGCCGGGCATACACCATGTACTTGCCTGCTTCCAGATCTTTGAGAATGTAGTGTCCGGCTTCATCCGTAGTGGCACTTGCCCGGGATCCACCAGAGGTGGCAGGCAGCGACATCACAGTGACATTTTTCAGAGGACTTCCCGACACGCCGTCCACGATGGTCCCTTCAATAGATGCCTTCTTCTCCTCGACGGCGGGTTTGGCCTGCTCTTGCTGCTTCTCCTGAAACGCGCCCGCCAGCAGCGCGGCCGAAAGAAGAATCATGAGGCATTTCATGGCGGCACATTACTCCTTTGTCATCGGAATGACATTCAACTTAACTTCACTGCGGCCGTTCTCTTCGAGCGCGACATGCACGGCGCGGTCTTCCACCGGCTTCACCACTTCGGGGTCGCGGTAGGCTTCCGGCTCCAGGTCTTCCCAGGCAAGCGCCTTGTAACGGCCCGGTGCGATGTTCTTGATCAAGAATGTACCTTCCTGGTCGGATATCGCCGTGCGGTACAGCGCGGCGCGGCCGGATTCGGGAATCAACGCCACGGTGGCGCCGGCGAACGGCGTCTCATCCGCCCCCAGCACGACGCCCTTCAACTCGGCCGAAGTCTTCCCAAGCTGAATTTCAAGCTTCGCCCCCGGTGAGAAGCTCACGTTGCCGGGATCTATGATTTGCCCGTTCAACTTCACCGTTCGCAAGTAAGCGCCCGGAGGAAGATCCGCCACGTATACGCGATATGGAATGGAATGAACGCCTTTCAACTTGAACTCACCTCTCTCGTTCGCCGGGCCGGCAATCACGCCCGCGAGGGAGGACTCTGTTCCAAGCCGCACCAACGTGCCTTTCGCGCCACCCTCGAATAAAACACGGCCCGCGATCTCGATTCCCTCGCTGAGTGGGAGTTCCACCCCGTCGATGTGCTGCTCGCCGACTTCAATGGGAAGGAACGCGCTCACAACGGGTGCATCACGCATGGATTGCACCGTCAGCACGTACGACCCCGGCCTCACGCCTCTGATTTCAAATGTGCGCTCGCCCGGCTGTATCAGCGCACCTCTACCGGCCGCAAGCATAGCTTGCATGACGGTCGTGGGCCGCAAGCCCACCGCGAGCATCGCGCTGGCCGCCTCACCCGTCACCCGCCCGCGGACGCGCACAGCGGTACCTTTGATCAACTGGATGTCGATGCCGCGGCGGTCCTCCCCTCGCGCGATGGCCACCGGCGCGGCTCGCTCCGGTTCCGTGGTGCCCGGGTAGAATGTGGCGGCGTTGACCCGGTCCGGCGATTCCGGCAACGGACCATTGGTGGCGCCGGGCATGTCGAAGCCGGAGCTGTAATCGACCGCACAGACCAGGTAACGCCCGGCACGCAACCCGCTCACACGGTATTCGCCGCGATCGTTTGTCTGCACGCCCCCAGCCGGGTACCAATCCCGCTTTCCGTTATAGAACTGGCGACGGAACACGCGCACGCCAACATTCGGCATCGGCTCGCCGTCCGCATCCAGCACGCGCCCGGAAAGGACAGCGTTAGGAAATAACCGGAAGACCACGCCGGTGACGGGTTGCCCATCTTTAACCGCCAGCACGGTGCCGGTGTTGGGATTCGAGCGCGACCCGTGGATTTGCCGGTCGAAGCCGTTCCGTTCGCCTGAGAGCAGGTATCCTCCCGCAGCGAGATTCTGGAAGACGAACCGGCCGTACTCATCCACCTGCGTGGTTGCCGGCTCGCCCTTGCCATCGACTCGCTTGGCGGTCAATGTCACGCGCCGCAATGGATTGCCGGTTAGGGCGTGTACCACTTGGCCGGAGATGGACTCGGCCGCCAGCCTTGGAAACGTGACCCCGAGAACAACCGCTGCCGCTACGACGTGTTTCCACTGCAGTAGGTTCATCCGATCCCCCGGAACACGACAGATATCGCGGAACTTCAGGCCTTAGTATCTATTCATACCGAAGCGCGTCCACCGGGTCAAGGCGGGCGGCTTTGCTGGCGGGCCAAATACCAAAGAACAACCCGATGCCCACCGACACCACCACGCCCAGCACCGCCGCCCAGACTGGAACCGCGGTGGGAAGCGCCGGGAATGCCAGGTGCGCCACCGTGGCGATGACCCAGCCGAGCAGGATGCCGATCAGGCCGCCCGTCCCGGTGAGCACGGTCGCCTCCGTCAGGAATTGCAGGATGATGTCCGCACGGCGCGCGCCGAGGGCCTTGCGGACCCCGATCTCCCGCGTGCGCTCGGTCACCGAAACCAGCATGATGTTCATCACCCCGATGCCGCCCACGAGCAATCCGATGCTGCTGAGTACAACCATGACGATGGCCACCACGGACGTGGTCTTGCGGAAATCCTCCACCATTTGCTCGGCCGTGGAGATCCAGAAATTGTCGGGCTTGTCCGCCGGCACGCGGCGCTCCTGCCGCAGCACCCCGCGCACCTCGTCCATGGCCTGGGCCAACTTGCCCTCTTCGCCCACGATGACCAGCATGTGTTCCTTGGCATTGGGAAACATTTTGCGCAAGGTCCAGTAAGGGACCAGGACCCGGGTGTCGTCCTGCGCCGCCATCATCACCGAGGGCCGCGCCATGCTGCCCACAACTTCAAACTGCCGGCCGTTCACATCGATCCATTTACCAACCGGGTCCACATTCGGGAAGAAGGTCTTCTGGATGTCCTCTCCGATAACCACCACGGGCATGCGGTGCTGGCTCTCCATATCGGTGAAGAAGCGCCCGAACTTCATGTCCACCAATCCACCGTAAGCGTAGCTTTCCGTGGTGCCGGCAAAGCGGATCTGATAGACCTCATTGCCTTTATACTTGGCGCGGTAGATGGTCCGGAAATCGGACATCGGGAAAATGTAAGGGCTGACGTGCCTGACCGACGGACATCGTTCGGCGATGGCGCGGGCGTTTTCATACGTGAGCGGCTTGCGCTGGCGCTCCTCGGGCGTCAGGTCGCCGAAGCGCATGGTGCCGCGGATCTTGAACACGATCAGCGTGTTGGGCCCGAAGCTGCGGATGATGTCGGTGATTGCGCCGTCAAGACCCGCGATGATGGAGCCGACGCCAATGATGGTGCTGGTTCCGATGATGACGCCGAGCACGGTCAGGAAAGTCCGCATCTTGTGCGCGCGGATGGTACCTAGCGCGAGCCAGGCGCTCGACTTGAATGTGAACCAGCTCATCGTTCCATCCTTAGCGCGGCGATCGGATCCAATCGCGCGGCGCGCTGCGCCGGGTAAATGCCGAAGAACAGCCCCACCGCCGTTGACAGCACCAGCGAAATCAGCACGGCCGACAACGGCATGGCCATCGGCACCGGGGTCAGTTTGCTCACCAGAATGCCGATAATCCAGGCGGTTCCGACACCCACGGCGCCTCCGGCAGCCGCCAGCAGGCTCGATTCAACCAGGAACTGGTTCAAAATGTCGCTCTTGCGGGCGCCGACGGATTTGCGGATCCCGATCTCGTGCGTCCGTTCGGTGACCACCGCCAGCATGATGTTCATGATCACAACCCCGCCCACCACCATGAAGACCGAGACCACGGCGATGGCTGTGGCGGCGATGGCGCCCGTCAGTCGGTCCCAGGCCGAAACCAGCGAGTCCGAATTGGCCAGCCCGAAATTATCTTCCTGGTTCGGCCGCATGTGGCGGTGCGCGCGCAGAAGCATGCGCACCTCGTCCTGCGCCTGAAACAGGTGCATCTGGTCCATCGCCACGCCGCAGAACCCGATACCGTTGCGGCTCCCGTACATCTTGAAGAATGTCTGGATGGGGATGATGACGTAGTTATCGAGCGACTCGCCGAAAACGCTGCCCTGCGGCTTGCCCACGCCGACGACGCGGAACGGGCGCCCCTGGATCTCGACATACTTGCCGATGGGATCGACTCCCGTGAAGCAGCGCTCGCGGATATCATTGCCGATGAAAGTGACCGCCTGCCGCCGCTGGTCGTCGGAATCGGCTAGAAAACGTCCGTTGACGGCCTGTATGTTCTGGATGACACCTACGTTCGATGTGGCGCCCTGCAACTGGACGCCGTCGATGCGCTCGTGGGCGCAGGTGACGCTGGCCGAGCGATAGGCCTCCATGCCGAAATCCCGCACCATGGTCGCGCGCGAGCGGATGAACTGGTATTCCTCCTCGGTCAGTTGCGGGTTGCGCTTCTGCATCTCCATGAATTTCTTCGGATTGAACTGACCGATCATGACGATGCGCCGCACTTTAAAACCCTCCGAGCCCATGTCGGAAAGGTTCTGGGCGATGTAGACGTCCATGCCGTGAATGACGCTCATCACCGCGATCAACGTCGTGGTGGCCAGGATGATCCCCAGCAACGTTAAGAAGCTGCGCAACTTGCTCGAGCGCAAGGAGGCCACCGCCACACTGGCGGCTTCGGCGAAGCTGGCTCCGGACTGCATCTTAGGTAGTGACGAGGACCCGCCGGCTTTTGTTCCCGCCGGGGCCCCTGTTCCTCGCATCTTTATGGTAACCCGCCGCTTCGTCCCTGCGTCGCAAACTAATGCGAACGCACCGGGGAGCTCGCACATCGCATTGGGAGACGTTGTGCGCGCGAAACCGAAACTCGTCGTCACCATGCCGGCCTACAACGCCGCGCGGACGCTTCACAAAACATACGCGGAGTTGCCTCATAACCTGGTGGACGAGGTCATCCTGGTTGACGACGGCAGCCGGGACGAAACCACCCGCATCGCCCGGGAACTGGGCCTGACACTTTTCGTCCACAACCGGAATTACGGCTACGGAGCCAACCAGAAGACCTGCTACCGGGAAGCCTTGAAGGCCGGAGCGGACGTGGTTGTGATGGTCCACCCGGATTACCAGTACGATCCTACGCTATTGCCGGAAATCGTGCGGCCGATCCAGGAGGGCCGCGCCGATGTGGTGCTCGGTTCACGCCTGCTTGGTGGCGATCCCATGAAGCAGGGCATGCCGTGGTGGAAGTACGTTTCCAACCGCTTCCTCACGGCGCTGGAAAACTGGACCTTCGGCTTGAATCTCGCCGAATACCACACGGGCTACCGCGCTTACCGCGCCGAAGCGCTGGACGCGGTCAACTACCAGATGAACTCGGACCGGTTCATCTTCGACCAGGAGATCATAGCCCAATTCGTTTGCGAGAACCTGCGCATCGCCGAAGTGCCGGTGCCCACACGCTATTTCCCGCAGGCATCGTCGGCCTCGTTCTGGCAGAGCTCGCTTTACGGCCTATCGATCCTTCTGGTCCTGGCGCGGTACATACTGCACCGGACGGGCGTCTGGAAGCGGCGCCAGTTTGAGAGCCTGCACCGGCGCTATCAACCGGAAGCCACCCTGAACCACAGCGTCGACGCTTCGCACTGATCGTTGCCCCCCGCGGGCATTCACACGCCGTCGGGGTGGATAATGGTCTCAGGGATGCTTCGGACCATCAAAGAGCAGATCGACACGATATTCCGGGAAGATCCGGCGGCGCGCAGTGTGCTGGAGATCCTCTTCTGTTACCCGGGATTTCATGCTGTCCTGCTGCACCGGCTGGCGCACAAGCTTTACAAGATGGGACTCCGCTTGCCCGCGCGTATGATCTCGCAGCTCAGCCGGTCGCTCACGGGCATCGAAATCCATCCCGGCGCCACCATCGGGCGGCGGTTCTTCATCGATCACGGGATGGGCGTGGTGATCGGCGAAACGTCGGAGATCGGCGACGACGTGTTGCTCTATCAGGGCGTGACGCTGGGTGGCACCGGCAAGGAAAAAGGCAAACGCCACCCGACGCTGGGAAACCATGTGGTCGTCGGCACGGGGGCCAAAGTGCTGGGGAACATCCTCATTGGAAACCACGTGAAAATCGGCGCAGGCTCAGTTGTAATCCACCCTGTGCCGGATGATTCGACCGTGGTGGGCATCCCTGGCCGCGTGGTCCGCAGCAAGGGCGAGGCTGTGGACGACGAGTTGGAGCACGGCCAACTGCCCGATCCTGAGGCTCAGGAGATCGAACAGCTCGCCGCCCGTGTGGAGCAACTCGAGGAGCGGGTCCGCGAACTCCTGGAGCGGCAGGATAAGCCTAAGTCAGCGTGATACGGCCAGCCTCACCGTCTCGCCGGCGGCGAGCTTCAACGCAAGCCCGTTCTTGAGTTCGCTGCCCAGCAGCCGCTGCGCGGTGCCCCCGGCTTTTTTCACCGTGTAGAGCGTATTCTCGTCGACGGTGAACCACTCGGGCCACTCGTTGAGGCGGACGTAATTCTTGCGCAGGTTCAGCTCGCGGCGGTGGCGCGCGTAGTCGAAAGCCAGCTTGCCGGTCCAGGGTTTGCCGCTGCGCAGCGAAACGTACAGCGTGCCGTCCTGCTGGACGGCGCCCAATTCGACGCCGGGCGCCCAATCTTTCAGGTAGCAGCCTTGCGTCTTCATCATGGCGTAGAGCAGCGCGGTGCGGTTCCAGTTGCCGTCCCCGTACCAGCGCTCGATGGTGCCGTCCGGCTGCTGGTAGGCGAGCAGGATCTTCATCTCCGATTCGATCCAGCTTTGGGCTTCCGGAACCGGCTCGCGGGCCACCAGGTAGATGGCGCTTTCGATCGAGTCCGCGTAACCGTCCATGCTGCCGGCTTCCCAGTCGTAACCGCGGTACTTGGGCAGGTTGCTCAGGGCCTTGCGTACCGCCTGCCGGTATTTCTCCTCTCCCGTAATCTGGTAAAAGCTGTAGAGTCCCCCGTAGACGTAGCCCCAATTGTCGCTGAGCCTGGTGTCGCGCGGCGAAAGATCGGAATTGACGATGGTGTTGTACAGCATCCCGTCCGGGTTGGCCGAAGCGAGCACATTGTCGAGCATCTTGCGGATCACCGGCCTCGTCCTTTCGGCGCGCCGGAGGCCCAGATCCGTTTCGAGCGCATGCAATAGGACCAGCCCCACGATGGCCTCGTTGCCGTGGTCGCGCAGCCGCGTGGTGCCGGTATCGGTCTTCTTCTCGAAATCGTAACGGTAGCCGGGCAGGTAGTTGTTGGCGGGCAGTATCTCCTCGACATAGGCGTCGCTAATGCGAGTGGCCCAATCGAGGAAGTGTGGATCGGCCGTCATGGGAATCAGGCGGGCCAGGGTCTGCAGCACATCACCGTTCAATTCGGCTCCTGTGTCGGGCAGGTTTCCCCAACGGGTTTTGACGGGCGCCTTCCGCATATAGTCTTCGGTGATGTCCACCATGCGGTAGTACCAGGGCGTGCGGCCGAGCAACTCGGTGACCGAGAGCAGGCCGTCTTTGCAGTACTCGCCGGCGCCGAAGAGAGTCGCCGGGCCCAGTTGCCGTGTCTTGAAGTCCAAGTTGCCCGGAATGGCGCCGCTCACGTTGGTGTAGCGGATCTCGTTGCGCAGCATGTCCATCATGCGGCCGTGGTACAGCGCGGGATCGGTGAACCAGCTCGTGATGATGAGGTAGGGATAGTTGTCGGCGCCGGAGTTTTCAGCCGTATAGAGAAGCTGCGAGTTCGGCTTGCCGCGAATCAAGCCGGACAGGCGGTCCGGCAGAAGCAGCGTCTCCTTGTCCGCGTAAGAGAGCCAGGCATGCACCATCTTGCGCGTGCGGGCGAAAATGTCGTTGACGGCGGCTCCGTTTGCCGAGGCCTGCTTCCAGAGTTCTTCAGGCTCTGCGGCATAGAATAGAGAAGGCAGAAAGCAAGTCAACAACGGCAGAAGCGACCACTGACGATGGGACATAGAAGTAAGATTACCGGAATCGCACTCATAGCGCTCACCTGTCTCGCGGCGCCGAAACCGCCGTTCCACAAACCTCAGGTCGTCTGGTGCGAGAAGGTCTGGTCCAGCGCGCCGCACAACGGCTTCACGGACCTGGTTCGTTACAAGGACCGCTGGTTTTGCGCGCTGCGCGAGGCAGCGGCGTACCGCTCCGCCGACGGCGCCATCCGGATCCTGACCTCTCTCGACGGCGAAGTCTGGAAACCTGCCTCGCGTATCGCATCCACTGGTGGAGACCTGCGATACCCGAAGCTCAGCGTGTCGCCCGACGGACGCCTGATCCTGGTGGCCATCGAAGAGCGCCAGGGTATCGTCTGGGAGCGTCACCAGTCCGCCGTCTGGACTTCTCCCGATGGGCGCAATTGGAGCGCGCCCATCCCCATATGCGAGCCGAATCTTCAGCTCGGACGCCTGGCCTGGCACAACCGCCTCGCCTTCGCCGCCGGTTATTCAAACGTACGCGAAGAGTTCCTCCGCATTTACGGCGGGCCGAGGGCCGACAAGTTCGTCCCCTTGACGCCGAAACTTCTCTCGGGCCAAGCCCCCGGCGAGGCGGCTCTCCTCTTCTTGGCGGATGATAGCGCCCTGTGCCTGGCGCAGCGCGATGCCAAAGGAACCACGGCCGCGCTCGGCCGTGCGAAACCACCTTACCGCGGCTGGATTTGGACGGATCTCAACGTGGACATGGAAACGCCCGCCATGCTCATGTTGCCGGATGACAGGATCGTAGTCGCAGGGCGCACGACTGCCGGCGGAAAGCCGCGCCTCGCCCTGTTTTGGCTGGAGGAGCAGGACGACAAGCTTCGCGAGTTCCTGGAAATTCCTTCCGGCGGCGAAGCGGGATATCCCGGCCTTGCCTGGCACGAGGGACTGCTGTGGGTGAGCTACTATTCTTCCCACGACGGCAAGTCGGGCATTTACATCGCGAAAGTTCGAACCGGAGACAAATAGATGCAAACCGTAACCCTGAGCCGCCGCGGTTTTCTCGGCTGCGCGGCAGGCGCCGCCTTCGCCCGCGCCGCTACGCCGCCACTGAACTTCGTCTTCATCCTTGCCGACGACCTGGGTTGGGCCGACGTCGGCTGCTACGGAGCCGACCTGCACGAAACTCCCAACATCGACCGGTTGGCCCGCATGGGCGTGCGCTTCACCGATGCCTATGCCGCCGCGCCCGTCTGCAGCCCGACCCGCGCCTCGATCCTCACCGGCAAACACCCCGCGCGCCTGCACATGACCACGTGGCTGGAGAACTCCGCCACGCCGGCAAAGGACCGCAGACTCGTGCCGCCCGTCACGGTGGGCAACCTGCCTCATGAAGAGGTGACGCTGGCCGAAGCCCTCAAAGAGCGTAACTATCTGACCGCGCTGGTTGGCAAGTGGCATCTGGGCGAAGCCGGCTACTACCCGGAAACACAGGGTTTCGACGTGAACATCGGCGGCACGCATTGGGGCGCGCCGCAGTCGTATTTCTATCCCTATAGAGGCAGCCGCAACTTCGGCGGCGAGTTCCGCTACGTTCCGCATCTGGAATTCGGCAAGCCGGGCGAATACCTGACCGACCGGCTCACCGGCGAAGCCTTGCGAGTTATCGATCACGCCGGCGCGCAGCCGTTCTTCCTCTATCTCGCGCATCACGCTGTGCACACGCCCATCGAAGCGAAGCCGGCCGATGCGGATCGTTTCAAGGCCCGGCTGCGTCCCGCCATGCATCACAGCAATCCCACCTATGCGGCCATGACCTGGAGCCTGGACGCAAGCGTGGGGCGGGTCATGCAAAAGCTCTCCGAGCGCGGCATTGCGGATCGAACCGTCATCGTTTTCTTTTCCGATAACGGCGGGGCCTTGCGCACCTCGCGCCAGGAAGTGATCACCGACAATTCGCCGCTGCGGTCGGGGAAAGGCGCGCTTTACGAAGGCGGCGTACGGGTGCCGCTCATCGTCTACTGGCCGGGAGTGACGCCGCAGGGCGCTGTGTCCCATGCGCCCGTCGTCTCCATGGACCTTTACGCAACGCTGCTCGACATGGCGGGGCTGGGCGGAAGTGAATCGCGCAAACGAGGCGTCGACTCGGTCAGTATCACTTCCCTGCTTCGCGACCCGTCGGCCAGGCTCGACCGCGAAGACCTCTACTTCCACTATCCGCACTACTACCCCACCACCACGCCGGTGAGCGCCGTGCGCAGCGGGTCTTGGAAGCTGATCGAGTTTCTTGAAGACAACCGCGTCGAGTTGTACAACCTGGAGAAGGACATTGGCGAGAAGGACGACTTGGCCGGACGAATGCCGCAAAAAGCCGCGGAACTGCGGCGCCGCTTGCACGCCTGGCGCGAATCGGTCGCCGCTCAGATGCCGCAACCGAATCCCGGCTACCGCGACAGCCGGTGATAGAGATCCGCGAATCCATCCAACGTCAACTGCTCGGCGCGCAGGCCCGCCTCGGGGCACGCATCGATCGCCTCGCGCGGGAACGCACCGGCAAGGTTGTTGCGGATGGTCTTGCGCTTCTGCCGGAAGCACCGGCCCACAAACTCCAGGAACTTAGCGCCGTTGTCCACCGGCAGATCCTCGTCCGGCGCTCGTGGAACGAGTTCGACGACGGCGGATTCCACCTTGGGCGGAGGTGAAAACGCGGACGCCGGGACGGAAAACAGCGTTCGCGCCGAAGCATGAAATGCCGTGCGTACAGTGAGATAGCCGTAATCGCGGCTGCCCGGCGCGGCGCTCAGACGGTCGGCTACCTCTTTCTGCATCAGGAAAACCGCCCGCACCAGGTCCGGCGTCATTCCGAGTACGTGGTCCAGGATCGGCGAGGTGATGTAGTAAGGCAAGTTGCCGGCAACCACCGCCGGACCCCATTGGGCCAGGTCAACTTCCAGGACGTCGGCCTGAATTACTTCGAAGTGGCGGCGACCGGCGAAACGGGCGCGCAAGCCTTCCGCCAGCGCGGCGTCCAACTCGATGGCGATCAGGCGCCCGGCGCGCGCGGCCAAATGCCCCGTAAGGGCGCCGCGCCCCGGTCCGATCTCAATAACCAGCGGCTCGGGGTCCGGACAAACCGCCGCGGCAATCCGCTCCAAAATGGATTCGCGCGTTAAGAAGTGCTGCCCCAGCGGTGGGCGTTTCACGAGAGTTGCGAGTCCGTTTAACCCTTCACGTCTATCTGGCTGCGGCGGATGGTGAGCCGCACCCGGGTCGAGGCCGGGTAGCCGAACATGGTGCTGGGCGTGAAGTCGGTGAAAAGCAGCGCATTCTCCAGCCGCCTCCGCAGCGGCAGGTTCCGCATCCAGTCCTGGCCGTGGGGCGCGGAATAGTCCACAATACGCCCCTGACCGTCCACCACAAGATCCACCAGGACTTCGTCCTCGTTCATGTCGAAGTTCGGGATGTTGTTCACCGTGGCTTCGGTAAAGAGCATGGTGGGGACGTCCTGGACCATGGTCTTTCCGGGAACCGTGTACATGGGCACGAACAAGGCGAACAGCAGAACGGCCGAAAGCAGGCCGCCCGCGAACGGCAAGGCAAACGGCCTCATCAGGCCGTCCAAACGGAACTGCCAATCTTCCACCCACCGGCTGAACCGCGCCTTCAGGCCCACGCCTTCGCGCCGCCTCTCGATTTCCCGGGATGCCAACGAGAGAAGCGCAATTCGGAGATCGGCCGGCGGCATCCGCTCCGGAAGCATACCAAGGGCAGCCTTGATCCTGACCTGCTCGGCGGAGATTCGATGACATTCACGGCAATGAGCCAGATGCTCGGATATCCGCCCCAGCACGGGCTGGTCAAGTTGCCCGTCCATGTAAGCCGACAGTGCTCGCTGCACAGAATGGCAATTCATGGCTTTACTCGGCCGGTTGTGGCGTCCAATTCAGGGCCGGTCCCGGCTCAAGCCGGCCCGCCAGAGCCTTCCTCAGTGCTTCACGGCCACGCAGAATTCGAGATTTCACCGTGCCGAGCGAGAGACCCTCGATTCCTGCGATCTCTTCGTAACTCAACTCCTCGATATCCCGCAAGATTACGCAGGTCCTGAACTTCGGATTCAGCTTGTTCAAAGCGCTCTCTATCAGGGCCCGTTCTTCGCCTCCCAGTGCCAGGTCGAAGGGTGTCCGGCATGGGTCGGCAAGCCGGTCATGATAAGTGGTTCCGGCCTCTCCCTTATCTTCCAAACCCACTTCGGAGCGGTGATGACGGACGAACCAACGGCGGTGATTGTACGCCTCATTCACCGCGATTCTGTATATCCAGGTCTTCAAGCTGCTCTCGGCGCGGAATGAAGCTACATTCCGAAACACCTTTAAGAACACTTCCTGGACTACGTCGCAGGCATCTTCCGGATCGTTGAGCAAACGGCTGATCAGATTGAAGACGGAGCGCTCGAATCGGGCAATCAATTCTTCGTAAGCCGCCTGCTCTCCGGACTGGAGACGCTCTATCAGGTACCGGTCGTCTTCCAGATAGGCTTCAAGCTCCTCCGGAGGAACTCCGGACTCCTCCGGGGCATGTTCTAATTCGATATCGACGATTGGCTCCGCCACGGCAGTGCCTTTGGGGGGGAATCCCCCCTTCAACCTACCAGATATCCAACCGCCCTGCACAACATTGGACGCCAGCTTTGCCAGGAAAGTTCCCAGCCTACGGATAGGCCCGCACGGGATAGCCGCAACTGCATAGTAACGTTGGAGATTACGGCTGGTCGTAGCCTCTGAGCGGCCGCACCCAGATGTTCCGGTATCGTACCGGAACCTCGTGGTCTTGGAGCGAAAGGGGTTCCGTGGCACCGTGCGGGCGATACTGGGCCACTTGCCGGTGTGTCATTCTCCCAATGATCTTCTGATGGTGCTGGACGAGCACGCCGTTGAGGAATACCGTGACATAGGCCGGCTTAACGAGTTTCTCCCCTTCGAAGACGGGCGCCTCGAAGGCGATATCGTACATCTGCCACTCCCCGCGCGCACGGGCCGGGTTCACCAGGGGCGGCCACTGTCCGTAAATGGATCCCGCCATGCCATCGGCATAAGTCGGGTTGTGGTCGTTATCGAGAACCTGGATTTCGTAGTTGCTCATGATCAGCACGCCGCTGTTGCCCCGCCACTGGCTGGTGCCGCAGGGCTTGGCGGGTGCTGCCCACTCAATGTGGTATTGCGCGTCGCCGAATTTCTCTTTCGAGACCAGATCGCCGGCATACGGTACCACTTCCACATAGCCGTTTTCCACTTTCCAGGTGATGTTGCCCAGATCCTTCTTCTTGGGATGGTTGGTCCATTGCGACAGGTCCTTCCCGTCGAAGAGCACGACGGCATCGCTGGGGGCACGCCCGGGGCTCTGCTGGCTGCTTTCGGTGCCTGGGGCGATTGTGCGCGGCTGCGGGCGTTTGATATCGTGCACGCGCCACGGCTGGTCCGGCAGCATGGGTGTGTCGTCGTAGCCCAACCCCGCCGTGCGCCCGCAATCGGCTTCGGGCAACTTCTTCTTCTGTGCCTTGACCATAACCAGAGAAAGGGTTGCGGCGAATGCGATGACTGCTACAAGCAAAATTCTGATTGGCTTCATTTTGGGTACCTTTCCGGCCGGGCGAGAGCCCTGTTCGTGTAAGATACCATGTCGGGGAGGCTCTTGAACGATGCCTGAGAACCGGAGGCGATTTCTGCAGGCGGCGGCGACAGCCGCCGCAAGCCGTAGAGCCTGGGGAGCAAACGAGCGCATTCGCGTTGCGCTCCTCGGCTCGGGGGGCCGTGGGCGCTACGTCACGAGCCTGGCGCTCAAAACCGGCCAAGTGGACCTGGTAGCGATCTGCGACGTATACGAACCGCGCCGCGAACAGGCACAGAAGGAACTCAACCCCGCGGCGCAACTCTACGTCGATTACCGGAAGGTGCTCGAACGCGGGGACGTGGACGCGGTGATCGTGGGCTCGCCCGACCACTGGCACACGCCCATGACGATCGACGCGGTCCGCGCCGCCAAGGACGTGTACGTCGAAAAGCCCGTCACCCACAACATCCCGGAGGGCGAGGACCTGATCAAGGCGGTGCGCGCCTCGCGGCGCGTCGTCCAGATCGGCTACCAGCAGCGCTCCTGGGAACACTTCATCACGGGCCGCGAAATTGTCGCCAAGGGGACCCTGGGCAAGGTCTCGCTGGTGCTCGCGAGTTGGTACCAGAACTATATGGCGCGGATGAACCTGCCCGCCGTCGCCGACCTCGCCAAGCTCGATTGGAAAGGATTTCAGGGCAACGCGCCCGAAAGGCCCTTCGAGGCGGTCCGCTTCCTGCGCTGGCGCATGTTCTTCGATTACGGCGGCGGGCACCTGACCGACCTGTACTCGCATTACTGCGACGTCATTCACTGGTACATGGCCTCCGACACGCCCGAGTCGGTCCAGGCCGTCGGTGGCCGGTATTTCTTGACTTACGGCGACTGCCCCGACACCATTACCGCCGCTTACGACTACCCGGGATTCGGCGTCACTTACACGGGTACGTTGAACGGATCGTTGCACGGCGGAACCATCATTTTCCGAGGCAGCAAAGCGCTGATGCACGTGACCCGCGACGGCTTGGAGGTGTATCCGGAAGGCGTGGTGCCCGCGGAAAGGACCACCTACCCAGAGCCGTTGATTCAACTGCCGTCAAAGGGCGACGGTACCATCGCGCACGTCGCCAACTGGCTGGAGTCCATCCGCGCCCGCAAGGATCCGAACTGCCCGGTGGAGCCGGCGGTAGCCGCCGCCCGCGCCGCGCACTTGGGCAACCTGGCCTACCGCCGCGGCGCCGCGGTAGGGTTGTAGTCGATGTAATAACGGATACGGTTTAGCTCATTCTCATTTCTGGCGATGTGTTCGTAGTCCGCTGCCAGAGACTGAAACCTGATTTCCGGCTGACAGCCGCCTTGAATGTACCGATCACTATGTGGAGGGGCGGGATATATCCCGCTACGGAACGTCTTCGAACATCCCGGTCTGGCGGTTCTTGCGGACGTGGCCGGCGGGGAAGCACCGGCCGTTCATGGCGATGTAGACGCCCGGCGCGAGGGTTTGCGCGAAGGCCAGCGCGCTTCCTAAGTTGAACAATCCATCCGAGCTGCCGAACTTGTACGGGATCATGGCCCCGGTCAGCACGACGGTCTTCCCCTGTATGTTCGCCGCGAGGACCTCGGCGGTTTCCACCATCGTGTCTGTGCCGTGCGTGATCACGATACGGCTCTCGGTGGCGCTGCGCACTTGCTCGACGATCAGGGCGCGGTCGCCGGCAGTCATGTCCAGGCTGTCGATCATCATCAGTGTCCGGATCTCCAGCGGCAGGTTCGCGCGGCCCAGGCGCAGCATCTCGCCCAGATGCGAGTCCTTGAAGTAGAGCCGGCCGGTCAGTTCGTCGTATTCCTTGTCGAAGGTTCCTCCGGTGATGAAGATCCGTATGGCGTCATATTTCGTTGGTTCGCAACTCATGGCAGTTTAGACATCCAGGAACACGGTGGCCCGCCACACATCGCCGGCGCGCTCGATTTTGAGCTGATGATAGGTGACACCCTTGACGATCTCCTTGGCCTGGTGCCGCCTGGCGTCGAACGGTTCGCCCCAGCCGCGTCCCACCACGGTTTCTGGCTCGATGCGCTCGACCTTGAATCGCCGCAGCAGGATGCGCCGCGCATCCATGTAATAGAGCGCCTCGCTGAGCCAGTTGACCAGCAGCGACTCGTAGTCCTCCCCAGTGACCGCCATTGGGTAAGGTTCGCGCGGCTCGACGCCGTCCATCTCGAAGGCGATGGATTCGAGCGCCAGGGCGGCGTTTTCGAACATCTTCGCCGCGGTCGGGCCCCAGGCCCGGAAGCCGATGTCGGCCGTGTGCTCGAGAATCTCGAACATGCTCGAAGCGATCTTACCTCGGTTCGGCGGTTTCCGGCACAAGCTGGCGGGTCGCGTCGATCTTCAGCCAGAGGATGGCGCTCACCAGCGTGAGCAGCGACATGGGCACCAGCGGCAGGTTGTAACTGTGGAACCGTTCCACCAGGAAGCCGAACAGCGCCGCCGTGCTGAAGGAGCCGAGCTGGCCTGCCGTATTCATCGCCCCGGTGACCGAGCCGGCGTATTTCTTGCCGATGTCCAGGCACAGGGCCCAGGCCGTGGGCAGCATGAAGTCGCTTCCCGCATAGCCCAGCGCCAGGAAAACGACGGCCAGGATCTTGTCGGGCGTAACGGCGGCGGCGATGGTGAAGATGGCCGATGCCGTGAGGCCGCCCGCGGCGCACACGCGGCGCCCCCACTTCAGGCCCATGCGGCGAACCGCCACGTCGCTGGCCCAGCCGCCGAAGAAGTTCGCCGTGCCACCCAGGATGAAGGGAAGGGTGGCGAACCAGGCCATGTTGGCTTCGGAAAAGCCTCGCCCTTTCACTAGATAGGTCGGCATCCAGCTCAAATAGAAGAACGACGCGTAGCAGTAGGTGAAGTACATGGCCATGATCAGCCACAGGTTGCCGCTCGAGAGCAGCTTGCCGAGCGGTATTTTGTGGTGGACCTGGACGGCGGCGCCGCCGCTGCGGATCTCTTCCATTTCAGCGCTGGTCACACCGGGCTTCTCGGCCGGATTGTCGCGGAACCACCAGAACCAGACCACCGCCCACACCAGCCCGATTGCCCCGAACACCCAGAATGCTACTCTCCAACCGAAGTGCGCCTGAATCGGCACCACAACCAGCGGCGAGATGGCGCCGCCCACCCGGCTGGCCATCCACACCACCCCCTGCGCCCGGCCGCGCTCATGCGCCGGGAACCAGCGCGCGATGGCGCCGCTCGAATTCGGGTAAGCACCGGCCTCGCCGGCACCGAACAGGAACCGGCAGACCAGCAAGTGCAGGTAGCTCGTGGCCGCGCCGGTGAGGCTGGTGAAAGCGCTCCACCACAGCACGATGCGCATCAGAACCTTGCGCGGGCCGATGCGGTCGCCCAAAGCGCCGCTGGGCAATTCGAAAGCGGCGTAGGAAATGGCGAACGCGCCCAGCACGAGCCCCCACTTGGCGGGTGTGATCCCCAGTTCCTCCTGCATGCGTGGGCTGGCCACGCCGATGCATACCCGGTCGATGTAGGTAATCACCGACAGGAAGAAGAGGAGGGCCAATACGCGGTGGCGGTAGCGCATAAAAGGGGATTATGGCATAGGTAGGACCACGCCAAATCCCCGGCCGCCTTTGGTGCCTCCTCAGTACCCCTCGAACTGGCGGCTTCATTCAAAAACAGGTCTGCTATTATGAAGCCAGATGAGCTTGCTTTCTCAGAGGCCGCAGCTTCAGATGAAGGTGGCGCAGAAGCAGATCCTGACGCCCGGCCTGGTGCAGATGGTGACTGTTCTTCAGCTGAACCGCCTGGAACTGAAGGATATGATCGCGCAGGAAGTCGCGGCGAATCCGGTTCTGGAGGAAAGCGGCGAGGGGGGCGAGGAACTTACCCCTGAAGAGGTGCAGGCTCTACTGGAAGCCGAGCGCGTAGCCGATCCCGCGGATGCCGGAGTATTAGCCGTTTCCGACGGCGAGCGCGAAACCGAAGCCGCCGAGCAGGCCTCCGAGCTGGCACTGGAGGAGACTGCCAATCCGGCCGGACAGACGCACGCTCCCGGGAGCGAGAGCGATTCCCCGGAGCCACCCGAAGCGCCTGACACTCCCGAAGCCCCGAAAACCACCGATCCCTTTGATGAAATCGATTTCGGTTCTTTCTTCGACGACTACCTGGACCCCGGCTACAAGAGCCCGGCCTCGGAATCGCCCGAAAAACCGTCGTTCGAGACCTTCCTCTCCGCTCCGGTTACGCTCTCCGACTATTTGCACAGCCAGTTGAGCCTGGTCATCCTCACTGAACCGGTGCGCGAAGCGGCCGAGGCGATCATCGGCAACCTGGATGAGAACGGCTATCTCACCACAACCCTGGAAGAGATGGCTGCGACCGGCGAGTACAAGGCGGAGGACCTGGAGGCCGCGCTGAAGGCTGTCCAATCGCTCGATCCGGCCGGCGTGGGCGCGCGCGATGTGCGCGAATGCCTGCTGCTCCAGGTGGCCAACCGTAACGGTGAGGGGGGCGTGGCCTGGCAGATAGTTTCCGATCACCTGAAACTGGTCGAGAACCGCCAGTACAAGGAATTGGCGAAGGCGCTCGGCCGCCCGATACGGCATATCGAGATCGCCGTCGAAGTGATCAAGCACCTGGATCCGCGCCCCGGCTTGCGTTATTCAGGACCGGGCGCGCGCCAGGTGGAACCCGATGTCTTCATTTCGAAGGAAGGCGACGAGTACATCATCCAGCTCAACGACGAGGACATCCCGCAGCTCCGTCTGAACTCGCAGTACCGCCGGATGCTTGACCGTACACAGGAGCCCAGCAAGGAGGTCCGCAATTACGTCAAGGAGCGCTTCCAGTCGGCCCTGATGCTGATGAAGAACATCGAGCAGCGCAAGAACACCATCCTGCGCGTCTGCCAGGCCATTGTGCGGCGGCAGACCGATTTTCTGGACCGCGGCATCGACGAATTGAAGCCCATGATGATCAAGGATGTGGCCGAAGAGATTGGTGTGCATCCGTCGACGGTCAGCCGTGCGGTGGCCAACAAGTTCGCGCACACTCCTCAGGGAGTGTTCGAGCTGCGCTTCTTCTTCTCCGAAGCGGTGCAGGGGCCATCGGGGAGCATGACTCCCCTGTTGATTCTGAAACGCAAGGTGAAAAAGATGATTGCACAGGAAGATCCCGCTCATCCGCTCACCGATGAGCAGATCACCGAACGGCTTCGTGCGGAAGGCATTCAGGTCACCCGGCGTACGGTGGCCAAGTACCGCGAGGACATGAACATCCCATCCACGCATCAAAGACGTACTCGCAAGTGAACTTTCCATTCTCACGGAGGGACACATGATCATCAGTTACAAAGGCAAGCAGGGCGTTTTCACACCGGCACAGCAGCGCAAGATCGAGTCCCGATTCGACAAGCTGGGCAAACTGTTGGACCGTCACGGCGGCATCGACAGGGAAGCACATGTCGTGCTCAACGTCGAGCGCCACCTGAACCACGCCGAAGTGACCATTCAATTCGGAGATCATCCCCTGGGGGGCCTGGCCAGCGACGTCGACCAGTTCGCCGCTCTGACGACAGCCGTGGACAAGCTCGAGAAGCAGGTGCTCAAGCTGCGCACAAAGTGGCGCGACAACAAGCGCGCGCCCAAGCGCGGCGAGTACGAGGAAGAGGCTGGCGCCGAGAGCACGGGACCCATGGCCGCCGAGGTCGAGGCGGAGGAAGGCAACGTGGTAAAAGTCTTCCACATCGACCAGCACGCCAACCGCAAGCCCATGACGGTGGAAGAAGCGCTGATCGCGATCGGCGCGGACCGTGATTACTTCGTCTTCCGCGACGCGGAGTCCAACCGCCTTTCGGTCCTGCTGCGCCGCCGCGACGGCCATTTCAACCTGGTGGAGGCCTGACGGCGCATCCACGATGGCCAAGAAGAGCACTGGGGAAAGAGATTCCGGCAAGGCCGAACTGGTCGTCCTGACAGGATTAAGCGGATCGGGCAAAGCCACGGTGCTCAAGTCGCTTGAAGACCTGGGCTACTACTCGGTGGATAACCTCCCAGTAGGTCTCATCCCCAAGTTTGCCGAACTGACCAAGGAATCGCCCAGCATCCGGCGGGCGGCGCTGGTGGTGGACATTCGCGAAGGCGCGGAATTGAAGCGCTTTCCGGAGATCTACCGGAAGCTCCGGCAGAACATTGAAACAACGCTTGTATTCCTGGAGGCCGACGAGGACACGCTGGTGCGCCGCTTCAGCGAGACCCGCCGGCCTCATCCCCTGGGCACCGATCGGAGCGTAGCGCGAAGCCTCGCGGCCGAGCGGCGGCACATGGCGCCGATCCGTGCCCTGGCCGACCACATCATCAACACCTCGAAGTTCAACGTCCACGAACTCCGCAAAGTCATCGAAGACAAGTTCCGCGGTTCGAGCGAACAGACCCGGATCATGGTCTACGTGACCAGTTTCGGCTTCCGCTATGGTGTTCCGGCCGACAGCGACCTGGTCTTCGACGTCCGTTTCCTGCCCAATCCGAATTACATGCCGGAGTTCAAGGATTTGAGCGGCCGGCACCCGCGCGTGGCGGCATATATACGGTCGTTCCCTCAAACGGTCGAATTCATCGAACGCATCTCGCAATTGCTGATTTACTTGATGCCGCACTATGTGCGGGAGGGCAAGAGTTACCTGACAATCGCCTTCGGATGCACGGGCGGGCGGCACCGCTCAGTGATGATGGCCGACGAGATTCGACGGCGGCTGTCCCGCGCCGGCTACACGGTGAAAGCCACACATCGGGACATAGCCAAGTAGGCCTGCCTGGCTATTTCTCCGAACCGCGAATGAAGGCGCGATGCTCCTTCCAGATGTCCTGCAGCGCCTGGATGGCCGCACGGGGATCGGACGCCTGGGTCACGGCCCGAACCACGGCATAGTTCACCGCCCCGTGGCGCAGGACTTCCGTCAGGTTCTCCCGGTTGATCCCGCCGATGGCGACCGCAGTGAGCGTCGTGCCGAGGATCATGCGGCCCATCCGGTCGAGCCCGAGCGTGGGGTCTGCGTCCTGCTTCGTCGGAGTGGCAAAGACCGGGCCCACGCCGATATAGTCCGGCGCAAGTTCTTCCGCGCGCCGCTGCTGCTGTTCGTTATGCGTAGACCAGCCGAAGATCTTCCCCGGCACCGGCCAGCGTTTGCGGGCTTCGGCCAGGCTCATGTCAAGCTGGCCCAGGTGTACGCCGTCGGCGTCCGCTTCGCGGGCGATTTCCACATCGTCGTTGACGACGAACCGAGTCGCGCTGCCCGCTGTGATCCGCCGCAGCCGTCGCGCCATGTCGAGCACTTCTTCCCAGGAGTTGCTCTTCATGCGCAGTTGCACGTATCTCACTCCCGCCTCGACGGCGGCTTCGGTGCACTTCTCGTAGCCGGTGGCGGGGTCCGTCAGCACCAGGTAGAGGCCGAACGCTTCTTTCATATGGCGTCCCGGTAAGCCGCATCCCAATTCTTGAAGACGGGCTGCAAGCCCTTCCCGCGCAGCATGGCACAAAACGTCGGCACGTCGCGCCCATCGTTGACATCGAACTGGCACTCGGAGGAACTGGCACTGTCGCCGTAGCCGCCGACGGTAGTCCGGCTGCCGGCACTCATTTTGCAGATTCCCACACCTGCCATGCCGTCGCGGAAGCGCGGACTCTCGCGGGTAGAAAGCACCAGCGGGACGTCCGGCAGGCAGATCCGGAAAGCGAAGATGATCTGGGCCAGCAGTCGTTCGGTCACCGGGAACGGCGGTTGGAAGCCCCCGGCCTCCGGCCGTATGCGCGGGAAAGAGAGGGCGACGCCACCCCTCCAAAACTGCCGCAACAGGTAACTCGCATGGCGGTAGAGACTGAGCATGTCGAAGAAGGGATCGCTCAAACCCAACAGCGCACCCAAGCCGGTTGTACGCAGGCCGCCAGCCAGCGCACGCGCGGGAGCTTCCAGGCGCGCCGCGTAGTTGCGCTTCGGTCCCCAGAGGTGCATCCGCTCATAGGTCTGCGGATCGTAGGTTTCCTGGTAAAGCGTGATCCCCGTGCATCCGGCGGCGGCCAGCCCGCCGTACTCCTGTTCGCTCATCGGGAACACTTCCACCAGCACCGTGGAGAATCGGGACGCCGCCCGCTCCACGCAATCGCGCACGTACTCGTAGCCCGCCGCGGCGTTGCGCTCGCCCGTCAGCAGCAGGACCTCCTCCATGCCCCTCCGCTTCAGCGCGTCCAGTTCCGCATCCACTTGCTCCAGCGTCAGCATGTGACGCGGCGTGGAACGGTTGGAGGCAAAGCCACAGTAGACGCAGCCCGAAAAACAACGGCTCGACAAGTAGAGCGGCGCATAGAGCGTCACGACTCGCCCGAAGTGACGCCGGGTGATGGCGCGCGCCCGCTGTGCCATCGTTTCCAACTCCGGCGCGGCGGCCGGAGACAACAGGACCGCGAGTTCCCGGATCCCGGGACTCTTGGAGGACAATGCCGCGGCGACCATGGATCGGTCCGCCCGTTTGATCCATTCAAGCCAGGGGGAAGGGTCCAGCCAATCCGGGATTGTGGCAGCCACGATGTCAGTCTCCCAAGAAAGCGGTGAGCGGGCTGGTGGCGACCGCCACTTCACTTCTCGGCATCAATCCGGCCTGCCAAGCCTTCCGGCCGGCTGCGACCGCCGCGGCGAACGCCTCAGCCATCAACTCCGGGTTGTCCGCGGCGGCGATGGCGCTGTTGACCAAGACCGCGTCCCCGCCCATCTCCATAACCGCGGCCGCCTCCGACGGCGAACGCAAGCCCGCATCCACGATCACCGGGACGCAGGCGTCGCGAATCATGATTTCGACCATTCCCGCGGTGGTCAATCCCTGCCCGCTGCCGATGGCGGCTCCAAGGGGCATGACTGCCGCGCAGCCGGCATCTTCCAGGCGTTTCGCAAGCACGGGATCGGCGGGCATGTACGGCAACACGAAAAAGCCTTCCCGGCTCAGGATCTTGGCTGCCTCGTACGTTTCGATGGGATCCGGCAGCAGGTGATGCGGATTGGGATGGATCTCGAGTTTGACGAACGGGCTGCCGCTTAATTCACGCCCCAGCATGGCCGCCCGAACCGCTTCCTTCGCGTTCATGGCTCCCGAGGTGTTGGGGACGATGGTGATCCCGGGCAAGGACGATAAAGGACCGTAGACGTCGTCGGCGGCCCGGCCTTCGTGAAATCGCCGCAGAGCCACCGTTACCAGTTCCGCGCCGGATGCGCGGACAGCGCGCAACATGGCGTCCGTGCTGGAAAACTTCCCCGTTCCCAGAAACAGCCGTGATGTGAAAGTGCGGTCTCCTAACCGAAAGTCGCCCTGCATCGCTTACCCACCGGCTGCGAACACAAGCATCTCGACCTGGTCTCCCTCCACCAGCTTGACGGAATCCCACTGGGCCCGGCGGACGACTTCGCCATTGATCATGACGGCGACCTGCGCGGGATTCGCACGGCATTCCTCAAACAGTTCGGCGAGCGTGCCGCCGCCGCCGTGGCTATGGGGTTTTCCGTTTACAACCAGTTTCATTCCGGGAACCTTGGGAGGGAACTCATCCCCACGGATCCGGGTCCGCGGGACCATTCCACTAACTCTCAGGATACACCCGGCGCCCAGCCATACTCCGCGGGCCCGTTGCGGGCGGATTTGCATTGAATTGCATTGCGCCCTGGACTAAGATGATTCGGTGCCCTTTAGCTGGGCAGGGTAGAGGAGGCGTAATGATCAAGGGATTCCGGGATTTCCTGTTGAAGCATCAAGTTCTTGGCCTCGCGATCGCCGTCATCATCGGCGGGGCCATCGGTAAAGTGGTTTCGTCGCTTGTGGCGGACATCATCATGCCGTTGATCAGCCTACTGATCCCAGGCGGCGAGTGGCGTACGGCGAAGATGATCCTCACCAAGACCGTGGGTGCCGACGGTAAGGAAGTGGTGAACGCGATCAACTTCGGCAACTTTGCGGGAAGTATCGTGGACTTCATCGTGATCGCCTTCTGCATCTACTTGATCACGAAGAGTTTTATAAAAGAAGAGGCCCCGGCGCCCGCACCGCCGACAAAGGTCTGCCCACGCTGCAAGGAGACCGTGGCCGCCGAAGCGACCAAGTGCAAATTCTGCTGCTCGGATATCTGATCCAACGGCGGGCTTATTTCTTGGGTTTGGGGTGAAGCGCTTCGTCCAAAGCCTTCACGACGTGCCCTGCGGTTTTGTCGAGTTCAGCGGGTGTGTTGTGTTTGGGGCGCGCGTGTATGGACCAGAGCACGGCGCGCGACTTCACATCGACGAGAAACAGGTTCCCTTTACTGGCGCTGAAGGAACTGACCCGGGTCGGCGCTCCCGCGTATTCGGTGACGTCCTTCGAAGCGGGAGCCGCACTTGAATCCTGCGCCTCGGCCTTCTTTTCTTCTTCGGGCTTCGGCTCCGGATAGAACTCCTTCAGTCGGGTCTCCAGCGCATCGCCCAGCCGGTCGGTGAAGACCGCGTCCGCGCGCTTGGGATCCGTCACGACCTGGTAAACGCCGGCCTTGACCAGATGGTTCGCCAGGTACTGGTCCATCCCGTGCGTCATGGGCAGCAGATAGACCGATTTGACGTCCGTCAAGCCTGCCAGCGCCGGAAAGCTGCATAATAATAAGGCGATCCACTTCATGACACCCACCATCATACTGCATGTATAAGGGCCTCAAGATCACCGTCATCATTCCGTGTCTGAACGAAGAGCAGGGCATCGAGCAGGTTTTGCGCCCCATGCCGGCCTTCATCGACGAGGTGATTGTTGTCGACAACGGCTCCACCGACAACACCTCGAAAGTGGCCGCCAGCCTGGGGGCCAAGGTGATCCGGGAGGAAGTGCGGGGCTACGGGCGGGCATATAAGCGGGGCTTCGCCCAAGCTACCGGCGACGTGATCATCACGCTCGACGGCGACCACAGCTATCCGGTGGATGCCATTTCCTACCTGCTTGAGGCCTTCCTGCACCTGGAGGCCGACTTCCTCAACGCATCGCGCTTCCCCGTCCGGGATCGCCAAGCCATGAGCTTCAAACACAAGTTCGGCAACCTGGTGCTCTCGCTGGCGATGTCGATCCTCTACCTGCGCTGGGTGCGCGACTCGCAGTCCGGCATGTGGGTGCTGCGCCGTTCCATTCTTGACAAGATGGATCTCACCAGCGATGGCATGGCCTTCAGCGAGGAGATCAAAATCGAGGCGCTCAAGAACCCGCGCGTGCGTTTCCGGGAGATCTCCATCCAGTATTCGTCCCGTTTAGGCGAGATCAAGCTCAATCCGTGGCGCGACGGCTTCCATAATCTGTTCTTCCTGGCCAGAAAACGTTTTGCGCGCAAGCGTAGGTAGTGATAAGATCGAATTTACGAACCCGCCTGCTGTTCCGTATTCTCCGTCCATTCACGCATAAGGATTGACTCTGTGTCGACGGCCGTGACCGCAATCATTCCGAACTGGAACCGGCAGGACCTTCTTGCCTCGGCGCTCCGTTCGCTTGCGGCGCAGACCGTTTCGCCATCGGAAGTGCTGGTGGTGGACAATGCCAGCAGCGACGACTCCGTCGAGGTAGCGCAACGCGCCGGCGCGCGGGTGGTCCGCATGGAGCGCAACCGGGGGTTTGCCGCCGCTGTCAACCACGGGGTAGCCTTGTGCCGCACCGATTGGGTCGCGGTGCTGAACAACGACGTCGAACCGGAGCCGCGCTGGATCGAGAAGCTGCTGGACGCGGCGTCGGAACCGGACGCGTGGTTCGCCTCCGGCAAGCTAGTGAAGGCCGAGCGGCCGGACCTGCTCGACGGCAGCTTCGATGCGGTGGCGCGCAGCGGTTGCGCCTGGCGTTGCGGCGATGCCAGGGCCGACGGTCCGGTCTGGAACCGGAGACGGAAGATCCGTTTCGCGCCGTTGACCGCCGCGTTGGTCCGCCGGGAGTTGTTTGAGATGACCGGAGGACTGGACGAGCGCTTCGAATCCTATCTCGAAGACGTGGAGTTCGGGTTGCGTTGCGCGTTGGGGGGATTCCAGGGCGTCTACGAGCCTTCGGCCGTCGCCAGCCACCGCGGCAGCGCGACGCTGGGTGCCTGGCACCCGGAAAAAGTGAGGCTGATTTCGAGGAATCAGGTTCTGCTGGCCGCCAAGCACTATCCGCGGAAGTGGCTGCGCCGGTATGGCTGGCCCGCGATCGCCGGACAGTTGTTGTGGGGCCTGGTGGCGCTGCGGCACCGTGGTGCGCGCGCCTGGCTCGCGGGCAAGCGCGAGGGACTGCGCTTATCCGCGGCGGTGCGGGGCCGCGAGGACCATCCGCGGATCGACGAGGTTCTGCGGGCCAGCGAAGGCGAGATTCGCGAACTGCAGAAGGCCGTCGGGCAAGATTGGTATTGGAGGATGTACTTCGCCCTGACATGAGCGAAACGGGAATCGTCATCGTCGCCTGGAACGCGGAAGCCGAAATCGGCGCCTGCCTGGACGCCGCTCTGCGTTTTTCGGACGATGTGGTGGTGGTGGACAACGCCTCCACCGACTCGACCCGTGAGGTCGTCCGCGTCCGGCCCTCAGTCCGCCTGATCGCCAATCGCGAAAACCGCGGCTTTGCGGCGGCCGCCAACCAGGGCATACGGTCACTCGATCGCCCGTTTGTGCTGCTGTTGAATCCCGATGCGGTGCTCGAAACCCCGCTGGACGGGTTGGTGGCAGCCTGCCGCGATCCGAACGTGGCGGCGGCCGGTGGAAAGTTGCTCGATGGGAACGGGGTAGCGCAGACCGGTTTCCTGGTCAGGCGCTTCCCTACCGGGTGGACGCTCGCTTTCGAGGTGCTCGGATTGAACCGGTTCCTGCCGGGGAATCCCATCAATCGCCGCTATCGCAATCTGGACTTCGACCCCGAGCAGGCGGCGGAGGTAGATCAGCCGGCGGGTGCCCTTCTCATGCTTCGCCGCGATGTTTGGGCGTCTTTGGGGGGATTCGCTGAAGAATTCTACCCGCTCTGGTTCGAGGATGTGGACTACGCAAAGCGCGCCCGGGACCGCGGTTATAGGCTGTTTTACGTGCCGGATGCCATCGCCAGGCACCGCGGCGGCTATTCGGCGAGACTGCTGGGCTGGGAACAGCGGCAAATTTATTGGTATGCTAACTTACTGAGGTATGCGGCGAAGCACCTTTCGGGGATGGCCACCCGGGGGGTGGGAACCGCGACGGCTCTGAGTGTCATTCCGCGTGCAGTAGCGGGGATGCTGGCGGAGCGGAGCCTACGGCCGGTATCGGTTTGTGGCAACTTGTTGAAGTTGTCGGTTCGACGCGTGCTGTCAGGCGCGGAGAATCGCAAGAATGGAGAACCGGTTCCGGCGCTGTGAGTGGGTGGAACCAAACTCCAGTGTGCGAGTGTTTGTGAATGGTAGCTAACGAACTCGTCTCGGTCACGATCGTCACCTACAACAGCGGGCGGTTCATCAAGCGCTGCCTGGAAAGCGTGCTCGCCCAGAAGTATCCCGCCAAAGAGATCATCGTAGTCGACAACGCCTCCACCGACGGCACCTCGGACATTCTCGAGCAGTTCGAGGACCGTTGCCAGATCATTTACAACAGCGAGAACTTCGGGTTCGCCGCCGCCCAGAACCAGGCGATCCGCATGTCCGGCGGCGATTGGGTTTTGGCGCTGAATCCGGATCTGCTGCTGCTTCCTGGATTCATCCAGGCGCTGGTCGAAGCCGGCAGTATTAGTCCTAAGGTTGGCACCGTCTGCGGCAAGCTGCTGACCATGACCGCCACTTTCGACCTCCCCGATAAACCACTGGTGGATTCCACCGGCATCTACTTCACGCCCATGCTCCGCCATCTGGATCGTGGCAGCCAGGAAGTGGATAACGGCCACTTCCTCAAGCACGAGTACGTTTTCGGCGCCTCGGCCGCCGCCGCCCTGTACCGGCGCGAGATGATCGAGGACGTTTCCATAAACGGCGAGTTCTTCGATACGGATTTCTTTGTGTACCGCGAAGATGCGGACGTAGCATGGCGAGCGCAGCTATTCGGCTGGAAGTGCATCTACACGCCGCTGGCGCGTGGCTATCACGTTCGCAGTGCCCTGCCCGGCAACCGCCGCGCCCTGCCGGCTGTCATCAACATGCACTCGGTGAAGAACCGCTTCCTGATGCGCATGAAGAACATAACGCCGGATCTATACCGCCGCAACTGGTTTTCCATCACGCTGCGGGACTTGCTGGTGGTGATTTACTGCCTGGCCTGGGAGCACAGCTCCTTGAAGGCGTTCTGGTACTTGGCCTGCAACTGGCGCCGCGTGCTCGACAAGCGCGGGGAGATCATGAAGCGCCGCAAGGCGGACGACCGTTACATCGCCAGCTGGTTCCGTTACCACCCGGTGAGCATTCCCGCCCCGAAGCCTACGGCGAAAACCGTGGCGCGCACCCGCGTGGGTCGCGGCTAGCCTCGCTGCTAGAACGCCCGGATCGAGTCTATCCCGGCTTCTTCGAGCGCCGTGGCCATCTTCTCCAGGGCCGCTTTGTGGATCTGCGAGACGCGGCTTTCGTTGATGCCCATGATGCCTCCAATCTCCTTCATGGTCATCTCGTTGGTGTAGTAGAGCACCACCACTTTCTGATACCGCTCCGGCAGCCGCGTCATGGCTCCCTGGAGAAGCTCATGCAACTGACGCCGCGCGCACATGTTGTCCGGCTGTGTTTCGGGTTTGCTGGGAAAATCGGGCGCGGGCAGTTCCTCCTGCTCGGCTGCGCGCGTGGAGGCCGATACCAGGCCCACGTTGCGGAGATCGAGCGCCATTTGCCGCCAGCGTTCCACCTCGACGCCCATCTTCGCGGCGATTTCGGTTTCGGTGGGCGTACGCTGCAAAGATGCGGCGAGGTCGCGAGTGGCGGCCTCCACCTGCTTGTGCCGGCGGCGCAGGTCGCGCGAGGCCCAGTCGAGTTGCCGCAAGCTGTCGAGAATGGCGCCCTTGATTCGATGCTTCGCATAGCTCGAAAACGCCACCTGCTTGTCCGGATTGTACTTGGTGGCGGCGTCGAACAGACCCAGGATGCCCGCGTGCACCAGATCGTCGAGGTCGACGTGAACAGGCAGGTTCTCGTGAACCCGCACGGCGATGGCCTTCACCAGCGGCAGGTGTTCCAACACCACTCGATCCCGTTTGGCCGTCGCGCCTTTCGTTTTCTGGGCGGTTGTGGTTTTTGCTGGCATCGGATCTCGTTCTCCCTTCCCTTTTCGTCCGGCTCGCGGACGTTGCCGGGCCTTCGCGGCCGGTGTACAGGGAAGTGCACGCGCCGCGCCAAGTTGCGCGCGGGTGCCGGCTACACCCATTTGGGGTGTAGGAGAACCGGGTCTGGAATCGTCTTGTTGAGGGCTATCTAGTGAATCTAAAAGAGTTAATTGCTCTGGGGGATGATAGCGAGGCATCCGGGCATTCCTTGAGCGCGCCCGGATGAGTCTCAGTTCGGAACAGTACTCTCGCCCGGTCTAGTTCTAGGTTGCAACGGATGTTTCAGAATGAAACTCGATCCAACCCTGCTTGTCGCTCGCTGAATACTAATCGGCTGTTATCGAGGAACCTTGAGAGGAATAGCAGCCGTAAAATAACCTTACTACTATGGGCTAGGACCGCTGCTTCAGCACGGCCAGGTACGTCTTGAGGCCAAAGGCCGCCAGCAGGATCCAGACCGCGATTCGAAACTTTCCGTCCAGCGTGAGACCGGCCGCAAGCGCGAGGATCGCGTACGAAGACATCGCGGCGTAAAAGCGGATCGGCATCGGAGAATTCAATTGTCGCACGGCGGGCCGGTGCCGCACTTACTGGCCGCGCAAGTTGTAACTGAAATTCAGCTGCAGGCGAAGTTGGTTGCCACGATACTCGGCGGGCAGCGGCGGAAATGGGTTGGAGGCGCTGATGCCCGCCACCGCGGCGCGGTCCAGCGCGTCGGTTCCCGACGGCGTCACGATCACAAGCTTAGGCACGCCACCGTCCTTGGCGATGGCGAATTGGATGACCACCCTGCCTCGCCGCCCGTAGCGCACGCTTTCCGGCATCACCGCCATCCAGTTATGGCGCACGGCCGAGAGCACGCGCACCAGGTATGGCCGCAGGTCGATGCCCATTGGATCACTGAGCAGTTCGAGTGAACTCGCGTTGCGGCCCGGCGAAGGCGGCAGATTCAGCCCGTCACCCAAACCGCCCATGCCTTCTCCGATGTCTCCGATGGTCAGACCGCCGCCACCCCGCCCCCTGGCTGCGGCCCGCCCCGCCTCCTGGACGGACTGATTGGGGACGGCCAAGGCGGGGCTGTGCGCCAGGCTGCCCGATGGCGCCTGACGCACTCCGGTGGTGGCGCCCGGCTTTTCGAAGGCCAACTTCGGCTTTTCAACGGGCTGGATCTGCGGCACCGGCATATTGGGCGCACCCAGGGGCGGTCCCTGCGGCAATTGCGCCGCGGCCTCCATCCTGGGCGGCTCCGGCAATGACGGCGGCGCAATGAGGCCGGGTGCGGAGGCGGCCGGACGCGTCGTCGAAACTATTCCCGGGGGCACCGTGATGCGCGGTCGCGGCAGCAAGCCCTGCAAATCCAGCTCCTTGCTGATGGGGCCGCGGTTCCGCGCGGTCTGGGTAAGCTCGCTCGGCGGCGCGATGAGAGGTGTGATGCGCTGCGCGAGTTCGCGGGCCGGAAGGTGATGGAGAGCGGATCCCGCCGGCAGCAGAGTGAGCCCCACCAGGACGAGGACGTGCAGGCCAACGGAACCCAACCCGGCGCGCAGGATGCTGGCCCGGTCCCGCGGCTTCTCGTATTGAAACAACAGTCGTGGCGCCGTGGTCTCAGCCTGCTCGGTCTGGACGGGCGTATTCATGGGCCATCTAATCAGGACGCTCGGCGGAGTGCGAAGGTTGCCCGGCGGGGGTTAGGCGCCATGTGAGGCGCGGTACGCTGCAACGGTTTGCGCGACCAGCCGGGTGTGCTCTTCAATTTTACCAAGAATGCCGAGCGCGACCTCCAGGGCCCGCATGGCGTCCTCGCCCGCCACACGCGGCCGCGTGCGGGTTTCCACCGAGTCGAGGAAGCTCTCCAACTCCAGCCGCAGCGGCTCTTTCGTCTCCACCGTGAGTGGTTGGAAATGGATCTGATGGTCCTCACCGACCTTCAGCACGTGGATTTCCTGCCGCGTGTAGTCCACCGAGATGTACTCGCGCGGCTGGAAGAGGCGCAGCTTGCGCACGCGCTCGGTGGATACGCGGCTGGCGGTGAGATTGGCGATGCAACCGTTCGCGAAGGCCAGCCGCACGTTGGCGATGTCCACCTTGCGCGAAAGGATCGAAATGCCCGCCGCTTGTATCTCCGTGGGCGCCTGCCCAACCAGGGCCAGGACGATGTCCAGATCGTGGATCATCAGGTCGAGCACTACATCCACATCGAGGCTTCGCGGCGTGAACACGCTCAGGCGGTGTATCTCGAAGAAAAGCGGCAGCTTGCTGATTGCGGCGAGCGCCGTGATAGCCGGATTGAATCTTTCGAGGTGGCCGACCTGGAGAATGCGCCCACTGCGGGTCGCCGCGTTCACGAGCCGCTGCGCGGAAGCCAGGTCGGGCGCGATGGGCTTTTCGACCAGCACATCCACGCCGGCTTCCATCAACGCGCAGCCCACCTCCGCGTGCGCGGTGGTGGGCACAGCAACAATGGCGGCGTCGATTTTCCCGGCAAGCTCCTCGACGCTCGTCGCGTGGCCGCACCCGAATTCCGCCGCGGCTTGTTCGGCGTTCGCTTCGTTGGTGTCCACGGCGGCGACGAGTTCGGCGCGGCCGCACTCGCGTATCACGCGCATGTGACGGCGCCCGAATTGGCCGGCGCCTACTACAGCCATCCGTATCTTGCTCAATTCGCCTCCTCGGGAGCGCAGCCCACCACGGCCACCTGGGCTTCGCACGCTTTTTCGATCATCTCTTCGCGGTCCAGCATGAGGGTGCGGCCCGCGTCCACGGCCACCACGGTGGCGCCGGTTTCTTTCATGACGTCGATGGTCGCCGGGCCCACCACCGGCACATCGAACAACATGTGCTGCCGTCGCCGCGACACCTTGATGAGCCGCAGGGGCTTGCCGTTGGCGAGCGAGGCCGCCCGCCGCAGCGTGGCGTCCGTGCCTTCCATGGCCTCCAGCGCCACGCAGGCGTGGTCCGCCACCACCACGCTTTGCCCGATGTCGAAGCCGGCCAGAGCGTTGGCGATCTTGCGGCCGTAGCCGATATCGGCAAGCTCGTCGCTCGATGGTTTGCGCTTGGCCAGCACGCCCTCCCCGGCCAGCAGAGGCTTGAGCAGCGCCGTGGAGTCCATGACCGAAATGCCTTCCCCAGCCAGCACGCCGATGATGGCGCCGATAAGCGAATCGGTGTTCTTCCGCGCCAGCGAGGCAAGCAGCTTCATGAGCCGCCAGTCGGGCCGGATCGACGAGAAGATCTGCGCGTGCTTGACCTGGCCCGCCATGGTCACTTCGCGGATGCCTTCGTCCTTGAGGATTTCGATGAGGCGGCTCAGTTGGCCGAGCGAGATCCAGTAGCAGCGCGCGGCGAGCGGCTCGACCTCGGCGCTGGCCTCTTCCTTGATGGCGATGACAACCACTTCGTGGCCCAGTGCTCGGGCGGATTCGAGCGCCAGGATGGGGAATCGTCCGTTGCCGGCTATCAGACCGTATCGCATACTTGTGCGGCGGACGAGCGCATCCGCCCGTTGAGGCTATTTCACCACGCCCCGCTTGCTGGAGGCGATGAATTCGAGCAGTTCTTCGATTTCAGGCAGCGCGGGGACCTCGGCCCGTATGCGCTCCACCGCCTGCGTGGTGTTCAGGCCGGCGTGCGTCAGAAGCCGCAGGGCCTTGCGCAGTGCGTCGATGGTTTCGGCCGGGAAGCCCCGTCTCTCGAGTCCCGTCTTGTTGGCTCCGAAAACCTTGATCTCGCGGTCGCTCACCGTTGTCGAGTACGGCAGCACGTCCTGCGTGACGACGCTGTAGCCGCCGATCATCGCGTGGCGGCCGATGCGGCAGAACTGGTGCACGCCGGTGGAGGCGCCGATCACCACCCAGTCGCCCACCGTCACGTGCCCGCCGAAGGTCACTGCGTTCGCCAGGATCGTGTGGTTGCCGATGGTCACGTCGTGCGCCACGTGGACGTAGGCCATCAGCAGGTTGTCGTCGCCGATCGAGGTCACCAGGCCTCCGCCTTCGGTGCCGCGATGTATGGTGATGAATTCGCGTATCCGGTTGCGGTCGCCGATCCTGGTATACGAGCGTTCGCCTTTGTACTTCAAATCCTGTGAAGCCACACCCACCGTCGTATATGGGAAGAAAATGTTGTCCTCGCCGATGGTGGCGACACCCTCGACGTAAACGTTGGCCATCAGGCGGGTCCGCGCGCCGATTTCGACCTCCGGGCCGATGTAACACCAGGGGCCGATATCGGCCGACTCCGCGACCTTCGCCGCCGGATCCACGATGGACGACGGATGGATGGGCATGGCGGACGCCTCAGGCGCCGGGCGTCTCGGCAGGCTGCTTGTCGGGCCGCTCGGCGAGCTTGCACATCACTTCGGCTTCGGCCACCACGGCGCCGTCTACCGTGGCCGCGCCGCGCATCTTCACCACCGAAGCTTTCTTCTTCACCATCTTCATTTCAATGCGCAGTTGGTCGCCGGGCACCACGGGGCGGCGGAACTTCGCCTGGTCCACGGAAGCAAGCAGCACCAGCTTTTCCTTGCGGTCCTCGATTTCCTTGAGCACCAGCACGCCGGCCACCTGCGCCATCGCTTCGATGATCAGCACGCCGGGCATCACCGGAAATTCGGGGAAGTGCCCGGTGAAGAAAGGCTCGTTCACCGTGACGTTCTTGATCCCCACGATGCGGTCGGGCTCCATCTCGAGGATGCGGTCCACCAGCAGCATGGGAAAGCGGTGAGGCAGAATCTCGCGTATAGCTTGAATATCCAATACACTCATTCGGTTTCGTTATTATACCAAGCGATGGACCCTTACCTTTCTTATGCCCGCGAACACTTGAGCGACGTCAAGGCGCTGATCGGCGAATTGGTCGCGTGCGAGTCGCCCACCGGCGATCCGGCGGCGGTGAAACGCTTCGTCGACCTGGTCGCCTCCCGCGCCTCCGATTGCGCCACGGCCCGCACGATCCGGTGCGGTAAGTTCGGCCCCATTCTACGCTTGAAGTTCAAATTACCGGGCCGCCGCAAACAAGGGCAGATTATGGCGCTCGGCCACGCGGACACAGTTTGGCCGGTGGGTACGCTCGCGACCATGCCCTTCAAGGAAGCCGATGGACGGCTGTGGGGACCGGGCGTCTTCGACATGAAGTGCGGGATCGCGTTCTTCCTTTTCGCGATGCGCGCGCTGCGCGACCTGGACACTCCCGTCGCCCACAATGTGGTGCTGCAGCTCAACAGCGATGAAGAGGTGGGCAGCCCGTCATCCCGGCCGCACACGGAAGCCGAAGCGAGGCGCAGCTTGGCGGTGCTGGTCATGGAGCCCGCGCTCGGCTTGGACGGCCGGCTCAAGACCGCGCGCAAGGGGGCAGGCGAATTCCGTGTCGCCGTCCGCGGCAAGGCCGCTCACTCGGGCGTGGACTTCGCCGCGGGCGCCAGTGCGGTGGTGGAACTGGCGCGCCAGATCGAACGCATCGCCGCATTCACGGATCTCGACAAAGGCGTCACGGTCAACCCGGGCGTCATCCAGGGCGGGACGCGTTCCAACGTGGTGGCTGAGTCCGCGTCGGTGGAATGCGACGTGCGCATCTGGCGCGCCCGCGACGCGGCCCGCATCGAAAAGCTGTTTCGAAAACTGAAGCCCGTCGACAAGCGCTGCGCGATCACAGTGGAAGGCGGCGTTACCCGCCCGCCGCTCGAACGCACGCCCGGCGTGGCGAAGTTGGCGCGGCTGGCGCAGAAGCTCTCCCGCGAGCTTGGCGTCGAACTCAATGAAGCCTCGACCGGCGGCGGCTCGGACGGCAATTTCACCGCCGCCGCCGGTGTTCCGACGCTCGATGGTTTGGGCGGCGTGGGCGAAGCTTTGCACGCGCCCGACGAGAGCATCCTGGTGGACCGCATCGCGGACCGAGTGGCCCTTACCGCGAAACTGGTAGCTGCGCTATAGAGAGCTATGCGAGGCGGGCGAGCACGGTAGCCACCGACATCGGCGGCAGCTCGATGGCGATCAAGCTGCCACTCACGCTCACCGGGTGTTCGCGCGGCACGATGCGATCTGGAGCGTCGAAGGTGTTGGCAGCGTTGAAGTCTTCATGATGGAGCAGCCGCGCCGTGGCACTCACGACTCGGGCTCCGCCCACCGGACACTCCAGCTTCACGCCAACATCGTGCTTGGGATTGGCCAGCGTCAGCACGAGTTCGTTGTTCTGCCTCGAAGCTGCGGCCGAAACCGCCAGCGGCGAGTTATCCGGACTCTCCAGGCGCACAGCCGTCTTCGAGCGGTGTGGCGCCGCCAATTGAAAAGCGTAGTAGCTGGGTGTGCGGATGCACTTGTCGCGGTCGGTGAGCAGCATGGCGTGCAGCACGTTCACCGTCTGGGCGATGTTGCACATCACCAGCTTGTCCGCCTGGCGGTGGAAGACGTTGAGGCCCATGGCGGCCGCCACGGCGCTGCGGATGGTGTTTTGTTGGAACAGCCGGCCCAGCCGCTTTTCTTCCTCGGGAACCATGCGGTCCCACACGCCCCATTCGTCGATGAGCAGGCCCATTTTGCGGTCGGGGTCATAGGTATCCAGAAGGGCGCGCTGCTGCAAGACCGCCTGTTCCATGCGGGCGAAGCTGGAAAGCTGCTCGCGCATGTTCTCCACCGTGTAGGCGAGCGGCGTGTTCTTTCCTCCCGAGTAAAAGTGCATGGAAAAGCCATCGGGCCGGCGCCGCAATTTGGCCGCTTCCATGGAGTGCATGAAGCGGCGGGACCAATCGAGGTCGTTGCTGTTCGGACCGCAGGCGATCAGGTAGGGCTGCGTGTCCCCAAAAGGCCGCACGAAGGTGGCAAACTGCCGGTAGAGCGTGCAGTACTCCTCGGCGGTCATGGTGCCGCCGCAACCCCAGTTCTCGTTGCCGACGCCCCAATAACGAACACGGAACGGCTCCGGGCTGCCGTTGGAGGCGCGCTCGTCGGCGAGCGTGCTGCCTGCAGGGTAGTTGCAGTACTCCACCCAGTCGCGCAGTTCCTTGGGCGAGCCGCTGCCCACATTGCCGGCGAAGTACGGTTCGGCGCCGATGGCCCGGCACATGGCGATGAACTCGTGCGTGCCGAAGCTGTTGTCTTCGGTGTAATTACCCCACCAGATATTGACACGCTTGGGCCGGCGCGCCACGGGACCGATGCCGTCCCGCCAATGGTAGTCGTCGGCAAAACACCCGCCGGGCCAGCGCAGAACCGGCACGCCGAGTTCTTTCAAGTACTGAATCGCCTGCCTGCGGAAGCCGTTGGCGTCGGCGAGCGGCGAGTTCTTACCCAACCACAGGCCGCCATAGATGCAACTGCCGAGGTGCTCGGCGAAGTGGCCGTGCAACTCAGGCCTTATTAAGCCGGTTGCGACGTCCGCATGGATCGCGATGCGGCGCGTCTCGGCTGGATATCCATAGGACCTGCGCGCGGTTAACGCGAAGAAACTGGCCGCGGCGCCGGCGGTGAACCGGCGGCGGCTGACGGTAGTGGGCATAGTGCGGGTCCTCGTCCCTCAATACTGTTTATCACAATCCCTCGGCATGGCCGTGAGGTTGCCCGATGGGCTATCTTGAAGGCATGTTCCGCAACGTGAACGATTTCTTCAACGCCTGGGATTATGAAAGCAAAGCCACGCTGAAAGTCTTTCGCGAGTTGACCGATGCTTCGCTCGCTCAGAAAGTGAGCCCCGAAGGGCGCTCCCTCGGCTTTCTGGCCTGGCACATCACGACGACGTTGAGCGAGATGATGAGCGCCGCGGGTCTGGCCGTGCATGCGACCACCGAAAATCAACCGGTTCCGTCCACCGCGGCCGCCATCGCCGCCACTTACGAGAAAGGCGCGAAGGCCGTGGCCGACGCCGTGCGGGCTTCCTGGACCGACGCACAGCTCACCGACACCATTCCGATGTACGGCGAAATGTGGACCAAAGCCGGCGTGCTCGGCGCGCTGATCGGCCACCAGTGCCACCATCGCGGACAAGTGACGGTGCTGATGCGCCAGGCCGGTCTGCGCGTGCCCGGCGTCTACGGCCCTTCGAAGGAAGAGTGGGCCGCCATGGGCATGGCGCCACAGTCGTAAGCGGCCGGCGCGGGCGTCGCTGCCCCGCCCTGTTACAATCGAAGAAAGTCTTCAATTCATATGACTGGCGGATATCAGATAGTCGTCTGCGGCAGCATAGTGCCCGATCCTCTGCAAACCCTGGAGCCTGTTTCGACTCCCACCGGACCGGGGCTCAAGAACGAAATGATGCTGCCCGCCGTGCTCGACCCGTGGGCCGGGCACGCGCTCTATGAAGCCGCGAACCTGGCGAAGAACGTGGCCGGCAGCAAGGTGTGGCTGGTCACGCAGGCTCCCAAGGCGAAGCTGCAGCAGGTGATGACCACCGTCGCGCAGAAAGTGCCGTTCGAACTGGTAGCTATCGATGGCCCGGCCAGCGGTTTTGCGGAGAGCGCGGCCGTGGCACAGGCGCTCGCGGGCGCCATCAAAGCTATCCCCGGCCTGGACATGTCCCGGCTGCTGGTATTCGGCGGTTGGGAATCGGCCTCGCGCGGCGCCAGCACGACCATGCAGATGGTCGGCGAGCTGCTCGGCATCATGGACCAGTTCCAGGGCGTCGACGAGCTGAAAGTGAATCCCGACGGCACGCTGCGCATTCTGGAGCGCGTGGAAGGCGGCAAGCACCAGGTATCGGTGTGCGCCGGTCCGCCCGCGTTGTTCGGCTGGGCCACCGGCAATCTGCCCGAGCCACGCAACAACCCGCAAGTCGGCATGGCCAATATGCGCACGGTGATGCCCGCGCTGCAGCGCGCCAAACCCGCTCCGGCCGCCGCCGGCGGTGCGAAGTTCGAGAGCGTCACGCTGCCCAAACAGCAGCGTGAAACGCGCGTGGTGAAGGACATGCCGGTGGACGAGATCGCCAAAGAGATCGTCGACTGGATCCGCAAAGACTGACCACCGTCGATTAACATAGCTTTCATGCGATGGATTCTCATGCTCGCCGGGGTGTGGTGCGCCCTGGCGCAGACGCCCTATGACCTCGTGCTCAAGGGCGGGCACGTCATCGATCCGAAAAACAAGATTAGCGCCCTACGCGACGTGGCTATCGCGAAAGGCCGGATCGCGGCGGTCGAGGCCGACATCCCGGCGGCGAAGGCCAAGCGTGTCGTCGACGTCCGCTCGCTGTACGTTACGCCGGGACTGGTCGACATCCATGTGCACGTCTTCGCCGGCTCGTGCGCCGTGGGCGAGCACACCGGCGAGCTGAGCGTCTACCCGGACGATTTCACGCTCCGAAGCGGCGTCACTACGGTGGCGGACGCGGGCAGTTCGGGATGGCGCGGCATGCCGGAATTCTATGAGAAGGTGGCCAAGCGTTCGCGCACGCGGGTCTACGCTTTCGTCAACATCGTCGGGCGCGGCATGAGCGGGAAGCCGGAACAGGACCCGGCGGAGATGGATCCGGCCGCGGCCGCCGAATGCGCACGCAGCTTCAAGGATTTCGTGGTCGGCATCAAGACAGCGCATTACGCGGGACCGGAATGGGTTGCCGTCGACCGCGCCATCCAGGCTGCCGAGCTGGCCGGCTTGCCCGTGATGGTGGATTTCGGTGAGTTCGTCCCCCAGCGGCCCTTCGCGGAGCTGATCACCAGGAAGCTGCGCCCCGGCGACATGTACACGCACCTGTACCTGGAGCGCGTGCCCATGTTCGACTCGAACGGGCGCGTGGCTCCGTACCTTTGGGAGGCACGCAAGCGCGGGGTGCTGTTCGACTTGGGCCATGGCGCCGGCAGCTTCATCTTCCGTTACGCGGTGCCGGCAATGAAGCAGGGCTTCAGGCCGGATTCCATCTCGACCGACCTGCACACCGGCAGCATGAACGCCGGCATGAAAGACATGCTCAACGTGATGTCGAAAATGCTGAACATGGGAATGCCGCTCGATGAGGTGATCCTGCGCTCCACCTGGCAGCCGGCGAAGCAGATCCGCCGCGAGGTTGTGGGGCACTTGTCGGTAGGCGCTCCGGCGGACGTGGCCGTGCTGCGGCTGGCGCATGGCGACTTCGGTTTCGTCGACGTCTATGGCGCGCGTATGAAGGGAACTTCGAAGCTGGTGGCGGAGCTGACGCTGCGCGATGGCGCGGTGGCGTGGGACCTCAACGGGCTGGCCAGCCAGGACTGGCAGAAGCTCGGCAAGTACGGCCCGCCGAAGTAGGCCGGCGGTCGTACGCTGCTATACTGCGGTTTGCAGTGTGTTTTTCTATCTCTCTGTCTCGCTATAGCGTGCTTGGCGCAGACGGCCAAGGTTGACGTATCCACGCCCACCGGACAGGCATTTGTGCGTTTGTACAATACCGACTTCGCCGGAGCGCACGCCACCCTCGACCGGGCCATCGAGCGGGAGCCGGGGGCGCCTCTGTATCGCGCCGTCAAGGGCGCCACTTACTTTTTCGGTGAGCTGGATCGATTGCACATCCTGCAATCGGATTTCTTCTCCGACGACGAGCGGATCATCGACCGCAGGAAAGTCACGCCGGACCCGGCCGTTCGCGCCGAGCTGTTCCGGTCCATCGCGAAGGCTCGCGAGCTTGCGGATGTGGGCCTGGCCGCTAATCCGGGGGACCGCGACGCGCTGTTCGCGCAGTGCATCGCGGCGGGACTGGTAACCGACTATGCCGCCCTGATCGAGAAACGCCGCCTGGCGAGCTTTTCGCTGGCTAAACAGACGCAGGCGTGGTCCATCAAGCTGCTGGCGCTCAACCCGCCCTTTTACGATGCACACTTGGCAGTCGGCTCGGTGGAATACGTGCTAGGAAGCCTGCCGTTCTTCATCCGCTGGTTCATTCGCATCGATCAGATCGAGGGCAGCAAGCAGAAGGCGGTGCGGGAGCTGGAGTTGGTGGCGTCGCACGGGCGCTATTACGGACCATTCGCAAGAGTGTTGCTGGCGGTCATCCACCTGCGCGAAAAGCGGCCGTGGGAGGCCGAGAAGCTGCTTGCAGGCCTGGTCGATGAATACCCATCCAATCAACTGCTGCGGAGAGAACTGGGGCGGCTCCGCGGCGCGCGGCGGCGTTGAGCGATCCCCCAATTGAGGGATCGCCGTTTCCGGCTTGATGGTGATGTGCGGCAGACCGGCGCGCCATACACTTGAAACATGCGAACCGGAGAGAGACTGGACGCTCTTGATACGGGGATGATCTTCTTGTGCTACGCCATCGTGGCGGGGCTGGCGGGCGTGCTCCTGATCGCGTGGGGGCCCATCTGGTTCGGTGCCCACTTGCCGGGATTGACCTGAGGCAAAGCTGCGTTGATACGCATCTTAGGAGCGCTGTTCGTGGCTGCGGCATGCTTCGCCGCCGCTATGGTCCGCGTCGATGATCCCGTGGCGCGCTGCCACGCCCTCGCCTGGGCCGCCGCGGCGCATGGTGTATTAGGCGTCGTAGTGGATATGCAGCGCGTTGCGGTCCTCCGAGAGTGGCTTCCGAGCTGGGTGTCAGCTATACCGATGTTGGCTTTCCCAATTCTGTTCTTCGCTTGGTGGCAAGCGTGGCAGTTGAGGATTATCGTGTCCAATTGTGGGTGACGGGAGCTGCCGCGGCAGCGTTGACAGCCTTTTCTATCTGGCCCGGTTCTGTCGCTTTGTGGACCGCAGTGGTAATGTCACTTGTCCTGTTTGCTCGTGCGATCACCGGCTATCGCCGCACGCGGGAGCGCCGCGAGGTCTCTCGACGAACAGAACACCTATCGTCATCGTGGATGACCACCGCGTGGTGGCGCGTAGTTTGAAAGCGTACTTGGAATCCTTCGAGGATCTCGAAGTCACCGGCATCGCATCGTCCGGCAAGGAGTTACTCGAGCACCTCGGCGAGTGGCAGCCGCAAATTGTGCTGCAGGACCTGCTGCTGGCCGCGGTGCGCGCGGTGGCGCGCGGGAAGACGTACATCGATCCGGTCGTGGCTTGCGCGGTACTGACAGCCGCCGAACCGCACGAGGAGCTGACGCCGCGTGAAAGGGAAGTCCTGAGGCAACTGGCCCTGGGGCGCGCGAACAAGGAAATCGCCGGGACGCTGTCGATCGGAGAGGAGACGGTGAAGACCCACGTGGCAAGCATCCTCGCAAAGCTCGCGGTGGAGAACCGGGCGCAGGCCATCGACCAAGCCCTCAAGCGTGGTTTAGTCTCGCTGGAGGAATTGGAGTGAGGCGAAGAGGAGTTCAGGACAATCAGGGCGTTGCCGGATCACGAGCGCCGATGCTGCCATAGAAGGCACGCAGGCGCTCGCGGTAGGCAGTACTCGCCGTTTCGACGATGTCGTTGTGACCGGCTCCGGGCACGGTCCAGAAGCTCTTGGGCGAGGCGGCGGCATCGAACAGGGCGCGGCCCATTTGGAGCGGGATGAGGCCGTCCCGGTCTCCATGGATGATCAGCAACGGCGCCCGCACACGATGGATCCTGACTCGCGAGTCGTAGCTCCAAACGAGCAACGGCCCAATCAGCGGCAGTAACTTTGCCGCGACGTCGCGAGCCGAAGTGAAAGGCGCTTCGAGCACGACGCCGGCCGAGTCGCGGCGCGAGGCAAGATTCACTGCTACCGCGCTGCCCAGTGACTCGCCGTGGATGACGATCTGGCCGGGTTTGCACCCGCGACCGATCAGGTACGCATAACCGGCGTCGGCGTCCTTGTACAGGCCCGCTTCGGTAGGGCGGCCACCGCTTTTGCCGTAGCCGCGATAATCCACCAGCAGCAGCGACGACCCCGCGCCCAGGATTTCGCGCGCATGGGCGGCGCGGTGCGTGATGTTGCCGGCATTGCCGTGCAGGAACAGCGTAACGAGCCGCGAGCCGGGACAGGGAATCCACCACGTGTGGAGCTTCACACGGTCGCTGGTTTCGAGCCAGACGTCCTGGGCGTTGAGGGCACTCTGAACGTGCCACTCTCCCTGCGGGTAGCCGTACGGAAAGTAAATGCTGCGGTTGGCGAACCAGTAGAGCGCGCCGTAGCCTGCGGCGGCGATGAGCGGCAGACCGAGATAGTTCGGAATGCGCGCCATAGCGCTCTAGCGGAAGCGGTAGCGCAGCCAGGCTTCCAGAAAATCCTTGCCGGAGTATTGGATGGTGCGGTCGTCAATCACCTTCGTTCCGGGTGTCAGTGCGGCGTCGGTACCAAGCGAGTTGCGTGTGGTGTGTTCGATCTCGAGCGTAACGGGCCCCGTGATCTTGTACGGGTGTATCTGGCCGATCTTGCTCATGGACCGGCGTGCAGCCTCCCGGATCGTACTGCGCGCGGCTTCGGCCGAAAGGCTGATGCAGGCGTAACGCTGTAGCCCTTCCTTGACCGCGGCGGTCTCCACGTCGGGTACGATGGCTCGCATTTCCTCGACCGCTGCGTTGTCGCCGGTCAACAGGATCACCGGAATGTCGTAGACCCCGGCCAGCGCCGTGGCCGCTTCGATTTCGCCGATCGGCTTCCCGTTGAGCCTCATGTTCTGTATACCCAGCGAATTATAGCTGTGCGACATGATGCCTTTGCGTGTGTTGGCCCTGCTGTGCTGGCCGACGAAGGCAAGAGCGGTGTAATGCCGGTCGAACGTATATCTGGCGCCTATGTAACCGATGACGAGCTTCGCTCGCGGGTGGATGGTGGAAACGGAGAGTGTCGAGCTGCCGCCGTGACCATCCCACACGATGACTTCATCCGCACCACCATCGTAGAAACCCTGGACCGCCGCGTTCACTTCCCCGGCGAGCAACTGACGCAATTCGGGGTCTTTGTTGTCGGTCTGCTCCTGGCGGCAAATGCCGGCGACGCCTTCGGCGTCCGTGATCACAAAGATGGTCTTCTTGCCCTGCGCGCAAAGCGTGAGCGAGCACGCGAGCAGGATAGCGGCGCTGAATCTGATCATGCGGCCAATTTTACACCTTGCGTTGGCTGGCGCGATGCTGTTAGTTTCAATGCGAGAATCATGATCCGGTCAATTTTTGTGACGTTCGCCCTCGCTTTGCTGGCGATGGCACAGACGAACGCCGTACCCGGCCAGGGTCTGGCGGAAGGGTTGTTCCAGCTCCATGAGATGGACATGCATCTGCACGCCGGCATGGAGCGATCTGTGGATATGAAGACGTGGATCGACCTGGCGGTGAAGGACGGGCGCAAGGTCTTCGTTCTGCTCGACCACATCGAGTTGTACCGCAGGACCCAGGCCGATTACGATACCTGGCGCGAGAAGAGCAAGTTCTTCGCACTGTATCCGCTCGGTGCGGCGGGCCATCGCGCCCTGATGACAGATTTCGACAACGTGGCCCGGCGCGGCGACGTGATCGTTTTCAAGGGCTGGGAGGTGTCCGAGCGCGAGCTTGACAGCGGCCTCGAAGACGCGCCGCTCCGCATGGCCGACGTAATAGGCTGCCACATTTCACCTAATAACGGCGGGGCCCCGCCCAACGGCGGGACGCTCATCGGGCGGGCCCGGCAGCTACTGGCCGCGCAAAAGAAATACCCTGTGCCGATGATCCTGTTCCACCCCTTTCCGATGCGCTTCGAGAATCTGCAGAGAACCGCCCAGAAGCAGGGTCGTGACGTGAAGACAATCACGGCCGCCGAATACCGCTTCTTCCAACCCGGCGAGCAGGAAGAACTGATCGGGCTGCTGAAGGGCCAGTCCATCTACGTCGAAATGAACTGGGACACCGAGGCGTACTGGAAAATCCCGGCCTGCCGCGAAGCGCTTATTGCCGACATCAAACCACTGGCGGAGGGAGGCGTTCAGTTTACCGTGGGAAGCGACAGCCATTACCTCGGACACATGCGGAAGCCGTTCCGTCCCGCTTCCTGGTGCGAACCGGCCGGAGTGACTGCTCTCAACACGAACACCATCGTAAGGGAGCTGCTCGCAATCCGGGCCAAGCGTTCGATCGAGGGAAAGTAAGGGGGAGCATGGAGCGGGAGACGGGATTCGAACCCGCGACATCAACCTTGGCAAGGTTGCACTCTACCAACTGAGTTACTCCCGCCCTGCCAACAGCTACTATTCTCCCCCGGCGGCGTACCCTCTGTCAATTTGGCCGGGCTCGCAGCCCGGCAATCACTGCGCTGAGACAGCAACGCGCTCCATCTCACGTGCTTGCTGGTTACGGGCGATCACATCCCGTTCAACCTTTGAGACGGGTATCTCAAATCCCCAGCCCTCCGACCCCACCCAGACCTGGGAGAGGAAGTAGTCGCTGCCATACCGCCGGAAAAGTACGCGGGTTTTGGCACGCGTCGTCGGGGATTCCGCGGGAGTGGCTAGAATCACCTTCCGAATCGCCCCGTCCTTGGATGTGAGCAAGACGCCTCCACCCGCCCATTTTTCAATTGCGTATTCTCCTGCGGGAAGTTGCATGTCCTTGACACTGAACTGAAATGGGACTTTCACTTTCAGGGCTCCGCGATTCTGGGACAACATCGTGCTTGCTGCCAGCAGGCAAACACCGGCAAAGACTGGCAGGGTCTTTTGTAGCATTGTTTTCCTAAGCGTCCTTTCTTTTGTTGAAGTGCGCTCCAAGCCTTCCCCTCCCGGCGCGGCTGTGCCTATAATCGATGCATACGCAACACTGGGAGACTGGGGTGGACAAAGTTGCACATCACGATACTAGGGGCATTGCCCGGTAAAAGCCCATCAAGAAGTAGTCAGATCTTGTTAACGAAAACCTAAAGATGCCCGATTATGCAAACACCCACCGTGTCGTATGAGTTTGGCCCTTTCGTCCTGGTGCCAAGCGAACACCGTCTCTGGCATGCAGGTCAGCCGGTTCACCTTTCACCCAAGGCGTTCGACCTGCTGGTGGCTCTGGCGGCTGCGAATAGGCGTCTTGTGGAGAAAGCCGACCTTATGCGATCCATCTGGCCGGACACGCACGTCGAGGAGTCTAACCTGGCGCAGACGGTTTCTCTGATACGTAAGGCGCTTAGCGTGGCGCCAGGCGGAGCTTTGTACGTCGAAACGGTGCCGAAGAAGGGTTACCGGATGGCTGTCGAGGTCAGGACGGTCAGCGGTGAGCCTGCGGTAGGGCAGCCGGCATCTACCCCTAAGCGGTTGCTTCGATGGAGGCCTATCCTGTCCGTTGGAGCGGTGGTGGGTGCCACTCTGGCGGCAATTATCCTGGTTCGGTTCTTTGCAGGTCTGTAGGATTTGCTTTAATTGGGAACAGGAGCGCGAATGATGACAAAGCAAGCAATCCGTTTTACGGACTACTACTTCGAGACTCTGGGAAGGATGCGGGCGGATGGGTTGCTCCTCGTCTCGGCTGACCGCGATGGCAAGCCAAACGTGATGACGATTGGCTGGGGTGCCATAGGCATTATGTGGGGAAGGCCGGTTTTCACAATCATGGTGCGGCCGACCCGCTTCACCTACAAACTCCTGGAGGAAGTCCCGGAGTTTACCGTCAACGTGCCGCCGGCGGAGTTGGCCGAAGCTGCGAAGCATTGTGGCACGGTTTCAGGAGCCACCCACGATAAGTTCCTGGAGATGAACCTCGATGCGGTCCAGAGTCGCGAGGTGGCCCCGCCGATCCTTGGGCAATGTGTGATTCACTACGAATGCCGGATCGTGCATCGATGCGACATGCGCCCCGACCTGGTCATTCCCGAGGTTCGCGATGAGTGCTACCCTGGTGGCAACTTTCACCGCTACTACTTTGGGGAGTTGGTCGCTTGCTATGCCGATGAAGACGCTGGTGCGCGTCTGGTAGGCTCGGCCGGTTAGGTGAAACCGGGGGCGATTCGAAGGGTTAAACGTATTCGGAAGAACTTGTTTTACTACTTTGGTAGTACACTTTCTATTCCAGCTAACATACAGATAAATAAAGAGATAAAATGTTTTGTGATTGATGGACATACCCCGATGGAAGTGTGTTAGACTATCCTTCCGTTGGACATAGTGAGGCTGACTCGCAGGGGCTGGCCCTCCATAGACGGTCCAAGATTCCGAACAAGCCACCGTCCCCGGGTTGATTTCCACAGATGTGCAAAACCTGTGGGAATCTTGAGCGGTAGCTTTGTTGTGGCGGCATGTTATGAATGCGTGGGATTCGATTAAACAGCGGCTATCGGCTCAGGTGAGTGCCGAGAGCTATCAGAACTGGATTGCGACAACATCCTTGCTCCGTGCGGAACCGTCCCGAATTTGGGTATCAGTTCCCGATGAGGCCACCAAGGAGTGGATGGAGAAGGAATACGCCGGCAAGGTCCGTGCCGTAGTCTCAGAGCTTGGTTTAGGTTTGAAGGACGTCTTCTACCAGGTGAATGGAGCTCACACAGACGCTCCGGCGGTTGCCACAATTAGTGCAACGCCTTCGCGAGAGATTGTTTTCCAGAGCCCTGGTAGCCAACTGAACCCCAAATTCACCTTCGATAACTTCGTTGTCGGTTCGTGCAACCAGTTCGCGCACGCGGCGGCGAAGGCTGTTGCTACAATGCCGTCGCGCTCATACAACCCCCTGTTCATCTATGGTGGTGTGGGAATGGGTAAGACGCACCTAATGCATGCTATCGGGCGAAGTCTGCTGGATAATTTTCCCGGCATGCGCATCGCGTATACCTCGGGTGAGCGCTTCATGAACGAGATGGTAAACTGCATCAAGCTTGACCGCTTACCTCTGTTTCACCAGCACTACCGCCAAGCGGACGTTCTGCTAGTTGACGATGTCCATACTCTTGCAGGGAAGGAACGTACGCAGGAAGAGTTCTTCCATACTTTCAACGAGCTCTACGACCACCAAAAGCAGATTGTGATTTCGAGCGATTCCAGTCCCAAAAACATACCTGGGCTTGTGGAACGCGTCCGCTCGCGTTTCGAGTGGGGTCTGATTGTGGATGTCCAGCCACCGGACCTTGAAACGAAGATGGCAATCCTTGACAAGAAGGCTGATATTGAGGGTATCGAGTTGCCCTCCGATGTCCGTATTTGGATTGCCACGAAGACCAAGTCTAACGTTCGTGAGTTAGAAGGCGCATTGATCAAACTGATTGCCTACGCCTCCGTCACAGGGTCTCCAATTACTTTGGGGATGGCTCAACAGGCGCTGAAGTACCTGATTCATCCCCAGGAGCGAAGGATTACCATTGAAGCCATCCAAAGGGCGGTAGCCGAGAAGTACGGACTTCAATTCTCTCAGCTAAAACAGAAGACCAACGCACATAACATTTCCTTCCCACGGCAAGTAGCTATGTACGTCGTAAAAGAGCTCACCTCGGCATCTTTGCCGGAGATTGGACGGGCCTTCGGAGGCAAGCACCACACCACAGTTCTGCACTCGGTCCAGAAGATTGACAGCATGAGGCAGAAAGACCCCGATTTCAACCGTCTCATCCACAACATAATCGATTCATTTAATTAGACTTATTATGTTTTCCACAAAGAAGCCCCAAAACGCGCTTTGGAAACCTGTGGATGACTGGAGAGTCCCTGCACTGCACACCCTGCAGGCAAGCTCCTTCCACATTCGGTAGGGACAGCAATGGCATGGATTTTGTATAATTTAGAGAGATTTCAACATTTCAACAGCTCATCTGATTCTAGTTCTTTAAAAGCTATATAGTACGACGGAACAGGAAGCATGGAGGCGTACCCTGATGGAACTCAGCGTTAGCAAGGTAGACTTGGTTCGGGAACTTAGCCTTTCTCAAGGAGTTGTTGAGAAGAAGACCACGATACCAATCCTGTCGAACGTGCTTTTTGAAGCCTCCGGTGACCGTGTTTTGATGACGGCGACGGACCTGGAATTGGGTATTCGTTGTTCTTGCCCCGCACGTGTGGCAAAAGAAGGAGCGGGGACGATTCCGGCGAAGCGGCTACTGGATTATGTCAGGCTTCTTCCAGATACGGACCTGACGATTAAAATCGCGGATAATCAGTGGGCTAGCTTGCTGTGTGGGCGCTCCAGAACTCGCATAGCGGGGATGTCACGGGACAGTTTCCCCGAGCTTCCCCAAATGCCAAGTGTGCTGGCGGAGATTCCCATCGGGATTCTGTGCTCCATGATTACGAAGACAATCTTCGCAATCTCCATGGAGGAATCTCGCTTTACCTTAAGTGGCTCACTATTGTTGCTTAAGAGTGACGGCTTGACCATGGTGGCGACTGACGGCCACCGCTTGGCGTTAGTAGATGTTCCGGCAGAGATGTCCGGACTCGAGGGGAGCTATCGCGCTCTCCTGCCAAGGAAAGCTATGCTGGAGATCCTCAAACTGGCGCAGGAGGTCGATCCGAAACAGACTGTCCAGTTCTCGGGAGATGACAACCACCTCTTCTTCCGGCTTGGCGAGAGGCTATTGATCAGCCGGAAGCTCACAGGCAATTTCCCGGACTTTGAGCGCGTCCTACCGAAAGAGCAGCCCCATAGCGTTACGTTGCCTCGCGAAGAATTCCGGCTGGCAATCGAGCGTGTTTCTCAGTTCTCCGATGAACGCTCGCGTTCGATTCGGGTCCAGTTCGGCGATGGCGAGGTAAAGGTGTACTCAGTGGTAAGCGAGACAGGAGAGAGCGAAGAGAGCCTTCCAATTGAGTACAACGGGCCCTCGGTGAGCATAGGTTTCAACGCAACGTACCTGGTGGACTTTCTGCGGGCGGTCTCAGAACCGAGTATAAGCTTCCATTTCAAGAGCCACGAGACGGCCGGTGAACTGCGGCCTGCTGGTGAAGGCATCACCTATGAATACCGCTACGTGGTCATGCCAATGAGGGTGTGAGGGCGACAGGCGCGAGAGAACTGAAAGGCAAATAAGAAAAGAATTCTGCATGGGAAGTAAAGAGAACGAAGTCAAGAACGGCGAAGTCTACGATTCCAGCAGTATCAAGGTGCTGGAAGGCCTGGAGGCTGTGCGGCTGCGTCCAGCCATGTACATTGGATCGACGGGCGAGATGGGGCTGCATCATCTGGTCTATGAAGTCGTTGACAATTCCGTAGACGAGGCGCTGGCGGGCTATTGCAACGAGATCCGGATCACAATTCAGATCGACAACTCCGTTACTGTAGTCGACAACGGCCGGGGTATCCCCGTGGACCTGCATCCGGAGGAGGGTGTGTCGGCGGCGGAAGTCGTAATGACCAAGCTCCATGCCGGCGGAAAGTTCGATAGCAAGAGCTACAAGGTGTCCGGTGGCCTTCACGGTGTGGGCGTAAGCTGCGTCAATGCGCTTTCGGAAAGCCTGGAGTTGGAAATCTGGCGGGACGGATATACATGGGAACAGCAGTACGAGCGTGGCGTCCCCAAGGCACCCCTGACCAGAACAGGCAAGGCAGGGCGCAAGACGGGTACAAAAGTCACTTTTAAGCCAGATCCGACCATTATGGATGTGGTCGAGTTCAACTACGATACGCTGGCGCAGCGGCTTCGCGAGATCGCGTTCCTGAACAAGGGCCTTACGATCATTCTCGCCGATGAACGCGTTGAGCCTGTAAAACAGCACGAGTTTCATTACAGCGGCGGTATTGCGGAGTTTGTCAAACACCTCAACCGCGGCAAGAACGTGCTGCACGAAAAGCCCATCTACATGGAAGGTGAGCGCGAGATGGGCAACGGTGCGACGCTGACTATGGAGATCGCGCTGCAATACAACGACGGCTATTCAGAGAACATTTTCAGTTTCGCCAACAACATCAACACGGTGGACGGCGGCACGCACTTGACTGGTTTCCGGAGCGCGCTGACCAGGACGATTAACGCGTACGGCCAGCAAGCCGGGCTATTCAAGGATGTAAAGGAGAATCTTTCGGGGGACGATGTACGGGAGGGCCTAGTGGCGGTAGTGAGCGTGAAGCTGCCGCAGCCGCAATTCGAAGGGCAGACCAAAGGTAAGCTGAATAGCGATGTCACCGGGTACGTAACGCAGTTCGTCAACGAAAAGCTCAGTGAGTTCTTCGACAAGAACCCGGCCGTAATGCGGAAGATCGTCGGCAAGGCGATCGAGGCTTCCCGCGCGCGCGAGGCCGCCCGCAAGGCACGCGATCTCACCCGCCGGAAAGGCGCATTGGAGTCCGGCGGCCTACCGGGGAAGCTGGCTGATTGCCAGGAGCGCGATCCGGAGCGCTGCGAGTTGTTCCTGGTTGAGGGCGAGTCGGCCGGCGGCACGGCCAAAGGCGGGCGCGACCGCCGCTACCAGGCCATTCTGCCGTTGCGCGGCAAGATCCTGAACGTGGAGAAGGCGCGCTACGACAAGATGCTCAGCCACGAGGAAATCCGGGCCATGATCACGGCCATCGGGACCGGCATCGGCGCGGACGACTTCGACATCTCGAAGCTGCGTTACGGCAAAGTGATCATCATGACCGATGCCGACGTAGACGGCTCGCACATCCGCACGCTCCTGCTCACGTTCTTTTTCCGCCATATGCAGGAACTGATTCTGCGCGGCCATGTCTTCGTTGCGCAGCCGCCGCTCTATCGCATCAAGAAGGGCAAGAGCGAGCGGTACATCAAAGATGAGAAGGAATACATGCGCGAGTTGCTTCGCCGGGCGACGGATAACGTTGCCGTAGAAGCGGGAGGAACCCGGTTGGAAGGGGCCGAACTGCGGGCGTTCCTCATGGCTCTGGATGAGTACCAACACATCTTCACGCGTGCAGAGCGGAAGTTGCGGGATTCGCGCGTGGTCGATCTTGTTTCGGACGTCAACCTGCACCTGGACGTCAAGGCGGACTTCACCAATCCGGCCAACCTGGAACCGCTGGTAAAGCGGCTGGAGGCTCTGTCTCTATCTCCGGAATTGAAACCCGACGAAGAGCACGATGCATGGATGGTCACCTACCGGGATCATTCGAACGCGGAGCGAGTCATCGGTCCGGAGCTGGCTTCGCACGCCGAGTACAAAAAGCTGCGCTCGCTCGCCAAGCAGATTGCGCGCAACAATCAGCCGCCATTCGTTGTGGCCAAGGACTCAGTCCGTGTAACGTTGGAGAACTGGGAAGCTCTGCTGGCGCACGTCAAGGCGGAAGGCATGAAGGACGCCAGCGTGCAGCGCTACAAAGGCTTGGGCGAGATGAACGCCGAGCAACTCTGGGTAACCACGATGAACGCCGAGAACCGGACGCTGTTGAGGGTGCGGCTCGAGGACGCGGTGGAGTGCGAGGACATCTTTTCGACACTGATGGGAGAGAATGTCGAGAACCGCCGCAAGTTCATCGAAGAGAACGCCCTGGACGTGCGCAACCTTGACCTGTAAGCGGGCGACGGGCTACGCCCGGCGGTTGCACATTTCAGTAAAGAGCTTCTCGTATGCGCCGGTGACGGCGTCCCAGCTATAGCGTTGACGCACGCGGTCGGCGGCACGCCGGCGAAGGTCCGCCCGCTCGATTTCCGGCATGGCCAGAACACGCTTCATGGTTTCGGCGAGGGTGCCGTGCGTAAAAGCGATGCCCGCCCCGCCGGCAACCTCCTCATTCTCCGGAGTGCTGAGGTAGAGCACCAGCGCTCCGCGCCCCATGGCCTCTATGAGGGCAGGGTGCGTGCCGCCGACCTCGGTTGCGTGAATGTAGGCGAAGCAGTGAGATTGCAGCTCGTGGTACCCCTGCCCGTAAATGGCGCCGGGCATTACGACGCGCGGGTCGGTTGTGTCACGCACGCGGCGGATGTAATCGGCCGAATAGGGCGCATCGCCGACAAGCGCCAGGCGCAGATCCGTATCGACGGTTTCAAACGCCTGGCGGACCTCCAGGGCGTTGTTTTCCGGTTCGAAGCGGCTCACATACAGGAAATAGCGCCCCGGTTCGAGGTGCAGCCGTCCGAGAGTCTCTTTGGACGGCGCCGGGCCCGTCTCAGCGCCGTACGGAATGAAGTGTGTCTGGCGTCCGTAGCGCTTTTGGTAATAGGCGGCGATTTCCCGGGCGTCGCTCACCACTTCCGTGGGCGCCCAGGTGGCGATCCATTCCGAGACACGGTACCAGGTGCGGCCCGCCCATCCCCACTTGCGGCGCTTGCGCTCCAGGCCGTCCACATTCAATGCGCAGGGGATGCCGGCCAGGCGCGGGACGAAGGTGAACAAAGCGTTGGCGGCGTTGCAGAACAGTGCAGCATCCGGGCGATGGTGGAGCAAGTCTAAACTAGATAAAAAGGTGTGAAAAACAGTATCAAGATACTTATGGCGGATGGTGGGCAGGTAGCGGAGCCGCACGCCGAGGTACTCCGGCCCGGCAGAGCGGAAGCGGCAATACACGACGACGTCGTGGCCGCGCGCGGCGAGGCGGCGCGACAATTCTTCGGCGAACGTCTCGAAGCCGCCGTAAGAGGCCGGAATTCCGCGGGTGCCCAGGATGGCGATCTTCATAGGAGGGGTCCGGTTACCGCACCGTAATCGAATAAGGCATCACTCGCATGAGGCCGCCGCGCATCCACAGCGCCGCGTGGACCTGCTTCAGGAGTGCGCCGAGGCGAGGCTCGATGGCGGCCGCGCGCTCGCGTTCGAGCACCCAATCCACGATGGTGCGTTTGCCCGGGTAATCGACCAGCCTGATCTTCTGGTCTTGCGGAATGCGGGCTTTCTGCTTCAGCAGCTCGATGGCGCGGTCCAGGCCACCCAGCTCGTCCACCAGGCCGCGTTCGCGGGCCTGGCTGCCCAGCCACACCCGGCCTTGCGCCAGCGGCTCGATTTCTTCGTATTTGCGCCGGCGCGACTCGGCGACGCGCGTAACGAAGCCGTGATAGTTCGCCTCCACACCCCGGCGGATCTTCTCCCTGCCTTCGGGAGTCAGGGGAATGTACTCGCTGTCGATCTGGGCGAACCGGCCTCGCGCCAGGGAATCTTTCGTGATTCCCAGCTTGCCGTAAAGCCCGCGCAAATTCACACGGCCGTAAAGGACGCCGATGGAACCTGTGAGGGTGTTCGCGTAAGCGAGAACGGGGTCGCCGGTCATGGCCATGTAATATCCGCCGCTGGCGGCGAGGTCGGACATGGAGACGACCATCGGTTTCTTCCTGCCGAGGAGGTTCGCTTCGCGCCAGATTTGATCGGAGGCGAGGGCATCGCCGCCCGGCGAATTGATGCGCAGGATGACGCCCTTGGTGGACGGGTCGTCCGCCACCTGGCGGAATAGTTTTGTCATGCCGCCGGGCGTGATAGCCTCGTCGTCAAAGGGGCCGCCGGAGGACTGCAAGATGTCGCCCTCGGCCGCGATCAGCGCGATGCGGTGGGGCCCTTCCAAGCCGACAGACGCGGCGCTCACCTTGGCATAGTCTCGTGCGGCGACTTTCTTGAGGGGCTGGACCTTTATCCGGCGGCCGAGGGCGTCGTAAGTCTGATCCTCATACTCGAGCGCGTCCACGAGGCCTTTGGCTAGGGCGTCGCTCGAAAGAAAGGGGCCTTCGTCGATCACGGCCCGCATTTCGGCGGGACTCATCTTACGGGACTCGGCGAGCGTTGCGGTCATGCGGCCGTAGAGATCGTCCAGGATGGAGTTCAGAACCTCTTTGGATTCGGGACCCATTGAGGTGCGGGCATACTGATCGCCGTAGTCTTTGTACTTGCCGGCGTGCTCAATGTCCACCTGTACGCCCAACTTGTCGAGCGTCCCGCGGAAGTACGTCCGTTCGATGCGCAGGCCTTTCACGTCCAGCAGGTCCTCGGGAGCCATGGCGATGCGGTCCGCGGCGGTCGCCAGATAGTACTCGCGGGTCCCGGCCGAACGCAGGTAAGCGACCAGGGGTTTGCCACTACGGCGGTAGGCGATGAGCGCGCCGCGGATCTCCTCCAGCTTGCCCCAGCCGGCGTCGATCGAGCGGGGCATCAGCACCACGGCCTTGATGCGATCGTCGACCGCGGCTTTGCGCAGCATCTCCCAGACTTCGCGCGTGGTGAAGGGAGACTGGCTCTCGAAAAAGGGCAGAGGAATTTCCGAGGGAGCCCGCTCGGCAATCTCACCGCTGAGCTTCAGGACGAGGGTGGAGCCGTCGGCTACCGCGGGAGGGCGGCTTCCCAGGCGCGCGAGCGCGGCGACTACGATCAGGATGGCCAGGAAAGCGAGAAGGACACCGGAGGCGAGGCCTAAGAGAAACTTCTTCATACCTCGATGGTAACCGCTCGGGCGTGGGTACGCGAGACAACCGGCACGGAAAGCGCCTGTCCCGCGGACCCAAGCCCGAGGGCGCCTCTATGCGCCGGTCAGGATGAGATCGACGCGGCGGCTCACTTCCTTGAGGTAGGCTTCGTCGCCGCCGGGGAGTTCGACCGTGGCGGTGCCCTGGTAGCCGATCTCCTTCAGCGCGCGGTAGACTTCCTGCCAGTCGATAGCGCCTTCGCGCAGAGGAGTGAAGTCGACACGGCCCTTCTCGAACTTGAAATCCTTGAGGTGCAGCTTGGCGATGCGCTTGCCGAGCGTGCGGATCCAGTCCTGGGGATAGCCGTAAAAGACGATGTTGCCGACGTCGAAGTAGGCGCGGACCCAGGGACTCTTGAAGTCGTCTACGTAACGCGCGAATTCGAGCGGGCTCAACAGAAACTTATTCCAAACGTCCTCGACGGCGATGACCACCTTCAGCTTGGCGGCAAGGGGAATCAGTTTCTTAATCTCTTTTTGCGACCGCTCCCAGGCGTCCTTATAACTGGTTTGCGGGTTTACCACTGCCGGGACCAGGAGAACGGCGCTGGCGCCCCACAGCTTGGCGTTATGGAGACTCGCCTCCATGCCTTTGACGCTTTCGGCCACCACGGTCCAGTCGCCCGACGAAAGCGGATACTTCCAGTGCGCCATGTTCATGACGGAATGGATGGGCATCTGGGTGGCTTCGGAGGCTTTCTTGATCTCCTCGGCGTCCTTCTCGCTGGTAACGGTGCCCACCTCCATCTCTTCGAAGCCCACGTCCTTGGCCAGCTTGAAGCGGTCATAGACGCTGAGATTCTTGGGCAGCATACTGTACAACATCCCCTTCTTGATAGGCAGCCGTGTGCCACCGGTTTGGGCGGCGGCCACCGAGGCGGCTGTCACCGCCAGGAATTCACGACGTTGCATGTTTGATTCCTCCTTATGCAAAAGCCAGGCCGAGTTCACGGCCGACCTTGAAGATATAATTGCGCGCCTCATCGTACTCGGCGGCGCCCTTGAGGTGCTCCATCATGAGAGGGGCATCGTTGGGGAGGCCCGCCATGCCGAGAAGGTAAGTTCGATAGTCTATTTCGCCACGCCCGGGGATTACCTCTTTGAAGTGGACATTCAACTCGACCACCCACTCAAGGTCCTTGGCGTGGCAGGAAACGATGTGAGGGCCCAGCTTGCGGAAACACTCCTGGATGAAGGCGGTGTTCGCGTAAAAGCGGGCCGGCGAGTTGATCCCGTTGCAGACGTCCAGGTGGACGCCGAAACCCTTGCGGCCGACGGCCTTGATCAGATCCAGGTACTCATCCGGGCCGCTCGGCAGGGCCCACCCCATCATTTCCAGGGCGAACTTGGCCCGCTTGGGCTTTACCGCGTCAATGATTCGGCGGGCGTTGTCCACCGTTGCGTCGAAAAACTCGCGGGAGAAATTCTTCTTGTGCGGGCCGTACCAGATCTTGGGATTGTAAGAGCCGGCGATGTTCACGGCGCAGCGGGCGCCCACCTCGTCGGCCAGGGCCAGCCGTTCGGTGACGTACTTAAGATTTGCCTCGCGCTTGGCCGGATCCGGATCCAGCATATTGTTCCATGCACCCACCTCCGCGATGGCGACGTTCTGGGCAGCGAACTCTTTTTCAACGGCGCGGATCTTTTCCGTTTCCTGGAGCTTCACTCCGGGGCAAAAGGCGGCGCTGTAACCCAGGCGGCGATGCTCGCGCGCCAGTTCGCCGGGATCGTCGCTCTTGAGGAATATGGGGCCGCCGAAGCGGATGGGCCTTCGGGCGGAGGCGGAGAGAGATGTAACAGTCAAGGCCGCGAGGACACTACGGCGCGTATAGCAGTGGGCCACGGAACGATTCTACATCGAATCCGGAGCGGAAAGTATGCTAGACCAGGTTCGGGATCTTGATGATTTTCTTTTGAATGGCGTATTGGACCAGTTGCGCTTTGTTGTGGATATCGAGTTTGCGCATCAGGTTGAACTTGTGAGCCTCGACGGTCTTCACGCTCAGGTTGAGGTCGCAGGCGATCTCCTTGACCGAGTTACCCTCGGCCAGCATCTTCAGGACTTCCTTTTCGCGCGTAGTGAGCGTGGCGAAACGAGGCAGGCGGTTGGCGGACTTGATCCGGGAGCGGAAGTCGTCCACCAATTGGGCCAGCATGCGGGGACTGAGATAGCTGCCACCGCGGCAGACATCCCGCACCGCGGCCAGCAGTTGGGCGGCGGGGGAGTCTTTCAGTACATAACCGCTGGCACCCGCCTCCATGCCCTCGACCAGGTAATCCTCGTCGTCGTACATGGTGAGGAAGACGACACGCGTTTCGGGACGGTTCTTCTTGATTTGCCGCGTGGCCTCAAAGCTACTGAGGCCTGGCATGCCGATGTCCATCAGCACGACGTCCGGCCGCAGTTCGGCCGCCCGATCAATGGCATCGCCGCCGTTGGAGGCTTCGCCCAGGACTTCCATGTCGGCTTCTGCGGAAATCAGCGTTTTCATACCCTGACGGAATAACGTGTGGTCATCCGCCAAAAGGATTCGAATCTTTGCCATACGTTTACTCGACTTGTCTCAAGATCCCTATTGTCTTGATTCTGTTCTGGCGCGGCCAGCATTTGCTCGACGCGCCGCCGGACCCGCTTCGCGCTTTGCCCGTTGCGGGATCGGCAACTCGATTTTTATCTTCGTCCCGATACCGGGACGGCTACGGATGTCAAATCGTCCGCCGAGAAGCGCCACGCGCTCCCGGATGCCAGCCAGGCCGAAAGAACCCCGTTTGGCAAGTGCTTCCTCGACTCGAAAACCGACACCGTCATCCTCAACATTCAGTCTCAGTACTCCATCGGCTGAACCCACGGAAAGGTTTACATGCGTTGCCGAGGAATGTTTAATGATGTTGTTGCAGCACTCCTGCACAAGCCTATAGACGGTGGCTTCGGTCTTTTCCGGAAGCCGCCCTAGGCGAGACACCTGGAGGCGGACCCGGGCGGAATGCCGCCGCCGGAGCTGGCTGACGAGCTGCCGCAAAGCCGGCGCCAGGCCCAGTTGAGCCAGCACGGCGGGGCTGAGGGCGCCGATGACCCGCCGGATTTCGACGATGTCCTTCTCCAGCAGGTCGCGAATGTCCCCCAGTTGTGCCGCCAACGCCGGATGTGCGCCGGCGACGGCGCGCTCAAGCATCTCCAGTTGCAGGCGAATGTATAGGAGAGATTGTCCGGCTTCGTCATGCAGTTCGCGGCTGACCCTGCGGCGTTCCATCTCCTCGACTTGGATGAGGTGCTCCGCCAGGCCGCGAACCTGTTCCTCGCGTTGGGCCAGTTCTTCCATCAGGCGGGCCTTTTGCGCGGCCAGCGTGCAGCGTTCGGCGGCCACCTCGAGCAGCTCAAGTTCCCGAGGCAGCCACTCGTAGGGTTTGTCGAAAGCAAATTGCATCACACCGAGCGCGCGGCCCTCGGCCGCCAGTGGCACGGACCAGCAGCAGGCGTAGCGCCCGCTCCAATCGGGGAACAGCCAGCAATCCTGGCCGGCGCCGCCTACGCGGAGATAACGGGGGCGGGCCAACCTGTCGAAGCGGCAGTGGCTTTCCGAGCCGGGCCCGGAGGCGGCCGGGGGCGCGGGCACAACCGCTCGTCGCGTCCAGGTGCGGCTCGAGCCGTCACGCAGGAAAAGAGCTCCGGCTTGTGCGCGGCTGAAGCCCGTGAGGATCTCGAGAAAGCGCCGCAGCAACTGGTCGAGGCTGTGCGATTCCACTTCGGCGCGAAAGAGTTCGTAAAATGTCCTGGTTTCGGTTTCGCGCACCTGGTAGAACGCGTTGTTCAAAGTGAGGATGGCGCAGAAGTGCAGTTGATTGCGCGCCCAGCGGAAATTGGCGGCGTCGGCCGGCGTCAGTGGGCCCAGGCCGGAGAGCTGGATGTTATCGTATTCGTGCAGCGCGCGGGTGATTTCAGCCGGCGAGAGGCGAAGCTTAGCCAGGCGGCGGCCGCTGTACTCCACCTGTTCGAAGAAATGCGCCGGAGGACGGCCTTCGGCGAGAATGCGCGCGGCGGCGCCCGGCGTGATGGCGGCCAGCGCTTTGCGCTGCCGGGCGTCGAAGCCCAGACGGGCGAGCCTGGAGAGAAACCGGCGTTCCGCCTGGGCGGCGACGGGTGCAAACAACGACGACCAGCGCTTCAGGTGAGCGCGAAGCTGCGTGCTGAGCACCTCGGCGGCGGCGGCCAGATGCGTGTCGGAACTACGGGCTTTCACCAAGCTAGTACATCGGGAGCGGCAGGGCTATTCTTTAGCACCGCGGTCGCGCAGCAGGGCGGCCAGATCTTCGTGGCCGTTCTTGAGGGCGATAGCCAAGGGCGAGACGCCTGCCCTGTTGCGGGCATTGACGTCCGCGCCTTTGGACACGAGCAGCGCGGCGACATCCATGCGTCCCCAACTTGCGGCGAGGAACAGCGGTGTGGCCCCGGACTCGCTGTCGCGGGCGTCGACGGCCGCGCCGCGCTCGATGAGCAGTTCCACGACGGCGCGATGGCCTCCGAGGGCGGCATCGTGTAGCGGTGTCGCGCCGGAGCCGTTGGACGCTTCGAGGCGGGCGCCCCGGCCGAGCAGGAGTTCGACGATCTCCTTATGCCCCTTGAGCGCGGCATCGTGCAACGGGGTGGAGCCTTGAGCGGTCCTCGTGTTCGGATCGGCGCCCTTTTCAAGGAGCAGCGTCACCAAGTCGATCTGGCCCCGGAGAACGGCCTCCTGCAAGCGGCGCGCGGAGGAGGGATCGGCGCCTTCGATGCGGGCCCCGTGCGACAGGAGCAATTCCACGACCTGGGCATGGCGAAAGCGCAGAGCTTCGTCGAGCGGTGTGGCGCCGCTGAGATCGCGAACGTTCGGGTCGGCGCCGGCAGCGAGCAACGCGGCCACGGCGTCCGTTTGCCCCTTGGCGGCGGCCTCGTGCAGCGGCGTGGCGCCTTCGTCCCGATCCTTCACGTTGATGGCGGCCCCTTTCGAGATGAGGAACTTTACCATGCCGGCGTGCCCTTTCCAGGCGGCTTCGTGCAGAGGCGTGGATCCGGTGGCATCCGCCGCGTTGACGCGGGCGCCGTGGGAAAGCAGGAATTCTGCCAAGCTCAAGTAGCCGCGGTTCGCGGCCAAGTGCAGTGCGGTGATGCCGTTCCGGTAGGGGACGTTGACGTGAGCGCCCTTAGAGACGAGCAACGCCGCCAGATCCGGATGATTGGTGATGATGGCGTAATGCAACGGAGTCGAACCGCCCTCCTCGTGCCTGGAGTCTGGGTCGGCCCCTTGGGCGAGCAGGAGTTCCGCCACGGCGATGTGCCCGGCCCAGGCAGCGTCGTGCAGCGGCGTTCCGCCGAGGATGTCACGCTCGTTGACAGACGCGCCGGCATCGAGCAGGGTGCGGACCCGGGCCACGTCGCCGGCGCGCGCGGCGGCATGCAAGTCGCCGGCCCGGGCGAATATGGCGGTAAGAGCGAGGAGGATGCCGCACCTGAGGTACCGCATGGCTTCAGGGTAGCATCCGACAGCGAGAACTAGCGCTTGGCCCGTACCGCGGCGCGGTAGGTTTCCAGCAGGGCGTGCGTCATCACGCGCATGTCGAACTTGCTCTCCACCAAGGCGCGGGCTTGCCCGGCGAGCCGGACGGCCAAGTCCGGGTCCTCGAAAAGGCGCAGGACGCTGGCGGCGAACTCCTCAGGCGTGTCAGCCACCAAGCAGGTGTCGCCGCCATCGGTTAAGCCCTCGGCTCCTACAGATGTAGATACAACAGGAATGCCCGCGGCGAAGGCCTCCAATAGCTTCACGCGCATTCCGGATCCGCTCAGTATCGGGCAGACGAAGACGGCGCATTCGGCCAGCGGCTGGCGGACTTCTTCGACAAAACCGCGAAACTCCACGTACGATAAGACGCCCTGGGGGAGGAAATGCCGGGGCGGCGAATCCGAACCGACGACGACCAGGCGCGCTTGGGGACACCGCTCGACGACCAGCGGCAGCACGCGCTCGACAAACCAACTCAGCGCGGCCTGGTTCGGCAGGTGGCGGAAACTGCCGAGGAAGAGCATGGTAAAGGGGCGGCGGCCGTGCGGCGAGAATTCGTAGCGGGCGGTGTCGATTCCGGCGCGGACGCCGTCGTCGATGCGGTCTTTCACCTGGGGTAGGAAGCTGACGAGGAAGTCTCTGTTCTGGGGGCTGCAGACCTGGATGCGGTCGACGCGCGGGAGCATATTGAGTTCCCAACGCAGCGCGCGGAGGTACTCGAAGCGGCTCGAGAGCTTTGCGGCTAGCCCGCGGGCCTGGGCGAAGCCGCGGGCGATGGACTGGAAGTAGACGTCGTGCTCGAACAGGATGACGGCGATGCGGCTGAAGGCGGCGGCGTATTGGCCGAGCGGGGTGTATTCAAGCTGCACGACGTCGATCCCGTACAAATAGATCTGGCGGTGCAGAAGCCAGGCGAGATCCTGATTGGCGTACTCGCTGACGGCGTGGGGCAGGATGGATCCGAGGGTGTTCCGGCGGCCCTTCATGCGCACGATGAATTCAGCCGAGCCGCAGCGAGCCACCAGCGGGTCGTGGGCGGCCTGTTGCCAGGCTTCGTCGATCAGCACCACCAGGTGGACTTCGGTGAGGCCGACCAGCGTGTCGAGGGTCTGGTACATGAACACGCCGCCGCCGTGAACGGGCGGGCAGATGGAATAGGGCGAGACGAAGAGGACCTTGGGGCGCTGGGGGGCGGGCTCCATTTGGGCGAAGCGGTCCCGGAAGTAGCCGCCCAAGGGACGGCGGAAGGCTTCGGTGTCGTCCACGGCGGAGAGCGAGCGCGCGCGCCAGCGCGAACGGATCAGGCGCGGGAGCGAGAGGAACGCGCCCCACCAGCCGGCCAGACTGGTACGCTCGTGCGAATTGCCCAGGAACACGCTGAGCAAAGCCGCGGCGTAATTGTACGCGTAGTGGCTGACCATGCGGCGCCATTCATGGATGTTTTTCCACGTCCACAGCAGGCAGTTCTTCTTTACGACGCGGTCTATGTAAGCCGGGCTGAAGCGGCGGCCGATGGTGCCCCGGTGCTCGTGGTAGACGACGCTGTGGGGCTGATAGTAGATTTTCCAGCCGCGCTTCCAGGCTTGGTAGCCGAGGTCGGTGTCCTCGTAATAAAAAGGCTCATAGAGCGGATCGAACCCCCCGAGTTCGAGAAACTTCCAGCGGTCGACGGCGCAGGAGCCGCCGCCGGCGTAAAAGCACGGGTAGAGGTCCTTGATTTCGGCGTCGATACGATGGCGCACGCGGAAACTGCCGTGCTCCCACCAGCCCTGTGTCAGGCCGGTCTCTTCTCGCGTCTTTTTCGGGTCGCTGAAGAAGATCTGGCAAGAGACGGCGAAGACGGTCGGGTCGCGGAAGGCTCCGAGCAGAGGGGGGAGGAAGTCCGGCGCGACACGCATGTCGTTATTGAGGAGGATGACGATGTCGTTGCGCGCGGCGCGCACGCCGGCGTTAGCACCGCCGCCGAAGCCGAGATTGCGTTCGAGGGCAAGCACGCGGACGCCCGGGAAGCGTTCGCGCACCATGGCCGCGCTCCCGTCGGTGGAACCGTTGTCCACCAGCACGATCTCGTTATCGGGGTTGCAGCGAAGGGCTTCAATCAAGGGTGGCAGGTACTTCTCGAGCAGATCGCGCGCATTCCAGCTGGGGATGACGACGCTGGCCGCCTGGTTCGAGATAGGCCGTGGCGCGTGCGGCCGCCTTCGGCCAAACAGGAACCACATCAGATCCGTCGCAGCTACGGCCAGGGCCGAGACAACCACGAGCAACGGAGAGACGACCAGCAACGGAAGCGCGCGCAAGACGCGGGCGAGGAACGCCATCTCAAGCGTCTCCCAACTTGGGACCGAGGCCGAGGGACTTGCCGAGCTTCACCCAACGCGAGGCGCGCACGAGGCCCAGCTGTTGTTCGAGGGCGGACTTCTCCTGTTCCAAGCTGAGCGCCCACTTTGTACGCTCTTCCAGGGCCGCTTCCGTCTTGCGGACCCACTCGACCTCGCGCACGTGTTCGGCTTCGAGTTCGGCGATCTTGGCGTTGTAACCAGCGGCCATCGCGGCCGTCTCTTCTTCCTGAAGCTTGAGCTGCCGGCGGCCTTCTTCGAGTTGCTTGTTCAACTCCTCAGCCCAGAGATTGCGCTGCTCCAGCTCTTTCTGCAGGGCGCGGAATTTCTCAACCAGATCGGCGTGTTCGGATTTGATGGCCGCCAGCCACTCGTCCTTGAGCACGAGCTCGCCTTCGAGGCGGGCGATGTGGCGCTCGCGTTCAAAAAGGACGTTGCTCGCGCGTGGAACGTACACATAGGTGGGTGCGCCAGTCTGCGTCGAAGCGGCGCAAACGGCGACGTAATAGCTGGCCTCATGCGCCTCGGCGGCGCCTTCTTCCAACTTCACCAGCGCGGCGCCGTCCGGAGAGACGGGTTGGAAAACGATGCTCTCGCTGTGGTTTTCGAGATAGAGACAGACGCTGGGGAAGACTTGCGTGAGTTCGTGGAGGAATTCCTCGTAGGTGAACTCGTGCACGTGGTACGGATTCAAGCCGGACGCGCCGCGGGAGGCCGTGTAGTAGTCCTTATTCGGGGTGGAAACCACGAACTGGCCCGAGGGACGCAGCACGCGGCGGGCTTCGGCGAGAAAATCGCGCCACTCGGCAATATGCTCGATGACTTCGAAGGCGACGACGAGGTCGAGGGAAGCCGAAGCGAGGGGCAGCGCGGCGCAGGAACCTTGCGCGAAGAAGAGATTCGGCTCACTGTAATGGGCGCGGGCGTACGCGACAGCTTCGGATTTAAGGTCCACCCCAAAGACTTCGAGGGCGTCCTGGGCCAGAAGCGCCGAGCCGTAGCCGGCACCGCAGCCCGCATCGAGCACGCGCTTGGAACGCGCCAGGCGTGATGCGAAGTGGTAGCGCGCCAGGTGTTCGTTCCACAGGTCGACATCAACCTCGCCGGGCACCACGCGTTCACCCGTGAATTCAGCCATGCTGGGCCTCCGGAGGCACTGTTCGTCCTGCGAGTCTCGCGTTCACTTCGACGCGGCAATTCAGGCGCATAAAACCGTAAACCTGTCCCTCGCCGTGGCCCATTTGAAGCACCACGGCGTTATCGATCCAATCGCACATTGTGTATCTCAACAGCGTTCCATCTGCAATAGCCGGCGAAAAGGAGAAGGAAGCCGGATAGAGTTCGGGGAGGTCGACGTGGAAGTCCACCGTGGAGATGTCGCCGGCATGCATGGGAGCGAGCGGATATCCTTCCCGGGTGGTGTTGGTGCCGGAGAAATCCATACCGAGGTGATTGCGGAACATAAAGCCGACGATGGGCAGTGGAACGTCAGCCTTGGCCCGCACGCTAATCCGGACGACGATGCGCTGATTCGGCTCCATCAGGGAAATTCGCCGGCCGAACTCGTCCAGGACGGCAATGCCGAGAATCTCCGCACGCCCGTCGCCGTAACGGTAGTCGATATTCGGAATGCTTTCGACCACCTCGGGGGCTTGAGAGCGTTTGGCGGCGCGCGTGGCCTCGGGGCGCGCGCCCAAGGTAAGGTAGGCGGAGTCTTTCTCAACCATGGCGGCAAGGTACTTGGAGACCACCATGTCGGTGGCGCCAAGTTCCTTGATGCGGCCCTGATCGAGCCATAGCGTGCGATCGCCGATGGCCTTCACGTCTCCCATGGAATGCGAAACGAAGAGGATGGTGATGCCGCGCTGGCGCAATTCGTGGACCTTGCGCATGCAGCGCTGCCGGAAATACAGATCGCCCACGGCGAGCGCCTCGTCCACCAGGAGAATCTCGGGGTCGACGTGGATCACCACGGCGAAAGCGAGCCGCACAACCATCCCGCTCGAGTAAGTCTTGACAGGCCGGTTGATGAAGTCGCCGATCTCGGCGAAGTCGGCAATCTCCTTGTACTTCCGGTCCATTTCGGCGGTAGAGAAGCCCAGGATGGAGCCGTTCAGGTAGACGTTATCCCGGCCGCTGAATTCGGGATTGAAGCCGGCGCCCAACTCGAGCAATGCGGAAACGCGGCCGGAGACGTTGACGGTGCCGGCGGTGGCCGGCAGAATACCTGCCACCATTTGGAGGAGGGTGCTCTTGCCCGAGCCGTTCTCTCCGATGATGCAGAAGGTTTCGCCGCGCGGGATGCGGAAGCTCACGTCGCTCAGGGCCCAGAAATCTTTGTGGTAGCGGCGGCGGTTGAAGGTGGCCAGCTCCTTGAGACGGTCGCCGGGCGATTCGTAGATGGAGTAGCTCTTGGAGACGCCGTCAAATTCGACCATGGGAGTCCTTCAACCTGTTTCGTTCCATTGTTTCACGCCGGACGGTCACGGCTCCACCACGATCACTTCATATTCGGCGACGGGTGGCAGAGTGAAAGCGCCATCGCGCAGAGCGAGATCCCGCGGTGTGACCAGGGAGCGGGCGCGGCGGAAGCGGGCCGGAACCCTGAGGCGCAGGTTCTCGAAGGGAATGACCCGCCGGATGGGGCGGGTCATTTCGCCAGTGAAATTAACCAGGTGGACGAGCCATCGCCGGCCGTTGTCCTGGGACCGCACCACCAGTTCGACCGATCCCGGAGCGCCCTCGATGACCACTTCCGGCGGGGCCATCGAACGCACGGTGTTTTCGACCAACTGGTAGAGGTCGGTCATGCGGTACGTGGCGAGCGTTGCACCCAAATCACCGGGGATGTAGGCGGCCTGGCCTTTGCCGCATGGGTTAACGAGGACAGCGGGGTCCAGACCGGGCGCGGATTCGCCATCATAAGGACCTATCGCTTTGCGGGTGTAGCGCGCGAGCACCTTGGCGGTGCGCGGAGCGGCCTGCGTGTAATAAACGGTGGAGGGGGCGAAGCGCGGAGCGAGGCCGGCAAGGAATGGATGCGCGAGAGCGGAGCTCATGTAATCCCAGCGGCGGGGGCCTGCTACAGAGCCGGAGCTTGAAGCGCCAAATACGCCGGCAAGGGCGAAATCCGGGCGCTTCTCGCCGAGTTCGTTATAGAGCGAAGTCTCGAAGGTGGCGAGCAGATGGCCGCCGGAGCGAACGTATTCGCGCAGGCGAGCTGCGGTGTGGTCGCTCATGGAGGCGACGTTAGGGAGCAGGACCAGGCGGTAGCGCGAGAGCGGATCGCGTTCCAGGGTCCAATCATCGATCACGTCGAAAGGCACGTGGGCGCGCAGGAGCGCCTCGGCCAGGCCCCAGAACTCCGATTCGGGGTTGCCAATTTCGCGGCGCGCCGGCACGTCGTACATATCCATGAGCTGCGCGGCGGATCCTTCATAAGTGTTCACGGTGGTATCCGACCATACCAGGGCAACGCGGGCTTCCGAGCGCGCGCGGCGGTAGTAATCGACGTTACGGGTGAAGAAGGCGTTGATGTCCGCGATTGCGCGGGTCTGGGGCTGGTCGAGCATGGTGGGCGTGAGGCTGTAATAGATGCCAGCACCATTTGCCATGGAGTCGGCGTAGAGGAGACGCAGCTCGGCGGGAGGCAGTACGGTGTAAGTCCAGGGTTTTTGCATGGCCCCGGCGATGACGACCACGGGTTTGCCGCCGGCCTGCGTTTCGAGCAGCCGCGCGCGCATGCCCGGCTTCCACAGGGGCGTGCGGGTGAGGTCGTTGTAGATGAAACCGCCTTCGCTGGCGAGCCAGTCCTGGTGTTCCACAAGTTGGCGGTTCATCCGGCCGGTAGCCCAATTGCCGCCGAGGGCGCCACCGTTCATGTAGAAGCCGATCTCCGGGTTGGCGGCTTTGATGACGGCCCGCGCGTCGCGAAGGAAGTCGGCGAGGCTGGCCGTTTGAAACTCGAGCAGGCGCTGCGCGGAACGTCCTTTGCGCGCTTTCTTCGAGGGAAGATCCGTGCCGTAACGCTCTTTGAATATGCGGCGGCAATGCTGGCAGTAGCAGGTATCGGGCCGGAAAATGGGGCCGTCGAAGAAGACGCCATCGATCGGGTAGCGACATAGATCGACGAGCGCTTGCTTGACCCAGTCACGCCAGGGCGAGTTGACGCAGAAGTCCGTGCCGGAGCCGTACTGGGCGCCTAGCGGTTGGCCGTTCTCGCGCACCTGCAGCCAATCACGGTGCTTGGCGCCGAACTCGTTGGTGTAGTAGTGCACGTTGAAATACACCGTGACGCGCATGCCGTGCCGGCGAGCAGCGGGAAGGTATGGAGCGAGGTAATCGGGGCGCTGGCGGGAGGCGAGGCTGGTCTTGAAGTAGAAACCTTCGTCGTCGAAGCCGTGCTTGAGCAGGTGTACGTACAGATTGTCGACGGGGAAGCCGAGGGCGGCCTTGCGGCGGGCGGTCTCCTCGGGCGGCCACATGTCGATCTGATCGTAAAAATTGAGGAGGTCGAGAATGCGGATGGGTTCGCGCTGCCACCAGTGTTCTGGTCCAGCCGCGAGCGGCATACCTGTGAGGAGGCAGAGAAGGAGGACAACTCGGACTTCCATAGGAGAAGTGATCATTGTAGCAGGGCTGGTGTGCGGATCCCGGCTAGAGGAGGGCAAACATAATACAGGGCGGCCGCCGGTTCCTTCTGAACGGATTCCCTTCCCCCAATACCGCCGGGGGCGTCCTCTGACTCAATCGCTGACCGTCAGGGCGGTGCAAGTACCGCACGCCAGCGGCCACGCGTGGCCGTTGCCGGCGCGACGAGGTCTTGAGCCAGTCAGATCAGGAAGCCGGTAGCCGCCCGCAGTTGTGGACGTTCTCTATGGACTTCCTCCTTCAATTATCAAACCGCCCCCTTGAGGGGACGATCACCGACCTCCCCAATAAGAAGAGGTCCGAAGCAAAGCCCATTACGACTCCACTTCTACCCCAAATATGGACCTACTTAATAAAGCTGTCAAGTAGTACGGACAGGGCGTTCTTGATAAAGATGTACCAGGCGGTTCGGCACGCTGCGTGCTCTGTGGTGCGCCGGCGGGTGATCTCAGGTGCCTGGATTCCAAATAGTCGCTCCGATGTAGCGTTCGGTGCGGGGATTGTCTTTGTAATAGTAAAGCGTGACAAGGTTGGAGTCGGGACGCTGGACGGTTCGGGTGTAACCGATGTCCCAGGCTCCGGCGTCCGGGCGCAGAACAATTTCTGGCGGCCACGTTGCGCCGTTGTCGGAGCTCAGGCGAGCTTTGATGCCGTAGGGTTCGGCGCGATGCCCCCAAGTGATGGCGATGCGCCCGTCCTGCAGGCGCACCATGCTGGGCGGGTTGCCGCGGCCAGTGTATCCAGCGGGGCGGCTGATGAAGCGCCAACTGCGGCCGTCGTCATCGGAGCGCCAGAGGTCAATCCAGTTCGTGTGACGTATGGCGGTGAGTATGGTGGCCGGTGAAACGCGGACCGATGAGGGCATGATGGCATAGTCTCCGAGAGGCGGTTCAGGGCCGATGAAGGAAACGAAGTTCCAGGTCTTGGCGCCGTCGCGGGTTCGGGCGACGAGAACACGCCCTTCGCGGCCGTTGGATTTGGCGGCAGTGAGAAAGATGGTCATGTCGCGGGGGCCGTTGACCAGATAGTCCGTGCGCGCTGCGATGCCCGGTTGTCCGAAACTGGGCAGGTTATATGGACCGCTCCAGGTGCGGCCGCGGTCAGTGGAAACATAGAAGCGCGAGGGCCCCGTGTGATGGCTGGCCATGCGTGCGGTAAGCGCGAAGCCGGGCGCGGTGAAGTCCAGATTCCCGGGGCAGTCGACCGGAGCTTTGCCGCCGGGCGCGGTCTTGACCCCGGCGACCTCGGTTCCGGGCGGGGGCAGGAGGCCGCTGGGTTTTTCGAGGAACCAGGTTTCGCCGCCGTCCAACGAGCGCGCCAGGACATGGTCGGCGGGGCGGTCCCAGTCGATGGAATGGCGCGCGTTGCTGTACTTGAAATAGCCGGTTTCGAATCCGACCAGGATTTCGTTGCCCCAGTTCCAGATGCCGTGATTGGCGGGCCAGCCGGCGTAGCGGCCGGCCTCGCGGTAGACGACGACGTGTTTCAAGACGCGCGGCGGGGCGGAGCCGGCGGTGGCCTGGAGAAGAATCGCGAGGATGAGGAGTGTGGGTATTTTCATTGCGAGACGGATCCGGGAGTTAAGCGGGGACGATCTGGCGCCGGTCGGCGTCCCACTTCATGTACTTGCGTTGGCGATAGGAGAGAATGCCGAACTGGCAGGCGGCAACTCCGTAATAGCCCAGGGTGGCGTCGCACTTGAGGGGGACGTTGGAACGTATGGCGGCGAGGAAATTCTTGAGGTGCAGGGCGGTGTCTTCTCCCCCGGTCTTGTGGTGGACGACAGGGTTGGCGGGATCGCCGTAAAGTTTCTGGGGGCGAATGAGAAAACCGGTGTCTGTGAACTCAAGGGTTGCCTTGTGGCCGCGGAGGAGGTGGGGCACCGGGGTGTCGTTGGCCATGGAGGAGATGAGCAGAACCGTAGGGCCGCCGGGGTAGTCGAGGGCAATGTTGATGGTTTCGGGAATCTCGGCGGTGCTGGTGGAGAACTGGAACTTGCCGCCGTGGGCGGAGCCGTAAGCGGGAATGGTGAGATCGAGGGAGCGGATGATGCGTGTCACGCGGTGGACCAGCAAGCCGGCGGGCACGCCGCCGGAATAGTCCCAGTAACGGATCCAGTTGAAAAAACGGTCGGGGTCGTAGGGGCGCCGCGCGGCGGGGCCGAGGAAGAGGTCCCAGTCGAGGTCGACGCCGGGGCGCGCGTCGTGGTCAATGACCTTCAACCAGAAATCGCCGTCGTAGTTCCGGGAGTAGTCGATCTGGGCCAGGACCACCTTGCCGAGCGCACCTTCGCGGTAGTACCTGTTGGCGGTCTCGTAGGAGTCGTCCGACATGCCTTGTACGCCGACCTGCATCTTGACGCCGGTCTCGCGGACGGTTGCGACGACGCGTTGGGCCTCCTCGACGGTGTGGGTCATGGGCTTCTCGCAGTAGACGTGCTTGCCCGCGCGAGCGGCGTCGATGGTTATGGACGCGTGGAGATGGTCGGGGGTGGCGATGACCACGAAGTCAATGTCCTTGTCCTCAAGCAGGCGTCTATAGTCGCGGTAAGGTTTGGCGCCGGTACGGGCGGCGGCGGCTTGAGCACGCTTGTCAAACACGTCGCAGACAGCGGTGATCCGCACGTTTTCGGTTTCGGCCATTTTGAGCAGTTCGTGGATGTGGGAGCCGAGGCCCCGAATGCCGCAGCCGATGATGCCGGCTCGAAGCCGCTGGGAGGCTCCGAAAGCCGAGGGGGCGGCCAGCGCCGCGGCGGCGAAAGATCTACGAGTGATGGGAGGCATACACATCGATTAAACCGCAGGCCAGGAATGGGGGTACGGGAGCTGAAACACTGGAAATGGATGGGGACGAATTGACAAAGTTGCGGGCGGCTTCGTACGCTGAAAAGAGATATCTTGCCGTTTGCGCCGGTGTAGCTCAGCGGTAGAGCGAGGGTCTCATAATCCCTAGGTCGCAGGTTCGATTCCTGCCGCCGGCACCAGTCCTCAGTTGACCTGTTGATCTCCGACGATAGCCAGATAGATGCGATGGAGGTCGTCCTGTGAGTAGTATTCGACCTCGATGCGTCCGCGCTGCTCGGTTTTGGGGACTATGCGGACGCGCGTGCCGAGGGCGCGTTCGAGTTCCTCGATGGCTACTTTGACGTTGGGATCCTGGGCAGGAGGTTCCTCGGCTTTGGGTTCGCGCGGTTCGAGGACGCGCTGGACCATGTGTTCGACCTGGCGCACGGAGAGGCCGTGGGCGGCGGCTTTCTGCGCGAACTCGCGCTGGATTTCTTCGGTGGGAAGGCCAAGGAGAGCGCGCGCGTGGCCCATGGCGATCTTGCGGTCTGCGAGCAGCAGTTGTACATCTTCGGGCAACCTGAGGAGGCGCAAGATGTTTGTGATAGTGGCGCGATCCTTGCCAGTGCGGCGAGCGATTTCCTCGTGGGTGAGTTTGAATTCGCGGCTCAGGCGGTCAAAGGCGTGCGCGGCTTCAATGGGGTTGAGGTCTTCGCGCTGGATGTTCTCAATCAGGCTGACTTCGAGCAGGCGTTCGTCCTGAACCTCGTGAATGACCGCGGGGACTTCGTCGAGGCCGGCCATCTTGGCCGCGCGCCAGCGGCGTTCGCCGGCGATGAGTTGATAGCGGTCGCCACGGCGGCGCAAAACCAGCGGCTGGATGATACCGTTGGCGATGATGGACTGGGCGAGTTCGTGGAGGCGGTCGGCCTGGAAGTTTTCGCGAGGCTGCACGGGATTGGGATCGATGAGTTCGATGGAGATTTGGGAGACGGCATCGGCGGGGCGGGGCGCGGGCTCTGGTTGAGGAGCGGCGGCGCGGGGAGGGATGAGGGAGGAGAGTCCGCGGCCGAGGGCTTTTCTGGTAGTTTCAGGTCCTTTAGTCATGAGTTAGAATCTCCTTGGCTAACTTGATGTAAGCCTCGGCGCCGCGGGAGCGGACGTCGTAGAGGACGATGGGTTTGCCGAAGCTGGGAGCCTCGGCCAGGCGGATGCTGCGGGGGATGATCGTCTTGAAGACGTCTCCAGCGAAGAACTCATTCAAGTCCTGGGCAACCTGCTTGGTGAGGTTGGTGCGGTCATCATACATGGTGAGCAGGATGCCTTCGATCTTGAGCGGGTGCTGGAATGTGCTGCGGACGCGGTCAATGGTGTCCATGAGTTCTGAGATGCCTTCGAGGGCGAAAAACTCACACTGGATAGGTACAAGGACGGAATCGGCTGCCAGCAAGGCGTTGAGAGTCAGGAGGTCGAGGGCCGGCGGGCAGTCGATGAGGACGTACTGGTAGCGCTCCCTGATGTTGTTAAGTTTTCGGCGGAGACTGAGTTCGCGATCGGGGACGGAGACGAGTTCCAGGTTGGCGCCGACAAGGTTCTTGTCTGCCGGAACGATGTCAAGGCCATCCAACGCGGTAGGTATAGCGATCTGCTCAATGGGGATCGCGCTGAGCAGAGCGTCGTAGGTAGTGGGGCGGTTCGGGTCCTTTGCTATGCCTAGTCCCGTGGTCGAGTTGCCCTGGGGGTCGGAATCGATCAGCAGGACGGGGATGTCGTTGACCGCGAGCGAGGCCGCGAGATTGATGGCCGTTGTGGTTTTGCCCACACCGCCTTTTTGATTTGCGATCGCGATTACTTTGCCCAAGCGGACATCGTATCACAACACGTTCCACGTGGAACACCAGCTATATTGTTTCACGTGGAACATTGTGACCGATACACAGGACTCGCGCCCCGGTGCCCGGCAAGCGTTCAATCAAATCCCAAGATATTGCGCTGGAGAGTTGCTCTGCGTCTTCCTTGCCAAGAAGAAGAGCGTATGCGGTGGCAAGGCTGGCGAGCGCTGAGTTCCATTTCACCGCCCGCATAGTGAGCCAGTCGAACTGCTCTTGAACCGTCTCAGCTCTCACAGGAAGTATGCGTACATTCGGCATGCCGCGGCTAACCTCGCGCAGGAAGGTGCACTTCCGCTGATCGCTCTCCACGAGCGTCACCAGACAGTCAGGACGGGCTGCGGCGACCACAAAACCAGGAAACCCAGCACCACTGCCAACATCCACGACGCGGAGGGAGCCTGCGGGCAGCTTCGAGGCGAGTAGAAGGGACTCGCCATAGTGCCGAGCCTCGGCATCAGCAAGCGACCGGCGCGACACCAGGTTGAGTCTGGGATTCCAGCGGCGCAGCAATTCGTAATGCTTGCGCAACGCCGGGTATTGGTCCAGTGGCATCGTCATCGGGCTTGCTGCTGAAGATTCAAGTAAACATCCAGGATGGCGATGGCAGCGGGTGTCACGCCGGGAATTCGGGAGGCCTGGCCCAGGGTGGCGGGCCGCACGCGCTCCAGTTTCTGCTGGATTTCACACGAGAGCCCCGGAATTTGTTTGAAACAAAAAGCCTCTGGAATGTTTCTGCTTTCCGATGCCCGCAATCTCTCGATCTGGCGGCGTTGTTGGGTGATGTACCCGGAGTACTTGACCTCGGTCTCAACCGTAGTGAGCAGTCCACGCACTGGTTGCGGACCAAGAATCTGCCGGATCCAGTCCTGAATGCCGGAGATCCGGTTCCCGGTCTGCTTGAGCCAGTCGAGTTTCGCCGGCGAGCCTTCAAGGGCGGCTTCAAGCAGCGTCCTCTGCGCCTGTTTCATCTCGAACAGTCTCCTCCGCTCCTCGGTGGCGAGACCGAGGCGGATGGCGATGGGCGTCAGCCGGGCATCCGCGTTGTCGATGCGGAGATGGAGGCGAAATTCGGCGCGCGAGGTGAACATGCGATACGGTTCGTCGACACCCTTCGTAATCAGGTCGTCGATCAGGATGCCTGTGTAGGCTTCGTCGCGCCGAAGCACGACGGGCTCAAGGTGCTTTATTGTGCACGCCGCATTGATGCCGGCCATCAGTCCCTGGCACCCGGCTTCCTCATATCCCGAAGTACCGTTCACCTGCCCAGCGAGGAAGAGACCGTCGATCGACTTCACCTGCAAACTGTGGTTGAGTTCGCGAGGATCTATGGCGTCATACTCGATGGCGTACCCCGGTCGAATGATCTCCGCGTTTTCAAGGCCGGGTATCGACGCGATGACAGCCTGCTGCACGTCGATGGGCATGCTTGTCGACAAACCGTTGATGTACGTTTCGTGGGTGGCCAGTCCCTCGGGCTCGAGAAACAGTTGGTGCCGGAGCTTGTCGGGGAACTTCACGACCTTATCTTCGATGGAAGGGCAATAGCGCGGGCCCACCCCGTGGATTTGGCCGCTGAACAACGGGGAGCGGTGGATGTTTTCGCGGAGGATGCGGTGGGTCACCTGATTGGTGTAGGCAATGTGGCAAAGGACCTGATTGCGGTCGATGCGTTCGGTTAGGAACGAGAACGGCGTCGGCTCGGCATCGCCCGCCTGGGGCTCGAAACGGGACCAGTCAATGGTGCGCCCGTCCAACCGTGCGGGCGTACCGGTTTTGAGCCTCACCCAACGCAGTCCGAGGCCGCGCAGTTGCTCGCCCAGCAAGTCCGACGGAGGCTCCCCGTTGCGGCCGCAATGGTAGGTTGTCTCGCCGACGTGCGCAAGGCCATTGAGAAAGGTGCCCGCGGTCACCACGACGGCGCGGGCCGAAAGCGTCCGGCCGTCCCGCAAGCGCACCCCGGAAACGCGGCGCCGGGACGCCCCTTCAAGACAAATGGCCTCCGCCTCGGCCTGCAATAACACGATATTCGGTTCTGTTTCTAGTATTTCGCGCATGAGCGACCGGTACAACCTTTTGTCGCACTGCGCACGCGGGCTCCATACGGCCGGTCCACGGCTGGTGTTGAGAAGACGGTACTGGATCCCGGCCCGGTCCGTCAACTCACCCATGATGCCGCCCAGGGCGTCGATCTCGCGGACGATGTGACCCTTGGCGATGCCCCCCACCGCCGGGTTACAGCTCATTTGCGCGATCAGGTCCAGGTTCATGGTGAGCAGGGCGGTGCGAAGGCCCATGCGCGCCGAAGCCCGGGCCGCCTCGCAGCCGGCATGACCGGCGCCTATCACCACTACGTCGAACGAAGACCGCATCAGTACCATTGTACCGGCCGGGGACAGGACGGCCGGCATCGCTCCCGCGGCGCGTCTCATTGTCGCTATGGAATAGAGGCCCGGTTGCTATCATGAAAATCGGTATGAAGATTCTCGTGATCGGGAGTGGTGGAAGAGAGCACGCCATCGCGTGGAGGCTCGCCGCGTGCGAGTCGGTCGAAAAAGTCTATGCAGCGCCGGGCAACCCCGGTATAGCGCGCGTGGCGGAATGTCTTTCGCCGGGCGGCTCGACTCCCGATCATTATTTGAGGCTAGCCACCGAAATAGGCGCCGACCTCACCGTGGTGGGACCAGAAGCGCCGCTGGTAGCCGGTGTAGTAGATGCTTTCCGGGCGCGCGGCCTGCGGATTGTTGGACCTACACGCGCGGCCGCTCAACTGGAAGGCAGCAAGGTCTTCGCCAAGCAGTTCATGGCCCGCGCCGGCATTCCAACGGCCCGGTCGGTCACCGTGGACAACATAGAAGATGCGCGGAAGCAGTTAGGCGCTTTCGGCTACCCGGTAGTCCTGAAAGCCGACGGCTTGGCCGCGGGCAAGGGTGTGATCATCGCGCAGAGCAAGGACGAAGCGGAGCAGGCGGTGGGCGGCTTGCTGTCCGGTGCGCTGGTGGGGACGGCGGGGAACCGCGTCGTCATCGAAGAGTTCCTGACCGGAGAGGAAGTCAGTTTCATTTCGCTCTGCGACGGCAAGAACGCGGTGGCTCTCCTGCCGACGCAAGATCACAAGGCCGTCTTCGATGGGGATCGCGGGCCGAACACCGGCGGGATGGGCGCTTACTGCGACAGCCGGATCCTGGACGAGCCCATGACGCGGCGCATCATGGATACGATTGTCCGACCCACAGTGGACTGCATGGCCGCGGAGGGCGCTCCGTTCACCGGTTTCCTGTACGCCGGGCTGATGATGACAGCCGGCGGGCCCAAGGTCCTCGAATTCAATGTTCGTCTGGGAGATCCGGAGACGCAACCCATAATGCTCCGCATGCAAGGGGACTTTGCGGCGGTGCTGGCGGGCGAGGCGGCGCCTGCCTGGACCGCCGACCCGAGCGTGTGCGTGGTCCTGGCTGCTGCCGGCTACCCCGGCAAACCCCGCGTGGGTGACGTAATCAGTGGCATCGAGGAAGCCGAAGCCGCAGGGGCCACGGTCTTCCAGGCGGGCACGCGGATGGGCGCGTCCGGCCTGGAGACTTCCGGCGGCCGTGTCCTGGGGATTACCGCGCCGGGCGCAACACTCCAGCAAGCCATCGCCAAAGCATACGCCGCCGCCGGCCATGTACACTTCGAGGGCGCTCACTATCGCACCGATATCGGTGCCAAGGGATTGAGGCGCTGGCCCGCCTAAGGGACTAAGTACGGCACGGCTCGCGAACCGCTCTTACTTCTGCTCGCCAGACTTCTTCTTTTTGCGGAACTCCGCCCAACGGCGTTTCTGTGCCGCGGCGATGCGCTTGCGCGCGGCGGAACTCAATTGCCTTTTAGGCGCCGGTGCTTCCGCTTCCTGTACCGCAGCCTTGGGCCTCCTGCCGTGCAGCATGGCTTTCACTTCGGCGATTTGCGCCTCAATGCGCGCCTTCTGCAGTTCCAGGCCTTCCAGCGCTGCCGTCAAGAAGGCGGCTTCTTCCAGGGACTTACTAAATCTCGCCATCACTACTCCTACCATCCAGTATTCGGCGAAGGGGCCGCGATGTCAATTACTGCCAGTAGGGTAGATAGACACTTTCGTAACCGTGCGGCGAGCTTCTTCCGGGAGGATTACCTATCTTACGTGTTAGAGAACCCGGTTCGAGTCGAGAATGAGCGTCACAGGTCCGTCGTTAATCAGATGAACCGCCATGCATGCTTGAAACACCCCGGTCTCCGCCCGTAAGGATCGGCGGCGGACCTGCGCAACGAAATACTCATAGAGCCGGTTGGCTAACTCAGGAGCCGCTGCGTGGTCGAAGCTGGGTCGGCGGCCCTTTCGGCAGTCACCGTAAAGAGTAAATTGCGAAACGATCAGAAGCGCGCCTCCGCAGTCGGCTACACTCTTGTTCATCTTGCCGGCTTCGTCGGGGAAGACTCGCAGCCCCGCCACTTTGTCGGCCAGGTAATCCGCATCCTTTTCCGTGTCGTCCTGTCCCACGCCCAGGAGCACGACGAGGCCGCGGCCGATCGAGCCCGTAACGGTTCCATCCACCACTACGCGAGCTTCACTCACTCTCTGAACGACGGCACGCATATGGTATAAGTACCATAATACGGGGGCAAGTCCGAATGATTGAGACATACGCTTACGCTCGGGCCGCGTTGCTTGGCAACCCGAGCGACGGCTATTTCGGAAAGACAATCTCGTTTCTGGCGCGGAACTTCCGCGCCCGCGTGCTCATCTATCCCAGCGCGCGGCTGGAGATCAAGGCGTCGAAGGCCGATATGCCGGTCTTCGAAAGCCTCGACGATCTCCACGCGACCATACGCTGGCGCGGCTACTACGGAGGCATCCGCATCATTCAGGCGGCGATCGTCCGCTTCACGGATTACTGCCGCGCCGAGAAGATAGATCTTCCGGACCGGAATTTCACCATCGAATACGAATCCACCATTCCCATGCGTTTGGGCATGGGTGGTTCAAGCGCCATCATCGTGTCCGTGCTGCGGGGTCTGTGCACGTACTTCGAAGTCGACATTCCGAAACCGGTGCTTGCCAATCTTGCCCTGGAAGCCGAGACCCATGAACTGGGCGTACCCGCCGGCCTGCAGGATCGTGTGATCCAGGTTTACGAGGGCCTGGTATACATGGATTTCTCCAAGGACCTTATGGAACGCCAAGGTTACGGTGCCTATGAGCCGCTGGACCCTTCGCTGCTCAAGAATGTCTATCTCGCCTATCGCACCAGCCTGAGCGAAGGGACGGAGGTCTTTCACAGCGATGTTCGCAGCCGCTGGCAGGCCGGCGATCCGGTCGTTGTAAAGGCCATGCAGACGTGGGCGGGTTACGCCAGCGAAGGCCGCGAAGCGTTGCTCAAGGGAGACGCTGAAACGTTGAATGACCTGATCAACGCGAATTTCGACTTGCGCGCGCGCCTTTACAGGCTCAGCGACGGAAACCTGCAGATGATACACCGGGCGCGCGAGGTGGGCGCCTCGTCGAATTTTGCCGGATCGGGCGGCGCGATCACTGGCCTGTATCGAGATGAGCGCATGTTCGAGGCGCTGGTACGCGTCATGGAACCGTTGCACGTGGCGGTACTGAAGCCGGTGCTCACGCCCGGTGCTAAGGCGTCAGACAAGTAAGTACTAAAGCCTTTCCCGGATCGCCTCGGCGGCACGGGTTTCCTATAATCGAAATCGATGATTTACCGGAAGCGGAGAGGGACTGCATCCGTGCAAGGCGGCTACTATCGATTCGCGACGTCGTTACACCACAGTGTAAGCGGCTTCGGCGACGGTGATTTCATTCGCCTGCGTGATGAGTACGGCAACGTTTGGCGCGGCACGGCGGAGCGCCAGGACGATAACACCGTACACTACCGCTTCCGGGACTCCAACGGTAAGACCGTCTCGGGCATCTCCGACAGTTTCGGAATCATCCTGCGTGACCACTCGGGCAACGTCTGGCGCGGTTTCCTGATGTGAGGGAAGGGACGGCCGGGAAGCCGCCCCTTGGAAAACGTTAGCAGTTCGGGCCGAAATCTTTCTCGAAGGCTTCAGCGAGCTTGGTGCCCCAATCGTCCAGAGGTTCCATCTTGCCCGCGAAGAATCGAAGCACCGGAGGCTCCTCGCAGAACTTCAAACCTCCTATCAAGTCGGCGTGAGCGAGCAGCCACTTCACGCGGTCGACCGCGTACTCGATGTGAGACATCGTGAACACGCGCCGCGGGACAGCCAACCGAAGCAGCTCCATGTCGGAAGGAACGTCATTACCTTCCTTGTCGCGATCCATCGAAACCGTGCCCCGCTCCATGCCGCGGATGCCGCTTGTCAGATACAGAGCGGCCCCTAGGGCTCCAGCCGGATACTGCAACTGCGGGATATTTGGAATGAATCTTCCGGCGTCCAGGTGGCAAGCCAGGCCGCCAGGAGGCGTCACCACCGGAACCTCATTCGCAATCAGGCGTTCCGCGAAGTACTTGATCATGTCGGCGGAGCTTCCTGCCACTTCAAGGTCCGTCATCTCACGCACGCCCACGGCCATGGCCTCGATTTCCTTGCTCGACATGCCGCCATAGGTGAAAAAGCCCTCATAGACCGGCAACCAGGGACGGATGGCGTTGAAGAGGGTCTTGTTATTGGTAGCAATGAACCCGCCGCGCACGCTGCAGCTCTTCCGCCCGGACAGGTAACAGAGATCGGCCTCCGCCATCATCTCGCGGATGATGTCGCTGATGGACTTATTCTGATAGCCGTCTTCGCGCTCGTGGATGAAGTACGCATTCTCGCTGATCAGGCTGGCGTCGATGACCAGAGGGATACCCATGGGCCCGATCAGCTTCTTCACCTCACGCAAGTTGGCGAGCGAGAAAGGCTGCCCTCCAATCAGGTTCGTGGTGGCCTCCATCCGCACGAAAGCGACGTTTTCGGGCCCATGCTCGCGGATGGCCGCTTCCAACCTGTCCAGATCCATGTTGCCCTTGAATGGGCATGTGCTCTGCGTATTCAGCGCTTCGGGTGTGTAGAGTTCCAGGACGGTTCCCCCCGCGAGCTCGAAATGGGCTTTGGTGGTTGTGAAATGATAATTCATCGGCACCACTTTGCCCGGCTTCACGAAGGTCTTGGCCAGCAAATGTTCGGCGGCACGGCCCTGGTGCGCCGGAAGCAGATATTCAAGACCGAATATTTCCTTAACCGCATCCTGGAGCTTGTAGAAGCTCTCCGAGCCGGCGTAGGCGTCGTCGGAGACCATCATGGCGGCCAGTTGATTGTCCGACATGGCGTTGGTGCCGCTGTCGGTCAACATGTCCATGAAGATGTCGCGCGTCCGAAGAAGAAACGTGTTGTAGCCGGCTTCTTCGATCGCCCGCAGCCGGTCCCGGACCGGAGGTAACCGCACCTTCTGCACGATGCGGATCTTATGCATTTCAATGGGAATTTCCCGTCCGTCAGAAAGCCTGATGCTCATACTGATCTCCAATGCACTACGAGTGACTAAGTCCGCCAACTTCTTGTAGAAGTCCGCTCGCGAGTTCACGAACGTTGGATGGGTTCGAACTGAAGCGCCATGCCGGTAGGCAGACTAAGCATCATATCACCCCGAACGCCACCACATGCTGCGGGCGGGTCCACCGAGCCGGCCCCTAAGAGCACTTTTCCCAGCCGACTAAGGTGCCGCCCGTCTTGGCCGCGCCGTGCGCCGCATCTAGCATGAAGACAGAGGACATTAATAATGACTCGCTTGGCGTGTCTGTTATCAATCCTTCTGGCCGGTGGCGTGCTCGCGTCCGCGCAGAACCTTGCGGAGACCTCCCTGGCCGCGGCAACCGGCTCAGTGGCCGGGGTGGCCGGCAAGCCGGTCAGTGACAGTCTTTCGAAGATCTTCGGCAAGGTCAACGCACAGACCAAGTCGGCGGCGGCGCCGGCAAGACAGAAGAATGCCGCGCTGAAGGGCGAGCCGGCTGCAGGCAAGACCGCCATCGTTACACCGGCACCTGCTGCAAGGTCCCCGCGCTGGGGCGCGCGAACCCGCTCGGCGGGCTTGCAGCCTCGCATGCAGTGGGTCGAGCGTCCACCCGCGCCCGCGCCCCAAACCCAGGCAGCAAAGGTTGTGCCTCCCGCGCCGCCGCCGACATCGGAGCAGATCGCCTCGATTCGCTCCGGCACCGGCCGCAGCGATGTGCTGGCCAAACTGGGAGCGCCCGTTGCCCGCCTCTCGATTCCGGGCAGCGGCCAACTTCTCGAGATCTACCAGTACATGGACAACCGCGGGAACGTGGGCAGTGTCCGCCTCCAAAACGGGCTCGTTTCGGAAGTAAGACTCGCTAACCGGAGCAACTGAAGAGGATTCAACCCTAGTCCTGATAGACTGCTAGGCATGGCAAAGAAGGCGCCTGCCCTGGTGTGGCTGGCCTTGTGCGGGGCTGCCATCGCGCTGGCCGCCCCCCGCAACCTTTACGTCTCGACCACAGGGAACGATTCTTCGAGCGGCACCCTCCGCCGCCCGTTCCGGACTCTCGAACGCGCGCGCGACGCCGCCCGCCGTGCCGGAGCCGGCGGTGTCACGGTCTTTGTTCGTGGTGGGGACTACTATCTTTCGCAGGCCTTTCAGTTGAGCCGCGCCGATAGCGGCACCGAAGCGCACCCCGTGGTTTACAGGAACTATGGCAACGAACCGGTCCGCTTTTTGGGCGGCCGTCTCCTGCGCGAGTGGAGGCCCGTCATAGAAAAGGCGATCCTCGAGCGGCTTCCCCCGGAAGCCCGATCCCATGTCGTTGTCTGCGACCTCCACTCCGCCGGCATGGACAGCTACGGCGAGATGCAATCGCGCGGCTTCAGCCGTCCCACGGTGCCTTCGCACCCCGAGTTGTTCTTTCAGGGCCGCCGGATGACGGTGGCGCGCTGGCCTAATGAGGGCTTCACGGAAATTGCCGCGCCGGGCGACCCATCCGCCCCGCAGGATGAGCACGGCGGCATACTCGGCCGTAAAGAGTTCGGATTCGTTTACGCGGGCGACCGGCCGCGCAACTGGAAGCCGTCAGCCGACATATGGGTGCATGGCTATTGGGCTTGGGATTGGGCCAACAGTTACGAACGAGTGGCCTCTATCGACGTCGAAAAACGCCTGGTCCGCACCGCCGCCCCGTACGCCGTTTACGGATTCCGTAAAGGCCAGCCTTTCTACTTCCTCAATATTCTGGAAGAACTGGATCTACCCGGCGAGTATTACCTGGATCGCGACGCCGGGCGCCTCTATTTTTGGCCCCCTGCGCCGACGAACGCCGGCGAAACCGCCCTCTCCCTAACCAGCGAGACACTGGTCAACGTGCGCGAGGCAAGTTACCTGACGCTGCGCGGCCTCACATTGGAATACGGCCGGGGCCGCGGCATCGAAGTTCACGGCGGCGAGCAGGTTCGTATTCTGGGATGCACGATCCGCAACGTAGGGAACCAGGGCGTCATTGTGGTGGGCGGCCGGGAACACCTGGTTGCCGGCTGCGACATCTACCAGACCGGCGACGGAGGCATCGAACTCGACGGTGGCGATCGCAGAACGCTCACGCCCGCTTCGCACGCCGCCGTTAACAACCACATACACCACATCGCCGAATGGTCGCGCACATACCAGCCGGGCATCCTCATCTCCGGCGTGGGGAACCGCGCGCGGAACAACCTGATCCACGACGGCCCGCACAATGGCATTCTCATCCACGGCAACGACCATCTGATCGAATTCAACGAGCTGCATCACCTTTGTCTGGAAACCGGAGATGTCGGCGCCTTCTACATCGGCCGCGATTACACCGAGCGCGGCAACGCCGTCCGCCACAATTTCTTCCACCACCTGGGAGGCAGGGGCAGCATCGGTTCCATGGCGGTGTACCTGGACGATTGCGCGAGCGGCGTGGAAGTCTACGGCAACATTTTCTACAAGACGACGCGGTCGGCTTTCATCGGCGGCGGGCGCGACAACTCGGTGGAGAACAACATCTTCGTCGACTCGAAGCCGGCAGTGGATATCGACGGCCGCGGTCTTGATCCCAAGCCCGTCTGGCACGACATGGTTTACAAGACCATGAAGGAGCGTCTGGAGGCGATGAACTACCTCGCGCCGCCTTACAGCACGCGCTATCCGGCCATCCTGAGCCTCGAAAAGGCGTATCAATCGCAGGTGGGAATCCCACCCACAGGGAATCGCGTAGTGCGCAACATCGTCCAGGGAGAGAACGCGGCCAACGGCAAATGGCTCCGCATCGGATGGCGAGCCAAGCCCGAGATAATCGAGATTCACGACAATCTGGCCGGCGAAGACCCGCTGTTTGTCGACGAGAGCAAGATGGACTTCCGTCCCAGGCCCGAATCTCCGGCGTGGAAACTGGGTTTCAAGCCCATTCCTGTTGAGAAGATCGGCCTGCAGGTGGACGACATTCGTACCGCCCTGCTTAGGTGATAACCATGAATTACCGCTCCATGCTTGCCATGAATCTCTTCCTCGCGACTCTGCCGCTGCCAGCGGCCGCCGCCGGGGTCGAAGCCACTTGGGGACTTGCGACGCTCCGCAAACTCGCGGAGGATCCGCGCAACGTGGTCATCCCGATTCACTCCTGCCGCCTGGACGGCTTCCAGGACGACCGCTCCCCTTACCGCGCTCCTTCGGTGCGTCGCACGGCGGAGGGCGGCCGGATTGTCGCGACGGTGAAGGCGCCGGGCACATATTACCCGGGCTTTGTGATTTACGACACCGCCGGGGATGAACGGTTCGAGATCCGCGTCAACGGCGCCGGCCGTGGCACGGCCGTTGCCAACTACGACGACAACCGGCAGCGGCTGTTCTTCCTCGCCGAGCCGTACTCGTTTCGCGGCGGCGAGACCATCGAACTCAAAGCGCTGACGGCGACCGGCATCTACCGCACCGAGGACATCTACCTGCTGGCCGAACGGCCCGCCGCCCGGCGCGCTGAATACGCCTTCACGGAACTTCAGGCCCGTCCCGTGACTGCCGGGGCAACTCTCACCTGGATCTCCAGTTGGCCGGTGGCCGCCACCGTTGAGTACAGGGCTTTGCGTTCGGCCGCTGTACGGCGCATCAAGGAAACCATGGCGGTGCAGAACCACCGGGTGACAGTTGAGGGCCTGCGCGCCGGCGCAACCTATGAGTACCGCATCATCGGACTTGACCGCGAAGGCCGCCAGGTGACGAGCGAATGGAAAAGTTTCGCCGCAACGCCGCCTCCGTCCACCGCCGGTTCCGTGGCGAAGCGAACGCTCCCGCTCCGCGTCGTGAATCCGCTCGATGCCGCGGAGCAGCCGCCGGATTACGCCGGGACGTTCCCGGCCACGGCGGGCATACCGTTTCCCATGGGTGCCTTGAGTTCCGACCGAAACGTGCGCCTCGTGGACCCTGCTGGCAAGGAGTTGCCCCTGCAGACTTCCACCCTCGCCCGTTGGGAGGATGGGACCGTGAAATGGGTGCTGGCGGACTTCCAGGCCGCCGCGAAACCCCAGCCTGGATACAGCGTGGAATACGGCAACGCGGTTGTGCGCGGCGCTGCAGCCACGCCGCTTCGAGCGGTCAAAAGTGCAGCGGGCGTCACCGTCGTCACCGGTCCGCTCAAGTTCACGGTTTCCAAACGCCGTCCTGGCCTGTTCGAATCGCTGGCTTTCGATTCGAATCAGAACGGCGTATTCGAGGAGGGAGAGGAGCTAGTCTCCGCATCCCGGCCCTGTTCCTTCGAACTGGCGGCAGACGACGGCATGGAATATTCGACTCTCCCGGCGCCGGACGATGTCCGCCTCGAAGAGACTGGCTCGCAGCGAACCGTTGTCCGCGCCTCCGGCGAACACCGCGCTAACGACGGCCGCACGCTCTTCGCATACACGATTCGTATTCATGCCTATGCGGGCCAGCCGTTCCTGCGCATCCAGCACACCTTCGGTTACAGCCGCGGCGAGGACGAGTTTGCCTCCATCGGCTCTCTTACGCTGAAGTTGAATCTGGCAGGCCGCGCAACGCGTTGGGGTCTTGGCAAGGACGCGGAAAGCAGCCCCGAGAAGCCGGACTCGATCGAGTTGCGCCAACTCCATGACGACCGTTACACCGTCTCCAACGGCGCCCGCGGCACGCGCTCCGAAGGAGTCGCCGAGTGGAGCGACGCCGCGCGCCGCGTGACCCTTGCGGTACGCGACTTCTGGCAAAACTATCCGAAGGGATTGCGGGCTTCACCGGGCGGTATCGAGTTGGATCTCTGCCCGCGGCTGGCGCGCGGCGAATACGCTGCGTTCAAGGGAACCCCCGACGAATACAAACTCTACTACTATCTCCTCGACGGCCGTTACAAGTTCCGGCAAGGCGCAGCGAAAACGCACGAGATCTGGCTCGAAGTTACTCCCGCCGGCGCGGCACGGCCAGCGGTGCGAAGCCAGCGCTCCGTGCTGCGCGCCGTTGTGCCGCCTGTCTGGTACAGCACTACGAAAGTGTTTGGGGAACTGGCGGCGCCCTCCTCCACCGGGATTCTCGCGCAGTATGACACCGTCTTCCGTGCCGGCTTCGCCCAATATATGCGAGACCGCTTGAGCGAACACGCTTACGGCATGCTGAACTTCGGCGACTGGTACGGTGAGCGCGTCATCAACTGGGGCAACGGCGAATACGACACACAGAAAGCGCTGCTGCTGCAATTCGCGCGCACAGGCGACGTCCGCTACTTTCTCAGCGGCGAGGAGATGGAGTGGCACAACCGCGATGTCGATACCATCCAGTACCACCGCGATCCAACTCGCGTGGGCGGCGTGTATCATCATGCCATCGGTCACACGGGCGGATACTACGCCGTTACCCCGGTGCCGGGCCAAGGCATCGCGCCGGGAATTCTCACTGTGGATCACGTTTATGCGGAAGGCCACCTCGCTTACTACTTCCTGACCGGGGACCGGTACTCCATGGAAACGGCGCGAAAGATCGCCGATCGCTACGACACCCTGGACACGCGTAACTACGACTTCTTCGACGCGCGCGTGGCAGGCTGGCACTTACTCTTAACTACCGCGGCCTACAAAGCCACGCTGGACCCTTTCTATCTGAACGCTGCGAAGATCATCATCGAGCGTGTGCTGGAGCGCCAGACGCCCAACGGCGGCTGGGACCGCTGGCCAATCTGTGAACACCCGGACGCTCCACCGCATTACGGCGAACTTAGCTACATGGTGGGCGTTTTGCTAACCGGCATGACTCGCTACCACGAAGTGACCGGCGACGCGCGAGTCGCCGCATCCATAGTCCGTGGGGCCCGTCACCTGATAAATGACACCTGGGTGCCAGAGTTGCACGGCTTCCGTTACGCTTCCTGCCCACGGGCGCTGCCCGCGCGAGGCCTGGACCCGCTGAATTTTCACATCCTGGCGGGCGTAGCGCTGGCGCATCGCGAAACCGGCGAGCCGAAGTTCCGCACGGTTCTGATTGAGGCGACCGAGCGGTCTCTTGAGAGCCTGCTGCAGATGGGCGAGCCGCAGGGTCAACGCACTTTGGGCAAGATGCTGGGCCTGTTCACCAGTCCCACGCCGCACGTCATCGGCTATGTCGATTCGCTGCTTGGTCCCTAGCGGAAGGTTATGCCGATGCGCACGCCCCAATAGTGTTCGGTGCTGTTCACCGACCAGACGTGGTCGCGCAGTTCAACCTTGAGCCCAACCCGGTCGCCAAACCAGTAATTCAGCCCGCCGCCGAAGTTCCATAGGTTGGCGTGGCCGCTGCGGAACAATAGCGTGTAGCCGGCGGTGACAAACGGATCCGCTTTTCGAGTTCTGTTCTTTCCCCCAAAGTGGAAATACCCGTTCGGCGAAAAGACACCCAGACCGTCGCTCATGCTTTCGCGAGGAGTCAGATAACCGAGTTCCGCCCCGATTCCGATCCCCTTGCCGAAGATGCCTTCTCCTCCGCCACCGAAATGCAGCGTCATGTTATTGCCACAACCGCTACAGGACGCGGCCCCCGGTGCTACGAAGAAGTAGCCGTGAGAAGTTTGTGCCGAAGCCGGTGCGACTAACCACGTCAAGACCAGCATGATTGCCAGAAGAGTGGCTAGCTTCATGACCCTATGTTACACGCATTTGCGCGGCGTACCTACAAAGTATTTCGGCCCGCGCTAGCATATAGGAGCCATGACCGAACGCGAGCGCATTCTCGCCGTGATTCAAGGCCGCGCCCCGGACCGGCTGCCCTGGGTTCCGCGACTTGAGTTCTGGTATCGTGCGAAATCCCGCAACGGAACCCTGCCCCCGGGGCTGCGCGATCTCAGCCTTGTGGAGTTGGCGCGCAAACTAGGCGTGGGCTGTTACGGCGTCGTGCCGGACTTCACGGAACTCGCCGGCGATGACGACATGGTGGATTACCCGCTCGGCCTCCTCAGCCAACCCAGTCTCGTCTATAAGGTCCGGTTCGAGAATGTGGACCGGAGAGTCACCCGGCGCGGCAGGGAAACCATAGTCGATTACCACACGCCCCTCGGCTCGGTGCGGACAGCCGCGATCTGGACCGGTGAGATGCTGGAAGCCGGAGCTTCCGTTCCTTGGATAAGCGAGCGTGCGGTCAAGCAACCGCGCGATCTGGATGTGGCCGGCTACATCTTCTCGCACCTTCGCATTGAGCCTCGTTTCGAGGGCTACCTGCGAAAACGCGACGAACTCGGAGACGACGGGCTTCTCGCCGCGCACTCGAGCGACTTCGCGAGTCCCGTGCAGCACATCATGGGTGCGCTGATGCCTATCGAAGAGTTCTTCTATGCCCTCAAGGACGCGCCGGAATCCATTGAGCGCCTGGCTGAACAAATGGAGCCGTTCTATGCGCGCTTGAAGGAAATCGCCGCCGATTCGCCCGCCGAATGCGTGCTGCTCGGCGGCAATTACGACGACGCCATCACGCATCCGGCATTCTTCCGCAAGCACATTCTGCCGTCGTTACGCGACTACGCCACGGAACTGCACAAGCGCGGAAAGTACCTGCTGACACACACCGACGGCGAAAACCGCCGTCTGCTGCCCCTTTACGTCGAGGCCGGCTTCGACGTGGCGGAATCGCTCTGCCCGCACCCGATGACCAGTTGCACGCTGGAGGAAGTGCAAGCAGCCTTCGCGGGCCGCATCGCCGTCTGGGGCGGCATAGCCTCCATCATGCTGTGTCCCGAAAGTGTGCCAGAGGAAGAATTCCGAGCGTCCATCGACGCGCTCTTCACATCAAGTAACCCCTCCGGTCGCCTCATCTGGGGGGTGAGCGACATGGTCACGGCGGACGCGGATCTCGACCGCCTGCAATACATCACCCGTTTGGCGACCCGTTAAGGCCGCTTCTTCCGCAGGTCATAGACGTAGATCGAGTATCCGATTTTCGCTACCGGTTGCATTCGCCGCAGGATATCGAAGCGTTCCCGCGGAGTATAAACACCCACGAGCGGCGTCACGCTGACGGCCGTGTAGCAGTCCATGTACTTCCAGTTCTCCCGCTCATTTGCCTGCGGCGGTTCCACGTTCCTGACGCCATAGTACTCCGGATTGGCGCGTCCGAAATAGCAGAGGCAGATTTGCGGAACGCCCCGCGCGTCCATCCACCGTTTCAGTTTCTTGATGTCCTGCCCCCAGTCGATGTTCGAATCGGCCGCGTAGCGTGGCCCCGCGCCGGGGCCGCCGGCCGGCGCGTTGAAAAAGGCGAGGTAGTGAGGGTACACCGCCAGCGATTCGGCCGCGAGAACCGCCGGCAACAGCCACAACGTCAACCGCCCGATTCGCGACCTCCACGCCGCAAGCGTCGCGCCAATCAAAAGAAACAGGAACGGGTAAATGGGCAGCAGATGCCGCAGGCCGATGTTGAGCCCGGAAACCATGCTGGCGGCGAAGTAGAAGCCGGCTGGAACGACCAGTTCGAACCGTGGCCGCCGCCACGCGACAATCACAGCTATCAACGCCCCCACGAGCGTCGCCGCCGGCGTCTTCACCGCGAATAGCACCGGGAAGTAATACCACCGCCCGTGCTCGGCGACCTTCCCCAGCAAATAAGATTGATGCCCAACGGTGTTATGTGCAGCCACCGCGCCCAGGCCGACCAGGAACGAATGCGCTTGCAGCCCCAGGCGCCCC
>CAYLLB010000006.1:0-136783 GCA_964384215.1 uncultured Solibacteraceae bacterium | reverse complement strand
ATCCGCGAAGGTGGCCGCACGGTGGGCGCCGGCACCGTGACCGAGATCCTGGGGTAAGGAGTTACGGATGCCGCGCGAGAACATTACGCTGCAGTGCACCGAATGCAAGCGTAAGAATTATACATCGACTAAAAATAAGAAGACCACGACGGAGCGGTTGGAACTCAAGAAGTACTGCCCGTTTTGCCGCAAGCAAGTAACGCACCGTGAAGTGAAGTAGACTTAGGGATGGGAAGCGGCGGTAGTTTCGGGCGCGACGATCGGTTTCGAGTAGGGGCGTAGGTTTAACGGCAGACCAGCGGTCTCCAAAACCGCGAGTGGGGGTTCGAATCCCTCCGCCCCTGCCAAGCTTCATGCCCCGCTGGCCAATCCGGGAGCAAAGGCGAATCAGACGCTATGGATGAGCAAAGTATCGGCGAAAAGCTGAAAAGATGGCCGGTGCGCGTGAAAGACTACATCGGCGATTTGCAGACCGAGATGCGGCGCGTGACGTGGCCGAACTGGAAGCAGGTGCGGGCCACCACTGGCGTCGTGATTCTGTCGGTGTTCTTATTTGCGGCTTACTTTGCCGTGGTGGACACGGTGTGCGGCCGCATGATCGACCGCGTTTTCCAGTTGTTCGGGAAAACAAGCTAGGTGGTGCCCGATGGCGGATGAGAACGTCCTGAACGAGAACGGGTCGACGCTCCCCGAAGAGGAGAGCGGCGGGACGCCCGAAGTTCAGGACCTCGGCGAAGTCGCAACGGTGGCGCCGGTTGCTCCGGAGACGACCGGACAACAGGGCCCCCCGAAGAGCTGGTACATCATTCATACCTATTCGGGGTTCGAACAAAAGGTGGCTGACTCGCTACGGACCCGGGCTCAGGCTTTCGGATACTCCGACAAGATCGGGCAAGTCCTGATTCCCACCGAAGAAGTGGTGGAGCTGCGAGGCGGCAAGAAGGTCACCAGCAAGCGGATGCTCTATCCCGGCTACGTCCTTGTCGAGATGGAGATGAGCGACGAGCTCTGGCACGCTGTAAAGGACACACCGCGGGTGACAGGATTCGTGGGCGGCGGTACAGCGCCGGTTCCCCTGAGCCCGCAGGAAGTGGATCAGATCCTGAACCGGCAGGCCACCAGCGCGGACCGCCCGCGGCCGAAGCTGACCTTTGAGAAGAACGAGACCGTCCGCATTATCGATGGGCCGTTCACGAATTTCTCCGGCAAGGTGGACGAAGTGAACGCGGAGCGGAACACGCTGCGCGTGCTGGTGACGATTTTCGGGCGGCCTACGCCGGTGGAGTTGGATTTCCTGCAAGTGGAGAAAGTTTAGCGCCGCGCGGCAGGGCATAAGTGAAGCGCGGTGAATGAAGGGTATTTATGGCGAAGAAGGTAGTTGGGCAAGTCAAACTTCAGATTCCGGCCGGCAAGGCCACGCCGGCGCCTCCGGTGGGCACGGCACTCGGACCGCAGGGCGTCAACATTATGGAGTTCTGCAAGGCGTTCAACGCCAAGACCTCCGCCAAGGACCAGGAAGGTTTGATCATCCCCGTTGTGATCACGATTTATTCGGACCGCAGCTTCACGTTCATCACCAAGACGCCGCCGGTGCCGGTGTTGATCAAGCGGGCGGTGAACCTTGCCAAGGGCTCGGCCGAGCCGAACAAGACCAAGGTCGGCAAGATCTCGATGAAGCAGGTGGAAGAGATCGCCAAGATCAAGATGCCGGATCTGAATTGCTTTACGCTGGAAGCCGCGGTCGAGTGCGTAAAGGGCACCGCGGTCAGTATGGGAGTGGACGTTAAATAGCACCAGTGGGATGGGTTGGACATTACCCGTCGCGCTTTGCTAGAATGTTGTATTCCTGACAATTTAACCTCGCATTGCGTGGGAGGCAGAGGCCGGCAAAGGCCGAAGCCGTTTGGACCAGTAAACACATGGCTCAGAAATCGGGACGAAAATACAGTACTGCTGCGGCACAAATCGAGCGCAAGGGCTACGCGGTCGAAGAAGCGGTATCGTTGCTGCAGAAAGTGAAATACGCGAAGTTCGACGAGACGGTCGAGCTTCACATGCGCCTGGGCGTCGATCCCAAGCACGCCGACCAGATGGTCCGCGGCACCGTGGTGCTGCCGAACGGTCTGGGCAAATCCAAGAAAGTTCTGGTGATCGCATCGGGTGAAAAGCAGAAGGAAGCCCAGGACGCCGGAGCCGACTTCGTGGGCGGCGAGGAGATCGTACAAAAGATCCAGCAGGAGAATTGGATCGACTACGACGCCGTTGTCGCCACGCCGGACATGATGCGGCTGGTGGGGCGGCTGGGCAAGGTGCTTGGCCCCCGCGGTTTGATGCCGAATCCCAAGACCGGCACGGTGACGGTGGACGTGGCGCGCGCGGTCAAGGAAGTGAAAGCCGGCAAGGTGGAATTCCGCGTGGACAAGACCGGCGTGATTCACGTGCCTGTCGGCAAGGTGAGCTTCGCCGCCGACAAGCTGCTTGAAAACGCGCAGTCGATGATCCAGGCGATTCTGCGAGCCAAGCCAGCGGTGGCGAAGGGGAAGTATGTGCGGAGCGCCACGATCTGCTCGACGATGGGCCCGGGCATTGCGCTGGACGTGACCGCGTACAACACCAAGCTCGTCTAAGGCCCGGTGGAGTAAACCATGAAGAAGAAAGCCGACAAAAAGAAGGACTTCGATGCGCTGCGCGATGTGTTGGGTAAGAGCCCGCACGTCTTCATGACCGGCTATGAGAAGTTGACGGTCGCGCAAGACTTCGAACTGCGCAAGGCGATTAAAGCGGCGGGCGCGAATTACCGGGTGGTGAAGAACAACCTGGCGGAGAAGGCCGGCGAAGGCACGCCCGCTTCGGAATTGGTGAAAGGCCTGCGCGGCATGACCTCGATGGCTTACACCAGCGGCGACCCGGTGGCGTTGGCCAAGGCGCTCACGACGTACGCGAAGGCGAATACGAGTTTTACATTTAAGGCTGGCATGGTGGAAGGCCGTGTGGTCGATGTCAAGGCTATCCAGGACATCGCTGCGATGCCCTCCCGTGAGGAGTTGCTGGCCAAGGTATTGTTCCTGATTCAAGCCCCGGCGCAGCGGCTGGCAACAGCTATCAGCGCAGTGGGACGTAACCTGGCGGTGGTCGTCGACCAGGGGGTCAAGGAAAGCAAGTTTTCAAACTAATCAGACGTTCGGTGAACACAAGAAGGGATTTGAGCGAGTAGGAGTTTAGAGAAATGGCGGACATCAACGCGATTGCGGAACAGATTCAGGGTTTGACGCTGCTTGAGGCGTCGCAGCTGGTGAAGATGCTGGAGGAGAAGCTGGGTGTGTCGGCGGCGGCCAGTGTGGCCGTGGCGGCTCCGGCGGTCGGCGCGGCCGCGGCTCCGGCAGCGGAAGAAAAGACCGAGTTCACCGTAGTTCTGGCTGCGGTCGGTTCGAACAAGATCAATGTTATCAAGGCGGTGCGCGAAGTAACCAGCCTGGGTCTCAAAGAGGCGAAGGACTTGGTGGACGGCGCTCCCAAGCCCATCAAGGAAGGCGTATCCAAGGAAGAAGCCGAGACGATCAAGAAGAAGTTCACGGACGCCGGGGCTACAGTCGAGATCAAGTAGGGCGAGCGATGGCTCGCCCCTGCGCTTGCCGCGAGCGCGGTTTGACGGGGACGGAGGCGTCTGATACACTTGGGTTGTCTCAGCCGGAGTCGAAGCCGGAACTTGCGCTTGTGAACCTCGCATCCCGCGTCGGCGGTAGTAGTCTGTCCCGTGCTACTGGGAAGTGTGTTCAGTACAAGTGTGTCCAGAGGAAGACGGGCACCGGGCGTTCTGCTCTCATCCGGTTATTTAGTTGTTTTCGTTTGCATCCCGTCGACCGTGTGCCGGAACTCCATCGACCCTTGACTATATTTCAGAACTTTAGCGGGTGGCCTCGACTTGTGCTCAGGCGACCCGCTTTCGTGTTTGAATTCTTACGCTGAAATCAGAGCCGTCTCGATCGGCCCTTGAGGAGTGGAAAATGCAAAATCAGGCGAGTGGCGCCCCCCGTGGACGAATTGACTTCTCTAAGATTAAGGCTTCCATAGCGATCCCGAACCTGATCGAAGTCCAGAAACAGTCCTATGAGCGCTTCCTGCAGATGGACCTTCTGCCGAGCGAGCGCGAAGACACGGGCTTGGAAAGCGTTTTTAGCTCCGTCTTCCCCATCACCGATTTCCGGGGCCTGTCGCAGCTCGAGTTTGTCGACTACTCGATTGGCAATTGGGAATGCAAGTGCGGGAACCTGAAGGGGTTGCACCATCTTCGGTCGACCTGCCGGAATCCAAGTTGCGGAGCTACTATCCGCACCGATCCGTTCCTGGCTGGAGATGTGCTCTGCCCGCGGTGCGGAACCTTTAACAAGAACATTGTGACGTTCTGCAACCGCTGCGGCGACCCGGTGGGATTGCAGCTCAAGTACGACGTTGCGGAGTGCGAGGAACGGAGCATGACCTACGCGGCTCCGCTGAAGGTTACGATCCGGCTGACGGTCTACGACAAAGACGAGGAAACAGGCACCCGCACGGTCCGCGATATCAAGGAGCAGGAGGTCTTCTTCGGGGAAATCCCGCTGATGACCGACAATGGCACGTTCATTATTAACGGCACTGAGCGCGTCATCGTCAGCCAGTTGCACCGTTCTCCGGGCGTGTTCTTTGAGAGACAGCCGGCCCAGGGGTACTTCCTGGGCAAGATCATCCCCTACCGCGGAAGCTGGGTGGAGTTCGAGTACGACAACAAGAACCTTCTGCACGTGCGTATCGACCGCAAGCGGAAGTTTTACGGAACCGTGTTCCTGCGCGCGCTGGGCCTGAAGACCGACGAAGAGATCCTGCGCGCCTTCTACCACATAGATAAAATCGCCATCCGCGATAAGAAGCTGTTCTGGCAGGTATCGCCCGGCTTGGCGGGCATGCGATTGTCGCACGCCATCACGACGCGGTCGGGTGAAACGATCGTCGCGCAGGGAAAGAAGATCACACCGTCGCTACTTAAGGAACTGCAGAAGCACAAGGTCGAACAGGTGGAAGTGGCGGCCAACGACCTGGAGGGGGCGTACCTCACGACCGACGTCGTTGACATGGCGACAGGTGAAGTGTTGTGCGAGGCCAACCAGGAACTCACGGCTGCCGTGTTGGGGCGCCTGACGGAATGCGAGATTCCCAGCTTCGAGGTCTTTTTCCCGGACCGGGACGATGTGGGCAACGTGATTTCCGCCACGCTGCGCAAAGATCCCGTGAAGACGCAGAAGGATGCGCTGCTGGAGATTTACCGCAAACTACGTCCCGGCGATCCTCCGACTTTGGACACGGCCACACAACTCTTCCAGGGAATGTTCTTCGACCCGCGCAAATACGATTTTTCGCGCGTCGGCCGCATGAAGTTCAACATCAAGCTGCATGACCGGGTGGACTACGCGCCTCCGGGCTGGCTGGAGAGCGAAGAGAACAACAATAAGAAGAAAGATCCTCTGAACCGTAAGGTCCTGGACCAGGCCGATTTCTGCGATACCATTCGCTACCTGCTGCGTCTGCGCCGAGGCATCGGCTCGGTGGACGACATCGACCACCTGGGCAACCGCCGCGTGCGGGCGGTGGGCGAATTGCTGGAGAACCAGTTCCGCATCGGTCTGGTGCGCATGGAGCGGGCCATCAAGGAAAAGATGTCGGTTTACCAGGAGATGTCGACGGCCATGCCGCACGACCTGGTGAACGCCAAGCCGGTGATGGCTGCCATCCGGGAGTTCTTCGGATCCAGCCAGTTGTCGCAGTTCATGGATCAGACCAATCCGCTGTCGGAGATCACCCATAAGCGCCGCCTGTCGGCGTTGGGACCGGGCGGTCTGTCGCGCGAGCGCGCCGGCTTCGAAGTGCGGGACGTGCACCCGACGCACTATGGGCGCATCTGCCCGATCGAGACCCCCGAAGGCCCGAACATCGGCCTGATCTCTTCACTCTCCTGCTACGCGCGCATCAACGAATACGGCTTCATTGAGAGCCCGTACCGGCAAGTGATCAACGGCGTGGTGGTGGACGAGGTGAAGATCACCAACCCCGGCGATACGAACTTCAAGGTGGGGGACGTGACCTCGCGCGGCGCCGTGCTCAAAGCCAACCGCGAATTGAGCGCCAAGAAGCAGCCCGCCGAGTGCGAGGCGCACTGCCAGTACCTGTCGGCCTGGGAAGAGGACAAGTACATCATCGCGCAGGCCAACGTGGAACTTGACGAGGACGGACGCATCGTTCCGGAGCTGGTCAACGCGCGTCAAGCCGGAAACTTCGTACTGAAGCACCGAGACGAGATCGAGTACATGGACGTCAGTCCCAAGCAGTTGGTCTCGGTGGCCGCCAGCCTGATTCCGTTCCTGGAAAACGACGACGCCAACCGCGCACTGATGGGGTCGAACATGCAACGGCAGGCGGTGCCGCTGTTGCGGGCCGAGGCGCCCCTGATCGGCACCGGCATGGAACGTGTGACGGCGCGGGATTCGGGCGCGGTGGTCATTTGCAAGCGCAGCGGCGTGGTCGACTCGGTGGATTCCGAGCGCATCATCGTGCGCGTGGAAGGCAACATTCAGGAAGGCCAGATGTCGCGCGAGGTCGGCGCCGACATTTACCAGCTCATCAAGTTCAAGCGCTCCAACCAGAACACGTGCATCACGCAGAAGCCCATCGTGCAGATGGGACAGCGGGTGAAGAAGGGCGACGTGCTGGCCGACGGGCCTTGCACGGATGCCGGCGAGCTGGCACTGGGCCGGAACGTCCTGGCGGCGTTCATGCCCTGGCGCGGGTACAACTTCGAAGACGCCATCGTCGTCAGCGAGAAGCTCGTCCGCGAGGACTACTACACCTCGATCCACATCGAAGAGTTTGAGATTGAAGCTCGCGACACGAAGCTGGGGCCCGAGGAGATCACGCGCGACATTCCAAACATCGCCGAGAACTTCCTGCGCAACCTGGACGAGAGCGGCATCATTCGCGTCGGGGCCACCGTGAAGCCGGGCGACATCCTGGTGGGCAAAGTGACGCCTAAGGGCGAGACCCAGCTTACCCCGGAAGAAAAACTGCTGCGCGCTATCTTCGGCGAGAAAGCCGGCGATGTGAAGGACGCCTCGCTATACTGCCCGCCGGGCATTGAAGGCACGGTAGTGGACTGTAAGGTGTTTTCGCGCAAGGGCGCGGAACTGGACGAACGCTCGAAGGCTATCCAGGAGTCGCAGGTCGAGCGTTTGCACCTCAACCTGGAAGACGAGAAGCGCATTCTGAACGATGAGCGCGCCAAGCGTCTGGCGGCGTTGTTCGGCGGCAAGCAACTGCTGGCCGACCTGCACGACGAGAAGACCAACAAGAAGCTGCTGGCCAAGGGTACGGAAGTGAACCGCGAGGTGGTCGAACGCCTGCGCGCCCGCGACCTGAAGCGCATGAAGCTGAAGGATAAGGATGCGCGGATGAACGAGCAGATCGACGAGATCGAGGAGATGACCTCGCGTCAGATCGCCGTTCTCGAAAAGATCACCGAAGAGAAGATCGGGAAACTGAAGAAGGGCGATGAGCTGCCGCCCGGCGTGATCAAGGTGGTGAAGGTTTACATCGCCATGAAACGCAAGTTGAACGTCGGCGATAAGATGGCGGGCCGCCACGGCAACAAGGGCGTCATCTCGCGCATCGTTCCCGAAGAGGACATGCCGTGCCTGCCCGATGGCACGCCGGTGGAAATCGTGCTGAATCCGCTGGGCGTTCCTTCGCGAATGAACGTGGGCCAGATTCTCGAAACGCACCTCGGCTGGGCCGCGCACGCCTTGAACCGGCACTTCGCCACGCCGGTGTTCGACGGTGCCACCGAGCGCGATATCAAGAAACAGCTTTCCGAAGCCGGCCTGCCGAGTTCGGGCAAGGTCCAGTTGCATGACGGGATGACGGGACGGCCGTTCGAGCAGCCGGTGACGGTGGGCTACATTTACATGCTGAAGCTCTCCCACCTGGTCGACGACAAGATTCACGCCCGCTCGATCGGTCCGTACTCGCTGATTACGCAGCAGCCACTCGGCGGCAAGGCGCAGTTTGGCGGCCAGCGTTTCGGAGAAATGGAAGTCTGGGCGCTGGAAGCATACGGGGCGGCCTACGTTCTGCAGGAGCTTCTGACGGCGAAGTCGGACGACGTCTATGGCCGTGCGAAGATTTACGAGGCGATCGTCAAGGGTGAAGCGGCAGCGGAACCGGGTGTTCCGGAGTCGTTCAACGTGCTGATCCGGGAACTGCAGTCGCTGTGTCTGGACGTGGAATTGATGAAGGCGCCGCGCGAGACGATGGATACCGCGCTGGCGGCGGACTGACGTTGAGAAGTCAGGAGACAGAATAGGAGGCTACTGTGTACAGATCATCTCCCTACGATAGAGCCAATCTGATTGCGGATTTCGATTCGATCCGTATCAGCCTGGCATCTCCTGAAAAAATCCGTAGCTGGTCGCACGGCGAGGTCACCAAGCCGGAGACGATCAACTACCGGACCTTCAAGCCCGAACGCGACGGCTTGTTCTGCGCCCGCATTTTCGGGCCGGTGGCCGATTGGGAGTGCTTGTGCGGCAAGTACAAACGCATGAAGCACCGCGGCGTGATCTGCGACAAGTGCGGCGTCGAAGTGACGCTGAGCCGCGTGCGCCGAGAGAGGCTGGGACACATCGAACTGGCCAGCCCCTGTTCGCACGTCTGGTTTTTTAAAGGTCTGCCCAGCCGCATCGGCTACCTCCTCGACATCACCCTGCGCGAGTTGGAGCGAGTGCTCTACTTCGAGGCGTTTGTGGTTGTGGAACCGGGCGAAGTGCCGGAACTGCGCCGGGGCGAGGTCATCAGCGACGAGCGTAAACGGCAGCTGGAACAGGACTTCCCGGGCAAGTTCGTCGCCATGATGGGCGCCGAAGGCATTCGCGAACTGTTGCGGAAGCTGGACATCGAAGCCCTCAGCCAGGAAATCCGCGAGAAGATGAAGACTGAGGTTTCGCAGCAGAAGAAGCTGAAGTACGCCAAGCGCCTGCGCGTGACCGAGTCTTTCCGCAAGTCGGGCAACAAGCCGGAGTGGATGATTCTGTCGGTGATTCCGGTCATCCCGCCGGAATTGCGCCCGCTGGTGCCCCTGGATGGCGGCCGGTTCGCCACCTCGGACCTGAACGACCTGTACCGTCGCGTTATCAACCGCAACAACCGGTTGAAGAAGCTGATCGAGTTGCACGCTCCCGACGTCATCGTGCGCAACGAAAAGCGCATGTTGCAGGAAGCCGTGGATGCGTTGTTCGACAACGGCCGCCGTGGGCGAGTGCTGCGCGGCGCCAACAACCGCCCGCTCAAATCCCTTTCGGACACGCTCAAGGGCAAGCAGGGCCGTTTCCGCCAGAACCTTCTGGGCAAGCGCGTGGATTATTCGGGCCGCTCGGTCATCGTGGTGGGTCCGGAATTGAAGCTACACCAGTGCGGCTTGCCCAAGAAGATGGCGCTTGAGCTGTTCAAGCCGTTCATCTATCACCGGCTCGAGCAGCGCGGGCACTGCACCACGATCAAGCAGGCCAAGGAACTGGTGGAGCAGCAGGACCCAGTGGTGTGGGACATCCTCGAAGAAGTCATCCGCGACCACCCGATCCTTCTCAACCGCGCTCCCACTTTGCACCGGCTGGGCATTCAGGCCTTCGAGCCGGTGCTGGTCGAAGGCAAGGCGATCAAGATCCACCCTCTGGTTTGTACCGCGTTCAACGCGGACTTCGACGGCGACCAGATGGCCGTCCACATTCCGCTCTCTCCGGAAGCGCAGATTGAAGCGTCCACCCTGATGTTGAGCGCCAACAACATCCTTTCACCCGCGCACGGCGCTCCGATCGCCGTGCCGACGCAGGACATGGTGCTCGGCCTCTATTACCTGACGAAAGTGCGGCCGGGCGCCAAGGGCGAAGGCCGGACGTTCGCCTCGGTGGAAGACGTGTTGATCGCGCTCGAAATGGGCGAAGTCGAGACGTTGACGCCTATCAAGCTGCGTTACACCGGCCGCGTGATCGACCTGGTGCACGCTTTCGACAGCCAGAACGTGCTGCACACCGAACCGATCGAATTCAACAAGCAGTACATGGAGACCTCGGTGGGCCGCGTCATTCTGAACGACGTGCTGCCCGAGGACATGCCCTTCATCAACGGCCTGCTGAAGAAGAAGGGTCTCACGCAGTTGGTGCAGTACTGCTACCTGCGTTTTGGCCTGCAGACCACGGTGCAAACGCTCGACAAGGTGAAAGAGCTAGGGTTCCTGTATGCCACTCGCGCCGGGATCTCCATCGGCATCGACGACATGGTGGTGCCGTCGCAGAAGGCGGACCTAGTGAAGAACGCCCAAAAGTCCGTGATGGAGGTGCAGCAGCAATACCAGGAAGGCGCCATCACGCACGGCGAACGCTACAACAAGATTATCGAAATCTGGTCCAAAGTCACCGAGCGCGTCTCCGAGGAGATGTTCAAGGTGATGGAGGAAGACGACCGGACCGGCCGTTACCTGAATCCCATTTACATCATGGCCGACTCGGGCGCGCGCGGTTCGAAACAGCAGATCCGCCAACTTTCGGGCATGCGCGGTTTGATGGCCAAGCCTTCGGGCGAGATCATCGAGACGCCGATTACGGCCAACTTCCGCGAAGGCCTCAACGTCCTGCAGTACTTCATTTCGACGCACGGCGCGCGCAAGGGCTTGGCCGACACGGCGCTCAAGACGGCGGACTCGGGCTACCTGACGCGCCGCCTGGTGGACGTAGCCCAGGACGTCATCGTTACCGAGCACGATTGCGGTACCGCGGACGGCATTTACGTGGAGCCGATCGTGGAGTCGGGCGAGATCATCGAATCGTTGCGCGACCGCATCGTGGGCCGCGTGGCGCTAGAGGACCAGTACGACTACGAAGGCAACATCATCGTTCACGTGAACGAGGAGATCACCGAGGAACTGGCGGCTGCCATTCAGGCGGCCGGCATCGAGCGCGTCAAGATCCGTTCTGTGCTGACCTGCGAATCCAAGCGCGGCGTCTGCCAGCTCTGCTACGGACGGAACCTTGCGACCGGACGGCTGGTGGAGCGCGGCGAGGCGGTGGGCGTCATTGCGGCGCAGTCCATCGGCGAACCCGGCACGCAGCTCACTATGCGCACCTTCCACATCGGCGGCACGGCGACCCGCGTGAGCGAGCAGTCCACGCAGGACGCCAAGAGCGGCGGTTTCGCCAAGTACATCGGCATCGTCGTGGTGCGCAGCGCCAAGGGCGAGTTGATCGCCATGAACCGCAACGGCATCCTGGCGATCGTCGACGAAAAGGGCCGTGAAAAGGAACGCTACCAAGTGGTATACAGCGCGCGCATCCTGGTGGAGGATGGCGCGCCGGTGAAGGCCAACCAGATCCTGCTCGAATGGGATCCGTACACGTTCTCGATTCTGACCGAAGTGACCGGAACGGTTCACTTCCGCGACTTGGTCGACGGCGTCACCTTGCAGGAGATGGTGGACGAAATCACCGGTATGTCGCAGTGGGTGGTGATGGATTCGCCCGATGAAAAGCGCATGCCGGCCATCGCGGTTCGTCCGACCGGCGGCGGCAAGGCCGAGGAGAAGCGGTATCTCATGCCCACGCACGCGCACCTGATGGTGCGCGACGGCGAGGAAGTCCACGCCGGCGACGTGCTGGCCAAGATGCCTCGGGCCACCACGAAGACCAAGGACATCACGGGCGGTTTGCCGCGCGTGGTCGAGTTGTTCGAAGCCCGCAAGCCTCGCGAAACGGCGGTCATCGCTGAAATCAACGGGCTTGTGAAGTACGGCGAAGTATCCAAGGGCTTCCGTAAGATCTACGTTACCGGCGATGACGGCGAGTCCAGGGAATACGCCATTCCGCGCGGCGTGCACATCAAGGTGCAGGAAGGCGAGCGTGTGCGGGCGGGCGACGCGCTGATGGATGGCCCCCAGAATCCGCACGACATTTTGCACGTGCTGGGCGAAAGCGAACTGCAGAAGTACCTGGTGAACGAGATCCAGGAAGTCTACCGTCTGCAGGGCGTGAACATCAACGACAAGCACTTGGAGACCATCGCCCGGCAGATGATGCGCTGGGTCAAGGTCGAGGACATCGGCGACACCGAATTCCTGCCGGAGGAAGTTGTGGACAAGTTCCGGTTCCGCGAAGAGAACCGGCGCGTTGTGGAAGCGGGCGGCCGTCCGGCGCAGGGCAAAGCCGTGCTGCTAGGCATCACCAAGGCGTCGCTGCTGTCGGATTCTTTCATCTCCGCGGCATCGTTCCAGGAAACCACGCGCGTGCTCACCGAAGCCGCCATCAACGGCAAGGTGGACTATCTGCGCGGCCTCAAAGAGAATGTCATCATGGGTCGCCTGATCCCCGCCGGCACCGGCATGGAGTATTACCACCAAGTGAAGATCGAGGGCGAGGACGTGATGGAAGAAGAAGTCCCCGCCGAAGCCGAGGCGGGCCTTGGCGAAGGCATCCCGGGCTACGAGGAGGAGACCCGCCTGCAGTACAGCGGCGGCCTCAACGAAGAAACCGAGCCGGGACTCGATTCACTGCCAGAATAAGATTGTAGGGGGCGAATATATTCGACCCCTACATGCGGCTGCGTTTCGAGGTAAACATCGCGCGATCGGCCTTGTCCAGGCTTTCGCGCAGGGGGCGTTCGCCCGTGGAGGCGATGCCCCAACTGAGGCCGATCGACACTTCTCCGTAATTGCGGATGTGGAAATGCCGCAGCCGCTGCTGGATGGAGGACATGCGCGAGCGGGCCACATCCTCCCCCACGTCCGAAAACAGAAGAACGAACTCGTCTCCTCCCCAGCGAAACGCGCGGTCCTGCGGCCGGATGGAGGCGAGCAACAGGCGTCCGATCGCGCGCAGAATCTCGTCTCCGCCCAGGTGCCCCAGCGTCTCGTTGAGATGGCGGAAATCGTCCAGGTCGAGCACGGCGACAATCCCGGGACCGCAAGGCTCATCCAGGCGCTTTTCGAAGCTGCGCCGGCTCTCCAGTCCGGTAAGCAGATCGCGCTCGTGGCCATCGGCTGCGCGGGCCAGCGCTTCCTGCAACCGCATCTCGGCCAATTTCAGGCGCCGCCTATAAGTCGCGTACTGCCAGACAATCACTGCCAAAGCTGCCGACAAGCAAGCGATGGTCCACCAGTTCATCCTGACGAGTCCTCATGGACGACTCGACTCCCAGATCGTCCCATCCTGACACACGGTAAGGCGGCTGAGCGAGACGGCGCGACCAGTCTGCTCGTCCGCCTCCACGATGACCGCATGCAATTCCACACTACCTTTGGCCGGCTCCATCCGCACCGGCAAAGCGGTGAGAAACCTGCGAAGAACGGCGGGCTTTTCCACCCCGATGACGGAGTCGTACGAACCGGTCATGCCGACATCGGTCTGATATGCCGTTCCACCCGGCAAGACGCGCGTGTCGGAGGTGGCGATGTGCGTGTGCGTGCCGAGCAGCGCCGTCACGCGTCCATCCAGGTACCAACCCAACGCCATCTTTTCGCTGGTGGCCTCGGCATGAAAGTCCACGAAACGGATCTTTACCTCTGGATCCAGTTCCGCCAGGATCCGGTCGGCCTCGCGAAATGGGCAATTCGTGATCGGCATGTGCGTGCGGCCCTGAAGGTTGATGATCGCACACAAAACTCCGTTGCGGGCTCTTGTAACGTAAACACCCCGGCCTGGCAGATCGCTTGAGTAATTGGCCGGGCGCAGGAGGCGCTCCTGCCGGGGAAGGTAGTCCATCAACTCCCGCTTGTCCCAGATGTGATTGCCGCTGGTGAGAACATCCAGTCCCATGGAGAGCAGTTCCTCAGTGACCAGGGGCGTGAGGCCGAAGCCTCCGGCTGCATTCTCCGCGTTGGCCACGGCGAGGTCGATATGGTGTGAGGAAATGATCTCCTGCAGGCACCCGGCGACGGCGTTGCGGCCGGCCGACGCGAAAATATCCCCGATGAAAAGGATGTTCATTGATTCAGTATGTGTACTTTCCCACTGATGTGCGAAAGGAGCGCACCGCTCGCGCCGTGCCGCCCCAGTCGTTGCCCCGATCCTACCAGGGTTGGAACCCGCCGAGCGCCTTCAGGCTTCTCCAAAGCAGACTAATGCTGCCGGAGCTTGCACACCGACGCAGTTTCGAGCCGAATTCCTCGACAATGCTTGTTGGAGCAATTGTATGAGGCCGGTCACCTGCCTTGCAGAAACGCCCCGAAACCATGATACCGCGCGCCATGATTTACCCGCCAGAGCGCCAGACTGCTTACATCCCCTTTGTGCGCTCAGCCCGGCCCTGCCGCGCCTTCACCACCAGGACCGATGCCGCGCCGTGGCCGTCAAAGTTGATTTCGACGGCATTACCGGCGCTCCGGATTCCGGCGGAGGAAGGGGCCGATCCCGCCACGCGCACCTCCACGCCGGCAAGCCGCGCGGGTTCGGGCAAGCGCAGCTTGACGGTGACGGATTCGCGCGCCTGCGTACCGAGAAAGCGCGTTCTCGACGTTATCGGTATGACGTATCCGCCGTCCGCTGCCTCGAAAAGGTTGGCATCATTGTCGCCGCTCACCTCGATGGGGTGCGGCGCGAGGACCTGCGAACACCCGCGAAGCGGATCGAACAGCGGCGCGTAGGCCTCGAGCAACTCCGCCGCGCGCAGGTCGGGTTTCTGTTGCGAGATGGGAAACTCGCGCGCGATCATCTGCGGAAACAGCGCCCAATGCAGGCGCTGTTTCAGATGGGACTCAAATGCCGCGGGATCTTTGATGTAGTCGGCCTGCAGGTGCCAGGCGGCGGCCGGGCGGTAGGGGCTCAGGTAGCCGAGCCCGGGCAGGTAATCGTTCTCATGGCAGTAGCCGTCCACGTCCCGCAGCACTTCGATACGGTAGAACTGGTTCACATAAACGCGCTTGCCTGCGGCGTGGGCCATGCGGCACACCGCGCGTACGGCTTCTGCCACGCTCATGGCCATGTTTGCGGCGGGGCGGGCACCGACCATGGTGAAGCCGTCGTCGTGCGCATAATCCAAACGGCTGGCCCAATCCAAGCGATCGATCACAAAGCCGTCGATTTCCGGCAGACGCTCGATGTGGCGCCTGACCTGTTCCTCAAGGTGCGGCCACAAAGAGTAACGGCGACCGGGATTCATGGCCATGGAGCCCTCCCAGGTGGGAACCGGCTTGCCGTTTTCGTCATGAAACAGCGCGTCGGCGAATTGCTCGCGCAACTGGCGCCGCGCTTCGGCCGCGTCGCCGTCCCGGCCGCCCGCGCCCCCGTACTCGGTCAGGTTGAAGTAGGCATAGACGCCTACTCCGTGTTCATGCATGGAGCGAGCAAAGGCGCGTATTTTCTCGTCGCTCATGGTCTCGCCCAGCTTCCACCACTTGGCGTAAGTGTACGGGTGCCACTCGCTCTCCCGAGGCAGATACTCGCCCAGGTGCGTGAACCAGAAACTGGTCCAGATGTAGCGAACGCCCTGGCGGGCCATTTCGGCGAAGTCCGGGTGCGCCTGGATGTGGTGGTAGTAAAAGGCGCCCTCGTACGGGCCGCGGGGAAGGCCTGGCCTGAAGTAAGCGGGGAAGGCATCGGCGTACGCTCTGAGCGCGGCGCGGTAGTCGGCCGCATGCGTGTAGAACAGAATCCGCAGGGGGGAGAGCTTCCCGCCGCCCACGCCGCGATGGCCGAGCGTAAGCACCAAAATCTTGGATCCCCGCCAGCCGACCTGGAAGTGTGGGATGTTGGCGTCGGCGGGCAGGGCGATGGTCAGCCCGGTGTTAGTGGCCGGGTCGAGAACGCTCACCAGCGGCAAGACATGACGCGTTCCTTTGCGCCAGGCGTACGTTGCATAAGCCGCCGGCTGGTGATCCGGCCGCCGGCTGAGCTTCACGACGCCATCATCGCCGGGAATAAAGACTTCGAGGCTCTGCGTCAGCAGAGGCAACTCGATGCGAACTTCGTGGCCCGCGCGCGGGCCCTGACCCTGGAACATCAGGTCCCAGGCCAAGCCGCCCGCCGACTCGCGCCACACGCCCTTGGCCGTCAGACCGATCTGCCCGGCGTCGCCCGCGGCGCCAGTCGCCTCATTGCGCAAGGTAAGCGTGGCGGGCCCGGTAAGCCAGAACCGGCGCGTTTCGCCGGCGCCCGATTCCATGCTGAAGGGGGTGGCGGTCGCCGAATTGAAACGGACTCGAAAACTACCATTTTCAGTTTCAATGATGCCCGCCTGAATGCTCACCGACAGACAGAAAGAAAGGCAGAGCCGCCCGGAAGTCCGCATGCTCCTTCAGATTAGCAGTCCGGCCGGAACCGTAACATATGGTTGAGCAAACGACCTCATTCTGCTATCCTCGGTGGTTGGGTTCCCGGAAACCCTGGTTTTCCTACCCCTGGAGAGGTTTCACATGTCAGGCCATTCGAAATGGGCGACCATCAAGCACAAGAAGGCCGCCTTGGACGCTAAGCGCGGAAAGAGTTTCACGCGCATTATCAAGGAGATAGCCATCGCCGCCCGCAACGGCGGCGACCCGGATTCGAATCCCAGGTTGCGGACGGCGATCCTGGCCGCGAAAGCGGTCAGCATGCCAGCCGACAACATCAAGCGCGCCATCCAGCGCGGTACCGGCGAGCTTGGCGGGGGACAGATCGAGGAAGTCACATTCGAAGGGTATGGTCCCGGTGGCGCGGGCGTGTTGGTAAAGGTAGCGACGGACAATCGTAACCGCACGGTAAGCGAGATACGCCACATTTTCACCAAGTACGGCGGGAAGCTGGGCGAGCAGGGCAGCGTTTCGCGCATGTTCGAACGGAAGAGCCAGGTGCTCATCGAGATGAGCAAGATCAGCGAGGACGATTTGATGGCCATCGTTCTTGATGCCGGCGCCGACGACATCCGCAACGATGGGCTTAATTGGGAAGTGTTGTCGGCTCCCGATGCCCACCTCGCCGTGATGGAAGCGATACAGAAGGCGAAGATCGAGACAGTTTCCGCGGAAATCGCCATGCTTCCCATGACGACGGTGAAACTCGAAGGCAAGAACGCCCAGACGATGTTGAAGTTGAGCGAAATGCTCGAGGACCACGACGATGTGCAGAGTGTGTACTCGAACTTCGACATCGACGAGAAGGAGATGGAAGCGCTCGCCTGAGGGGGCGGTCCAGTCGAGATGCGCGTTCTCGGCATCGATTGCGGTACCGAGCGCACGGGGTACGGGGTGATCTCGAGCGACGGAGGCCGGCACCGCGCGATCGCGTTCGGAGTGATTCGCACCTCCCCGCGCGAACCTTTGCAAGTGCGCCTGGCGCGCATCGCGGGTGAACTCCGGGGCCTGATCCAGAGGCATCGGCCTGAGGCCGCCGCAGTGGAGGAAGTATTTCACGCGGTGAACGTGAAGACGGCGCTGAAGCTTGCGCATGTTCGCGGAGTGGCGCTGTTGGCGGTGGCCGAAGCGAAGCTGCCGCTCGGCGAATATTCGCCGCTGGAAATCAAGACTAGCGTAGTGGGCTATGGACGCGCCGAGAAGCACCAGGTGCAGTTGATGGTACGGTCGCTTCTCGCCCTGGAAGAGCCTATCGAAAGCGAAGATGCCGCCGACGCGTTGGCCGTGGCCATCTGCCATGCGACGCGCGTTGCGGTGACCGAGCGCCTGGGAGCGTGACGATGAGATTGCTCATTGCCATCTTCGCGGCCATCACGGCTTTCGCCGCGGATCCGCCGCCGCGCATCGTGTACACGAAATCGTTTCCCGGCAGCACGCCGGCCTTCGTCTCCATCACTGTCGAAAGGGACGGCCGCGTCATTTACAAGGAAGCCGTCGACGACGAGAACCCCATCAAATTGCAGCTAGCCCCGGCCGACGCCGACGCGATCTTCGCCACGGTGGAAAAGCTCGACCGCTTCAAGCGCCCGCTCGAAGGCGGTCTCAAAGTGGCCAACATGGGCGCCAAGACTTTCCGCTTCGAGCAGGGCCGGGAGGTCCATGAAACCAAGTTCAACTATACGGTGGACCAGGACGGTGCGCTGCTCGCGGATTGGTTCGAGCGGGTGATCGAGACAGAGCAGCTTTTCATCAACCTCGAACGCGCGGTGCGGTTCGACAAGCTCGGTGTAAACCAGGCGCTGCTGCGACTGGAAACCTGGTGGGACCGCAAGCGGATTGTCGCCGAGAGGCAGTTTCTGCCGTTGCTTGACCGGGTTCGCAAGAACGAAAGCTACTTGCACATGGCGCGCGAACGGGCAGAGGTGCTAGCGGCCGCCTTCCGCGGAGAGGCCCCGAAGTCCACGCAATGAAATTTCTTTACACGCTACTTTTCGCCGGCGCGATTCTTGCCGGTGCGCAGACCCCGAAATCCGATGCCGAGCAGGAAGACTTGCGGCGCGCAGTGGGCGAGGCCGGCTCCAGCCCCATGGAAATGATGCGCGCCCTGGAGTCGCACCTTGCCAAGTATCCGAAAGCCGAGCGCCGTAATGATATCGAACTGGCGTTGCTCAAGGCGGCCTCGGACGCCAAAGACAACCGGCGCATCGCGCTCTATGGCGAGCGTGTGCTCCAGCGCGAGCCTGCGGATGTGCCAATCCTCGAAAGCGTAACGCGCGCCCTGCTGCTGGTGGACGACAAGGCGAACGCCGAAAAGGCGCTCGGATATGCGCGGCGCCTGGAGCAGGCGCTGGAGGCCCTGGAGAAGGAGAAGACTTCGTCGGCTCGCGAGGAAGGTCAAAAGCGCGAAGAGATCGACCGCACGCGCGGTAAGGCATTGGTTTATCAGGCGCGCGCGTTGGGCAACCTGGGCAAGCTGGCGGAGGCGCTCGAAAGGGCCCGCGCGGGCTACCAGGCGTACCCCACATCGGAATCCGCGCGGGAGATCGCTCGCTGGCTGGATCGCTCAGGCAAACCCGAGGAGGCTCTGCCTTATCTGGCGGACGCATTCATGATCGATGATCCACGCCGAAGCGAAGCCGAGCGAACGCGCGATCGCGCCCGTCTGGGCGAAGCCTACCGGAAAGTGAAAGGCAGTGAAGCGGGGCTCGGCGATCTGGTTTTGGCGGCCTACGATCGCACCACCGCGCAACTGGCGGAGCGGCGCCTGAAGCTGCGGCAGCTCGATCCCAATGCGAATGTCACCAATCCCATTGAATTCACTCTTTCGGGGTTGAAAGGCGAGAAGCTGGCGCTCTCGTCGCTGAAGGGTAAGGTGCTGATCCTGGATTTCTGGGCCACCTGGTGCGGCCCGTGCCGGGGCCAGCATCCGCTCTACGACCAGGTGAAGCAACGCTTCAAGAACCGCTCCGACGTCGTGTTCCTCTCTGTCAACACGGACGAGGATCGCGGCCTGGTGGAACCGTTTCTGGACGAGTCCAAGTGGTCCAAGGAAGTCTATTTCGAGGATGGACTGTCGGGGGCGTTGCGCGTTTCCTCGATCCCGACGACGGTCATCTTCGGCAAGCGCGGCGAAGTTTTCAGCCGCCTGAACGGCTACATCCCCGAGCGCTTCGTCGATATGCTCACAGAGCGCATCCAGGAAGCTCTCAAGGAGTAGCCCCTGAGGAGCTGAGTATGCGTGCTCATTCGAGCCGGTTGTTCGTATCGGTGTTCTTGTTGTCCGCTATCCTAGCGCCTTGTGTGGCGCAGGATCTCAAGCCCGTTGTGCTGCCCAAGCCCCGCATGGAGGGTGGCAAGTCGCTCCTGCAGGCGTTGAAGGAGAGAAAGAGCACCCGCGGATTCAGTCAGGAAAAGCTGTCGGCACAGACGCTCTCCGACATGCTTTGGGCGGCGTGCGGCGTGAACCGGCCGGATGGGCGGCGCACCGCGCCTTCGGCCATGAACTCGCAGGAGATCGACCTGTACGTGGCGCTGCCGGACGGTGTGTATCTGTACGAGCCGGAGCCGCACCGTTTGAGGCCCGTCGCCGCGGGTGACATGCGCGCAAAGACAGGCTCACAGCCGTTTGTGGCCGAAGCCGCGCTCAACCTGGTCTACGTCGAGGATCAGGCACGGTTCAAGTACGGGCACGCCAAACCGGAGGAGAAGATCGGGTTTGCGAGCTTCGCCGCCGGAGCCATCGCGCAGAACGTGTACCTGTTCTGCGCTTCGGAGGGACTGGCGACGGTGCTGCGCGCTTCGGCCGACAAGGAAGGGTTGGCAAAGGCGCTGAAGCTGCGTCCGGAGCAGCGCGTCATCTACGCGCAATCGGTCGGGTATCCGAAGAAGTAGCGGAGCGGCATGGGACGGCTGTTGTCACGGATGGGCGGCTTGGGAAGTCCCTGCTGAAAAGAAACCGCGCCGGAGGCTTCTACCAGTTCAGCTTGAGCTTCAGCTCCCAGCGCTCGGTTGAGGCGAGCATCTCGTCCCAGGTCACGGTGCGTTCCTGGTAAGCCGCCATGCGGCCCAGTATGCCTGTAAGGTTGCTTTCCACGGCTTCCGCCGCGTTGTTGATAGGTTTGCCGGCGCGGATGCTGTCGATGAAATTCTTGACGTTGGTGATGCAGCCGCCCTTGAACGTATCGTCCTTCTCGGTGCCTTGCCAGGTCTTGCCTTCACGCTCGCTGGCGATGCGAACCAGCCCGCCGTAATGTGTGTCGGCGCAGCCGAAAGCGCCAAAGCAGCGGACGCAAAGGTCGGAGAACAGGCGCGTCAGTTGGTTGGAGCTGAAGCTCGCGTGGACGTTGTTGGGATACCAGAAGTTGACCGTGAAGTGGTCCCAGGCGTCGCCGTAGTCGTACGGCGTTCCAGTCCAGTCCGTGCGTCCGCCCGTTCCATTGGCCTTCAACGGATGCGCGCCGAGGTACCAGTTGGCCATGTCGATGACGTGGATGTTCTGCTCTACGATGATGTCGCCGCTGATGACGCGATCGCCGAACCAGAGAGCCATGCGTTTCTGTTCGGGATCCATTCCGGCGGTGTCGCGATTCTTCCATGGCCGGCCGGCATAGTAAAGGACCTGGGCCATGGCGATCTTGCCGATGTCGCCGCGCCGGATGCGTTCGACTGCCTCCTGGAACACCGGGCGCGCGCGGCTCTGGAAGTCTACCCAGAAGCTGAGGCCCTTGCTTTGGGCCTTCTTACCGCTCGCGAGGAACTCCTTGGAGGTAGGCACGTCCACGGCGATGGGCTTGGCGCAGAAAACGTGCTTGCCCGCGTCCACTGCGGCCGCAGCCTGCATTGGGTGGAAGTAGGTAGGCGTCTCGATCACCACGGCGTCCAGCTTCGAGTTCGCCAGTTCCTTGTACGCGTCCGGACCGTGGTAGGCGTGCGACGGCGAAACCTGGAGCTTCTCGCGAGTGGGTTCGAGCCTGGTTCTCACCACATCGGCGACGGCCACCCACCGCGCACCTGTGAACTCGGGGAAGAACGGCGCGATCCAGTTGCCGCGTCCTCCGCAGCCTACCAGACCGACCTCGACGGTCGAGTTGGCCTGCGTGCCGAAAACGGTTTCCGGCTTGAGGATGAGCATACCGCCCGCGGCTGTCCGCAGAAGGTTGCGGCGGTCGATGCTTTGGTTCTCTTGCTTGGACATATGGCCTCCCGGGAGAGGATCAGTATAACAAGTGCCGCGTCAGCGTGAATCTGAGCTCAAACCATGCACGCGAAGCGGTATGTTACCTTCAATGGAGATGAACCGCAGGACCGCATACCGATTGGTAGCGCTTCTTCTGCTGCTGGTCATGAGCGGGGACGTGATTGCCTGCGAGTTCATTTCGCATGATCATTTCGAGAGTTTTCGCATGCCAGGCAACGACATGCGGCTTCATCAATCGCACGATCACTGCATTTGCTGCTGCACGCACTACGTCGTCGCCGCCGCCGTTGCGGTGCCTAAGCCGGCGAACTTCTTAGAGACTGTGGCCCTCACCGAGTTGGAGCCGGCCATGCGAACGCCCGCTGCCGTGTACCACCCTCCCAAAGTCTGATCCCGCGGAAATAGCTGGAGATCAGAACGACGGAGGCATTCGTGTATACGTACAAGTTGTTGGCGAGGACGCTGGTGTGCGTTTCCGCAGCGGTGCTGGCCGAAGCCGCACCCCCAGGTACGCTCAACGAGTTGTTGGAGGTGGCGGCACGGGAAAACCGTGAACTGCTGGCGGTGCGCGAAAGGCTCGAGGAAGCCAAAGGCGCGCTGCGGCAGGCGGGCGTGCGCCCGGCTCCGGCGCTAGAAGTAAACGGAGCGAGCGGCAATCCGCTGGGAAGCCCCGGAGAAAATCAGTTCTCGGTTGGAGTGGCGCAAATGCTGGAGACGGCTGGTAAGCGGTCACGGCGTTTGGAAGTGGCGCGCCAGCAATTGGCTCTTGCCGAGGCGGAATACGGCGAGCGTACCCGGCAGCTTCGTTTCGAGCTTTCTAGTCGCTACGCGGACTTTGTTTCCGAATCCGAACGCCTGCGCGCGCTCGAGCGGCTCATAGAGATCAACCGGCGCTCGCTCGAACTGACGCGCGCAAGGGTCGAAAAGGGCGACGCGGCCGCGCTCGACGCGAGCCTGATTGCGGTCGAGATAAGCCGGGTGGAGGCGTTGCGGGCTTCCACCCTGGGCCGGCAGGGCGCCGCACGAATAGACTTGGCGCGGTTGGCGGGCGTTGCGGAGGCGGATCTCGGGACGCTCGCCTGGTTCGCCATGCCGGAGCTCGACCGGTTCCATGAAGAGGATCTAAGCGCGCGAGCGTTGCGCGCGAGGCCGGATTTGCAAGCGATGCGCTACATCGAGAAACGCGCCGGGGCCGAAACGCAATTGACGCTGGCCGAGGGGCGTCCCAACATTACCGTGTCCGCCGGTTACAGCCGTATTTATTCCCGCTTTGATTTCTACGGTCTCGATGATGCGGGCGCGCGCGTGCCATTGAAGGACCGCGACGACATCCTCGCCTTGGGAGTCTCGATCCCTCTTTCAGGGCAGGGGCGCAACCGTGGGAACGTTGAGGCCAGTGCTGCCCGCGCCCGCGCTGCGCGGCTGCGACGCGAGTACCTGGAGCGCAGCATTCCGCTCGAGGTCGCCTCGGCGTGGCGGCGCTGGCGGAACTCGATCGGCGCGTTACGGGCGTTGAGCGGTGCGGCTATCGAGCAAGCCGAGAAGAACGTCGAGGTCATCCGCGGCGCTTACCAGTTGGGCAATCTGCGCTTGCTCGATGTGCTGAACGAGCAACGCCGGCTGCTCGACATGCAACTGGCGGCCGTAGACGTGCGCGCCGATGCTTTGCGCGGTTTCTTCGAACTGGAGCGCGCGGTGGGGGAGGATCTTCCATGAGAGCACTCATTTTCGTATTGTGCTTATCCGTTCTCGCGGGCTGCGGCAAGCACGTGAGCGTCTCGGGCGGGATCGGCGGCGGACAGGAGCGCGCCGTTACGGGCGAGGCACACCCCGCCAAGCACATTGAGCCGGCCAACGTATTCGAATTCAGCCCCGAAGCGCAGAGGCGTGCGGGCGTGAAAGCAGAACCGCTCCGGCCTACGCCGGTTAAAGTGATGCTGCGTGTTACGGGCAGCGTGCAGCCGATCGACAGCCGGATTGCGCATCTGCGCCCCCTGGCGCGCGGGCGCGTGCAGGACGTTCTCGTCAAGGTGGGAGACCGCGTCGAAAAGAACCAGGTCCTGGCGCACTTCGACAATATCGAAGCGGGCGAAGTCGCCAGCCAGATCAATGTTGCGAATGCTGAACTGCAGCGTCTGAAGATCCAACACGCCAACGCCACGCGGCAGGCCGAACGCAGCCGCAGCCTAGTGTCGATCGGCGCGGTGCCCGCCAAGGACGCCGAAGGCGCACAGGCCGAAGCTCACGGGCTGGAAGAGTTGATCCGCGCACAGGAGAGCACCATCGAAGGGCTGCGGGTGCGCATGCGCCGGTTCGGTTTTGCCGGTTCGGGAGATGTTCCGCTTGCGACGGTGCGCGCTCCGTTCAGCGGCGTGGTGATCAAGATCGAAGCCGCGCCGGGCGACGTGGCCGACTCGAACAGCGTCCTGTTTTCCGTGGCCGACCTGTCGCGCGTCAACATCGAGGGTCAGGTGTACGAAAAGGACCTGGGCAAGATCCGGCGCGGACAAGCCGTGGAAATCACTGTGGAGGCGTACCCGAAGGAGGTTTTCAGGGGCCGGATCGCCGCCATCAAAGATCTGCTGGACCCGAGGACGCGGACGGCCGGCGTACGTTCGGAAGTCGACAATCCGGGCGGCAAGCTGCTCCTGGAAATGTTCGCCACCATGATCATCCCCACGGAAGACTTGCACGCGGCACTCACGGTTCCCGCTGCTGCGGTGCAGACCGTGAACCGCCGGCAGGTGGTTTTCGTGCGCCACGGCGAACTCCACTTCGAGGCGCGCGAGGTGCAAACCCTCGGCGAAGGGGATCGATTGGAGATCACGGCGGGGCTGCAGGAAGGGGAACCGGTGGTGGTGGAAGGGGCGTTCCAACTGAAGTCCGCGTTCCTGGCCCACGAATTGCAGCCGGAGCACAGCCATGATTGACCGTGTATTGGCTTGGAGCATCCACCAGCGCCACGTGGTGGTTGCCCTTGCTCTCATCCTTGTGGCTGTGGGTGTTTGGGCGGCTCTCGACCTGCCCATCGACGCCGTTCCCGACGTCACCACCAACCAGGTTCAAATCAATACGAAAGTGCCCTCCTTCACGCCGCTCGAAATGGAGCAGTACGTCACCTTCCCGGTGGAGGTGGCCATGTCGAATCTGCCGCGAAAGCAGGACGTGCGCTCGGTTTCGCAGTTCGGCCTTTCCCAGGTCACCGTCACTTTCGACGACGACGTGGACATCCTGCGCGCCAGGCAGTTGACGCTGGAACGCCTGCTCGAAGCCCAGCCGCAATTGCCCGAAGGCGTGACGCCCGAACTGGCGCCGATCAGCACGGGCATCGGAGAGATCGTCCAGTTCACCTTGCGCGCAGATGAGGGGGGTCCGCGAAACTATTCGCAAATGGGACTGCGCACGTTGCTGGACTGGTTCGTGAAACCGGGCCTGCGCACTGTGCCGGGCGTGGTGGAGGTGAACAGTTACGGCGGACTTGAAAAGCAGTACGTCGTACAGGTGGATCCGGTCAAGCTCGTGAGCTACGGGCTGTCGCTTTCGCAGGTGACCGCCGCTCTCAAGAACAACAACCTCAACGTGGGCGGTGCGTATCTGGAGAAGGCCGGCGAGCAGCAGTTGATCCGCGGCGTCGGTCTGATCGAATCGCTCCGCGACATCGAGAACATCGTCGTCGCGGCGAGCGGGGGGACCCCCGTGTACGTGAAATCCGTGGCGCAGGTCCTTCTGGGTTCCCAAATCCGCCAGGGCGCGGCGACGCGTGATGGCAAAGGTGAAACCGTGCTGGGCGTGGTCATGATGCTCAAGGGCGAAAACAGCCGCCAGGTTTCCGAGCGCGTGGTGGAGCGGCTCAACGCTCTCAACAAGGGGCTGCCGCCCGGTGTTCACGCCGACGTGTATTACGACCGCCGCGACCTAGTGGACCGTACAATCCGCACGGCCACCACGAATCTGTTGGAAGGCGGGTTGATCGTGATCGCCGTGCTGTTCCTATCGCTGCTGCAGATTCGCGCCGGGCTGATCGTGTCGAGCGCGATCCCGCTCTCCATGCTGGTAGCCATCATCGGCATGCGCTACTTCGGCATCTCGGCGAACCTGATGAGCCTGGGCGCCATCGACTTCGGTTTGATCGTGGATGCGGCGGTCATCATTGTCGAGAATTGCGTGCGCCGGCTGGCGGAGGTGCGCGGCCGCCTGGGGCGAGTGCTAACGGGAGAGGAACGGCGGGCGGCCATCCTGGCGGCGAGCGTCGAAGTGCGGCGGCCAAGCCAGTTCGGCGAGATCCTGATCATCGCAGCTTACCTGCCCGTGATCAGCCTGGTGGGGATGGAAGGCAAAATGTTCCGTCCCATGGGACTGACCGTGATCCTGGCGCTGGCGGGTGCGCTGGTCCTCAGCCTGACCCTGATCCCCGCGCTGTGCGCGCTCTTCCTGAAAGAGGGTAAGCCGAAGGCAAACGATGCGCAGAGGATCGGTCCGGCGGAGGGCGTTAACAGCCCGCTTGCGCGTGTGGTGAGGCGCACGTATGCGCCGTTTCTTGATTACACGTTGAAGTGCCGGAGAATCGTGGCCCTTACGTCGGCGCTGTTCGTCCTGGCTTGCGCGGCCCTGATCCCGCTGCTGGGCTCCGAGTTCCTGCCCAAGTTGGAGGAGGGCGCCCTCGCCATCAGTGCGCTGCGTCTGCCCGGGGTGTCACTCGCGGAGGCCATCCGGATGACGAATTCGCTCGAGCAGGCCATCCAGGAGTTCCCGGAAGTCTCGACCACCGTGACCCGGATTGGGCGTCCGGAAATCGCTACCGACCCGATGGGGGTCAGCGCCAGCGACACTTACGTCATGTTAAAGCCGCACGAACAATGGCGAACGGCGCGCTCGCGGGAAGAACTGATCGAGAAGATGGAGGACAAGCTCCGCGGGTTGCCCACCATGGCTTACACGTTTTCGCAGCCGATCGAGTTCCGCATGATGGAGTTGACCGAGGGCACCGGTTCGCGCTCCGACGTCGTGGTAAAGATTTTCGGCGAGGATCTCAACGAATTACGCATGCAGGCCGAGCGGGCAGGCCGAATCGTGGCTGGCGTGCGCGGCGCCGCCGACGTGAAAGTACAGCAGTTGAGCGGGCAACCGGTTCTAAGCATCAAGGCCAATCGCGAAGCCATCGCGCGTTACGGCGTGAATGTTTCAGATGTGCAGGAGTTGATTCAGACCGCGATTGCGGGTCAGGAGGCCGGGCGGGTGCTGGAAGGCTTCAGCCGCTTCGGATTGGTCGTCAGGCTGGATCCGGAATCGTGCCGGACGGCCGGGGATTTCGCGAACCTGTTGGTCCACACACCGGCCGGGCAAAACATACCGCTGGGTCAGTTGGCCGATATTCGTTCGGAAGAAGGCCCGGTGGAGGTAAGCCGCGAAAACGGCCAGCGGCGCATTTCAGTGGAGGTGAATGTGCGTGGTCGGGACGTTGGCAGCTTCGTTGCCGAAGCCCGCAAGCGCGTGGAATTGGCCGTCAAGCTCAAACCGGGCTACCTGATGGAATGGGGCGGCATGTGGGAGCACCTCGACGCGGGCCGGGCGCGTTTGATGGTCATCGTGCCTGCGACGTTCCTGTTGATCTTCCTGCTTCTGTTCGTGACGTTCCATTCAGTGAAGCAGGCGGCGCTGGTGTTTACGGGAATCCCCTTCGCGGTTACCGGCGGGGTACTGGCGCTGCTGGTGCGCGGCATGACATTCTCGATGAGCGCAGGTGTGGGCTTTATTGCCGTGTCAGGCGTGGCAGTGTTGAACGGTGTCGTGATGATGGCCTTCATCGATCAGAAACACAGGCAGGGGTTGGCATGGCCGGACGCCGTGCGCGAGGGCGCGCTGTCACGCCTGCGACCGGTGCTGATGACCGCCGCGGTGGCGAGCCTCGGGTTCCTGCCCATGGCGCTTTCCACTAGCCCGGGAGCCGAGGTGCAGAGGCCCCTGGCTACCGTAATCATCGGCGGCATCGTGACCTCTACGGTGCTGACCCTGCTGGTTCTGCCTGCGGTGTGCCTGCTCGGACGGAAACCGCGGACGAAGGGACGTGAAGGATAGCCGCCAAGGCGCTTCTCCTATCGCAGCCGCACCTTCTTAAGCGGCGTGATGGTGACCGGGCCCAGCAGGCCGGAGCGGGGCAGCGGCGAAAAGTTGTACAGGTCGCGCATGCCGCTGGCACCGTCGTGCAGGCCCCGGCCGTAAACGGCGGCCAGATCCGGCGGCAGGGGCGGCGCGGTCTTCCAGGCCGAGGCGCGGTTAATCAGTGTGTTCGTGACTTTCACACGCATGTGGTTCTCGCCGGGCCGCAGCTGGCCGGTGACGTCCGGCGTTTGCCCGCGCATCCACACCACGCCGGCCGGCATGCCGTTCAATTCGATTTCAGCGATATTGCCCAGATCGCCCAGGCTCAGCTCCAACCGCAGATCCGGGGCGATGTAGGACGCCGGCAAATCGAACGAGATCTCGTAGATCCCCGTGCCGCTGAAGTGCCTTGTGGCGGGGTCGTCGGTCCAGGACTCCAGGTCTCGCACCTGTTTCCTCAAGTCGCCGAGCGTGAGACGCCACTCGCCCGCGATGATGTACGGGGCTGGGATACCTTCCACCCGGATCACGCGCCCATCGCAGACGTGATTCCCGTTTCGGCCGGCAAGCGCTTCATCCGGGGAGAGCACATCCCGGAAGTCGCTGTGGCGGACGTGGCTGGCGTCCGGTGAGCTGTTGAAGACGACGATGGCCGATCCGAAAGGCGCCAAGCGAAGCGGCATCGTGGTGCGGTCACCTGCCGTGTCGTACTCCTCTAGCGCACGCACCTCGCCGTTCATGGCGTCCCAGATGTGCGGCGCCTTGCCCGCGACGCGAAAAGCCACGCGCGTCGCGACGGGGCGGTCCTGAAAGTTGGCGACGAAATAAATGTCGGCGTCCGGCGCAGTGCGGTGTGCGAACATGAGGCTGTTGTTCTCGCGCAGGGCCTCTCGGACGAAGTCGATCGAGAGATCCGGCGCGACGTGCTCGCGCAGGGTGTTGACAAAAGGATCGAAGACGCTCGACTTCCAGTCCAGCATGTCGCGGCGTTCCATCACTTTCTGAAGGAAGTAGGCGTAGCCGGCACCATAGCGCTTGCCGCGGAACAGGGCGTCCGAGATGGCACGGACCTGCGCGTCCTTGTTCGCATGGTCCGCGAGCCCTGTAGAGGCTTGCGGCGTTTGCTCGAGCGCAACCACCACGCCGCCGCTTTTCACGTACTCCTCGACGCGGCGCAAGCTATCCAGGGGCATGGCGTGTATGTTCGGCAACACGAGGACGCGGTAGCTGAGATCGCGCACACGGATCGCGCCTCCGTCGAAGCGGGAGTGGCGCTGGAGCACGTCATCGTTGATGAGATCGAAATCGTAGCCGTTGGACCAGATCAACTTGCCCACGTCGCTCCAATCGAAATCACGCGTCCAGCGTCTGGCGTTCAGCACATCGAGGGTCCACTGGTTCGCCAGCGGCGAGTAGACGGCGATGTCCGCGACGGGCCGGCCGTATCGCATCATGACCGAAGCGCGCGCCACGTAATCGCTCAAGCGCCGGTAGTAAGGCCACCAGACGTTGACGTGGCTGATCAGCATCTCCGCGCCGAACCGGCGCGACGGGGCAAACTCGCGCTCGGGCGTGCCTGTGTAGCCGTGATTGTAGAACTTGTTGGCTCCAGCTCGCAGGAAGCCGTCTGAGGCGATCTTCAACTCCTCCATGGTGTCGCGCGCCTGCTGCCAGTGCAGATAAGTGTAAGCTTCGACGCTCACGATGTTGCGCCCGTAAAGATGCGCGCCGCTCGCCGTGTATGCGCGCGGGCCGACGCGCGTGTCGAACCAGGGCACGGCGTCCTTTTCGCCCGGCGTGATCTCCATTTCGGGGATGTGCGCCATGCCGGCACCTTGCAGAATGTCAGTGACGAAGCCATACGGCTGTATGCGCGCCTTCACGCCGTGGCGATCCGCCCATCCGATGAAGGTCTTGAAGAACGCTTCGATCCCCATCTCGTGCAGGAACTCGTTCACGTCATAGCGGATCTTGGGCGACAACTCGTCGACGTCCCACCACAGAGCGGGCAGGTAGCGTGTAAGATCGTAGCCCTTGTGTTTGCGGAATGTTTCGAGGAAGCCCTCGCTCCAGTACAAGCCGTTGCGGAACACCGGCACCTCGAAGCTGTCCATGAAAACACTCTCGACGGTCTTGCCGAGTTCGTCGCCGAGGGCCGCCTCGAACTTCCGCCCGATGTAATCGCAGTAGCGCTCCATCGCGCCCTTGCTCAAGTGGTCCACCGATCCGCCCCCGTTCAACACCTGCCAGAACGCCATGAGCCGCCAGCGGCCGGCCGGCACCTGCCACTCGAGGCGGCGGCCCCGTACGCGCGGAGTCAGGTCGACGAGCGTCGCTTCGCGTAGTCGCAGATCCTCGGTCTGTCCGGCCACTACGGCGAGCACACGGTCTTCGGGCCGGATCCGATCGAGGCTTTGGGTAAGGTTGCGCGGATTCTGCACCACATCGAGAGGCAACTCGCCACGGAACACACGCGGGCCCTGCAGTTCTACCATGCTGGCCACCATGTTCTTATTGCGGTCGGCCTTCGGCACCCAGTCGCCGCCCCAGATCCAACCGGGCCCCCCGAAGTTTAGCGAGAACTCCATGCCGTGCCGCTTGGCCACGGCGATGGCGTGTTTGAGCCGCGCGAAGTACTCGCCGGAGAGGAACTCGACGTTACCGCGCTCGTACACTGCTTCCATCGAGATCTGTTCGACGCCTCCGATGCCCGCCTTCTGCATCTGGTCCAGCTGAAAATCGATGTCTTGGTTGCGAAGCGAGTTGCCCATCCACCACCAGCGCGTGTGGGGGCGGGCGTCCACGGGTGGGTTGGCGAAATCGCGGCGCAACTGATCCAGACTGACCGCCTGCACGGAAAAGGCGGCAAGGACGAAAAGATAGAAGAACGGCATCTCGATGTACGCTCCTTTCAAGGGTATCCTAAAGATAAGTGGCATTCCGCAGAATCATCTGGATCGTACTGGACAGCGTTGGCATCGGTGAGATGTCCGACGCAGCCGGTTACGGAGACGTGGGCAGCGATACGCTGGGCAACCTCGCACGTCTGCGCCCGCTCGATTTGCCGAATCTTTGCCGGCTTGGCCTGGCCAATATCCGGCCTTTTGAGGGACTGGCACCCGATCCGGCGCCGCTCGGCTGCTATGGGCGCTGCGCCGCGGCGTCTCCCGGCAAGGACACCACCACCGGCCATTGGGAGATGGTGGGCATTCATCTTGCGAAGCCGTTTCCCCTTTACCCGCACGGGTTTCCGCCCGAAGTGATGGATGAGTTCGAGCGGCAGATCGGGCGCAAGACCCTGGGCAACATTCCCGCGTCCGGGACCGAGATTATCCGGGAACTCGGCGTAGAGCATATGCGCACGGGCTACCCGATTATTTACACGTCCGCCGACAGCGTGTTCCAGATCGCTGCGCACGAAGAAGTGATCCCGGTGCCGGAGTTATACCGCATGTGCGAGGTCGCGCGCGGGATCCTGCGTGGGCCGCACGAAGTGGGCCGCGTCATCGCGCGGCCGTTTGTAGGCGCTCCCGGCGCTTTCACGCGCACAGCGAACCGGCATGACTACGCCGTCCCGCCGCCCGCCGGCATGTTGCTCGACAAGCTGGCCGGGGCCCGTGTGCCGGTGGTGAGTATCGGGAAGATTTACGACATTTACCTCGGCCGCGGCATCAGCCGCGTCGAGAAAACCAAGTCGAATGCCGAAGGGATGGCGAAGGTTCTGGACGCTGCCGCGAGTTGTGCGGGCGGACTGATCTTTGCCAACTTCGTCGATTTCGACATGCTGTACGGCCACCGAAACGACGCCGAAGGGTACGCCAAGGCCCTGGAGGCGGTCGACCGGTGGCTTCCGGCGTTGCTGGACCGGCTCGCGCCGGACGACCTGCTGATCCTCACCGCGGATCACGGTTGCGATCCCACCACGCCGTCTACCGACCATAGCCGCGAATACGTGCCGCTGCTCGTTTATGGCAGGGCCGCGCGGCGCGGCGTGAACCTCGGCACACGAAGCACCCTGGCCGACATGGGTCAGACCGTGGCTGCGAATTTCCGGGTTCAAATTGAAAAAGGAGAGAGCTTTCTAAGCCTAATCGTATGAGAAAACCTATCATGGCGGGGAACTGGAAGATGTACAAGAATGCCAGTGAAACCACCGCCTTCTTCGAGAAGTTCAACCCGCTGGTGGCGGGAGCTTCGCATTGCGAAGTGGTGATCGCCCCTACGTTTGTGAACATCGCCGCCGCCGTCGCGGCGACCAAGGGCACGAACATCGGCATCGGAGCCCAGGACGTGTACTGGAAGAACGAAGGAGCATTCACGGGCGAGGTCTCCGCGCCTATGATCGCCGCGGTCGGAGCGCAGTGGGTCATTATCGGCCACAGCGAACGCCGCCAGTTCTTCGGCGAAACCGACGAGACGGTGCTGCAGAAGACCGTCGCAGCCCTGGAAGCCGGCCTGAAGCCTATCATCTGCGTGGGCGAAATGCTGGCCGACCGCGAGGCCGGAAAGACTGAAGACGTGCTCATCGGGCAGTTCCAGGGCGGCATCGCCGGCCTCACGCCGGAACAGTTCGCCCGCGTTGTCATCGCCTACGAGCCCGTTTGGGCTATCGGCACCGGCAAGACTGCCACGCCGGAAATCGCCGCCGACGCGCACAAGTGCATCCGCGCGCAAGCCAAGGCGAAGTTCGGCGCCACCTCGGCAGACGCCGTGCGCATTCTTTACGGTGGCAGCGTGAAACCGGAAAACGTGAAGAGCTTGATGGCGCAGCCTGACATCGACGGAGCTCTGGTGGGCGGCGCAAGCCTGAAGCCCGACTCCTTCGCCTCCATCGTCAACTTCTGAAAACCTCGTCAGCCTGATCTGCGCGGTTTTTTCATTAGGAAAATCACGCAGTTCAGGCTGACCGATTTTTCTTCGTATAATTCGAGTAGGTTGCCTCACTTATGCGCAAGCGTCTCCTGCTTACGTCGGGTAGTGTTGCGCTCGCCATCCTGGTCACGCTGCTGGTCTGGCAGGGCTCGTTTACTTTCGGCGACTATGAGCCGTCCAGTCCGCAGGAAGCCTATCTTTTCTGGGCCATCTCGACGCTCGTCTTCCTGCTGACGGTCACGCTGGCCTTCATGCTGTTCCGCACCGGCGTGAAGCTATACATCGAGCGGCAGAAGAGCCGCCAGGGATCCCGCATCAAGACGCGTCTGGTGGTGGGGGCGCTCATGCTGAGCTTCCTGCCGGTGTTCTTCCTGATGTTGTGGGGCTTTTTCGTGTTGAACCGGAACCTGGACAAATGGTTCAGCCGGCCGGCCGAGAATGTGCGGCTGAGCTTGATTGAAGTGGGCGTGGCGATGGACAACGAGGTCCGCGAGCGAGCCGAAGCGCAAGCGCGCTGGATCGCCGCCCGGGTCAGCCTGCAGGGCGTCGCCGGGATCGATGCGCGTTTCTGCCGCGATAACGGCCTGCTGGCGGTGGCCGTCGAGCGCCCGCCGCTCGCGCCCGCGGTTTTGTGCGGCGACATGGTGCGGACCGGACTGGAGGCGCGCGCCCCCATGGAAGGCGAAGGCCAGGTTGTAGTGCGCGTTTCTGCTCCGATGGACCTGGCGGCCAAGGAGCGCGAGATACGAGGCTACATCGAAGACTACGAACAACTGGCGCGCAACAGAAAGCAGTATCGGGACTTCTACCTGATGCTGCTACTGCTGATCACCATGTTCATCCTGTTCGTGGCCACCTGGGTCGCCCTGTTTCTGGCGCGGCAGATCAGTGGTCCGATCACCAGCCTGCTGGAAGCCGCGGGCGAGGTGCGCCAAGGCAACCTGGGGTTCCGTATCCGTACCCGCGCCATCGACGAACTGGCGACGCTGATCCGCGCCTTCAACGAAATGACCGAGGAGTTGGAGGCCAACGCGCGGGAGCTTGACCGGCGGCGCCGGTTCACGGAGGCCATCCTGGAAAGCATCCCCACGGGCGTCATCTCGATCACGAGCGATGGCAGCATCAAACGCGTCAACCCGGCGCTCAAGCGGATGTTCGGTGAAGACAAGGTGATGGCGGCATCGCGCCTGGAGGACATCTTCTCGCGGGAGGACACCGCCGAGATCAAGTACATGATGAAGCGCGCGCGCCGCACGGGGGCCTCCTCCCGGCAGGTGGAACTGAAGACCTCCCAGCAGACGCTGCAACTGGTTGTGACCGTTTCCGCGCTGGAGGAGAAGCTAAGTTCGGGATTCGTGGTGGTACTCGAGGACACCAGCGAACTGATGCGCGCGCAGCGTTCGGCGGCCTGGCACGAAGTGGCTCGCCGTATCGCGCACGAAATCAAGAACCCGCTGACGCCCATAGCGCTTTGCGCCGAACGGATCTCGCGCCAGATGGAGCGAGGCGGCGAGGACGAGGCTGGCCGCAACCGGGTGCTCTCGGAATGCGCTGCCATCATAGCGGCCGAAGTGGAATCCTTGCGCACTTTGGTAGACGAGTTCTCGCAGTTCGCGCGATTTCCCACTGCGCAGCCGGGGCCGGCAGACCTGAACGAGGTTGTGGAGAGCGCGCTCAGCGTCTTCGCCGGGCGGCTGGAGGACATCGAAGTTCACAAGAACCTTGCGCCGAACCTGCCGCTGTTGCAGTTGGACAAGGAGCAGTTCAAGCGCGCCGTGGTGAACCTGGTGGACAACGCCGCCGAGGCCATGCAGGATTCCCTGGTGAAGCAGTTGTGGGTTACCACGCAGGCCGCCAGTCCCGACACCGTGGAACTGGTGGTTGCCGACACCGGTTGCGGCGTGGGAGCTGAAGAGAAGGAGAGATTGTTTTTGCCCTATTTTTCCACGAAAGGACGCGGCACGGGCCTGGGCCTGGCGATCGTGAGCCGCATCATGGCCGAGCATCAAGCCCAGATACGAGTGGAGGACAATACGCCCACGGGCGCGCGCTTCATCGTCGAGATCCGCGTGCCGCTCGCCGCCGAACTTGAATCAAAGCCTGCGGAGGCCATCGCATGAAGACGCCCCGCGTGCTGGTGGTGGACGACGAGCCCGGCATCCGAAGCTCGCTGGTCGGCGTGCTGGGCGACGAAGGCTTCGATGCCGTCGCGGTGGAGAGCGGCGAAGCTTGCATCGAGGAGCTTGCGCGACAGAGCTACCGCGTGGTCTTGCTGGACATCTGGCTGCCCGGCATGGACGGCATGGACGTGCTGGCGCGGATCCAGGAAATGCCCTTTCCGGACCGCCCCATGGTGGTGATGATCTCCGGCCACGGTACGATCGAGACCGCGGTGCGCGCCACCAAATTGGGCGCTTTCGATTTTCTCGAAAAGCCGCTCACCATCCAGAAAGTCACGGTGGTAGTGAAGAACGCCATCGAGCAGCACCGGCTGGAGGTCGAAAACCAGCTTCTGCGGGAGGCGCGGGGAAACGAATCGCCGCAGATCATCGGCGAGAGTGTGCCGATGAAGGCGCTGCGCCAGCAGTTGTCGCTGATGGCCGGGACCAATGGTCGTGTGCTCATTTACGGAGAAAGCGGCACGGGCAAGGAACTGGTGGCGCACGCCATCCACGCCATGAGCCCGCGCGCGGATTCGCCGTTCGTGGAAGTGAACTGCGCCGCGATTCCCGAGGAACTCATCGAAAGCGAGTTGTTCGGCCATCGCAAGGGCAGCTTCACCGGCGCGCGCGAAGACAAGGTGGGCAAGTTCCAGAAGGCAGACTCGGGGACACTGTTTCTGGACGAAGTGGGCGACATGAGCCTCAAGACACAGGCCAAGGTGCTGCGTGCGCTCGAGGAGCAGCGCTTCGAGCCGGTGGGCGCGCCGGAGTCCATCCAGGTGGACGTTCGCGTGATCGCGGCCACCAACAAGCACTTGGAAGAAGAGATCGAGAGGGGTAATTTCCGCGAGGATCTGTTCTACCGTTTGAACGTGATCCCGTTCTATGTGCCGCCGCTGCGCGAGCGCATCCAGGACGTGCCGCTGCTGGCCGAGCATTTCCTGAAGGAATTCACCAGCGCATACGGACGCAAGCCCAAGGAACTGACGCAGGAGGCCGTCGCCGTTCTGAAGGACTACTCGTGGCCCGGTAACGTGCGCGAGTTGCGGAACGTGATGGAGCGCATCGTCATCATGTGCCCGCAGGTGCGTATCGATGCGCGCCACATTCCGCTGAATGCGTCGAAGCGCGCGCCGGCGGATCGGTCCGTGGAGGTCTCGGGGAGCTTGCAGGAAGTTCGTGAAGCGGCCGAGCGCGAGTATATAATGAAGAAACTGGAAGAAGCCAAGGGGAACGTGAGCCGGACCGCGGAGTTGCTGGGACTGGAACGGAGCAACCTGTACCGCAAGATGAAGGCGCTGGGGATCATGCCCAAGGAGCAGGTGGGCTAACTTTCATAGCCGTAGTGGCTTGATCGTAACAACTCAAGGGGAGGATTCAGCATGAGAAAGCTGCTGGGAGTAGTGTGTCTGACTGCGCTGATTGTGGACGTCGCTTCGGGAGCTCCAACCATACGGACAGAAGACGGCGTGTTGAACGCCAGTTCGTACGCAGCGGACATCGCGCGCGGTTCGTGGTTCGTGATTTTTGGGAGCGAACTGGGGCCGGCGACTATCTCGGTCCACTCGGGTGCGCTGCCCTACCCGACCACGTTGTCCGGCACAAGCATCACCTTCACGCCCGCGGCCGGAGGAAGCCCGATCAGTGCGCGGATGTGGTACACATTAGCGGGCCAAATCGCAGGAATGCTGCCGTCCACAACCGCGGCAGGCGATTACGACGTGAAAGTCACATATAACGGGGCCACCAGCGCGGCGTATCGAGTGAAGGTCGTAGAACGAAATTTCGGCTTTGCAACTCAGGCGCAGAACGGCGTGGGACCGGCGCAGGCGACTTACGGCGGATTAGATCTGAACCGCTTCACAACGGGAACGTTAGGGCAATGGAGCCTTCGCCCCGCAAAGCTGAACGACACCGTGGTGCTTTGGGGTACAGGGCTCGGGGCGGACGCAAACTCCGACCTGAGCGGAGCCACGTCGGGCGATCAGACCGCTGCGGGGCAGGTCAAGGTAGTGGTGGGCGGCATCGAGGTGACCCCGCTCTATGCGGGTCGCTCGAGCGGTTCGCCAGGATTGGACCAGATCAACTTCGTGGTTCCCGCCAGCGTCACGCCGGGCTGTTTCGTGAGCCTGGCGGTGAAGGCCGGCGGGCGCACTTCGAATCTGGGCACGATCGCCGTAGCAGCGGCAGGCCAGAGCGCCTGCACGCACCCTTCGTACACGCAAGCGCAGTTGGCCCGCCTGGATCAGGGCGGGACGCTGAGTATAGGGAGTCTGGTCCTGGGCAAGACCACGACCAAGATGTCCTATTTTGGTATAGACCTTGTTTCCAACGCAGAGAGTGCCAGTGGGTCGTTCAGCAAGTATGGTGTGGATGCGGTAGCCAGCGCCAATTTCTCCATGCTGCAGGCCGGCTCCTGCTTCGTATTTCGCCGCACAGGGACACTGAGCACAATATCTTACGGGATTGCGCCAACGCCGCTGGACGCTGGGGCGCTACTCACCCTTAACGGTCCGAACGCCTCGAACAAGGCGCTGCCGCGTGATACCGACAAGTCTTACAACTTGTCGCTTTACAGCAGTACCAGTCTGGGGGGTATCACCGGAACGCCCACCATAGCCGAGGGGACCTACACCATCGCGGGCACCGGCGGTGCCGACGTGGGAGCTTTCAACGCCAGCGTGGGTGTGCCCGGTTCCTTCACCTGGACCAATGAGAATTCCCTGGCCAATCCCATCCCGCGCAGTTCCGCTATGAACATCGCCTGGACGGGCGGTGGAACGGGCTTGGTGACGATCACCGGCATGGCCATGGCCGAGAGTGGCGGGACAACCGACAACCCCATTTACGACGCCACGATCTTTAGCTGCATCGCACAAGCCTCCGCAGGCAGCTTTTCGGTGCCATCTAGTGTCTTGACGCAGTTGCCGGCAGTCTCGAGCGACATCACGAGCGGCAGCATGGGATTTCTCTCTGTACTCGCGGTTCCCGACGCATCGAAAGGGCAGGGCGTGTTCACCGCTCCGCTGACCGCGGGCGGAAGTATCGACCAAGGCTACATGTCCTACGCCATCGGGACTTTGAAGATGGTTAGCTGGCAGTAAGGACGCCTATAAAACAAAAGCCGGTGAGTACTCGGAGGACCATACTCACCGGCCGGCCTTCAGCAAACGGGCTATGGCCCGCTCAGGGCGAAGGCCAAAACCATATAAGGACGAGGAGCGAGCGACTCCAGACACCGACTTCTAAGTACTAGGACGAAAGTACCTGGGAACAGGTTACTTCGTGTGGGATCGTTTGTCCAGATAAATCTGGTAGTCCTGCCACAGTTTAGTCGTCCCGTGGCCACCCGGCGGATGCGGGGTTCCGGGGTCGTTGAGCAGTCCTGTATATTCAAAACAAAGCACTTTTTCAAAATTGCGGAATCGGGTCAGATCGCTGATTAGCCCCTCCACAGACCGAGGGATGAGCGCGCCGGTCCCCTTCTCGAAATCGAAGACCTCCAGGTCCAGCCAGAGATGCGCCCCGGTCTCGTCGCAGAGTCTTTGAAGCCAGGCGGCGGCCTGTTCGCCGGTCAGATCGCCTTTAGGCTGGCGATGGAAGCCGAAGGGGCAGACGATGTCAAGGTTTCGCAGCAACTCCGGCCAGGCGTCCCCGGCCTGGGGCATGAAGTGGGAATTAGGAGCCAGCATGATGGGGCGGTCCGGGGCGAGCGCGCGGCAGTGAGCGCGGAATTCGCGAAAGAAGCGTGCCACTTGTTCGCGGGCCCGCCGCGCTTCCTCAGGACCCATAGCGACGCATGGCAGAAGGTTGCCGCAGATCTCGGCCGAGACGTACCAGCCGTAAAACGACGGGTGGTGGCCGTACATCCGCCACAGTTCCGTGGCGACTTTTTTGTGCCAGGCCAGGGCACCGGGCGAGAAATCGAAGAAAGCGTACATGCCGACGCCGAGGAAGACGTGGATTCCGCGGCGGTCGGCCTCGTCCAGGATGCTCCCGATTGCGTCGCGGGCGGCGGTCTTCATGCGGCCGGGGTACAGCTTCGAGTCATAGAAGGCGCGGCCGGGGTACCCGTCGCGCTCCATGTTGTGCTTGAAAGGATAGGCGGTGTTGCGGAAAACCTCCTCGATGACAATGACATTCATCGAGAGACGGTCGAGGCCCCGGACCTGCCGGCGCCAATCCGCATCAGTGAGCCGTTCCAGGTCGCGGTTCATGTAGCGGCCCTCGGTCTCGCTCCAGTGAACGATACTGAACCAGGCACCGTCGATCTTGCCCGTAGCCCGGTCCGGCGAGGCCAGGATCGTGAGCGGGCGCCGCGCGCGATGCATCCGTTTCCCACTCTTAACGACGAGGATGATCTCGTGCTTGCCCGCGCGGTCGCGCGTGGGCCAGCGGAAGCCGATGCCTGCGGCTGAGTTCGCCGCAGTGCGCACGGTCTCCCGATGCATCAGCGCTCCGGGCGCCTCGCGATCCAGGTAGACGGCGGCGTCGAATGCGGCGCTGGCGGGGGTGTCGTTCCACACAGCGGCCCGCACCTCCAGGACGATCTTGTCCGTTACGGGCGAGGGCGGCACGAGAGTCAGGCTCACGCGCGGCGCGGCTCCGAGCGCCGAGGTCAGCACGGCCAGCAACACGACTCTCAGCGGGAGGTACTCCATTCGATGGGGTCCACTCTTCGGATCAGCAGCCCGTAGCAACAGGCACCGAGAAGGATCACCGCAACCACGAGAATGAACGCCGGGTAGAACTGCCCGGTGCGTTGCACGATGAACCCCGTGATGGCGGGCGCGGCCACGCCGGAGAGGTTGCCGAAGAAATTCTGGATGCCGGTCCATTTGCCGGCGGCGACGGGGCCGGCGAGGCGCTGCGTAATGGCCCAGTGGCTGGACGTGAGGGTCATCAGCATGAGTGCGACGGTGAGGAACACGATCATCAGCGTGTTGCTGGGGACAAACACCGCCGCCAGCAGCCACAGGGCGCTCAACTGGCCCGCTACCACGAACGACTTGCGCACTTTCGACGGTGCGTGTCCTTTCCGGATCAAGTGATCCGAAAGCCAGCCCCAGAACGTGCTGCCGAGCGCTGCGGCCAGGTAGGGGATGGAGCCGAACACGGCCATACGGTCCATGGTGAACCCGCGCTCCTTTACTAGCCAATAAGGCATCCAGGTGAGTAGGAAATACCAGGCGTAGTTGATGCAGAACAGGCCGAGGAACGTTCCCCAGGCGGCGCGCTTGCCGATGATCTCGCGAATCGGAGGGCTGGGCGGCTGCTCGCTGGCGCGGCCGCGCGCCGGAGGCGCCGCGCGGAGCCACGGAGCGATCCACGCCAGGCTGAGGAATCCGACGATCCAGAACAGCGCACGCCAGCCGATGTGCGAGACGATCAGCCCGCCGATGAGCGTGCCCAAGGTGGGGCCCAGCTTCGTGCCGGCGTCGATGAGTGCGTTGGCGAGACCGCGCTGATGCTCGGCGAAGGTATTGGCGATGATCTTCGAATAGGAAGGATAGGCCACGGCTTCGCCCGCGCCGAGCAGGAGGCGCAGGACCACCAGGGCGGTGAACGTCGAGGCGAAACCCGTGACGCCGGTTGCGAGCGACCACAGCGCGTAGCCGGCGGCAAAGACCACGTTCACGTTGTAACGGTCCACCAGCCATCCGCAGGGGATTTGAAACAGCGCATAGGTGAGGAAGAACATCGAGTGCAGCACGCCCAGTTGCTGGGGCATGATGGCAAGCTCCACGCTGAGCTTGGGCGCGGCTACGGAGAGGTTCCCGCGGTCAATGTAATTGATAACCACCGAGAGGAACAGAAGAATGAGGGTGTTGCGCTGCAGGCTGCTGAACGGCTCGCGTTGAATCACGCCACTCGTGGCCATTTCGTGACAGCGTAACGTGCCACGGCGGCGCAGGTCAAATACGCTTGCAGCCTCTGCCGGCCACCGGACGTGTTCAGCGGTGTTGAAGTCTGGCGTTCAACAGCAACAGGACCCCACAAATCAGGGGTGGTGCCGCCATCGTGAGAAGTACGAAGTTCCGCGTCGCGGCTGGCATGCGCGCAAACACGATTGGGTACGCGATCGATACAGCCACGCCGGCGGCCAACAATACGAAGCCGCCTGCGGTAGGCCACCGCCAGGCGATCAGAACAAGTAAGCCGAAGAAGAGACCCGGGACCGCAGTGTGTATCAGAACTCCAATCGGTTGAAGTCCTTCCGCGATACCGCCAGCCAAGCCGAACCAGGTCCAGAAGCCGGCCCAAAGGATCATCAGAATGCGGGTGGCCAAGAGCAGCCAGTCGAGAGTTGGTCGTGCCATGTTCTGCCTCAAGAACGGTATGCCGCGAGCAATTGAATCCTTTCAGATTCCAGATGGACTGAGTGGATGCCTTGGTGATGTTTGAGGCGAAAAACAAAAGGAGGGCGGCCGGGGAAGGCCGCCCTCTCAGCCACAGGACACGGAAGTCCCAGTTTCCGCCGTGGCTTACCGTACTGAACTGAACCGCTTCTCAATCTCGGCCCAGTTCACGACGTTCCACCAGGCACTTACGTATTCGGCTCGCCGGTTCTGATACTTCAGATAGTAGGCGTGCTCCCAGACGTCCAGCGCCGCCAGTGGCGTCTTGCCCTCACTCACGGGCGAATCCTGGTTGGCCGTCGAATAGACTTCCAACTTGCCCGCGCCGTTCTTTACCAGCCACGCCCAGCCGGAACCGAACCGGCCCATGGCAGCGGCGGTGAACTTCTCCTTAAAATTGTCAAAGCTACCGAAAGTGCCAGCGATGGCTTCTGCCAGCTTTCCGCCAGGCTGTCCGCCGCCTTTGGGCGCCATGATCTGCCAGAACAGCGCGTGGTTGAAGTGGCCGCCGCCGTTGTTGCGAACCGCAGTGCGAATGGATTCGGGAACCGCAACCAGGTTGTTGGCGAGCAACTGTTCCAGGCTGCGCGAGGCCAGTTCGGGAGCGGATTCGAGCGCCTTGTTCAGATTCGCGACGTAAGTCGCGTGATGCTTGCCGTGGTGCAGCTCCATGGTCGCCTTGTCGATGTAAGGCTCCAGCGCATCGTGGGCATAAGGTAGCGGGTCAAGGGTGAAGGCCATGTTTGTCTCCTGTTTCACCCTGTTGGATGTAATGGTATGGCGGCTGGATGCTGAAAAACTTCTACGTTGCGGGTTTGTCTGTGTTGGCGGGGTCGCTCGTGTCGAAGTGGGGACCACGCTCATCCCAGTCTTCAGCGCGGAACATACGCCCTTGACCTCGCTGGCCGTCGAGCTCCTTCACGGTCATGCTGACCTTACCGCCCTTCACGTAGACCCATACGTGGTGGAAGAAGACACCATCGTTGAAGCCGGCCCCCCGTTCGATCTTCTTTTCGACCCCTCCACCGCTCGATCCCACTTCCATGTAAACCACGCCGTCGAACGGCAAGCGCATGAAGGTGTGGCCGTGCCCGCTGACGATGTAGTCGACGCCGTACTTCTTGGCCAGCTTGTGCAAGGCGAATTCGCCGCTGCCCACGCGCACCAGCGGAATCCAGAACGGTTTGTGAAAGAAAACGAACTTGGGATGCCGCGCCTCGTACTGGGCCAGGTCGGATTCGAGGAACTGCAGTTCGGCGGCGCTCAACTCCATGCCACGGCTGTTATCGAGCACGGTGATATGAGCGTTCTGGTAATCGAAGCTGTAATGCACGGCGCGGCCGGTCTCGCGGACGAAAGCCTTCTCGGACGCTTCCGAAAACACGTCGTGATTGCCCGGCACCAGGTACAGCGGGTAGTGATTGTAGCGATTGAACAGGGTCTTGATTTCCTTCCACTGTTCCTCGATTCTGGCATCGCCGCCCCCCTGGATGGTGTCGCCTACGTTGATGACAAACGCCGGGTGCAGCATATCGACCTCGCGCCAGACGCGTCCGTAGACTTGAGCGGCCGGCGATCCGGTCCGGTCGCCGATGATCGAGAAGTGGAAGTCGTTGTCCTCGCCGGCGGTGGCGCGAAACGCCACCAAGCCAACAAACAAGGTCACGGCGAGCAGGCCGGCGATCCAGTTCCGGTTCGGATGGGTCATGGCGCCATTGTGACACAAACCGCCAACAATCCGGGCAAACTTTGAGGCATCCGGCGCACTACATAAGGTAGGCCGACAGTTGGGCGCCGAACGTGGATGACGTGTGCCGACCAATGGATCGCCGCGGCTCTAGCGCCGCTGAGCGTCTGGATTCTCATCAGCGGAATCGACGACATGGTGCTGGCAGCGGTGTGCCTGCTCGACTGGATTCGGGGCCGTCTCTGTGGCGGCGGCGCGGCGCTCCAAGCCACGGAGAAGCAATTGGCCGGGACGCCCGAAAAACGGATGGCGATCTTCGTGCCACTGTGGCACGAATCGGGCGTGATCGGCGCCATGCTGGAGCACAACCTTGCCGCCATTCGGTATGCGAACTACGACTTTCTGGTGGGCGTCTACCCCAACGATGCGGAAACGCTCGCTGCTGTGCGCGAAGCATGTGCGCGCTGGCCGAGGGTGCACTTGGCCGTCTGCCCACACGATGGCCCTACGTCGAAGGCCGACTGCCTGAACTGGATCTATCAGCACATGCTGCTCGTGGAAGAGCAGCGCGGCGTGCACTACGACGTGGTCGTGACGCACGACGCCGAAGATTTGATCCATCCCGACTCTCTGCGGCGCATCAACTACTTCACCGAGACCTGCGATTTTGTGCAGGTGCCGGTGCTGCCGCTCGAGACCCCACTGCGCCAGCTTACTCATGGTGTCTACTGCGACGAATTCGCCGAATACCAGACCAAGGACATCCGCGCGCGGCAACTGCTCGGCTCGTTCATTCCTTCAAACGGCGTAGGCACAGGGTACCGGCGGGAAGCGTTGGACAAGCTTGCCGGAAGCTCTGCGAACCGGGTGTTCGAGCCCGAGTGCCTGACCGAAGATTATGAGAACGGCATCCGCCTGCACGCATTGGGCTGCAAGCAGACGTTCCTGCCGATCTGTTTCGAGAATACGAAACCCGTGGCCACGCGCGAGTACTTTCCCCGGAACTTCCGCGAATCCATCCGCCAGCGAACGCGCTGGGTGATGGGGATATCGCTGCAAGGCTGGCAGCGGCACGGATGGCGTGGCAACCCGCGCGTGCTTTATTGGTATTGGCGCGACAGGAAGTGTCTCGCAGGCAGTTTCATCACGATTCTGACCAACGCCATCTTCTGCTACGGCGCGGCGACCTGGGGCTGGAGCGTGTGGCGCGGAACGAACTGGGGGCTAGCCGCCGTAGCCAAAGCGCCGCTGACCGAGTGGCTGCTCATCGCGAACCTGGCAATACAGACGGTGGCCACGGCCATCCGCATGGGCGCGGTGGGGAGGATTTACGGCTGGCGATTCGCCATGGGGGTGCCTGTCCGCATAGGCTGGGCAAACTGGATCAACTTCCTCGCCACCGCGGCGGCGCTCTGGCGCTACTTGTCGGCGCGGGTTCAAGCGCGCCCGCTCGTATGGTTCAAGACTGAGCATGCCTACCCATCCAGAAACGCGCTGGTTGCGCACAAGCGCACGCTCGAAGAGATCCTGGTGAGCTCGGCTTTCATCAGCGCCGAGGAACTGAAAGCCGCTCTGGCGAGCAAGCCTGCCGGTATGTCCATCGGCGAGTACCTAGTGCGGCTGGGCAAGTTGAGCGAACAGGATAACTACGAGGCGCTGAGCCTGCGCGACAACGTTCCGCTCGAATGGCTGGATGCGAGCCTTATCCCGCTGCGGGTTTCCCGGGCCCTGCCGGCGCATTTTGTACGCCAGTGGCGCGTGATGCCCTTCCGGGTGGAAGAGGGGGACCTGTTCCTGGCCGGCCCGGAATTGCCCGGCGGCGACTTTCACAAATCTCTGCGAAAACTCACGCGCCTGGGTGTGCGGTTCCAATTGGTTACGTCGAGCAACTTCGAACGGCTGCGCGAAGAACTGCTGTAAGTGTGACGTCGCCTTGTGGCAGAATCGTGAGCATGAAGCTTCCCGCAATGCTGCTCTGTCTTTTGGGCGCGACGGCGTTCGCTCAAGCGCAGATCGAGCCCGTATACGCCCCGGTCGCGGAACAGCCCGGTTTGCCGCGGGTGCTGATTATCGGCGACTCGATCTCGGTGGGCTACACGCTCCCGGTGCGCAAGCTGCTCGCCAGCGAGGCAAATGTACAACGCATCCCAATGAACGGCGGCACCAGCGGCAACGGCGTGTTCCAGATGGAGGCTTGGCTCGGCAAGCAGAAGTGGGACGTCATTCACTTCAACTTCGGGCTTCACGATTTGAAGCGGATGAGCGACGGGGAGCCGCAAGTGCCGCTGGCGCTCTATGAACGGTATCTCCGCCTGTTCGTGGCGCGCCTCAAATTAACCGGAGCGAAGTTAATCTTTGCGACGACCACGCCGGTACCTGATGGACCCGTGAGTCCGCCGCGCAAGCCGGAAGACGTGGCTGCTTACAACGCCGCCGCATTGCGCGTGATGAACGAGAGCGGTATCGCCATCGACGATCTGTACGCCTTCGCACTGCCGCGTCTCAAGGAGATCCAGCGTCCCGTGAACGTGCACTTCACCGACGCGGGTTCCGAAGCGCTGGCCAGGCAAGTGGCGGCGTCGATCCGCAAGGCGTTAGGGCCTCGGTAGACTCCCTTCGCCCGGCGACGTTGTGCGGCCGGCGATCTTGTCGATGTAGCGGCGGTCGAAGAAGTAGAAGAAACCGTCCTCAGCACCCATGATGATGTCGAGGCGGCCGTCGCCGTTGAAGTCGCCCGTGGCGGGTGTGGGATTGTGGCCGCTGAGATCCCGGTCTACCAGGCCGGGATGGTAAACGAAGACGGGCTTTTGCTGGGTACCCACATTTTCGTACCACGCCGCGTTGCGCTGGCTGTCCACGATCAGATCCAGGTCGCCGTCGCCATCCCAATCGGCCGTATCGATCTTGCGGCGCCCGCTGCCGCCCGCGGGCCGCGCGGCCAACCGCAGCGGCGCTCCGGCACGATCCAGGAAGATGCGCGCGGGCGGTTTCAGCTTGAGCGCTGCGCCGTCCCGGTAGCGCTCATAGAAGGCGAGATAGCCTTCGTGGTCGAGCATCACCAGATCCGGCAGGCCGTCGCGGTTCCAATCGCACACCCGGGGCGTGGTGCGCCACTGGGTCACCAGTTCCTTCGGTCCAGGCGTCCACCACACCCAGCGCGGTTTGGGCGGCGCGCCGGTCCATTCGACTTCCACCGGCTGCGCTTTCGCGAGCAGAGGGTTTGTACGGGTCCCCTCGTTGCGGTACCAGACCACCTTGCCCCAGATATCATTCACCACCAGGTCGATGCGTCCATCCAGATCCCAGTCCGCCGCCACCGGGTTCGAATAACCCCACTTCTCTTCTACAGGCCCTTGCACCGAACCGTTCGGTCCGGCGATTACGCGGATGGTTTTCCCGTCCGCTTTCAGATAGCCGCGGTCCTGCCATGCGGCCTCGGTTCTCGTGCCTACGTTTTCGAAGTATTGAATGTAGCCGCCAGAGTTGCCGGCTAGAAGGTCCAGGCGTCCGTCGCCGTTCCAGTCCACCGGCACGGGACGGGAGAGCGCGCCGCTTTTGAGGAAGGGATCTAATTGCTCGAAATAGCGCGGAGCCTGCAAGACAGGTTGCTGTCCTTTAGGCGCCGTGTTCTCGAGCCACACGACGGTGCCATCCTCCTGCCCCACGATCAAGTGCGGCCGTCCGTCGCCATACCAATCCACCACTCGCGGCTGAATCATGCAGAGGTCCAAGTGCAGGGTCTGGCCTCCAGCTTCTACCAAACGTCCCGCTGCCAGCCGTGGCGCCGACCGCGTGCCCACATTCTCGAAGATGGTGATGGTGTCGATGAAATCACCGCCAATCAGGTCGAGACGCCCGCGGCCGAACCAGTCCACCGGATTGGGAGACGGGCTGCCGCGCAGATCCAGGCGCTTGCCGCCGGCCATGAGCGGGACCGGTGCCGCGTAGACGGGGTGATCGTTGTTGCCCAGGTTGCGATGGAAGTAGACGTAGCCGTGTATGGGACCGCGCGTCCACTCTCCCTTCTCGTTGAAGGCGTCGTCCCAGCCGTAGTCGCGCCAGTCACTGACACCTTCGAGCAGATCAATCCTGCCGTCGTTGTCCCAATCCACGGGGTACCAGAGGTCGTCGCGCCCAATATGAAAGTCGCGCGAGACAGGCACCTTCACGTAATCGCTCAAGCCGCTGTGGCGGATGTCGCTGTAGTAACCGCCGTTGATGACCAGATCCAGCCTGCCGTCGCCGTTGAAATCGGCCGCCACCAGATCCTTCAATCCCTTACCGAGGCGGACGGCGGGAGCGAACAGCGGCTCACGGTTCGTGCCGATATTGCGGAACAGGTAGGTGCCGTTATAGGGGCGGTCGGGGCAGCCGACGACGAGATCTATCTTGCCGTCGCCGTCATAGTCGAAGGCTACCGGATGCGGCCACAATCCCACGGCGAGTCGCCCGCGCACGCCCGCGCGGCCGTAAGTGACGCGGTCACCCGTGCCGATCATGGCGGACGCGGCCAAGCACACGAGGGCAGCGGATGCCGCCAGCAGCATCAGACGGAAGAGGAATCGCATGGGTGGATCCTTTACGTTCGGTAGCTTGCGTTGATCTTAATGTAGCCTTCGGTGAAATCGCAGGTCCAGAAGCGCGCGTTTCCGCGGCCCTTGCCACGGATGGAAAACCGGATCAAGCACTCCTTTTCATCCAGCTTGCGCTTGAGGGCGGGTTCATCGAAGTCTGCCGCGAGGCCCCGGCGGCACACCGTGACTCCCTGCAGTTTCACGTCGCAGAGTGCGGGGTCGAGCTTCACCCCGGCGTTTCCGGCGGCGGAGAGGATGCGTCCCCAGTTGGGGTCCGAACCGGCGATGGCGGTTTTCACCAAGGGCGAATTGGCGATCGAGCGGGCGATCTGCGCCGCGTCGGAGTCGCTGGCGGCGCCAGTAACTTCGATGGTTACGAATTTCGAGGCGCCTTCGCCGTCGCGGGCAATTTGCTCGGCCAGGCTTATCAGCACCCGCTCGAGCGCCGCCAGGAAGGCTTTGCGATCGGCGGGCGTGACCTTCACGCCGGAGGCGCCGCTGGCGAGAAGCGCGACGGTGTCGTTCGTGGATGTATCGCCGTCCACCGAGAGCCGGTTGTAGCTGTGTTCGATGGCTTGGCGCAACAAGGGTTGCAGTACGGCGGGCGTAGCCGCGGCATCGGTCATTACGAAGCCGAGCGTGGTGGCCATGCGCGGCTGGATCATGCCGGAGCCTTTGGTCATGCCGGCGATGCGCACGCGGCCGCCCTTCAAGCGCGCATCGGCGAAGGCCACCTTCTTGGAGAGATCGGTGGTCATGATGGCCTGTGCGGCGTCGTCAAAACGGCTCGCCGATAAGCCTTTCACCAGCTTGGGCATTGCTTTCTCGATCAGTGCGGCATCCAACTCCACGCCGATGACGCCGGTGGAGGCCAGAAGCACTTGAGTCACCGGGCAACCCAGTGCTTGGCCGGCAGCGCGGCACGTGGCCATGGCGACGCTCCTGCCAGTGCGCGTGGCGCAGTTCGCGTTGCCCGCGTTCACCACGATGGCGCGAACCTTGCCGCGCGATGCCTTCAGATTGGCCATCGACACCGTGACCGGAGCGGCTTTCACGCGGTTGGTGGTAAACATGGCGGCGGCCGAGGCCGGCGTGTCGGCGACAATCAGCGCGACATCGTCGCGGCGCTGCTTGCGGATACCCGCGTATGTGGATGCGTAACGGAAACCAAGCGGTAGATTCAACTTATTCATTCTCCCAATTGTTCATTGTCGACGACGCGATAGCCGTTCAGAAAATCGGCGGCGGCCATGGGACTCTTGCCCTCGGGCTGCACTTCGATCAACTCCAGCGCCTCGCCTTCGCCGCAGCAGGCCAGCAAGGTCCGCCCCTGTACGTGCAGCGAGCCGGGTGCGCCGGTTAGCCGGGCCTCGGAAGGGCGGCTTCGGGTAATCCGGAAACCGCGTCCGCGGAAACGAGTGTGCGCGCCCGGCCAGGGCGCAAATCCGCGCGCGCGATTGTGAATGACGGCGGCGGGGCGGCGCCAGTCGATGAGCCCATCTTCTTTCTTTAGGACCGGGGCATAGGTGGCCTCTCCCGGATCTTGCGGGATGGGCGTGATTGTGCCGCGTTCGAGCCCTGCGAGCGTTTCGATGAGCAGCGCGGCGCCCATCGGCGCAAGGCGGGCGGACAGTTCCGGAGCGGTCTCCAAGCGGCCGATTTCCGTCTCGGCCTTGAGCAGTATGTCGCCGGTGTCGAGCCCCGCGTCGATGCGCATCGTGGTGACGCCGGTGCGCGTGTCGCCGTTGGCGATGGCCCACTGAATGGGCGCGGCACCGCGGTAGCGCGGCAGCAGCGAAGCATGAACGTTCACGATGCCTCGCGGCGGGATGTCCAGGATCGATTGCGGGATGATCTGCCCGTAGCCGACCACCACCATGATTTCGGGCCGCAGCGCCGCAATCAGTTCCACGGCCTCCGGACGGCGGATGCGCTCGGGTTGGTGCACGGCGAGTCCCAGTGTCGCCGCGAATTGCTTGACGGGCGGTGCGGTGAGCGCATGGCCGCGCCCGCTGGGACGATCCGGTTGAGTGAACACCGCCAGGATTTCGTGGCCGGAGGCGGCCAGGGCTTCCAGAGATGCAACCGCGAAAGCCGGCGTACCCAGGAAGACTGTTTTCATCGGAGGGCAATCAGGCCCATTCGCCGGCCTTCTGCAACTTGCGGATCTTGCGACGGATGAGGTCGCGCTTCAGCGGGCTGAGGTAGGTGATATAGAGGCGGCCGTCCAGATGGTCGGTTTCGTGCTGGAAGGCGCGCGCCATGAGATCGTCGCCGGTCATCTCGAAAAACTCGCCCTTGGCGTTTTGCGCACGGATAGTGACCTTCTTCGCGCGCCGCACGTCCTCACGGAAGCCGGGGATGCTCAGGCAACCTTCCTCGATGATTTGCGTACCCTCTTTTTTCAAAATCTGCGGGTTGATGAGCACAAGTTTCTGCGAAGGATCTTCGCCAGCAGACGTGTCGATGACCGTAATGCGGCGGCCGATGCCGATCTGCGGCGCGGCCAGGCCGACGCCGCGCGCGGCATACATCGACTCGAACATGTCGTCCAGCAGCTTATTGAGTTCTGGAGTGTCAAATTCAGTGACGATTTCGGTCGGCTGCTCCAGTACCGGGTTGCCGTACTTCACAATCGGATAAATCATCAGTAGCTTTTCACCTGCGCTTGATAACTCTCGAAGTTCCGTCTCACCTCATGGAGGGAGTCCCCTCCGAACTTTTCCAAAAAGGCGCGCGCCAGAATCAGCGCGGTCATGGCTTCAGCCACAACACCTGCGGCCGGCACCACACAGACGTCGCTGCGTTCATAAGCGGCCGGGGACGGTTCTTTCGTGACAAGATCCGACGACTCCAGCGGCCGCCGCAACGTAGAGATGGGTTTCAGCAGGCCACGGAGGACGATGTCCTGTCCGTTGGTGATGCCGCCCTCGAGGCCTCCGGCGTGGTTGGAACCGCGCGAGTACGCGGCCGCCGCGCGATCGTAATGGATCGTATCCTGCACCTTGCTGCCGGGAGCCGATGCGGCGAAGGCAGCATCGCCGATCTCGACGCCCTTGACAGCCTGAATGGAGACGATGGCCTGGGCCAGCTGGCCGTCCAGGCGCGAGTCCCAGGAGGTATGTGAACCCAGGCCGATGGGCACGTTGTGCGCTACCACTTCGAAGATCCCGCCGAGTGTTTCGCCCGTGCGGTAAGCTTCGTCCACCGCGGCCTTCATGCGCCGCTCGACCTCCGGGTCGACGCAACCGAGCAGGATCTCGTCCTTAACGGCGAGCGCCTCAATCTCTTCCCAGTCTGCCGCGCGCTCCAGGCGCACGGCGCCGGTTTGGGTCACATGGCTCAAGACCTGGACGCCGAATTCACCGAGCAGCGCTTTTGCCAGTGCGCCGAGCGCGACGCGCGAAGCTGTTTCGCGGGCGCTGGCGCGCTCCAGAATGTAGCGCGCGTCGTGGAGGTCATACTTGATGGCGCCGGCCAGGTCAGCGTGTCCGGGACGAGGCCGCGTCAGCGGGCGGCGGGCTTCGGCGGGCAGATCGTTCTCTTCGACCGGCAGGATGTCGCGCCAGTTGTCCCAGTCCTTGTTGCGGACCAGGATGGCGATGGGGGCGCCGGTCGTGTGGCCATGACGCACGCCGGCGACGATTTCGGCGGTGTCGGCTTCGATCTTCATGCGGCCGCCGCGGCCGTAGCCTTGCTGGCGCCGCCAAAGCTCGCGATTCACGGCATCGAGGCGTACGGGCACCCCGGCGGGTAAGCCCACCAGGGTAGAGACGAGATACTCGCCGTGTGATTCGCCGGCCGTTTCAAATCGCAACATTTACTGGAAATTTCATCGTATCGAAGTGCGCAAACCCGGGGCAAGCCTCAGTAGCGCCCTGCCGGCCCACGGCGCTGTGGTGGCGTGGCAGTCCGGGCGCCGGCAGGGAATCCTTCTGGCGGATATGACAACGCCCGTCCCCGGCTCTTTGCACTAAGCCTTCACCGGGAGACGGGCGCAATCGGAACTTCTGCTCTTACTATGACTTCTAGTTACTGCAAGCCTTGTTCACGCAGTTCGAATTGCAGATGTCCAGACTCTTCTGACAAGACTCGATGGCCGTTTTGCTCTTCGCGTTCTGCTTACACGTGGCGAAGGACTTGTTGCACGAACTCTTGCAAGTCGCCAAACACTTCGCCTTGTCTGCGCCGCCCGATTTGGGACCTCCAAACAACATTCCGCACATCACCAGGAACAAAGCTGCTCTGAATGCCAATCGGCACCTCCTCATGGAGACCGAGTATACCTTTGTGGTGTGCGATGTGACAAGAATAATCTGACCGGCGAAACCGCCAGCGCAGCCCTTCAATCCGGCGCTGGCTGGTTCGGCAAGATCACCACGAGCGGGCGCGCACAGCGAAACACGCAGGCCGCTAAGATGGTTAGTCATGACGAGCACCGGGAAAGCCATCCGCCTGAACCGCATCTTTCGCACACAGCCGAGCAAGGCATTGATCGTGGCATACGATCACGCGCAGATGTTGGGTCCCATCGCGGGGACGGAAACGCCTGTGCCGATGATCCGCCGCCTGGCGGCCGCTCGCGTTGATGCCATCCTGGTGAGCCTGGGAGCGCTGCAATACTCGACACGCGCGTTTCTGGTGCCGGACGCGCCGGCCATCATCGCGCGGCTGGACTGGACCAACGTGTGGTGCCGCAAGGACGCCGCGAAAACCGGGAAATACGCCAGTTGCTTGGTAGGGCAGGTGGAAGACGCCGTGCGTTACGGAGCCGACGCCGTGGTGACCTATATGTTCATGGGGTCCGGCGACGCCGAGCACGAGGCCCGGGAGATCGCCAAGAACGCCGAAGTTTCGCGCGCCGCCGAGCGCTTCGGCGTTCCTCATATCATCGAGAGCATGGCTCGCGGCAAGGACGTTGCGAATCCCTACGATGTGAGCTGGGTGAAGCTGCACACGCGCATCGCCAGCGAACTCGGAGCGGACTTGATCAAGACGGACTATCCCGGCGACGCCGACGGCCTGCGCGAGGTGGTCGAAGCGTGCCCCACGCCGGTCCTGGTGGCGGGAGGGCCGAAAACGGGCGGCGATGAGCAGGCGCTCGCGATGGTGTCGGCCGTGGCTAAGGCCGGCGCGGCCGGTGTGATCTTCGGGCGGTACGTCATCCAGGCCGAAGATATGGAAGGGTTTCTGGCGGGAGCGCGCCAGCGCTTGACGGGAGCGGTGCAAGCATGAACGTCCGCCGCCCGGGTAGTGCCCCCGGCGCGATGTGGCAGCGCCTCTGGCCGGCGCTCTTGCTGCTGCTCGTCACGATCGGATTCTATTGGAAGATCACGCTGTCGAAGCAGTACTACTGGCTGGATCTTGGCGACGTGGTCTACCAGGTGCTCCCCTGGCTGCAATTTGAAACGGCCACCTGGCAGAGCGGTAGCTTCCCGCTGTGGGATCCGCGCCTGTGGGGCGGGCAGCCGGTGGCGGGGCAAGTTCAGCCGGGTGTGCTGAACCCGCTTAATTGGATCCTGTTTTCCGTACCCTTAAAGCACGGCTTCATCCGGATCGGGACGCTGAACTGGTATTTCGTGCTCATTCATTACTTGGCGGCGCTGTTCACCTACCTGTGCTGCCGGGACCGCGGCCTCTCGCGACTGGCTTCCATCTTCGGCGCCTGTTCGTTTGCGTTCGGCGGATTCATGGCGACTGTCATCTGGCCGCAGATCCTCATGAGCGCCCTCTGGCTGCCGCTGATTCTGCTGTTCCTGTTGCGCGTGGACGATGGCAGGCGGCCGATCGGTAGCGCAGCACTGGCGGGGGCCCTCCTGGGAATCGCTTTCCTCAGTGGACATCATAACGTTCCGATGTTTGCCACGGTTTGCGCGGCCGCTTTCTGGGCCTACTATCTGCTGGCGTCCCATTCACTGCCCGTGCGGACGCGCCTGCTCACGGGCGGCGTGTTCGCGACCTGTTTTCTGACGGTTTCGGCCGCGCAGATCCTGCCCGCGGTCGAGTTGGGGAAATGGTCGGTGCGCTGGGCGGGGGCGCTGTCGCCTTCAACTTGGGGCATCAAGGTTCCGTACTCGGTTCACGACACATACTCGTTGTATCCGACCTCCATCCTGGGATTCGCCATCCCTGGCTTCTCGCGGCACACCGATACTTTTGTCGGACTCGTCGTTCTGGCCTGCGCGGCGTTTGGTGCGGTCCTCTGCTGGCAGCGGCGCGGTGCCAGAATCGCGACGGCGCTCGCCGCCCTCGGACTTTTGCTGGCGCTGGGTTCCGACAGCCTGTTGCATGGGATCGTGTACCAGTTGTGGCCGGGCTTCGACAAGGCGCGCAATCCCAGCATGGCGATCGCGCTCTGCCATATCGGACTTGCCTTGCTTGCTGCATACGGGTTGGAGGCGTGTTTCAAGGATGCGGAGCGGGCAAAGCGGCTTCAAGCACCGGCTGCGAAGATCCTCACCGCGCTGGCGGTTTCCTTGTACGCCCTGCTGATCGTGTTGATCACGGTGCGGAGCGAGCAGGCTCGAGAATATCGCGTGCTCGCCATTACGGCGCTTAATGCGCTACTACTGGCCGGAGTGCTGGCCGCCTGGCTGTACGAAAAGATCCCGAACAGGTTGGCTGGAATCTTGCTCATCGCTCTGGCTGCCGGCGAAATGCACCCGGTGGCGACCTTCGTTTTCCGGCACCAGGATCAGCCGAGCCGGGTCATTCACAAGCTGGAGCAGCATCAGGACATTGCCGCGTATTTGCGCGGCAGGCCGGAAGTGGTGCGCGTAGAGGTCGATTCCAACGAAATCCCTTACAATTTCGGCGACTGGTACGGAATCGACCAGGCGAACGGTTATGTTCCCGGCATTCTTCAAAGCGTCTACGCGCTGATCGTGGATCCTCGGCGTCCCATGCTTTTCGGAACCAACTACTATGTGGGCCGCAACCCAAAAACTTCGCGGCAGGCGCTCGTGTACACATCGAGCAGCGGGCTGAACGTCTACCGCGATCCGGACGCGTTGCCGAGGGTGCGGACCGTGCACCAGGCGATCGGGGCGCCGGACGATCGAGCCGTCGTTTCGGCCATGCGGAAGCCGGAACTGAATCTGGTTGAGACGGCCGTCGTGGAAGGCACGGCGCCCATGCTGGAGGTGTGCGCCGCCCCGGACGTCGTTCAATTGGCGGAGTACACGGCCAACCGCGTCACGGTGGACGCGCGCATGAGTTGCCGCGGAATACTGATCCTCGGCGACGCATGGTTTCCCGGCTGGAACGTGTACGTGGACGGCCAACCAGCGCCCATGCTGCGCGTTTGCAGCATTGTTCGCGGCGTGGCTGTGAACGGCGGAGCGCACCGCGTGACGTTCCGCTACCAGCCGGTGACACTCTATGCGGGTCTGGCAATGACCTTGCTGGGGCTGGCGATCTGTGCCGTTGCCGTGTTGGGGCCGTTCGACGCGCGCCTTGCGCGGCGGACTACGGAACGCGCCGGACTTTGATGCCGGCTTCCCCGAACAGAACTTCCACCTTCCCGAACTGCTCGTTGTAGTATTCGCTCGAATACTCCGCCATGCGTTCGCTTGAAATCACCACCTCGCGGATGCCGGCCTGCACCAGCGCTCGGGCGCAATCCATGCAGGGCATGATCTCGACGTAGAGCGTGCAGCCTTCGAGCGGCGTGCCGCAGCGGGCTGCATTGTAGATGGCGTTGCGTTCGGCGTGCTCCATCCACAAGTATTTGGTTGGGCGTTCGAGCCGCTCTGGCGTATCGTCGCGGATACCTCGGGGCAGGGAATTGTAACCGGTGGAGCGGATCTCGTGCGCGGGCCCGGCAATCACGCAACCGACCTGCGTGTTGGGGTCTTTGCTGCGTGCGGCTACGGCCTTGCAGATGTCGAGGTAGTATTCGTCCCAACTCGGAACTTGGCGCATGGGCTTTCTCAGGAGTCATTCTAGCAGCATGCCGGCCCGTCTCCGTGTTAGCATTGCCTTCTGAACCACACTCCGCGATGGCGAAGATCCCCGGCAAGCACTTTCTCGTGAACCTCGTTGAGCGGCGCAGCCTGCTCTTTCAACTCGTGCGCCGGGATTTTCAGATTCGATTCGTCGGTTCGGCGGCGGGCTGGCTCTGGGGCCTGATCCATCCGCTGGTGCTGTTGCTGAGCTGGGTGTTCGTCTTCCAGATCTGCATGAAAGTAGAGCTGCCGCGCGGGTCGATGACGCAGAACTACACTTTCTACCTGTTCGCGGGTTTCCTGCCGTGGATGCTGTTCCAGGAGACCGTGCAACGTTCCCCGGCAAGCCTGTTGGATCACTCGAGCCTGATCACGAAGACCATCTTCCCGGCCGAGTTGGTGCCGCTAAGTGTGTTTCTCTCCGCCCTCGTGAATCATCTTCTGGCGCTCTCGCTGGTGATAGCGGGTGTGAAGATCTGGATGGGGCAGCTCAGCCCCATGTTGCTGATCCTGCCCCTCTACATGCTGTTGTTGGGCCTGTTCGCCGTCGGCGTGGCGTGGGTCGTATCGGCACTGCACGTCTACCTCCGTGACACGGCGCAGGTGGTCTCCGTGCTGCTGACGCTCTGGTTCTGGATCACCCCCATCTTCATCACCCAGCAGCAGTACCCGCCGCAGTTTCGCTTCCTGCTGCGCTTGAACCCGCTGGCATACCTGGTGAACGCTTACCGGGAGCGGATCTTATTGAGCAAGCCACCGGACTGGCACGAACTGGCCACGCTTACCTGCTTTTCGGTCGTGACCTTTGTAGCCGGTGGCCTCTTTTTCCGGCACCTGAAGCGCGGCTTTGCCGACGTGCTCTAATCGTTGCATGACCAGAAGGATGTTCTTGTGCGGCGCCGCGGCGGGTGGTATCGCCACGGCGGATGACACGCCCTGGCTTACCGAGCACGGTTTCTGGGACTACACCACGCCCGGCGCCGGCGGCATGGAAGCTTACGGCAAGGACGACTACGCCTCCCTGCTCGACGATATGGCGGACGCGGGCATGAACTCGCTGTTGATTTGCCCGCGCTGGTTCACCACCGGATATCGTTCGCGTCTCGTGTACCTCGACCAACTGCGGTCCAACCGCGTCATCGCCTCGAACAATGAACTGCTGCGCTGGGTGCTCGACCAGGCGCGCAAGCGCAAAATCAGGACTTGGCTGAGTGCGTACGTCTGCGGCTTCAATCCTCGGGTCTACGGGTTGAAACCCTACCGCACCATGAAGGTGCCCATCGACGGCGCCCTCGCGATGGAGATCGGCATTTACGATCTGGACACGCCTGGGGTGGCTGAACGCGCGGTGGAGATCTTCGATGAACTGGTCCGCGAGTTCCCAATGGCCAACGCCCTGAATGTCGAACTCGAAGATTCCGGCATGGAACTGCCCCATCGCATCCCGCTATACAACAAGTGGGCCGCTGAGAACGGACGGCCGCCGTTTGAGCGGCTGGGGCATCCCATCAATCCTCGCCTGTACGACGTGTACGCCTGGCGCGATTACGACACGCACCGCCGCATACAGGTCCTCGAAGCCATCGAAGCGGCCGTGCGGGCGCGCAATTTCCGGGGCGACCTGGGGATGATCTGCGAGACGGCCAACTCGGCTTATTGCATCACACAGGAGGTCAACCTGCGTGAATACCACGCCAAGCTTCCGCACTGGGTAGCGGTCACTTACGAGTACGACAAATGGCGACACCGCTATGGCGTGATGGATCTCTCCATCGCCACGCCCAAGAAGGAAGGGCTGAAGGTGTACTACCTGCCGCGCGGCGTGATGACCTGGGGCCGGTGGCCGCTGCCCATCACGCTGGAACAAAGTTGGGACATGGACGTAGAGGACGTCGTCCGGTTCCGCCCCGATGGGCTTTGGTGGTTCGGTTCGGGCGGGGTGAACGAAGGCGCGCACGTCAGCGTGAAGAGGCTTCGTGAAGCCGGCTACGCCGACGGTCGTGTAGCGCGACGAGCGCTGCTCAAGAAGGCGGCCGCGTTGCGGACGGTCACGTCTTGACAGGATCGCGCCGATTTCAGGATCATACTGTCTGACCCGGAGGTCTTCGCAATGATATCCCACGAGTCTCGTACGTCTACCCGCCGCCGTGACTTCCTGGCGGCCTCGGCGGCCTTCACCGCGGTGGCGCACGCGCAGGAAGCGCGCACGAAAAAAGAGCGGCTCGGCATCGGGCTGATTGGATCCGGCGGCCGCGGCAATAGTCTCATGAACGAAGTGCTGCGGCTGAAAGAGGAAGGTTTCGCGGGCGACATAGTGGCCGTCTGCGACGCTTACCGGCCGCGGCTGGAGAAGACGGCGGCCCGGTTGAATGCCAAGGCCTACAGCACGTCCGCTGAGCTGCTGAAGGATCCGAACGTCGATGCCGTGTTCATCGCCACGCCCGACCGTCTGCACGTCTACCACGCGCTGGAGGCCGTGCGCGCGGGCAAGGACGTCTATTGCGAAAAACCGCTCACACACTGGTCGCAGTTCGAAAAGCTTAAGGAACTGGCCGGCGAAGTGCGTGCAAGCAAGGTGGTTTTCCAGGTGGGCACGCAGCGCGCCAGCGATGTGATGTATCTGAATGCCCGCACGCATATCAACAAGGGCGCCATAGGCAAGCCGATCCACGTGGTTACAGGACTGTTCCGGCAGGGCGATTGGGGCGAGCGCGGCATGCCGGTGGACGATCCCAACGCACAGGCGGGCCCGGACCTGAATTGGGAAGCCTTCCTGGCCGACGCGCCGAAGCGCCCCTTCGACGTCTCGCGTTACTTCCGCTGGCGCATGTACATGGACTACTCCGGCGGCCCGGTGACGGACCTGTATCCGCACTACCTGGCGCCGGTGGTGATGGCGCTCGGCCTGGGTTTCCCGAAGCGCGTAGTGGCGATCGGCGCGCAATACGTCTTCCATGGCGAGCGCGAAGTCCCGGACACGTTCGACGCGTTGCTGGAGTACCCGTCCGGCGTGACAGTCGCCATCGTGGGCAGCCAGGGGAACGGCGAGACTTTCGATCCTGTCATCCGTGGCACGCAAGGGGCCATCACGCTGCGCGAATCGAACCTGCTCATAGAGCCCGAGCGGCCGACGCAGAACCGCGCCGTGGACATCCCCAGCTACAATATGGTGCGCGAACATGTGCGCAATTTCCTTACCGCGGTGCGCACGCGCGCGAAGACGAACGCGGACATCGAAAACGGCTACCGTACGCAGACGGCCCTCATCATGGCCATGCAATCGCATCTGGCCCGCAAGGTGGCCCAGTTCGACGAAGACAGCCAGACGATCCGGCTGGATTAGGAGAGACGAATGGCGAAGGAATTGGGAGTTGCCGTCCTGGGCACCGGTTGGGTGGCGGGCGAGCACATCAAGGCGTTCCAGAAGAATCCGCACACGGAGGTTGTCGCGCTGCTGAGCCGCGACAAGGCGCGCGCCGAGGCGCGTGCGGCGGAGTTCAATCTTGCCGGCTGCCGCGCTTACACGGACCTGAATGAGCTGTTGAAGGATGAGCGCGTGCGCATCGTGAGCGTCTGCACGCCGCATCAAGTGCACGCCCCACAAGGCATCGCCGCCGCTTCGAGCGGCCGGCACGTGGTGGTGGAGAAGCCCATCGCGTTGGATGAGACGAGCCTGGCGGCGCTGGATGCGGCCGTCCGGAGCGCCAACGTGAAAAGCGTGGTCAGCTTCGTGCTGCGCTGGAATCCGCTCGTCGAAACGATCAAAACCATGCTGGCGGACGAGTTGGTGGGCGACCTTTACTACGCCGAAGTGGACTACATGCACGACATCGGGCCTTGGTACTCGGGCTACGAGTGGATCATCCAGAAACGCTATGGCGGCAACTGCCTGCTCACCGGCGGTTGCCACGCTGTAGATGCTTTGCGCTACTTCGTGGGGCGGGAAGCGGTGGAAGTCTTTTGCTACTCCAACACCAGTCCGAAGAACCACTTGAAGTTCGGATACGATCCGAACGCGCTCACCCTCGTCAAGTTCGACGGCGGGTTGATCGGCAAGGTGGGCTGTTCACTCGAAGCCATGATGCCTTATGCGTTTCCCATCGTATTGCTGGGAGACCGTGGCGCGATTCGCAATAATCAATTCGTCACCCGGCGCTGGCCGGGGCAAACCGGGTGGGCGACGGTGCCGACGGTGCTGCCGGATACCGCCGAAGTCTCGCACCATCCCTTCGTCGGCCAGATGAATCACTTCGTTGACTGCATCCTGAACGACAGGGAATCACACTGCAATGTGGCCGACGCCGTGAAAACACACCGCATCTGCCTGGCGGCCGAGGTTTCGGCGCGGGAGGGAAAGCCGGTGCGGCTCTAGCCGGCGCCGGGTTGGGAATGGTCACGAGAGAGCAGGTCGTCCAAGCGTATCGCCTCATCCTGGGCCGCGAGCCCGAGAATGAGGAGGTAATCGAACATCACATAGGCACGCATGAGGACGTGGACTCGTTGCGCATGGCCATGCTGCAGTCGGCTGAGTTCCGGCAGGCTGCTCTGGCGTCGTCCTGGCTGCTGCCCATGGACGAGTGCCCGCGCATCGATGTGGAAACCGCCGTCGCCGGCGAGCGGGAGTTGCGTGCGCTGTTTGAACGCGTGGCGGGGTCGTGGAATGCGTTCGGCGCGAGCGAGCCGTACTGGTCGGTTCTCACGGGCGAAGAGTTCCGCATGGATCGCTTCGATGAGCACGCGCAGGAGTATCTCGGATCGGGTGAAAGCGACGTGACGCGGCTACTGGCCTGGCTGGAGCGCAATGGCATCAAGCCGGCCTCGCTCGCAATGTGCCTGGAGTACGGTTGCGGGACCGGACGCATCACGCGCTGGCTGGCGGGAAGATTTGAGCGCGTTTGGGCCTGCGACATTTCGGAACCGCACTTGAAGCTGGCGCGCGAATACCTGGCGGGCGCGGGTTGCGGCAACGTGGAGTTGGCCCTGGTGAGCGGAGTCGCGTCGCTCGACGAGTTGCCTCCCGCGGATCTGGTTTTCTCCGTGATCGTGCTCCAACACAATCCACCGCCGTTGATTGCACACGTTCTGCGGAGACTGCTCGATGTCTTGCGCCCGGGGGGCGTGGCTTTCTTTCAGGTGCCCACCTACGCGCGCGAGTATCGTTTCAAAGTCGCGGATTACCTGCGGTCTCGGCCGCGCACCGACCGCGTGGAGATGCACCTGCTGCCGCAGCGGGACGTGTTTTCGATCGCCGCCGCGTCCGGCTGCGAAACGCTCGAGGTGCTGCCGGATGGGTGCGTGGGCGATCCGGACTGGATCTCAAACACGTTTCTGGTTCGCAAACGCATATGAGAATCGTGATCGCTCTCCTGCTGGCGGCTGCGGCCGCCGGGGAACCCTTGCCCACGGCCGACGGTTTCCGCGGGATCTGGTATGCCAACCAGCCATCCGGCGACGAATACGCCTACAAGTACAGCGGCGGCTTCGCTACCTATCCGCAGCAGCAATCGCCGGTCGCTTATTACGCCGTGAAGGCCCAAAAGACCTTTTTCGTGTACGGCGGTACGTCGAAGCAAAAGAACGAACTGCAGCACATGGTGTCGTACTACGACCACAAGACCGGCAAAGTGGCGCGGCCCCGCATTCTCCTGAACCGGCACACCAGCGATGCGCACGACAACCCGGTGATGACAATCGACGCGGAGGGCCATGTCTGGATCTTCTCGAATTCGCACGGCACCGCGCGCCCATCTTACATTTATAAGAGCCGCAAGCCATACTCTATCGACGAGTTCGACTTAGTCAAGACAACTAACTTCAGTTACGCCCACGCCTTGTACCTGGAGGGCCGCGGCTTCCTGCTCCTGCATACGCTTTACGCGGGCCGCAACCGCCGGCTTTTCTGGATGACGAGCCGCGATGGGATGGAGTGGAGCGAGCCGCGGATGCTCGCGCACTTCGATCAAGGGCACTACCAGATTACCTGCCAGGACAAGCGGCGGGTGGCCACGGCGTTCAACTATCACCCCGAGCCGGAGGGCCTGAACGCCCGGACGAATCTGTATTATCTGGAGACGGCCGATATGGGCCGGACCTGGACCACGGCCGGCGGCGCCGAGGTGACGGTGCCGTTGAAGCATGCCGCGAATCCCGCCTTGGTGCACGACTACAAGTCCGGCGGACTGTTGGTGTACCTCAAGACGGTGCAGTTCGACCGGCGGGGCCTGCCGGTGATCCTATATCTCACCAGCCGCGGTTATGCGTCGGGACCGGAAAACGATCCGCGCACCTGGCGTACGGCGCACTGGACGGGCCGCGAGTGGCGCATCCGCACGGTCACCACTTCGGATCACAATTACGATTTCGGTTCGCTGGGTATCGACCCAGATGGCGCGTGGCGGTTGATTGCGCCGACCGATCCCGGCCCACAGGCATACACTACCGGCGGCGACATGGTGCTGTGGATCAGCCGGGACGAAGGGACCACATGGAAACGCGTGAAGCAGTTGACACGCAATAGCCCGCGCAACCATACCTACGCCCGTATCCCCGTGAACGCGCACCCGGATTTCTACGCACTCTGGGCGGACGGCGACACGAAGAATGTTTCGGAATCCAGCCTCTATTTCACGGACCGCGACGGCCGGAGAGTCTGGCGCTTACCGCGCAACATTGCGGCAGGCGACGCAGATTCGGTACCCGAACCTGTCGAATAGGGAAGCCCCTCTTTAGGACACCAGCATTAGAACAAACGCTCGCGGCCAAGGATGGCGTGTCCGAGCTTGCTCGGCGCCTCGCGCCGCGCTGGCGAAATCGGTCTAACTTTCCAGCCGTTCAGCATTCTCGCGTCCGGAACGATGACGTAGCGGACACCGGGCATCGTGTCCCATTCGATGACGTCTCCCGAACGCCGCACGGGTACCTCCGCGCCTTGGCTGATCACCGCCGTGGTTTGCTTGGCGGGCCAGGGATCGAACAGGCGGCAGGGGCCGCCCACGCGGCTGGTGGTCGCCACGAAGAGCACCTTGCCATCGCGGTGTTCCGCGCTCACCAGGAAGCCGCCTTGGGCCGCTAGTTCGAACCGCACGTGCCAGCCTGGCAGCACCGCCGGGCAGATGCGGATGGCGCCCTCGTGGCTCTGCAGGAGCATCTCGTTGATGGCGCAGGACACGATGGGCATGGCTTCATTGTCGAAGTGACGGAACGGCCACGTCGGGAAATCGAAGTTCTTGCGAGTGGCCGGATCGCGGGGATGATTCAGCAGCCAGCGGTTCTCGGCCTCGGGCTTGAAAACATAATACGGACCGTAGTGTCCGAAGCCCTGGGGGTAGAACTGCCAGGTCGAGACGCTATGCGCCAGTTCCGCGGCCAACTCCTCGGCCAGGCCCAGCCGCGCCAGCACGATCGTGTAAGGGCACCAGCCCATGCACTGGTCGGCGCGCCCCTCCATGTTCGAAGGCTTACGCGAGTTTGGGTCGATATCCGCGGTGGGGTGCAGGCGCACCTGCGTCACGGCGGCCTTGAAGAGGTCCGTGCCGCGTTGCGATAAGCCGATCACGTCGGACGGATACACCGTGGCCAGTTCCGGATCGGGCAGCCCGTAGTACACCATCTTGTCGGTGAGGTGGGCGTAACGATTGCGCAGCCACTGTCCCTTCGAGTCCTTGCCTACCGCAAAGACTCTCAGCGACTCTATCTTCTTGCCCGCGCCGATGCCCTTGCGATGTAACAGTTCACCGCCCTTTCGCTCCATTTCGGGCTCGGTCAGGTCCGCCATCCGGAAGGGCGTGAGCTTGTCGAGTTGCTCCTGCCAGCGCGTGAGTTCGGCCGGATCGTGGCCCGTGATTCTGCCGGCGCGCATGGCGACGGGGAACAGGCCGCGGATCATGGCCAGGTCCGTGATCGTGTCGTCAAACAACGGCGAGCCTTCGTATGCGCTGGTTTGATGGATGTGGTAGCGCCCGTCCTCGCTCAATACCAGAAGAGAGGCGTGGAACCGCGTGACCTCGCGAATCACAGGCCACGCGATCTCGCGCAGGAATCTTTCGTCGCGTGTGAACGCGTAGTAGCGCCACATGTCGAGCGCCGTCTGCGCGCCCGCCGTCTTGTTGTTGTCGTTGGTAGGGCCGAGCGCATTGTAGCCCTTGCGGTTGGCGACATCGGCGTAAAACGCTCCAGGCTTCTTGAGCACCTCCGCCGCGTATGACATTGCGTGGGGCAGGGAATTGCGCCGGTAGCGGAACCAGGGCAGCGCCAGTTCAGCGTGGTTCTGAGCCGCTAGCGGCCAGATGTAGTCCTGCATGTTCCACTGGAAGTACGCCGCCCAGGGGACAAAATCGTGCTGCCAGCCCCAAAGACCGTTGCAGAAGTGCGGCGGGTAGGCTCCGCGCGAACTGGAGTTGGCGAAATAGAGCGTAAGGTGCCAGATGTTCTCCAGGTGCTTCTCCGGCAGGTCGACCATGGACGCGGACCAGAATTTTCGCCAGTCCTCTTCATGCGCCCTGCGGATGGCCGTCTCGCCCTCGGCGATTGCCCTGTCCAGAATCCGATGCACGGCGGCCTCGGGGTCCGGATCATTTTCCGAGGTCACCGCCGTCACATAGACCTTGAAACCGGCCTCCCCGGCGGCGGGTAACGCGACTTCACCCGCGCGGCTGTGCAACTTGCGCGGGTCCGCGCTCACGCCGCCGTCCGGGACCAACTGCGCGGCCACGACGAAGAACAGCGTGCGCAGTTGCTGGCGGATGACGATGCGCCCGCGCTGAATGCGGGTGGCAGTCCCTTCCAGCCCGAGCGCCGGATCGCGGTTGACGTTCATGTACCAGTGCTTGAGGTGACGGCTGCCCCATCGCTCCAGCGTCACGCGCGGCGCGACCGGCTCGTTTCCGCGCACGCGGCACTTGAGAGCCAGCACGCGGTGCGGCGCGCTCAGGTAGGCCTCGGCGGAGGCGGTGGCGAAGGGCGTGGTGGACTCCAGCGTGGCGACAGCGGTAGCCATCTCCAGCCGCCCTACGAAATTCTTGAGATATAGAAGTTCGAACACCGGACAGCCGAAGTCAACCACCAGACGGCCGCAGTGGCGCGTGGCGGTGTTCTTCTCTTCGCGATTGCGGTACGGGCCGGGATCGTCGTCATCGAAGGTGTCGCACTTGTTGATGGCGAACACCAGTTCGCGCTCCGTGGTCCACAACAATGCGCCGATGTCGCCGTTGCCGATGGGCAGCCCGAGCATCGGATCTTCAGGCGGCGAGAGGTAAACCAGATCGTGCTGTGAGAGACGGCCCGGCCAGTCGACGTGCCAGGCTCCATCCGTCGGCGAGTAGGCGGACTCGACCGAAGTTTCCCCATCAAGGAAAGCAACGGCTGGCGCCGCCAGTTGTACGAAGTTTCGACGGGTCAGGTCGTTCCTCATACGCACTCAGCTAGCTCGGGAACAGGCAGCCTTTTCCAGTGTCCGCCGGCGTCTCCATCATGTACACATTGGGTGAGCCGTGGCGGCTGGAACACCACACAATCCATTTGTCGTCGGCGCTGAAGTTGGCGTGCGCGTGCGGCGTCGTACGATCCAGCTTTCCGCGGTAGGCCAGCGGCACCAACACCCCGATGGTGCCCATGGGCTTCACCAGGCTCAAGTAGGGGAAGTCCATGTTGCCGTCGGCGACAATGAATCGGCCGTCTTCGCTTGCGCTGCTGTGGCCCGTGGGTGCGGTGAGCGTCCACTCGCGCATATTCGTGCCGTCCTTGCTCACGCGGCCGATCCACTGGCGACCCTTATAGCTGCCATGGTAACCCACCGCGCCGCCGTTTTCGGTCCAGTATTCGTGGCCCACGGAGATCTCCGGCGTCTCCTCCACGCGGATCTTGGTGAGCTTTCCGGTCTTGGCATGGACCGTCCACATGCGCTGCGCGACGATGTGCCAGCCGCCCTCGTGGCAGAACAGGATGGTGTCGGCGTCGCGCGGATTGACCAGCACGTGGGAGATCCAGTAGTCCTCTTCATAGATCATCTCCGAGCCGGACCCGTCGGTGCGCACGCGGATCACCTGCGAGTGATTCGTCTGCAACGGGCTGATGGGCTTGTCCAACGCCTTCGTGATGCCGAACACAGCGTAGCGGCCCGCGTCGTCCACTGAAAGGGAATCCGAACGGTACCCGGCGGGCACCTGGTAGATCTTGCGAGTCTCGAGCGTGTCGATATTGAGCCACCATACGGCGTTGTTATCCGCATAGCAGATGGAGTTTGCCTGCTGGCAGACAGTCGCGTAGCCGATGCCGGTTTGGGCTTCGGTGAGCTGGCGCAGGCGCCCGCTATCCACGTCCATCAGGAATAACTCGCTCCTGCCGGTGCGCGAGGAGACGAACACCAGTCCACGGCTGCCCGTGGTGAAGCTCTGACAACTGAAGTAAAGGTTGTAATTATCCTTGATGGTGGTGGCTTGCCAAATCTCGCGGCCCGTCACTTCGTCCTTGTACTTGCGTCTTTCGGCGGGGAACCATTCCCCACGGCCCGCGGCCCGTGCCGACACCGCTAATGCACCTAAGAATTCTCTACGTCTCACTGCAATCTCCTTGATAGAAAAAAAGGGGGGCCGGCCCCAAACCGGCCCCCAAGAATCGCTCTGTGTCTGATGCGAACTAGAATGTGAACTTCATGCCAAGCTGGAGGATGCGGGGTGAATTCGCCTGGCCGTAGGTTTTGCCCCACTGGGCGTTAGTCAAATTCCAGCTCATGTTCGGGTCGCTGGGAACGAAGCGATTCATAAAGTTCATCGCTTCGCCCTTGAGCTGGAGCTTCAGCCGCTCCGTGAAGTTGAAGCTCTTGAACAGAGCCAGGTTTTCGTTCTTGGACATGAACCCGCGCAGAGTCGGCAGAACGATTGGAGAGGTGCCGATCGTGTAGCCCTGGATGTCGTACCAGGCATTTATGTTGGCGTAGACCGAACCGGCCGCCGCATTGCCGGACACCCCCGGCTCCCACTTGCCGGAGTGCGAAAGGCCCTGCGTTGCACCGGCCACCGTGTTCGGGGTGATCGGACGGTTGGCTGCTACCCCGCCATCGGGGATGCGGTTCGAGCCGCCGCTGATCATCAACGGGTAGCCACTGGCGTAAGAAAGAACGCTGTTCAACTGCCAGCCGCCTACCACATACTTGAGGGGCCCTTTGCTGTTCAGCAAAGGCTTGCCAGGACCGAAGGGTAGCTCGTAAAGGACCGCGATGCTCACAACGTGCGTGCGGTCATCCGGCGAGAGGGCCTTGTCCAGGCTCTTGTTGAAGCTGTCGCGGCCGACAAGAGAACCATAGGCGCCGCGCTGGAGCTGTGAGTTGGTGTCCGTCAGCATCTTGCCCAGGGTGTAAGAGCCGAGGAAGGAGAAGCCGTTAGTGAACCGTCTTTGCAGCTTCATCTGCATGGAGTGGTACGTGGACATACCATCCTGGAACAGCTGGGTAAAGCGGTTATACTGCGGGAACAGCGATAGCGCATTCGCCAGGATTCCGCTGTCCCGGAAGCCCGGCCAGGGCTTCTGGAAACCCGCAGCCACGACGGCGGGGTCGTTGATGTTCTTGGTCAGGAGCGCACCGAGATTCCAGTACCACGGCTGCAACTGTTTTCCGGAGAAACGCATGCTGGGGAGACGGGTTCCCTTGTTGCCTACGTAGTCGATCTCGAAAACCGTGTTGCCAGGAAGTTGTTTCTGGAAGCCAAAATTCCAGCTCTGGATGTAGGCGCTCCTGCCGAGGTCCTTACCGATGGCGCTGAAGGAAGTCGAGCTATTGACGCCGAATCCCGGATCGAGGAAAGGCGGCATCTGGAAGCCCGACAGATGCGTGTATGGGTTGAAGGGCGCATCCAGGTTCCAGGCGTTGGTCTCCCACGGGTTAGGCGCTTGTTGGGTGATGTTGGTGGAATAACCCGGCGTGGATCCGCGGAAGCCGTTGCCGATTCCGAAGCCCGCGTTGTAGTAAATGCTGTAGGCAACGCGAAGTACGGTGTCCTTGGGCAGGCGATAGGCAATACCCAAGCGCGGGGAGAGTTCGTTCCACGGCGTGTCCATGAAGGACTTCTGGCCCGTCTGCTTGTACCAGTCCTTGCCGAATATCAATGCGCCGGGCAGATTGCCGGCAGCGGGATTGGGCTTGGTGACGTCCACCGTTCCCATGACCAGGTTCACGTCATAAAAGGGACGAGGCACTTCCCACCGCAAGCCCAGATTGAGTGTCAGTTTGGAGGTGACCTTCCAGTCATCCTGGATGTAGCTCATATACTGGCCCCAGCGCGGACCGTTGGTCACATCGTTGACATACACGCCGACTTGAAAGGGGCTGCCGAGGAGGAAACTCGCCCAACCCTGACCGGTCGTGGTCTGTGCGGCGGCTGTTGGGAATGCAGTATTCCCTTGGGTGAAAACCGTGCTGGGCCCGCCGCCAGGGTTGATGGAGTTGTTCTGCAATCTGCGGGCTTCGAAACCCATCTTGATATCGTGCTTGCCGTGGGTCCAGGTAAAAGAATCGATCACATTGTAGGTGTTATCGTAAGTGGCGAAACCGCCGCCACCGCCGAAGGCGCCGATGTCGGAAACGTTCACACTAGGGAAGCCCCAAACGTTGCCCGTGGAGAACCCCGTGTAGCCCATCTTGCCGTACCAGTCGAAGCCGTTGCTCACCCCGGTTGTGGCCACCAGGTACCGGTTGAAGCCCAGGGCGAAGTGGTTCACCATGTTTGGCCTGACCACCCAATCGTGCCCGAGGCGATAAACGTAGGTGTCGCCTTGCGACACGCGCTTGCCGTTGATGGGGTCCGGCAACAGGGCCACCGGGATGTCCGGAAAGTAAGTGATAGAGGCGCTGCCGAAGAGTTTGTGGTTGGAGCCGATGTTGTGGTCGAGCTTCCAGGTGAAGTTGGTCTGCCGGCGGGATCCCTTGTCCCAGCCGTCGAAGTTGTTGAACCAACCGTCCTTGGTGGGATTAGGGAACAGCGCCTGAATGTTCTGAGCTACCTTGCTGATGCGGGCCGAGGGGATGGTCTGGTTGGCGAAGGGAGTGCGGATCAGGTTGCCGCTGGCATCCTTGGCCGTGGAAGCCGGGTCGTAAATGATGAAAGGAGCACCGCCGGTGCCGGTCTTCTCGGTGAAGATGCCCTGGCGCATCTTGGCAGTCGGCACCGTTCCGATCATGCTGGATCCGACATTGGCTTGACGGTATATACCTAAGCCGAAGAAGAAGAACGTCTTGTCGCGGCCGTTGTAGACCTTCGGGATCACCACCGGTCCCCCCACGTTTGCGTTGCCGTCATGCTGTTTGTAGATGCTTCTTTTCGCGGCATAGAACGCGCGGGCGTCAAAGGCCTCATTGCGGATGTAATCAGATGCCATCCCGTGCAACTGGTTAGTGCCGGACTTGAGCGAGTAACTTTCGATACCGCCGCCGGTGCGGCCGAATTCCGCGGAAAAGCTGTTTGTGACGACGGCGAACTCCTGAATGAAGTCCACGGGAATCTGCCAACCGCGTGAGTCACCTTGAATCTCCGTGGTGGACACTGAAATGCCATCCAATTGGAAATCTCCGCTGAACGCTTGGCCGCCGCTGATGTGGGTGCCGTACTTGGCGCCGTTTACGCCCGGCAGCAAGGTCTTCAGGCCCAGCGCCGACCGGAACGCCCCCCCAAAGAAGATGGGAAGGTCCTGATACTCGCGCGGAGCGATGTTGGTGCCGATGGCCGCGCTGGTCGGGTTCAACAGTGGCGCTTCGCTGGCCACGGTGACGCTTTCCGTGACCGAGCCCAGCTCGAGTTTGATATCCACCGCCATCCTCTGCAGGACGCCAAGCTGGATGTCCTTGACCACCGCCTTCTTGAAACCTGTGGCCTCCGCCTCAATTTCGTACCTAGCGGGATTGACCTGCGGAAACGTGTACACTCCAGCCGACGTGGTTTTGGTCACAGTCTTGACGCCCGTGGCCGGATTGATCAATGTTACGGTCGCCTCCCCGACGACCGCTCCGGCGGGATCTGTTACCGTTCCGGTGATGGCGCCACGATCGGTCTGTGCGTATGCCCCCGGATGAATCAAAACCAGTAGAAGGACCGGCAGAAGCATGCCGAGCCCTAAGCGAGAAATCCTCATAGCAATACCTCCTGTGGTTAAGACCGCTTTACAGTATGGGACCGGGTGTCGCGGTTTTCAATGAAGATGTGGTGTGTTGCTGATACGTAACCGATGTTACCTGTGCTAACATCAGCTAGGGCAAACGTTTAGCTTTGGAACGAGCGGACCAAATCAGGAGTGCAATCGGGCGGATTCTCTCCAGTAAACTGTTCGCTGAGGCTCCCGGCCAATGTAAGCTCTTGCACTATTTGGCGGAGAAGTCCTTGGCTGGAAAGGCCGACGAGTTGAAGGAGTACACGATCGGCACCGAGTTGTTCGCCAAGCCTGATTCTTACTCCCCTCAGTCCGACCCCTCGGTGCGTGTGCAGACCAGCCGTCTTCGGACAAGGTTGGACGAGTACTACCGGACCGAAGGCGCGGATTCCGACGTCGTCATCCGACTGCCCAAAGGGTCCTTTACCCTCCTCTTCGAAATGCGCCGCGCCCAGGAAGCCGAGCCGCCTCCCTCCTTTCCGGCGTCGTTGCTGCAACACCTTAATCACCTGAGACGGAGCAGGTTTTTCGCCGCAGTGGCGTTCTTGATCCTGATCGTCCTTCTCATTTATCAGGTCTTGGTGGTCCAGCAACTCAAAGAAGAAGTTCAGAAGAGCAAGCCGGACCCGAACGTGGCGCGGCTCTGGCAGCCTTTGCTCTCCAGTCCCCGGCCACTCACTCTGGTAGTCGGGATGCCCATCTGGATGCGCCTCCGCGGAGGCTACTACCGACACACCTCCGTTAGTTCGCCTACGGACATACCCTATTCAACTACGGTGAAAGAGGTCTTTGGCAAGGTCGGGGAGAAACCGGACCGTGTGGAGTACGGTTACAACGGCCTGGGTGAAACTGTCGATGCGTTCCTCCTGGGACGCCTGTTTCAGGCCGCAGGCAAGCCGGTAGCCATCTGCCGCAGCAATACCCTGAGCTGGGAGGAACTCCGCTCAAACGATGTCGTGTTGCTCGGTAGCTCAAAATCGAATCCACACTTGCGCGACATGCAGATTCTGGTGAATTACCGGTTGGTGCGCGGCGGCATTCAGGTGCTCAATCCCGCCAAGGGAGAACCCAGCCTGTACGAGCCCACACTGAACGAACGGGACGAAGTGATCGCCGACTATGCGGTCATAGCGCGCCTGCCCGGCATCGGCGGGAACGGCTACATCACCGTCTTAGGTGCCGACAGCACGGCGGGCAACTGGGCGGCCGCCGAGGCAATGACGGATCCCCGTATGGCCCAGCAACTGGTGGCCAACATGACTGACGTCAACGGAAACCTTCCGGAATTGTTCGAGTTGATCGTGCGGGCCGAGTTCCAGTCGCTGGTGCCCATTAAGATCGCTTATGTAACCCATAAGGTCATCGCGCGCAAGCCAACCGCCAAGTAGCCCTGTTTCCACCGCAGACGGGAATTCATATCATGGTTGGCATGACCCGCAAGACCTTCCTTGCTGCTCTTGCCTCCACGCCGGCCGCCGCCGCGACGCTTCGTCCCGAGGTTTTTTCGAACGCTTCGTTCTCTCTTTCGTTCGAAACCGGGCCGGGATTGCGCGCCCAACTGCGCCATAAGCCTACCGGGCTCGTGCTGGCCGACGGCGAATACAGCTATTCGTTTGGTTCACCCCGTTTTACCGCGCCACGCGCGACAGCCGGCAAGCTGACTCTGGTAGGAGCTACGCCAACTGGCATCCGCATCGTGCAGGAGTACCAGCTACCCGCAGGCAAGCCTTGGATCGAAGAACGCATCACCCTGGCCAACACGGGCTCCGTACCGCTCTACCTTCCACGCGGCCGCTGCGGCTTCACGCTGCCGTTAAGCATGGAAGGAGGTGTGGTGACCGGGCCCTTGCGCGCGTGCAAGGTCATTGCAGTGCCCTATCGCCGCGAACCGCGAGGCGGCCGGACGCAGTACGCCGACTACACGTTGGCGCAGGTCCTTACCGAATTGCGGGTGTCCGAACTGCGAAGCAGGTTCCCCCGCGCGCGTTCGGGAAACGTGTATACCTCCGGATTGCACGCAGCCGGCTTGGTCACGACCGAGTTCTCCGACTACGCTTCCGAAGGCTGGGTTCTCACCGGCGCCCGCTCCGGCTTCCTCATCAGCAAGTACAGCCAGGACGGCATGGAGTGGTCCATCCTGGATCGTGTGCCGGCGGCCGGAGGCGCGGCGCTGCGTTGGGGCGGCTTCGGCATATACGAGGGCGATCCCGAGCACGGCGTGCTGCTCGCCCCGGGTGCTTCCCACCAGTTCGGCGTGACGCGTCTGACCGCGTTCGAAGGCGGTCTCATCGAGGGATATTACGCCTTCCGTGCGGAGATGGACGAGCGCGGCCACGATTGCCCGAAGGACTTCGATCCGCCGGCTCACTGGAACGAGCTTTACGACAATAAACTTTGGGCGCTTGGCGAGCCCGCGCATGACCGGCCGGAGAACCGCCGCGCACTTTACACGCTCACCTCCATGCGTGAGGAAGCCGCAAAGGCGCGCGACTACTCGTGCGAAGCGCTATATCTCGATCCGGGTTGGGACACCAATTTCGCTTCGAAGATCTGGGACGAACAACGGCTCGGCAAGATTGAAGACTTCGTTGGGATGCTTAAGAACGAATTCGGACTGAAGCTCTCGCTGCACACGCCGCTGTCGGGCTGGTCGAACCCGACGACGTATCCGCGCGAAGCGGACCGCATGGAACGCGATGGCTCCCGCGCGGTGAACTGGCTATGCGGAGCCTCGCGTCAATACCGGGAGGAGACCTTCCGCCGCCTGGATGCGCTCGCGCGCGGCGGCGCGACTTACTTCATGTTCGACGGCACCATCTACAGCGGCGAGTGTTGGGATCCCAACCACGGCCACCCGGTGCCCGCGCGGCGCGAGGAGCATGTCGCGAGCTTCAACCGCCTCGCGCGCATGGTACACGAGAGACATCCGAGCCTGTTGATCGAGATGCACGACCAGATCGTGGGCGGCACCATCTACCGTTACGTGCCCACCTACTATGGACAGGGTGGCTCCCCGCCGCAACCCGGCGACCCCCCAGCGCGCGGTTGGGACGATGTGTGGGCATACGAGTTGATGTGGGACCCGATGAACGATCTCGTCGGTGGGCACGCCATCGCACTCTATTACTACAACCTGGCGTACTCAATGCCGCTCTACATTCACATCGATCTGCGCAAGGACAACGCGAACGCGCTCATGCTGTGGTGGAACATCTCCTGCTGCCGCCACCTGGGCCTTGGCGGAACACACGCGGACCCCGCCGTCTGCGCCGCGCAAAAGGCCGCAATGCGCGAGTACCGGCGCCTGAAACCATTCTTCGCGCGCGGTACGTTCTATGGGATTGACGAGCTGACGCACGTCCACAAACATCCCACCGAGCCTCGCCTGGTGGTGAACTGCTTCAACCTGGACAAGGATCCGGCGACGCGGACCGTTGCCTTCGATTGTGCCCAGTTCGGTCTGGCGGCGCGGCGCTTCTCGCAAGTCGTCACCGTTCCCGCTTACGGCCATACGCTGCTCGAAGTGAGCTGAGCGGCTCTTACTCTGCGGTCAGGAACTGAAACTCCCATGGAAGACTACGCGTCGAGGTCTGCTCGGCCACCGGACGCAGAATTGCGGTCGAGGGCAGCATGGAATAGCCGCCCGGAAGATAGCTCACGCGGAAACGCGCCTCAGGCACCGTGAATGGCGCAGCCTGGACAGGCCGGGCGCGTTCCAGGCTCACCGCGCCGTCGTCTGCGATGGCAATGCGCAGGCGATTTTCGGCGCGCGGCTCATCGTAAAAATATGGGTTCACTTGATCGTCGGCGCCCAGCAGCCAGGGGCCATGGAACAGCGCCACCCGATGCGTCTTCGTGTTGCGCTCCGCGTACGTGCGGAGGGTATATCTGACGAGCAGCGTATCGCCGGTCTTCCAAACGCGGCTCAGGCGGGCATAGCCTTCGCGCAGAGGCGATGCGGCGGGTGCGCCGTTAAAAGATACTTGGATCTTGTTTGCCCAGGCGGGCTTGCGGATCGCCAACTCATGCGCCCGCCCATCGGCGGCGGACACTTTCAGGTGGATCGTCGCGTCGCGCTCGAGAGTCGAGTCCGCGGCCATGGCCAGTCCTTGCGTCTTGCCTCGGCCGTCGACCGGAAGATCGTAATAAAGAGCCTCGCTTTTGGCGCGAAAGACGGCGGCGAGGATGTCGGGAAAGGCGCGCAGGCCGTGCAGCGTGCAGCACCACCAGGCGCGCGCCGTGCCGCCGCCGTCCGAACCCTGGCCGAGCGGAGTGCCGGTGTCTGAAACTGGCCGGTGGCCGAAGTCGCCCGTGTTGAATTGATTCATGGTGAACTCGTTGAACAGCGTCCGCTCGGCCTGCGCCAGGTACTCGGGCTTGCCGGTCAGGCGCCACAGCGCGATGGTGAGCCGCAGCCAGTCGGCCTCCGAGCAGCCTTCGGTGCGCACGAGGTTGGGAGCGAACGCTTCTCCGACCGCGCCCTGCACCAACAGATTCCCGCTCTCGATCACGCCGTGCCACTCGCGCTCGGCCTGCTCCAGGTACTTCTTTTCGCCGGTCACCTTGTACAGGTCGACTATGCCGCGCACCGACGAGAGGAAGCCGTGGCTGTGCTGTTTCGGATAGCGCTTCGTACGGGCGGCGATTTCTTCGGCCAACCGCAAATAACGCGCATCTTTCGTGACGCGGTACAACTCGGCCAGCCCTTCGATGTTATGGGTCCAGCAGATGTATCCGGAGGCGAACTCTTCCGCGTCAATGCGCCGGCGCAAATCGTCGTCGTTCATCACCGGCGCGATCTTCACGAGAAAGTCGCCCAAACGGCGGGCGGCGGCAAGCGTCTCCGGGCGCGGCTTCGCCCGGTAGTATTCGAGCAGCCCGATCAGCATGCGCCCGTTGCCCCAAAGCATGGCCATCTCGGATTTCGTGATGCGTTCACCGAACGCGATGCCGTAATGGCCGTCGGGCTTTTGCAGCCCCAGCAGGCGGGGGACGATGCTGTCGAGGGCGGGGAATTGCCGTCCGCTTTCGATGGAAGCCACGGCGAGCGCGCCCACGTAACGGCCGGACACGTCGCCGCTGTATTCAGTAAACCGCCGCCCGGATTCGGGGATCGCATCGCGCAGCACCATCTCCGCCGAATAGGGTGGATGAGTTCCGGTGAGCACGCGGTCGAGCGTAAGCCGGTACCGCGCGGTGAGGTCGCCGCCGGCGAGAATTGAGGCAGCGGCAGAGCAAAGCAGAATGAAGGAGAGCTTGCGCATATCCACTCTGCGTAGTATCTCTCTCTGGCAAGCTTTCTGGCCAGCCGGCCTACTTCACTGCCCTTGCCACCTACTCTGAGTAATAGCCTTCCCTGGACCGCACTTTATATGATTTGGCTTCGGCGAGTCTGACTTCGATCTTGCGCCACTCGCCGGGCTTCACCTCAGGCGGGCGGAATGCGAGCAAGTAGCCGTGTTTCAAATCTCCGGCGACGCTCTCGAAGACGCTGCGGATCTCATCCGGACGGCGGATGGCGAAGGGCAGGCCGCCGGTCGCGACCGACACGCTGCGCAGTTGCTTGAGCAAGGCCGGGTGCAGCAGCGCCTCACCCTGCGCGATGGCGTAAACGGGGGCACCCACGGCTTTGGCGCGCCGGGCAGCCGTGTCCGCCGTGAGCGTACTCATGTTATCGGCGCCGTCGGTGAAAACCACGATGGCTTTCTTTCCCCCGCGACTGGCGATGTCGCGGGCGACTGTGACCATGGCGTCGTTCAGCGCAGTCCGTCCATCCGGGTAAGCCCGCAGCACGGCGCGTTTTGCGGAGCGTTTATCGGTAGTGAACGGCTGCAGCAACGACACGGTCTCCTGGAAACTGTAGACTGCCACCATGTCGTTGTCGCGCAATTCGTCGATGAGCTTCAGGGCGGCGTTCTTCAGCGCCGGCAGGGCCGCCTGCATGCTGCCGGTGGTATCGAGCAGAAGCGCGCAAGAGAGGCTGGAGGAATGCATCTCGAATGCGGCGATCGGCCGTGCCTGTCCTTCCTCGGTGACCATAAATTGCGACTGCTGCAGGTTGTCGACGTAGCGCCCGCGCGTATCGGTAATGGTGACGGGAACTTCCACCAGCCTGGAATCGGCTCGGAACATTCCCCTGTCGGCGCGGCCTCGGCCTCGCGCGCCGGCCGCGGCAGCCCGAGGTTGGACGCGGGCTGCTTCCTGGACGGGCGCGGCAAGCACGGCCTCTCCCCGCGCCAGGGTACGTGCCAGTTCCCCGAATCCCATGAACCCGCCCTGGAACCGGGTACCCGGAGGCTCGTGCGAACGCACCAGCTCCGCGCCGGCAAACAGGGTGCCGTCTTGCGGGCCGGAGGCCGGACCGCTGAAACGGTGTTTGCGCAACAACTCCGGATCTTCGCTAACCAGGAGCGCTTCGGGGTCCAGCCAGGCGGCGTATACCAATCCGCTCAGCGCGTGCAGCACGGCGGTGTCATCCTTCACGTTCAGCCGCGCCAGGTGCGGAACATTCAGCGAGCGCCGCGCCATTTCAAACCGGTCGCGGCCGGCACTGGAGAGCCGCAGCAGGCCGCCGGGCACGGCTTCGTCCGGATCGGCATTCCGCCCGAGGGTCGCTCGCAACGCTTCCACCGCCTGCGCCGAAGAGCCGGTTGTTCCCACCGACTCACACATGCGCGCGAACGCGCGAGCGCTGCTCTCCTTATCGAGTGCGCCGGACCTCACACCCAGGGCAAGTAGTTCGACCAAGGAGTACCACTGCCCGACCGCAATCTCGCGCCGGTCCGGCTTAAAGCCGCGCGCGGACGCAGTGAATCGTTCCAAGGCGGAGAACTCAGGCGCGCCCAATCCCGGCAACCTTCGAAAATAGTCGAAAAGCGGCCGCCAATCGGCGTGGTTGCGCAGGATGGCCTTGACGGACGCCTCGTCCAGCGGCGCACCTCGCTCCCGTTCGATGCGGCCTAACTCGATGAGCAACTCCGGCGATCCGAGTTTCGCCAGGATGTCCTCGTCCGTTCCGGGTACCGTGGACCATGCGCCACGGCCTCCTGGAAAGCGCACCGTGCCGCCGTCCAGCGGCAATTGCCCATAGAATTGCGGTAGCCAGGAGCCAACGGGCTTCTCGCCGGGGCGGGGCGTCTCATAAGGATTATGGAAAAGACCATAGAATCGCGCGGCTCTCGCACCGGTATGTGTGAAAAAGCGCCGGTGCGCCTCATCGGGCTGGGAGATGGCTGCGTAATATGCCGCCAGCCTGCCGTTGTCCTTGGCGAATAGCGCGCGGAAGAATGCCTTCGCGTTTTGCGGGCTGGCTCCAGCCAGCTTCGCCCAAACGGTTTCAGATGCTTCTCCACCCGGTACGGCGGCCGCCTCGCCGCGCAGGGCGAATGCTTCGCCATCAGCGCCAAGCAGGTCGGAGTACTGTCTTACGAGCCTGCGCAGCCCGACGCCCGCTACCAGCGCCGCCGCCGTATCCGAACCCATGGCGCTGAGCCCGGCGTAAACTTTGGCCAGCCGCAGATCGCGCACAAAGGCTTCCGCCAGTGCTCCGGGGAAAGCCTCCTTCCGGGTGCCGAGAAAACTCTCCCACGCTTCGCCGCCAATCAGGCGCGCATTCTCAGTGGGGATCTCGAAGCTGTAGCTGCGACCGGCCTCGAGCGCCTCCTTCATGTCGATCTCGTCGACGCCCAGCATCGCCAATATCGGCTGCCGGGCGCCGTCGGCTTCGGTCGTGCCCGGTTCGACTCTGGTCGCGGATCCTTCGGTTACCACATTCCACCCTAATGCGCGCAGCACTCGCACCGTCTCCCCGCGCCGCGGCCCGGCGGTCAGGGTGAGGGTGATCACCGTGCGGCCCTCGCGCCGTTCTCCGGCAGAGGAAAGCTCGCTCATGGCGGCGAAGTAGGCGCGCAGGCTGCGGAGGTAGCCCGTGAGGCTCTGGCTGGAATCCGGGGACGCGTATCGCACACGGGCCCGGCAGTAGCTTTCGAAGAAATTCTCAAACGATACCGGTGTCGAAATGCGCGCGGCCTTCGCCAGCGCCCGTATACCGCCGGGAACCCAGGCTTCGCCCGCGGGCGGCAGATTCAGGTTCTCGATTTCGAACTGCGCCGCCGCAGCGGCCGTTTCGGTTTTCCCCAGGTTGGCGATCCGCGTCCGCACGGCTTCGGCGTCCGCGGCTTTCGGCTCCAGTTGCAGGTATTGCCCGAGGTGGGAGGCGGCGCCCTGATAATCCCGCTTGGCCGCCAGCACGGTCCCGAGCACGTACTCGGCCCGCGGCAGCAGGCGCTTGCGATCCAGGCGCAGGGCTTCGCGGGCGCTTCTCTCGGCGCCGTCCAGATCGCTGCGGTGATAGCGGGCAACGGCGTTGTGGATGTGAGCTTCCGGATAGCGGTGTCTGGAATCGGCTTTGATGAGCCCTTCGCTGGCTGTGAGAGCAGTCTCCCAGTCCTTGATCTGGACCGCCAGGCGCGTCAGCATGACTTGCGGCCCGAGCTCCTCCGGATCTGCTGCGATGGCTTTGCGGAACGCATCCATCGCATCTTCGGCTTTCTGCTGGTTCTGGTAGATGGCTCCCAGCAGGTGCCATCCTCGCGCGAACTTCGGGTGCGCGGCCGTCACTGGTTGCAGGATCTGCTCCGCGCTGTGCCAGTTGCCGGCCTCGACCGCCTTCATGGCGTGGCCCCAGGCCTTGCGCGCCGGTTTCGGCACGTCGGAGCCGGCTTCGGTGGAAAACGCCGCTTCGGGTCGTGGACGGCGCAGCACGAGCGTAGGCAGATGCGGATCGCCGGTGGGACGCCACTCTGTGAGGTCGATCACGTTCGATTCGTAGCCCGAGAGCGATGCCCGCAACACGCACCGCATGGCAGACATGAAGATTGTCGCCTCGCTCATTTGATGGAGATCCACGCCCGTTACGCCGCTCGCCTCCACCAACCGCAATACATAATGCCCGTTGCGGTCCGCCACCGCCTCATGGATTACCCGGTTCGCGCCGCAGTCGCGCAGGATCGGGACGCGCTTCGGCAGCGGCGAGCCATCCTCCATCGCAACTTGGCCGATCACATACCAGCTTTGCGAATGCCCCTGAGGCACCAGCCCAACCGTTGCCAATACAAGCACGGAAACAGAGATCGCACGTTTCATGACGACGTACTCTTCTTACCGTCCGTAATACCCTTCGCGGGCGCGCACTTTGCGGTTCTTCGCCCCCGTGAGCTGAACCTCAATCTTACGCCACTCGCCGGCCTTGGCCTCCGAAGGACGGAAGGCTAGCAGGTAACCGTGTTGCAGGTCGGCCGCGATGCCTTCGAACACGGCGCGGATTTCGTCGGGATTGTGAATCGCAAACGACAGGCCGCCGGTGGCGATCGCCACATTCTCCAACTGCTTGAGCACGTGGGGGAACCGCAGGGCCTGACCCTGGGCGATGGTGTAAACGGGCGCGCCGATGGTCTTGGCGCGCTTGACGACGGCATCCGAGGCCAGCGTGCTGGCGTTGTCGGCCCCGTCGGTGAAGACCACGATCACTTTCTTGCCGCTGCGGTGAGAAATCTCGCGGCTGACGCGGGCCAGCGAATCGTATAGCGCCGTGTTCCCGTCAGGAACGGCACGCAGCACGGCGCGTTTGGCGGCTTGCTTGTCGGTAGTGAAGTCCTGTCGCCGGAAGAGCGTTTCGCGGAACGTGTACACCGCCACCGTATCCATCGCGCGCAACTCTCCGATCAGTTTCAGTGCCGCGCTCTTCAGGGCGGGCAGTGCCGCCTGCATGCTCCCAGTGGTATCGAGCAGGAGCGCGCAATTGAGGCTGGAGGTGTTGGGCTCGAAGGCGGCCAGCGGCTGCGCGCGGCCCTCCTCGAATACTCGAAAGGCGTTGCCGGGTAAGTCGTCCACGTAACGGCCTTGGTTGTCGGTCACCGTGGCATAGACTTCCACAAGGCGCGCGTCGGCCCGGAAAATCACTTCCGATGAAGGGACATCCACTTGTCCGGCGAAGCCCGCGCCGGCGGCCTTTCCTCCGATGCCGTCGCGACCCTGCTCGATTGTGTAGGCGCCGCCGGGCGCCAGCGTCTTAACTAACTCGCCGAAAGTGCCGTACCCGCCAAGGAAGTAACTGGCCACCCCTACCGTAGATATGCGCAATTCAGTGGGCGGGAAAGGTGGCAGATACTTGGCCTGCAGGCTCAACTCCAGGAACTTATGTTTCCGCACTAGCAGGGGGTCCTCGCTTACTAGCAGTCCATCGGGTGCCAGGTATGCAGCGTAAACCTGCCCGGTCAGCGCGTAAAGCGCATCCTCGTTCGATGCCGGGGAGCGCGAATCCAATGAGGGGACCTTCTGCAGCGCGCGCACAGTGTCGAAGGCGGCCCGCCGCTCGCCCCCCAAACGCAGCAGCCTGGCGGGCACCGCCTCGTCGAGAGGCCCCGCCGCCCCCGCCATCGCTCGCAGCGCCGCCAGTGCGTTGGCGGCGAATTCGCCGTTGTGATGAATCCCGCACGCCTGGCGGAAGGCCTGCGCGCTAGCCTTCGCATCCAATGAACCCGCTTTCATCCCGAGCGCTGTCAACTCCACCAGAGCATGCCACATCCCCAGCGCCTGGTTGCGTCTCTCGGCCTGATAGTCCGGCAAGGCTGCGGCAAACGCTTCCAGCGCGCGAAACTCCGACCCGCCCAGCGCCGGCAGCCGCTTGAAATAAGCTAGCAGCGATTTCCACTCGTCCATGTGGCGCGAGAGGATCTGTCTGGACTCTTCGTCGAGCGGCGCCGCGCGAAACCGATCGAGTTCCGCCAGCGCCAGGATCGCCTCCACGCGGCCCGGCGACGTGAGCAAGCTCTGCGGCGTGTCTACCGGCAGGTTCTTCAAGACATCCGCCGGCCAGTTCCGGTCGCGGAACAACGCATACAGGCGCGGCGTCGCCGACGAGGCGGCATAAAAGTTCTTGTGCGGGTCATCGCACTTTGCCACCGCTGCGTAGAATGCCGCCAGCCTTCCGCCATCCTTGGCGAAAAGCGCTCTCAGGAACCGCCGCGCATCGTGCGGACTCGTGCCTGCTAGCGAGTTCCAGAGCGCCTCGCCTGGCTCGCCACCGGGCAATTCCACCGCGGTGCCGCGAACACGGAATACCCGCGCCGAGTCCGCCACAACCGTCGAGTGCTCAACCACCAGGTTGCGCAAGCCGACGCCGGCAACCAAGGCGTCGGCCGAGGCTCCGTCCATCTCGCTCAAGCCCGCGTAAGTGCGCGCCAGGCGAAAGTCCTTGGCGAAAGCTTCCGCGATTCCTCCGCCGAAGGTCAGATCGGGACGCAGGATCTTCTGCCATGCCTGCCCGCCGATCAGGCGCGCCGTGCTGTTGCCAATCTCGAACCGGTAGCTCTTGCCCCCCTCTAGCGTTTCCTGCAAGGCGATCTCGTCGATGCCGAGCGCCGCCGGAACGGCCTGGCGCGGGCAATCCGCTTCCTGGTCGCCCGGCTCGACCTTGGCCGCGCCGTTCGAGTTGACCACCTTCCAGCCAAACAGCGCGAGCACTTCCTTGGTCCTCGCCAGTTGCGCTTCGCTCGTGAGCGATAGCGTCACCACGGTGGGCTTATCCGGGGATCCTGTGGACGGACTCAAACTCGTCACTGCGGTTAGGAACGCCAGGACTCGAGCCTGATAGCGCGCCACTTGGTCGCCCGGACCCGTCGCGCCGCCCCGCGCCAGAGCCTTCGCATATGCCGTGAAAAAGTCATCTGCGGAGAACTCCTCCTCGATGCCGGCCACCGCCGCCAGAGCCCGCATCCCTCCTGGAACCCATGCCTGAACCGGTGACGGCAACCCGGTTTCCGCCAGATCAAGCTGTCGCAAGGTGGTTTCCGCTGGCTTACGCAGCTTCGTGATCAATTCCTTCACGGTTCCGGCGTTGGCGGAGGACGGGTCCAGCTTCAGATACCGCTCCAGGTGCTCGATGGCGCCTGTATGGTCGCGCCTTTCCAGAAGGATCGCCGCGAGCACATATTCGGCCCGGGGCATGAGGCCTTTCTGATCCAGCCGGATCGCCTCGCGCGCGCTGTTCTCGGCACCGTCGAGGTCGCGAGTGTGCAAGCGTGCCAGCGCGTTCTCGACATAGGCTTCCGGATGCGCCTGCCGCGTGTCGGCCTCGATCCACAGGGCCGTGGACTGCGCCGCGGCCTTCCAATCCTTCTGCTCCATGTCCAGCCTCGCCACGGCGGCGTAAGGCTCCAACCATCGCGGGTCGATCGAGGAGGCGCGCAGGTAGCTTTTACGTGCACCGGCGGGGTCCTTGGCGTTCTCCTGCACAGTCCCTAACAGATGCCAGGCCTGCGCAAACTTCGGATGCCGGCGCGTTATATCGCGAAGCTGCCGCTCGGCTTCCGGCCACTTTTGCGCTTCGATGCTCTTGGATACTTGCATCCATGCGTTGAGAGCCTCCCGGGGCACTTCCTTGCCCTGTTCTTCCCGCAGGCGCTCCTCAAGCCCGCGCTTCCCTAAGATCAATGTCGGGAGGCGTGTTGCCCCGCTTCTTACCCAGTCGTCTATGTTGATCCTCGTGGATTCGAAGCCAGCGAGCACGGCGCGGAGTTCGCAGGTGTTTGCACCGGTGATGACCGCGTCCGTTCTAGTCCCGCTCGAAGGAGAATCTATAGACCCACGCACCACCGAACTGCGTAACGTGTAGCGGCCGTCGCGGCCGGCCAGGGTTTCGATGTGGGTGCTCCGGTCGCCGCAAGCACGCTCGATGGCAACTCGCTGAGGCGGCGGCGAGCCGTCCTCCATTGTTACGCGTCCTTCCACGATCAGCTTGCCGGAGTCTTGGTCAGCCATGGACGCGAGAGTGCTTACAAAACCTAACAGACAAGTTAGTAAGATCCACTTTCGCGTTTCCATACAAGCGTTACCCTAGGACACGTCGCATCTTCAGCTATTGGTAGTAACCTTCGCGCGCGCGAACCCTATGGTGCTTTGTGCTCTTGAGCCGCACTTCGATCTTTCGATATTCGCCGGGCTTTCCTTCCGGAGGTTGGTAGGCGAGAAGATAGCCGTGTTTCAAATCGCCGGCGACCTTTTGGAACACGCCCTCGATTTGCCGCGGCTCGCGGATACTGAAAGCGAGGCCGCCCGTAGTTGTCGAGATGCTTTCCAGCTGCTTCAGCAAGCCGGGATGGTTGAGCGCCGCGCCCTGCGCGATGGTGTAGACGGGGACGCCGGCCAGGCGCGCCCTTCGAATGGCGTGCTCAGCCGTCACTGAACTTTGGTTGTCGTCGCCGTCGGTGAACACGACGATCACCTTCTTGCCGCTGCGGCCGGCGATGGCGTAAGCTACTTCGGCCACGGCATCGTAGAGCGCCTTCCGGCCGTGTGGGTAAGCCGGAAGCACGGCCCGCTTGGCCGCGCGCTTGTTCTTGGTGAAAGACTGGCGCTCCAGGGTTACGTCGCTGAAGCTGTACACTGACACCGCGTCCTCTTCGCGCAACTCCGCCAGCAGGCGTAGCGCCGCGTTCTTCAAGGCGGGCAGCGCGGCCTGCATGCTTCCGGTGGTGTCCAGAAGAAGCGCGCAGCTCAAGCCGGCCGAACTCGGCTCGAAGGCCTTGATCGATTGCGCGCTGCCCTCGTCGAGAATCTCAAAAGCGTTTGCGCGCAAGTTGTCCAGGTAGCGGCCGCGTTCGTCGGTAACGGTCGCGTACACTTCCACCAGCCGCGCGTCGGTAGTGAAGACGGCCACGCCGTCGCGCGGGTCTGCCTTAGCGAACGAGGATGTCGGCGTCGCGTCGGAGTCGTCCAACTGGCCTGGGGCGATGTATGGCTGCGCCGGGCTGACGGCCAGTTTCTGGGCGTTTTCGGCGAGACCGCCGAATCCGCCGATGAAGTAACTGCCCGGAGGGGTGCTCGACAGCCGCAGCGAGGAGGGCAGGAAGACCGGCGAGTCGGGCGAGGAGTCCGCGAACTGGTGCCGCCGCGAAAAGTCCGCGTCCTCGCGCAGTACAATCAGCTGCGGGTTGAGCCGGGCTGCGTAGACAACCCCGCTCAACGCGGCGAGGAAGCTTGCCTCGTCCCGCACGTTGAGCCGCGGGATCTTCTGCATGCTCTTCACCCGGTCAAACGCCGTGCGGCGCTCGCCTTCCAGCCGCAGCAGCTTCGACGGAAGCGCTTCATCCAGGTTAGCCGCCTGCCCGGTCATCTCGCGCAAGATAGCGATGACGCGGGCCGGGGACGCGCCGTCCGGTAACTCCATACAAACGCGCCGGAACAGGCACGCACCCGCCGTCGAGTCGATCGCTCCCGATTGAGTGCCCAAGGCAATCAGCTCTACCAGCGAGTGCCACTCGCCCATGACCAAGTTACGTTTCTCCGGTTCCGACTTTCGAACTGCGGCCTCGAAAGATTCGAGCGCCTTAAACTCCTCCGCGCCTAAACCGGGTAGCCTCTCAAAATACGGAAAAAGACCTCGCCACTCCGTGTAGTGCCGCGCGAGCGCCCTTGCCGATGAAGCGTCGAGCGCCGCCTTCCTCGCACCTTCCAGGCGCGCCGCGGCGATCAGCGCCTCAGGAGATCCGAAACTGGTAAGCAGCTTCGCGTCCGCGTCCGCCGCGTTCGTCCAGGCGAGTCGCGATCCGGGGAATCGTAAACGCCCCGCTGCATCGAGCGGCAGATTCTGGAAATCGCTTGGCGGCCATGTCCCGCGGGGTGTATCGCCGGGTCGGATGACCAGGAAAGGATCGCGGAACAGCCCGTAGTAGCGCGTGGCATCCTCCACCGTCCGCATCAGGAACCGTTGATGAGCGGCGTCCGATTTAGCGACGGTGGCATAGAAGCCCGCCAGCCGGCCCCGGTCCTTCTCAAATAGAGCGCCGAAGAACGCCCCGGCATCGCGCGGGCTGGGCCCTACCAGTCTGGTCCAGACGGCTGCGGCATCGCTCCCGCCTGGGGCCGCCGCCGAGCCGCCTGCCAGGCGAAAAGCCTCCGGGTTCTTCCATAGCAGATTGGCATGCTGCGTAGCCAGCGTGCGCAGGCCCACGGCTCCCACCAGTGCTGAGGCGGTGTCGTTGCCCATTGCGCTCAGCGCGGCGTAAAGTTTCGGCAACCGCGAGTCGCGCGCAAAAGCTTCCGCGAGTCCTCCCGCCAGCACCAGATTCGGGGGCAGCATGGCAGCCCACGCGCCGCCCCCCATCAGCCTCGCGCTTTCCGAGACGATCTCGATCTTATACTCTCGTCCCGCTTCCAAGGCCTCTTGCATGGCCAGCTCATTGATGCCCAGCAGCGCGGGCACCGCCTGCCGGCTGCCTTCCTTGATCTGGTTGCCAAGTTCCACCCGGAAGCCGCCGCCTTCGGGGGAGAGCTTCCAGCCGAGTAGCGGCAGGATTCGCTCGGTCTGAGCCCTCTTTTCAGGCGTAGCCAGAGATAGAGATATCACCGTCTTGTTTTCTTTTCTGTCGCCTGCCTGCACCAGTTCGCTCACCGCGGCGAAGTAGTCCGCCAGCGTTCCCTGGTAACCGGAGATGCTCTGCGCGGAGCCGGGTTCGCCACGCCGCACTAGGGCTTCCGAGTACACGGCGAAAAAATTCTCGGCCGTGTATGGCTTCTCTACGCGTGCGGCCAGGGCCAGCGCCTTCATGCCGCCGGGTATCCAGACTTCGCCCGGCGCCGGCAGCGTCAAGTCGATGGCTTCGGCTTCGGGTACTGGCGGGACTGCGCCTGGCTTGCCCAGGTTGGCGATCCAGTTTTTCACCAGCTCCGCCTCCGACGCCTTGGGCTCCAGTTCGAGATACCGCTTCAAATGTTCGGCGGCGCCGGCGTAATCCTTCCGGGCGGCCAGGGCCAGCCCGAGAATATACTCGACGCGGGGCATCTCCGAAGCCTTTGCCAGCAGTGCGCGCGCGTTCTTCTCCGCCGCATCGTAGTCCTTCAGGTAGTACTGGGCGGCCGCCAGCAGGAACTGCGCCTCGGGAATACGCCGCCCGGCGTCCTGATCCATCAGGCGCTGGGCGGCCTTGGCGGCGCCCTCCCAATCCTTAGCATTCACGTTCAGCCGCGCCAACATCAGGTGCGAACTGAGTAACTTCGGGTTTAGAGCGATCGACCGCTCCAGCGCCTCTCGCGCTTCCACAATCTTGCCCTGGCTCATGCAGGCGGCGCCAACCAGGCGCCAGCCCTGGGAGAACCGCGGCTGCGACTGGACGGCCGCTCGGGCGTGGTGCTCGACCTCCGGCCAATGATTCGAGGATAGAGCTTTCACGGCCTGGTTCCAGGCCTTCTGCCCCTCCTTCGGCAGGCGCACGCCGAACTCCGATTGGGCGTCCAGCACGGCATCGCTGCGCTTGAGAACGAACGGCGGCAGGTTGGGGGTCTCGCGGACTTCAGGATCGCGCAGATCGATGGTGTTCGAAATGTAGCCGTCGAGCGAGGCTCGCAAAACGCAGTTGGTCATCAGCGCGACGCCACCGCCGAATTTGCTTCCGATAGTGTTTGAGCCAAAGGCAGTCGACGAGTTGGAAGTACGGTCGAAATCCTCGATGCCTCCCGAGGAAACCCGCTTCATCACGAAGCGGCCTTGCTTGTCGGTGCGGGTCTCCACGACGGTGCCGCCGTCGCAGACGCGCACGATACCGACTGACTTGGGTGGCGGAGTGCCGTCCTCCATGGTGACGCGGCCAATCATCTGCCAGCTTTGGCCAAGGACGCACGGAACAGTGACAATGGTCGTGAGAGCAAGAGCGCGAACAGTGCGTGTGTGCATAGACAGGAGGAAAATAGACCCCGGCCGTGGCGCCGGGCCGCGCAGAAAGAAAAAGAGCGGCTGGCGCCAACCAGCCGCCCTGCATTATACCTTAGAACCTGAACCGCAGCGCCACCTGGCAGCGCCGGGCATTGGTTCCGTCGGGGAAGCCCTGCGAAGCGCTTCCCGTGCCCAGCAGCGATACGCCGTTGCTGAGTACCGGCTTCAGAATGCCGCCCGAACTCACGGAATAGGCGGTGGTCTGTACGCTGGTGTTGCGGATCGTATTGAAGGCATTGAATGCTTCGAACGACAATTCAGCCTTGACGCGCTCACCGAACGGAATCATGCGCGTGATGCGGGCGTCCACCTGGTAGGTCTGGTCCACATCCAAGGTGCCAACCGGCCAGAATGGCACGCGGTTCCAGCCGCCGGACCCGTTGATGGTACTGTTGGCCAGCGTAACGCCGGGGAAGACACCATTGGCGGAGGTGGAGGCGGAATTCATGGTCGCCGTCCACGGGTGCGCCGACGCCAAAGTGGTCAAACTGGAGAGTTGCCAGCCGTTGATGAAGTACTTGGCGAAGGTGGAAGTACTCCTGGTGAAAGTCGGCGCCCAAATCCAGTTGATGGAAGCGCGGTGCCGCTGATCCAGGCTGGAGCTGCCCCGGTCGAATTTGTAGTCGCCCGGAACCGTGGCGTTGTTGTAATTGCTGCCCACGTTCCAACTGGCGCCCTGCTGGTTGGCGTCGTCGATGGCGTGGGACCAAGTGTAGGCGATCTGCGCTTGGAAGCCGTGCGAGAATCGCTTGCGAAGCTGAACCGCCAGGCCGTTATACCAACTCTGCCCGCCGTTCTCCACTTGCAGGATCTTGCTGTAGCGTGAATCCACGCGATTTCCGATGACGTACACCGGCGTGGTGTAAGTACCGGCGGTTTGTCCAGCCGCGTTCTGGATCGTGTAGGTCACCGTAGGTCCGGGAGCGCCCAGGTTCAGATCGCGCTGCGTGAACAGACCGATGCCGCGGCTCCAGATATAGCTGACGGTCAGACCGAGGTTTCGGGTCAGCTCTCTTTCCACTGCCAGCGTGCCCTGCTGGGAATAGGGAGCGTGGAAATCTTCCGAAGCAAAAGCCAGAGAAACCGAGCCCGACGGCGCGCCCGAAGCACTGCTCAGAATGTTCGGGAAGATGGGGGCCCCGGTCTGGCTGGGTGTCACGTACACCGACGTCTGGTATTTCCCGTTGCCCAGATACAGCGTGTCCAACATATTGCCGTGGAAGCGGGCATAGAAGATTCCGTACCCGGCGCGAACCACGGTCTTGTCATTCGGACTGTATGACAAACTGAGGCGCGGAGAGAACTGATTGTTGGGTGCAGGCACGCGCCCCGTCTGCGGCCAGTCCGGGTTCGTGATGGTCGGCTGCGGCAGCCAGCTCTTCTCATAACGCACACCGTAGTTCAAGGTCACGCGTCGGGATACCTTCCAGGTGTCCTGCGCGTACAGATTGATGTCTGTGGTGCGAAAGTCCTGGATGGGATTACCGAAGGCCTGGGTGAAGCTGCTGTAACTCCGGAGGCCTGAGTTGAATGTGCCGCCGTTGAAATCCTTGGCGAAGTTAGTGAGGTTCGAATAGCTGTAACCGCCATTGCCGTTGTAGAGCTGGTTCATCCAGTCCTGCGTGGTGGAGAAATCCATCCCGAACTTGGCGGTATGGGCGCCGCTCACCCAGCTCAAGTTGTCCACGATCTGGTACCGGTTCTGGCTCGGGAAAGTTCGCGGATACGCCTGGGCCGCGCCCACGGTGGTCCCGGCCACCGTGATATAAAGTCCGCCAGTTTCGGCGGGCCACAAGTCCGAAGCCGCCGGATCCGACAGCCGGTCCTTGAACCACCCGCCGCGGAGTTCGTTCACCGTGTTGGGTGTCAGGATCGACGTCCATGCCACCTTCGCCCAGCGGTCTTTCACCGTCGAATTCCCGTTGTTGGCGATAGCGTTCCCATTGGTGAGCACCGCCTGCGTCTGGATGCCGTGCGGGCTTCGCCAATCCATGAAATTCATGCTGGCAGTGATGGAGTTGCGCTCGTCGATGTGCCAGTCGATCTTGCCGAAAACAAGGTTCTGCGTATAGTTGCGCGGCACCATTACATTCATCTGTCTCTGGATGAAATTGATGGCCGCAGTGCATTGCGCCGCGGTGGCCGTGCAGTTGGAAGCCGGGATATAGTTGCCCGTCGGGTCGGTGAGGGAGTTGTTCACGATGCGGTTCAGGGCGGGGAAGTTCCGGTTGGTATAGTCGTAATTGAAGAAGTAGAACACCTTGTCCTTCTTCCAGGGGCCACCGATACTCGCGCCGGCGGTGTGGCGCCATTCGGGGAGCTTCACTCCGTTGGCATACCGGTCCGCCGCTTCCAGCGTGCGGTTGCGGAAGAACCAGTATCCGGTTCCATGCACTTCGTTGGTGCCGCTCTTGGTCACCGTGTTGATGACACCGCCCATGGCCCGGCCGAACTCGGCCGAAAAACCGTTGGACTGCACCTGGAACTCCTGCACGGCGTCCTGGGAAATCTGACTGCCGATGCGAGTGCGCCCGGCGTTCTCGTTGTAAAACGAGTTCGTCGTGTCATTCCCGTCGGTCATGAAGTTGTTCCCCATGGCGATGCCGCGGAAGGTGATCAGGCCGAATTCTCCGTCATTGCTAACCGCAGGCGTCATCAGCACGTAGGTGTCGACCCGGCGGCCGTTGATGGGCAGATTGTTGATCTCCGCCTCGCCCACGCTGGCCGTCACGCCGCTCTTCGTGTTTTCCACCAGCGGCGCTTCGCCGACCACCTCGACCTGCGTCGCTGTGACGCCGACCGTCAGCGCGACCTTGAAGTCCACCGTCTGGCCGACCAGGATTTCAAAGTTCTTTGCTTCCCACTTGGTGAAGCCCTCTTTGTTTACGGTGAGCGCATAGCCGCTTGCCGGCACCAGCGCTGGCACTGCGAACGCACCAGCCTGCGTGGTCTTCATCGTCCTGTTGATGCCCTTGGACTCGTTGGAGAGCACGACCGTGGCATCCGGAACGACAGCACCGGTGACGTCACGGACCGTTCCCGAAACCGCCCCCATTCCTGCCACGCCCTGCGCATAGGCACCCAAAGCGGTCAAAAAGAACACACAAACCGCCCCGATCCGGACGGCCTTGTTCCACCTCATACAGCCTCCTTACCCCTTACAAATTGATTGAAAATTGTATAGAATCCTGCCCCTGTAGCAGACTTCTTCACAGACTCTCAGGATACCAAGACAGGGGGCAAAAAACACGCCAGTCACCTCGCAAGGCCGGGCGACTGGCGTTTCCCGGTTCATTACCCACGCTCCACACTTCGGGAAGCATGACGAACCACCTCGAATACTACACGGTCTTCATGAAAGTTGCATGACAAACGGATGTTAATCCGCTTGCTTACTCCGCGCCCGTGTCCACCCACTCGCTGCGGCGGGCGCTCTCGATCACTGCATCGCAGACGCGCTGCGTTTGCAGCGCGGTGCGGAAATTCGGCTGCGCGGGCATACCCTTTTCGATCCCCTCGACAAAGTCCGCCAGCGCGTTCAGGAAGGTATGCTCGTAACCGATGCATGTCCCGGGCACCCAGTAGTGACTCATGTAAGGATGCTCGGAATTCGTTGTGTGGATCTTGCGCCAGCCCGTGAGATGCGATGCGGTCTTCTTGCCGGTCTCCTTTTGCTTGTATTCAAAGAACTGCAGGTATTCGGGCTCTTCCAGGTCGAAGTACAGGCTGCCGTCTGCGCCGTTCAACTCGAAGGTGTTGAAATTCTTCCGCCCGCGCGCGTAACGCGTGCTTTCAAACGTGCCCATCGACCCGTTGGCGAACACAGCCAGGAACATGCAGGCATCGTCGATGGTCACCGGCTCCACCTGCCCCGTCACGGCGTGCTTGCGTTCCTTGACGAAGGTCTCGGTCTTGGCCATTACGCGCGCGATGGGGCCGTTCAGCCACATGGCCGTGTCGATGGAGTGTGCCAGAAGGTCGCCCGTGACGCCGCTGCCCGACACGCGCGCGTCGAGCCGCCAAAGCGCGTCGCCGCCCTGCGGCACGTCGGCTGAAATGGTCCAGTCCTGCAGGTACAAGGCTCTGTAGTGGAACGGCCGTCCGATACGCCCCTCGTCCACAATCTGCTTGGCGAGCGAGATGGAGGGCACGCGCCGGTAGTTGAACGACACCATGTTCGGCACGCCGGCCAACTCGACGGCGCGTACCATCTCCTCGGCCTGTGCTGCGTTCATGGCCATGGGCTTTTCGGTGAACACCATCTTGCCGGCCTGGGCCGCCGCGATGGCAATCTCCGCGTGCGCCACGTTGGGCACGCAGATGTCGATGAGATCGATGTCTTTTGCCGTGAGCAGATTGCGCCAGTCTGTCTCTACCCGTTCGTAGCCCCAGGTCTGCGCATACTGCCGCGCCTTGGGTTCATTCGTGTCGCAGATGGCCTTCAATACCGGCCGGTGCTCGACGTCGAAGAAGTTGTTCAACCGCCGGTACGCATTCGAGTGGGTGCGGCCCATGAAGCCGCAGCCGATGAGTCCAACCCTGAGTTCTTTCGCCATGATTGCTCCTTGGAGGAACCAATATACAATGAATTCTCGTCGGCGAGACAAATGCGCCGGCCCCAACCGGCCTCCCCCTCCTGTCTCCTGGTGTACAATTCCAAGTTGAGCCGCCCGTGTAGAGGGTGGCGCTCATCGAGGACATCGCCATGAAGATTTCGCTCGGAAGCTGGGCCTTTGCCTTCGGCCCTTACACGGACAATCCCGTTCCCTTTGAAAAGTGCGTTGAAAGGCTCAGCAAGGCCGGTTACGACGGTATCGAGGTCTGCGGTTTCCCGCCTCACGTCACCTTGGAGCGCTACCCTACGACGGCTTCGCGCGCTGAACTGGTGAAGATGCTCAAGGACGCCGGCTTGGGTGTGTCCGGCTACGCGGCTGATTTCAGCAGCGTGAACCCAGCGGTCGCCGGCAACCGGCAGAAGTACCTGGACCTTTTCAAGCGCAACGTCGAGTTGTGCGCCGATATCGGCAGCGCCGGTATCCGCGTCGACTCGGTAGCCGCCCCAGGCTCCATTCCCGAGTCCGACTACGCCGCCGCGATGGACCGCATGGCGGACATCTGGCGGGACGGCGCTGGCATCGCCCAGCAGGCCGGCCTCCGGCTGGTCTGGGAGTTTGAACCGGGTTTCGCTTACAACAAGCCGTCCGAAGTGGTGGCCATGCATCAGAAGGTCGGCCATCCGAATTTCAGCGTCATGTTCGATACCTCCCACGCCTACATGTGCGGCGTGGTGGGCGCGCGCCAGCATCCGCCCAAGGAAACCCTCCCGGGCGGCGTGGCCGAGTTCCTCAAGAAACTGGAAGGCCGCATCGGGCACATCCACCTGATCGACTCCGACGGCACGCTGCACGGCGATGAAACCAGCACGCACCGCCCGTTCGGCGAAGGCTTCGTGGATTTCAAGGCCCTGGCCCCGGCACTGCTGGCGGTCCCCAACATCGAGTGGTGGTGCATCGACTTGTGCTTCTGGCCGGGAAGCTGGGAGTTGGTCGAGAGCAGCCGCGCTTTCGTCGCCGATCTGCTCGGCGCGAAAGGAGGCCGTTGACGGCGCCGCCGACATTCGCCGTTCCGGGCGGCGGCGAGGTGTCGGCTGAGTGGAGCTACGCCCGGGGTCCGGTTGCGCCACTGATCGAAAAGTCCATCGCAGGTGTACTCGCCGATACCGTTGCCCGCTGCGGCGACGGCGAGGCGCTGGTGGTCCGCCACCAGAATGTGCGCCACACCTGGAAGGAACTGGCCCGCCAGGTGGAACGCACAGCGCGCGGCCTGGTGGGACTGGGTCTCAAGCCGGGCGACCGCGCCGGCATCTGGGCCAGCAATTGCGCCGAGTGGGTCTACCTGCAGTACGCGGCGTCGCTGGCCCGCGTGGTGCTCGTGAACGTCAATCCCGCTTACCGTTCGCACGAACTGCGCTACGTGTTGCGCAAGTCGCACATGAAAGCGCTGTTCTTGAATGAGCGCGACTCGCGCGCCGACTATCGCTCCATCCTCGAGGAATCGCGGAATGGCGAGGATTTACCGCTCGAACATGCCATCTACCTGGGCCAGCAAACCTGGTTTGACATGCTCGATAGCGATGCGGAACTGCCGCCACAGGCGGCCCAGCCGGGGGATATAGCCAACATCCAGTACACTTCCGGCACTACGGGCTCGCCGAAGGGGGTACTTCTTACCCACCGCAACCTGGTCAACGACGGCGCCGCTATCGGTACATATCTGAACGCCAGCTCGGCCGATCGCATCTGCGCGCCGGTTCCCCTCTATCACTGTTTCGGCAGCGTCATCGCCAGCATGGTCGCGCTGGTCAACGGCGCCACGTTGATTCTACCCTCCGCGCAGTTCGACGCCTTGACCACGCTTCAGACTATCCACGAAGAACGTGCCACCGCCATTTACGGGGTGCCCACCATGTTCATCGCGGAGCTGAATCACCCTGAGTTCCGGCGCTTCGATTACTCCTCGCTGCGTACCGGTGTCATGGCCGGCTCGCCCTGTCCTATCGAGACCATGCGGCAGGTCGTCGAGGAGATGCACTGCCCCGAATTGACCATCTGCTACGGACAGACCGAGTGCAGCCCGGTGTGCACCATGTCGCGCGTCCACGATTCGATCGAGTTGCGCGTCTCGACGGTGGGCTGCCCGCTGCCCAACGTCGAGATTAAGGTCGTCTCCACGAACACGGGCGAAATGTTGCCTGTGGGCGAGATAGGCGAACTGTGCGTGCGCGGTTTCCTGGTCATGAAAGGGTACGACGCCGATCCCGAAGCTACCGCCGCCGCCGTCGACAGCGATGGCTGGCTGCACACCGGCGATCTCGCCATCATGCAGCCCAGCGGTTATTTCCGTATGCGCGGCCGGGCCAAGGAGACCATCATCCGTGGCGGTGAGAATATCTACCCGCGCGAGGTGGAAGAGTACCTGATGACGAATCCCAAAGTCGCCGATGTTTATGTCGTGGGCCTGCCCGATGAGCGGTTGGGAGAAACCGTCTGCGCGTGGATTCGTCTGAAGCCCGGCGTCACCGCGACCGAAGACGAAATCCGCAATTTCTGCCGCGGCACCATCGCGTATTTCAAGGTCCCGCAGTACGTTCGTTTCGTGGACAATTTTCCGCTGACCGTGACCGGGAAGATCCAGAAGTTCATGATCCGGGATTACGAAATCCGCGAGCGCGGCCTCGAGAAAGCCGCCAACATAGCGACAGCCTGAGGCCTCCCGGCTCCTATCGGATCAGCGTTTCGATTCTCGCTGCCAGCCAATCCACGGCGGCTTCCAGCATCACCCACCCCTTTTCGGCTGACGCGAGCCGCGCCGTCGCAAAGAAATGCAGGTCGTCAGCGGCGCGCTTCGCGTCGGTGATCCGGACTTCCCCGGCCGGGTAGGCTTCCTCGTCCATGTGTACGCTTTGGGGGAAGATGGCCATGGCCTCGGAGGTCTCGAATTCGCCGGAGTGCCCGGGGCAGTCGCCCGATTCGAGCCAGCGCTTCACGAAGCCGCTCGAATAGGCCTCCCAATAGGAACAGAACTCGATGCGAATGCCCAGCTTGGCCCGAAACTCCTCCAGGTGCGCTTCGATAGGGCGGCGGTTGCCGCCGTGGCCGTTGACCAGGAGGATGCGCCCGATGCCGCCGCGGCGCAGGCTGTCGCAAATTTCATAGACGACCTGCGCGAACGTTTCCGGCGTGAGCGTCAACGTGCCTGGATGATCCATCCAGTGTTCCGAAATCCCGAAGTGGACGACAGGCGTAACCACGGCCGCAGGGAAGACGCGTCCGGCGGCTTGCCGGCAGATCCACGCCACGCAGTCTGCATCGTGGCTCATCGCCAGGTGCTCGTTGTGCTGTTCGGTGCTGGCCAGCGGTACCACGGCGGCGCGCAGCGTGCCCGCCCGGATGGCGCGGCGAATGGAGCGCCGCGTGTTTTCTTCGAGTCGAACTGACAGCAGGCTCATGGAACCCTTAGCAGTCTTTCTGCTTTTGGAGAAGCGCCGTCGTGTAGAACTCGTAGGAAGCGGCCTTGTCCGGCACGTCGATCAAGTGGACCGTGAAGCGTGCCGGCAGCCCGTGATCCGGAAGCCGGTCATGGAAGAAGCCGCCGTACGCGCGGGCGTAGGCCTTCCGTAGCCGGTCCTGTTCCGCCGCGTACCCTGCAGGATCTGTCAGCGGGCTGGGCGTCTTCGGCTGGCAACCGAAGACGTGCATCTCTATGAAATCGACATCCGCGATCGACGCGCAGATTCCCGCCTCCTGCAGCCAGCTTTCCCAGCCGCGGAATACAAGCGGGATTTCGCGCTCGGGATCCATCACCACGGTCTCGTTCAGACCGAGGTTCCGGGTTGCGGATTCACCGCCCGTGAAGCCAGCGCAGTAGATATTCAGATCACCGTCCGGCAGTTGTTCGGTGACCAAGTTGGAAAAGACGGGTTGTTCGCCCCGGTAGTAGTAAGTCAACTTGCCGCGTCGTTTGATATTGAATGCCATGCGATCTCCAAATAATGCTACTCGTGCAAAAGCATGCCGCCATCCACATAGAGGTGGGAGCCTGTGATGTAATCCGCCTCCGCCGAAGCCAGCAGAACCACGGCTCCGGTCACGTCCTCCACGCTGCCGACCCGGCCGCTGGGGATGCGCGCCACCACCTTGGCCCGGTATGCCGGATCGTCGAGCCGGTCCCGGTTCTCGTCGGTCGCGATGGCCCCCGGAGAAACGCAATTCACCTGAATGTTCAATGGGGCCAGTTCGAGGGCCAGCGATTTGGTCAGCATCACCATGCCGGCTTTGGCGATGCAGTACGTCGAATTGCCCGTCATGGGGCGCTCGTCGTGCACGCTTGAGATGTTGACGATCTTGCCCGAGCCCTGCGCCGCCATCCACCGCGCAGCCGCCTGCGACAGGAAATAAACGCCCTTCAGATTGACGCCGAGCACCTCGTCCCAGGCATCCTCGGTTGCCTCCAGGAATGGCTGGCGTCGCGCCATGCCCGCGTTATTCACCAGGATGTCGAGACGCCCGAAGATTTCGCGGGCCGCTGCAAGAATCCGTTCGTGTTGGGAGCAGTCCTTCACGTCGCAGGCGACAGCGAACGCTTGCCCGCCCATTTGCCGGATATCGGCCACCACCTCTTGCGCGGCCTCCTCCGCCTTCGCATAGTTGACGATGACAGCCGCGCCTTCCCGGCCCAGCGCCAGGGAGATCGCGCGGCCGATGCCGCGAGAGCCGCCGGTCACCACCGCGACCTTCCCGCTCAGCTTCATACCATCTCCTTACCAGCCCGGATTGATCGGGAACCAGTCCGGCCGCCTTGTATCTTCGTGGAAGCGGGCGTAATAGTCGCCCCGCTGCCGGAAGAGTTCCTCGGCTCGGGCCAACCGGTCGGGATCCAGTTCGACGCCCAGGCCCGGTCCGGCGGGTACGGCAATGCAGCCGTTCCGGAACGGCATCTTGCCACCCACGATCACGTCGTCGAGCATGTGATGATAAAGCGTATCGACGCTGTAGGTCAGGTTGGGCAGCGTCGACGCGGTGTGCACCATGGCGGCCAGGGTGATGCCGAGTTCGCTGCCACTATGCATCCCGAGGCCCAGCCGGAACGTGTCGCACATACCCGAGAGAACCTTCACACCCTGAATTCCCTCCCAGTAGTAGATGTCGCTCAGGATGATGTCCACAGCGTTCATGGCCACGCCGGCGGCGAAGTCGTCGAACCGGGCTACGCACATATTCGTTGCCAGTGGGATGCTGGTGCGCTCCCGCACGCGCGCCATGCCTTCCAGACCCCAGGTCGGATCTTCTAAATATTCCAGCTTGCAGGCCTCCAGTTCCTTCGCCACCCGGATCGCCGTGCCTCGCGACCAGAAGCCATTGGGATCGACTCGCAGGCCGAATTCGGGGCCGAGCGCTTCGCGCACCGCATATAGGACTGCAATGTCGTTTTCCGGAGGCAGCACGCCGGCCTTCAGCTTCCCTGACTTAAAGCCGCACCTGGCGACCTCCTGTTTGGCGTACGCCACCATCTCCTCGGGAGTGGTCTCGCCGCCCAAGTCGCCTTCTCTGTAACGGTACGACAGGCTGGCGTTGAACGGAATTTCCTCGTGCAGCTTGCCGCCGATCATGTCGCACAACGGTCGGCCGGCGGCTTTCCCCTGAATATCGAGGCAGGCGATCTCGATGGCGGCGTAAGCGCGCGGATTCGAAATGTAGTAAATCTGGCGCAGCGTCTTCTGTTTGATCCGCTCCAGGTGGAAGGGATCTTCGCCGATCAGGCGTGGTTTGAGCTTTTGGAACAGGCCCGTTTGATCGCCGCCGCCCACTTCGCCCAACCCGACGATACCTTCGTCGGTGACCAGTTCGAGGATGGTGCGGACAAGATAGCCCGGGTGGACGCCGGTTGAATGACGCAGCGGGGCTTCCACCAGTACCGCGACGGCGTGAGTCTTCAGATCGACAATTTTCATAGTGCAGTCCTTGTTTCAAACAGCCGCGGCGGCGTGCAGGCGTTCCCGCATGCGGCGCGCGTCGGAGCCGAACCACAATCGAGCGTTCAATACCATGAGGAGGCCGCCGGCCAGGAAACAGGCGGAGGTGGCGCCGACGGCGGCCCCCAGACCGACGTACTGGCTGAGCCAACCCACCACCACCGGCGACGACCCGCCGAACAGAAATCCGGCTGACAGCATCAGGCCCACCGTGGTCGAACGCGCCCCTGGGGTGATTACCTCGAACACCGAGGCAAACAGGTTCGAATCATACACCCCTCGGAACACGCCGAATGCGCCTAAGGCAAGGAAAGCCTCGCCGGGCGAACCGGCCCGTCCGAGCCAGTACAGGAACGGAGCCGCGCCGAGCAAGCCCGCTGCCTGGACCCAAACCCGGCCTCTGCAATCGCGCACCGCCCAACGGTCGGCCAATCGGCCGCCTACGAGCACTCCGAGGAAGGCCCCCAATTGATGATAAACGGTGGCGTGAAAACCCGCTTCGGCGAGGCTGTAGTGGAACTCGCGATACAGCAACGTGGGCGACCAGGTCACTACGGCCACTCCCGCGAAGTTCATGCCGATGAAGGAGATCATCAATGCCAGCGCGGCCCGCGAGCGAAACGCCTCGCTCAGCCGCGCCCACACCGATGCCTTGACGATTGCGGCGTCCGCGGCAACGCTGCCCTCTTCCTGACGGCCGCGAACCGGCTCGCGCAGCAACAGCCGTATCACCGCCGCCACGGCGATGCCCGTTCCGCCGAAGATCAGGAACGCGATCCGCCAGCCGAAGTGCTGGCCGATATAGCCAGCCAATGTGCCACTGACAACCACGCCGAAATACAGGCTCGTTTGGTGAATGGACATCGCAAAGGCGCGCGTCGAAGCTCCGTGATAGTCGCTGATGATCGATGTCGCGGCCGGATAGTAGAAGGCCTCGCCTGCGCCCGTCAGGGCCCGCAACAGCAGGAACAGAAGGAAACCCGAAACCAGGCCCGAACAGACCGTCGTGGCGCTCCACACGAGCAACGCGCTGAGAATGATGTTCTTCCGGCTGATCGAATCGCCCAGCAAACCCGCGAAGGGAACCAGGATCGCATAGATCCATTGGAACGAGGAACCGAGCAGCCCCAACTGCGTGTTGCTCAACCCCAGTTCCTGCTTGACCAGAGGGAACACCGAAAACAGGATCTGACGATCGGCATGGTTCAGGAAGTAGCACACCCAGAACAGCGCAAGCACCACCCATGGATAGAGCCGCGCGCGGCGGTCAGAGGCGTCGCTTGCCAGGTGGGAAGCCATTCCGCTCCGCATGATACCGCCGGGCAAGGAATCAATGGAAGTCAAAATATTGGAAGAATAATTCACTGAAAGTAAATTCAGGGCGGTGCTGAACATTCACCAAAGGTGAGGCATGGTTCAAGACAATTCGCTTGTCTGAAACGAAAATCCGTGGCAACATCCACAACGCGGGCGTTCTTTTCCAGCCCTCGATTGTGAAAGGGAGAGGTTCGATCATGTCAGCTTCAGGCAAGACAGCCTTTCATGTGCTTTCCATCCTCTTGCTGGCCGCACTGTTAACCGCTGCCAGCCTTGGATACAGAGCGGAAGCACAGGTGCTCTACGGTTCCATAGTGGGGACGGTCACGGACCCGAGCAGGGCTCTCGTTCCCAACGCTCAAATCAGAATCGTCAACCGCGAGACCAATCAGTCGCGCACGGCCGTCTCTAACGAGGCGGGTATTTACACGTTCTCGAACGTGCTGGCCGGCTCCTACACCATCGAGGTGAAGGCGCCCGGTTTCCGGCCCTTGACCAAATCCGGAATCGAGGTTGTGGTCGGCGCGGTGCGGCGCGAGGACATTGAAGTGCAAGTCGGTCAGACCAACGAAGCGATCACTGTGGTTGGCGGTGTGGTGTCGCTGCAGACCGAGAAGGTGGACGTCAGCAGCGAGATCAACTCGAAGGCGGTGAACAACCTGCCGATTGGTGGATACCGCAACTATCAGAGCTTGATTAACCTGGTTCCGGGTGCCACGCCGGGAGCTTACCAGAATGCCGCCATCTCGCGGCCCGGGCGCGCGCTCACCACTAACATCAACGGCACCAACCGCAACAACAACGTCACCAAGCTGGACGGTGCCGTGAACATCTCGACATGGCTGCCTCACCACGTGGCGTACGTCGCGCCCGCGGAGACCATCGAGACCGTCAACGTGTCGACCAACAACTTCGACGCCGAACAGGGCATGGCTGGCGGCGCCGCGGTGACCGTGGTGACCAAGTCCGGGACCAACGATCTGCATGGCTCGCTGTTCGGCTTTCACGATAACCAGCATTTGAGGGCTTGGGGCTTCTTCGAGTCTCGGACGCCGAACAAGCCGAAAAGTATCCGGAACATCGATGGATTCACCATCGGCGGCCCCATCAAGAAGGACAAGCTCTTCTTCTTCGGCGGCTATGAGTCGAACCGGGAGCGGGTGAGCCGCTATGGCCGGTACACGGTTCCCACTGCCGATCAGCGCGAGGGTGACTTCAGCGCCTACTCCAACACGATTTACGATCCCGCCACCGGGACCATCGACGGCAAGGGCCGCACGCCATTTGCCGGCAACGTCATACCGCTGGCGCGGCAGAGTGCCATTTCGCGTAAGATCCAGAGCCTGATTCCGAATCCGACCGAGGCCGGAGTCAGCGCGAATTTCTATAACTCGGATGTCCAAAAACTGAGCCGCGACCAGTTCGACATCAAAATCAACTGGAACCGCTCGGCCAACCATACCATCTGGGCCAAGTACAGCTTCATGCGTGGCATCGGCGAGTGCAATCCTTCGCTCGGCGCGGCCGGCGGGGCGGGCCTGTGCGACACCGGCTCGGGCACCGGTTACGACCGCGCTCAGCTCGCCACCATCGGCCACACCTGGGTGGTGAGACCGAATCTGGTTGTGGACGGTGTTATAGGCTTTACCCGGAACCGGATCGACGTCACGCCTCCCAATTATGGGACCAACTATGGTTTGGATACGTGGAAGATCCCCGGCACCAATGGTACGGACATCCGCCAGAGCGGCATGCCGATCATAGGGATCAGCGGTTATTCGAGTCTGGGCGACACCGATGCCTGGAACCCGGCGTTCCAGGCGGACCAGAACTATAACATCACCACCAACGTGGGCTGGACGCGCGGCCGTCACGACATCCGGTTCGGCTTCGACGTCATTCACCATTACTTGAATCACTGGCAGCCGGAGCTTGGTTCGGGTCCCCGCGGCGGACTCAGCTTCGGTTACGGACCGACCGTGCTGAACGGGGGGAAGGCCGGCGTCCAGTTCAACGGCTATTCCACCTTCCTGTTGGGTTTGGTGACGTCGGCATCCAAGAGCGTGCAATGGGAAACCATGAACACCTCGGAATGGCAGTACGGAACATACATCCGCGACCGCTGGCAGATTACGCCCCGCACGACGGCGGTTTTCGGTCTGCGCTGGGAGTTGTTCCCGCTGCTTTCGCGTTCGCACACCGGCATTGAGTACTACGATCCTTCCACCAACACCGAGTATCGTGGCGGGTTGGGCGGCAATCCGACGGACATGGGAATCGGCACGAGCAAGAAACTGCTTGCTCCCCGTATCGGACTCACACATCGGATCACGGAGAAGACGGTTGTGCGCGCCGGCTACGGGCTTACTTACAACCCGATGGTCCTGAGCCGCCCGCTTCGCGGCAGTTACCCCCAGACCATCGACGCTTCGTTCTCCGCCGTCAATTCGTATCAGTACTTCGGAACGCTTGAACAAGGGATCCCACTTTTCAGTGGAGAAGATCCGAAATCGGGTTCCTTCCCGCTACCGAATCGTTTCAGCATCCGCGCATTGTGGAATCCCGACGGAACACGCCGAGTGAACCGGGGATACATCCAGTCCTGGAACTTCATTCTCGAGCGCGAGTTGCCGGGTTCCGTGGTGGCCACCGCCGGGTACGTTGCCACGCGCACTGTCAGAAGTTTTGTGGATTGGGAAGCGAACAACGCCCCTCCGGGCACGGGCCAGGCCGGCCAGCCGTTCAAGCAGAAGTTCGGGCGCACAGCTTCCACTCTGCTGTTCAATGGTTGGGCGGGCGCCAGCTACAACTCGCTTCAGGCCACCGTCAACCGTTCTTTCCGCAACGGGCTGATGCTGAAGGGCGCCTTCACTTGGTCGAAGGCCATGGATATGCAGGACGACGACGGATGGGGCGGATTGATGTGGAATTGGGCCCCCGTGATCAACCGGAATTACGCATTGTCTGGCTTCGATATTCCGCTGAACCTGCAAATGGGCTTCGCCTACGAGTTGCCCTTCGGCAAGGGGAAGAAGTACCTTACGGCAGGGCTCGCTTCGAAATTGTTTGGCGGATGGCAGACCAACGGAATTTTCTATTCCTTCAAAGGCAAGCCGTTCACGGTGTCGGCGCCTGGAACTTCGCTGAACGCCGTGAGCAACTCCCAGACTGCCGACCAGGTGAAGACTACCGTGGAGAAGTTGGGCGGTGTCGGTTCGGACGCGCGCTACTACGATCCCACTGCGTTTGCTACCGTTACGGAAGTGCGCTTCGGCACCAGCGGACGCAACATTCTTCGGGCGCCCGGCGTGATCGGTATGGACGCTAGCGTCTTCAGGCGGTTCAACTTCACCGAACGCATCACGAGCGAATTCCGCGCGGAGTCTTTCAACCTGACGAACACGCCTCAGTTCGGTTCGCCCAACGCGGATGCGTCCAGCGTCAACTTTATGAAGATCCTGAGCGCTGGCGGCGCGCGGCAATTCCGTTTCGGTATGCGGGTTCAGTTCTGAGGGTGTGTACCGAGGCGGCCGGTTTGAACAGCCGGCCGCCGAATCTTTTGAGCACGAAGGAGTATTTGTGGCTGAGACAGTAACTAACATCTCGGGCGGCGAAGCCGTGACGGACGCTATCTGCGAAAGGTACAGGAAGCTGTATGGCGGTCTGGTCTACGATGTGCTGGAACACTTCGGGTATCCGAACCAAGTCGTCTCGCACCAGATCGTCCCACTGGAGCCCGGCATGAAGATCGCCGGTCCGGCGTTCACCGTGAAAGGCACGATGAGTTGCACACGGGATGAAAAGATCCGTTACAAGCGCTTGGTGATGATCAAGGAGATGCGCCGGCCCTGCGTGGAAGTGCGCGACTGCGGAACGCCTTTTCCAGTGGCTCTTTACGGCGAACTCAGCGCCAGCAGCGCCAGGGCCCACGGCGCTGTCGGCGCGCTGGTCGACGGCGGTGTCCGCGACTGCTCCCACCTGATCTCGATGGGCTTCCCCGTCTTTTCGCGCTACCGTAACCCGGTGGAAGCATTCGGCCGGTGGGCCCTGCTCGAATACCAGGTGCCCATCTTGATTTCAGGCGAATTGACAGCAGCCTTGCAGGTCAACCCGGGCGACTTCATTTTCGGAGATTACGACGGCGTGCTCGTCATTCCCGCCGCGCTCACCATGAAAGTGCTGGAGGAGTGCGAGCGCGTCAAGGGGATTGAGGACGTGGCGCGCGAGGAGTTCGCTCGAGGTGAGGATCCTGTCGGTGTCTTCGAACGGCACAAGCGGCTGTGACCGCCGGCTCGTCGCCCAGCCCCGGATAGCGGGAACGCGCCGCGGTTTCAATCAGCGCTTTGGCTGGCGCCGGGACGTAACTGCCGCGCCGCACGGCGAGGATGATCTTCGATCGCAGCGGCGGTTCCGTTTGCCGGATCAACCGCAGCGCCCCGCTGCGGATTTCCCGAAGTACCGCCCACTGCGGCAACATGGAGATCCCCGCGCTGGCCTTCAGCATCGCTTTGATGGTTTCAACGTTGTCGAAGCGCATACTCACACGCGGGTGGAAATCGTGCTTTTCCATGTAGCCGTCGATCGCCTTCTCCAGTTGCGATCCGCTCTTGAACAGGATGAACGGGAACGCCTCCAGGGCGTGGATCTGGCACCGCCGGGGCACTTCCCGGCTGGCGGTCACCAGTACGATCTCGAAGTCCCAGGCCACCTCCTCGGTCAACCGCTCGCGCCCCGGCGCGTCCGGGTTGACCATGATGGCCAGGTCAAGCGCGCCTTCGGTCAGGTTTTGGATGAGCCAGACTGTGCTCCCGGTCTCGACGACGACTTCGATGCCGGGATGAGCGTTGCGGAACTGCAACAACAATTCCGGCAGCAATTCGATGCTGATCCCGGGCCCGCTGCCCAGACGGACCGTCGCCGTTTTCGATCCCTGCCACTCCCGCAGCGCTTCCAGCGTGGACTCGTAGCGCAGCAGCAGGTCAGTGGCGTGCGGCAGCAGCACTTGCGCCGCTTGCGTCAACTGAAGGCGCCGGCCGATCTTCTCGTAGAGCGGCGTCTGCAGTTCTTCTTCGAGGTTTTTGAGTTGCTTGTGTATGGCGGCGGGACTCAAATGAAGGGTCTCCGCGGTTTTGGTAATGTTGCTGAGTTTGGCCAGCGTGACGAAGCTGCGAATCTGCCGCAAGTCCATGGTCGCAATATTAGCGAACAGTCAACAATTATTCAATAGAATTCACTTTTGGTGAGAGGTGTCCGGATGAGTGTACAGAGGAAGTGGAAAGCAGTTGCGCTGATTGGGCTGGTTTGGGCGGCTACTGCCGCGCAGGGGGCCACCGCCCAGGACAAACCGTTGCTGACCCCGCCGCCGAGGAGCATCGAGTGGACCGGCGCGAGCCTGCCGCTCATCCCGCCGGTCCCCATTGCCGCTGTTACACCTGAGGAAACGCAGGTCGCTCGGGTTCTCGCGGCGGAAATGCGCCGTCTCCACGGCGTGACGCTTCGCCCGGCGCCGGTTGCCCGAGCCCGCATCGAACTCGCGCTCACCTCCAGCGCGCGCGGCAAGGCGCTTCTTGCCGGCAACAAACTCGCGGACAGCTTCAACCAGGCTCCGGGTGACGAAGCCTACCTGCTGGATGTGAACGGTCAGCGGGCGGCGCTGGTAGCCCGGACTCCCCGCGGGTTGCTCTACGCCGCGCAGACATTGCTGCAGTTGGTGCGCGACGGCAAGGCCGGAAACAGCGCCCAAGTCGAGGGCGCGCGCGTAGTGGATTACCCGCAACTCGGCTTCCGCGGCGTTCACATCTGCATCTTCCCGAACACCGAACTGGAAGGCGTTCGGCAGGCAATCCTGGTGGCCGCCCGGTACAAGTACAACGCCATCGTGATTGAACCGTGGGCTTCGCTGCGCTCGGCCAGCCACCCGGAAACCGCTTACGAAAACACGTACACGCCCGCGCAGTTGAAGCCGCTGATCGATCTCGGCAAAGCCCTCCACATGGAAATGATCCCCATGCTGAACTCCTGGGGTCACGCCAGCGGCATGCGCAGCCGGTCGTCGCAACACGTGGTGCTCGACCGGTTCCCCCAGTTCAAGCCACTGTACGAGGAGGACGGCTGGTCGTTCTGCCTCACCAATCCAGCGATTTACGGCCAGCTCTTCGACCGTTACGCGGAGTTGATCGAGCTGTTTGGCAATCCCAAGTATTTCCATATCGGACTTGACGAAGCATGGGGACATCGCGGGCTGATGACCAGCGACAAATGCCGGGGCGCGGATCCGCGCGCTACGCTCGAAGGACATCTCAAGAAGCTTTACGGGTACTTTGCCGAGCGCCACATTCGCGTCATCGCCTGGCACGACATGTTCATCCAGCGCGATCATCCGCAATTGGGTCGCCTCTCGCCGGCCGGCAGCGTTCCTCCGCTCAACAGCCACCTGGTTCTCGACGATCTCCCCAAAGACGTGATCATGGATGCCTGGAACTACGACGAGACGCGCGAGTGGCCCGTCACGAAGTACTTTCAGGACCGGGGCTTCCCGGTTCTGGTTTCGCCCTGGAAGTCGCGCAAGAACACCGTGTCGCTGCTGAACACGGCCAAGCGGCTGAATGCCATGGGCCTGCTCCAAACGACTTGGGATTCGCTCGACGTTACTTTGCCGAGTGTCGGCGAAGCCGGAATCCTGGCCTGGACGGCGCCGGGTTTCGACCTGGACACGATTCCCTTCGAGGATTACGTGCGGTCCGTCCGCGTGTTACCCATCGTCAATTTGCCCAAGCTTGAAAAAACACTGTCAGCCGCCGAGGCCTCCGCGCCGGCGAAAAGGGGGACCAAATAGCCATGCGCGCCCGTGCCTTCTTCGCTTTGCTGATCCTGCTCTCCGCCTGCGCAATGGCTGGTAACCGGCAGATCTCCGTGGTCGCGCCGCAGGTGGGCGAACCCGCCTACCGGATCGCCGCCGAGGCCTTTGCCGATTATTGGAACAAGGTCACGGGCGTCAAGCCGCGGCTTGCAACCGACGGCAAGCTGCCTGATGGAGACGCCGTACTGATTGGTTCAGATGCCGTACAGTCGTTCGTGCATGATCTGGTTCGCCGCCGCGTCGTTCCGTCGTTGGGAATTCAGTACGGCGGAGACGGTTACCGGATGCTATCCATCCCCGACCAGGGCCGCACGCTTCTCATCCTCGCCGGTGGCTGCGGACGCTCGACGATCTACGCGGTTTATGACTTCTTCCGCCGGCAGGCTGGGGTGGAGTACTTCTGGGACGGCGACGTGGTCCCGCGCGCCTCGGATATTGCCATTGCAGGCCTTGATGTGCTTGAGGTGCCCCGATTCGAGTACCGCGGGCTGCGCTATTTCGCGCACCGCGGCCTGCACCGGTTTCAGGCCGAGCACTGGGACCTGGAGGACTGGAAGAAGGAAATCGACTGGGTGTTGAAGAAGCGCTTCAACCTCTTTATGCTCCGCACCGGCATCGACGATCTGTTTCAGCGGGCCTTTCCCGGCCAGGTTAGCTATCCTCCCACCGACGGAGTCGATCCCGACGCGGAGGACCGCAGCTTCAACGACCGGACCTCGTTCTGGTCTTTGAAATACCGCGGAGAACTCCGCCGCGCCGTGCTGAAGTACGCCAACGACCGGGGCCTGCTGCATCCCGAGGACGCCGGGACCATCACGCACTGGTATTCCCACACCCCGTCTTCGTTCTACAAGAGCCACCCTGGGTTCCCTGTAACGTCTGATCAGAAAAGCGGTTACAAGCTGAGTACCGCCGCCATCTGGGACGTTGAACACCAGGAGACGTGGGATGCTTACTGGAAACTCACGGAAACTCACATCCGCGAATACGCCGGTGGACCTCCGCGCCTGTTCCACACCATCGGCATGGCAGAGCGCATGTTCGGATCCAGCGCCGAAGAGAACTTGCAGCGCAAGCTCTATGTCTACCGCAAGACGCAGCAGATGATCCGCGAGCATTACCCTGACGTCCCGCTCATATTCGCCGGGTGGGATTTCTATGGCTGGTGGAAGAACGAAGATGTGAACCGTTTCCTGAAGGAACTGGATCCGCGCCGCAGCATCGTGATGGACTACACCGCCGACCTGGTCGGGCGCGCCACTTTCCGCGACTGGGGGCTTTACGGCCAGTTCCCCTGGATCTTCGGGATATTCCATGGCTTCGCGAAGCATTCGGACTCCCATGAGGATTATTCGCTTCTGGCCTCCCGCTTGGCCGACGCCGCCCGCGATGAAAAATGCCTCGGCCTGGTTCAATGGTCCGAGATCTCCCACAACGACACGTTCATGCTCGAGTACCTGGGAGACAACAGTTGGAAGCCGGACAAGCTGGACGCTGCCTCGGCCACGGCGCGGTACTGCCGGACCCGTTACCAGGGTGCTCTGCGTGGTGAAATGGAACGTCTTTGGCCGCGCTTCCTCGACGTGTCTCAGACGGCAAACTGGACCGAGCGTGGTATACGCGCCATGACCTTCCAGGAGCCGCATTTCCGCGTCCTGACCAGTTCGGCGTTTATCGAACTTACACCCAAGCGGGTCGAGGATTTGAAGACCGAGTATCAGCGGATACGCCCCAGCATGGACAGTGTTCGTCCGCTGCTGGACGAGCTCGCCCGGCTTGCCCCGGACAATTACGGTGACGAACTCTGGCGGCGTGACGCCCTCGACATGGCCCGGACGGCGGCCAGCCGTGCGCTGCTGGTAACCATGCTAGGTGGCGCGCTCGAAATGGAGCAGTGGCGTACCGGAGGCGGAGGGGCGGACAGAGTGCGAAGACTGGCCGGGTTGAGCCAGAGACTGTTGCACTCGCTGGGCGACATCACCGGCTCGGCGGACGAGTTTTCGATGTACGCTTCCCTGAGGCGTCTGGAGCGCGCCACCGCTATCGGCGGCACCGAGCCCGGGCTAAACCCCCATTCCGAGCAAACCCTCAAGTCGAACGCTGAGAACGACTACTGCCGCAGCCACCATTACGAGCTGGTGCGGCATCTCTATCCGGCCGAACTGCGGTCCTATTGGGATTGGGTGCTTGCGCGGATGGATGCCGGGGACCGTTCTCCATGGCGCCGGCCCGAGGAGTTCAAGGGCATGTCCCAGCAACATCGGGACCGCTTCTATGCCACGCCGCTGGCCTCTATGGCCCCGAAACAGGCCCGCGGGCCGGCAGAGTTGAGCCATGCGCTGAGCGCGCTGAGCCGTCTTGTACAGGAGCTTCTCCCGGCCCTGCCTACGTCGAGCCCCGCCAGGTAGCATACTGCGGTTCAATGCGGCCGCCTCACATCCGTGTTTGCCGAGGGAAAACTGTCTACAGAAAGAAGAAGCCCCAGGTCTGGGAACCTGGGGCTTCACTCAGAGGGGCTGGCGACGAGCTGGGCCTCGTCGCCGGGGATGCTAATAAGTCAATGACGACTTATGTTGTCCATATTATATGCACATTCCGTGCCAAGTGTCCAGTAGTTCATTTCCACTGACTTACGGGCGATTTCGCGCACGGTTAGGGTGATGACACTGCGTGATATCACCATCCTGGGTGAAATGCCCCAATGCCGGCTACCAGGGTCTTTAAGGAGCGAGAACCGGGGCAACATAAGCGTAAAAAACCGTGACAAGGCCGATGAGGCTCCCCAACAACACACTGTGGCGGAGCGTGAAGCGGAACAGCCGCCCTTCCTCCTGGGAGTGCATGCCGGTGGCCGCCACCGCCACGGCAATGCTCTGCAAGCTGATCATCTTGCCCATCACGCCACCTCCGGAGTTGGCCGCAGCCATCAAGACCGGATTCAAACCGAGCCGGCCGGCGGTCACTACCTGAAGCTTGCCGAACAAGGCGTTAGCAGAGGTGTCGGACCCGGTTAGAAACACGCCCAGCCAGCCCAGCATCGAGCTGAAGAACGGAAACAGCGTGCCAGTGGCCGCGAACGCCAGTCCGAGGGTGACCGCGGCGCCACAGTAGTTCATCAGAAATGCGAGCGCCAGCACCAACACGATCGTCAACTCCGGCAGCAGAAGCTGCTTGGCTGTGTTCAGGGCGATCTTGCCGAACCGGGCAGGAGAGATCCGCAAGAACATGGCCGCGATGATGCATGCCATGAGGCAGGCGGTGCCCGGCGCCGCCAGCCAGTTGAACTTGAAAACAGCCGCATAAGGCTCAGGTCGCGCGGTGGCCGGCGGTACATGCACGACTACGTTGTGCAGACCCGGCCAGGGGATGTTCGCCGTGACGGTTTCGAGTGCGGGCCGGACCGACGGCAAGCCCCACAACAGAACCAAGGCTACCAGCAGCGCATACGGCGTCCAGGCGGTGGCCAATTCCCGGCGCGGAATGTGCCGCCTCTGGTGATCCTCCGTGCAATTCCCTTCGAGGCGGAATTGGTCCTTGGGCTTCCAGACGAGCAGCAGCACGACCAACGAGAACATGGCAGCCAGCGAACTAAGAAGGTCCGTAAGCTGCGGCCCGACGTAGTTTGACACAGCGAACTGCACACCGGCGAAGGCCGACCCGCAGATTGCGGCCGCCGGCAGCACGCCGCGCAGGGCTTTCCAGCCTCCCATCACCAGGATGAGGTAAGCCGGGATGCAGAGTGAGATGGGAGCGCAGATGCGGCCTACGCCCGCGCTCAGGCGCTCAACCGGCAGCCCTGTTATGCCGCCCAACACCAGAATCGGGGTACCTATGGAGCCGAAGGCCACGGGCGCCGTGTTCGCCAGCAGGCAGATTCCGGCCGCATAGAACGGCGAGAAACCCAAACCGGTCAGCATGGCCGCGGCCACGGCTACCGGCGCGCCGAAACCCGAAGCGCCTTCAATGAAGGCACCGAACGCGAACGCGATCAGCAGGGCCTGAATCCGGCGATCCTGGGAGAGACCACCGATGGAGTCCTTGATAACCTCGAACTTGCCCGTCTCGACCGTGATCCTGTACAGCAGAATGGCGGAGAAAATAATCCAGCCGATAGGGAAGAGTCCGAAGGCGGCGCCGAAGCTGATGGCGCTCACGAGCGGCCCCACAGGCATGCCGTAAACCAGGATTGCGACCGCCGCCATGCCCGACAACCCAGCCAGGGCGGCCAGCCAGGATGCAGTGCGCCTGACGCCGAGCAAATACAACAAGATGAAGATAGGGAACGCTGCCAGCAACGCGGACCAGCCGATGCTGCCGGCGACCGGCGCGTAATGATGTTGCCACATGTTCTGGTTATTGTACTTCGCCTGGAAGCCGCTTGCCCAATGGGACGCGCGGTTGGCGGAACCTTGCGGTCCCGTTTTGCGTTCTATTGAACGGAGACCAATTCATGTTTTGTACCAGGTGCGGTATCAAGTTGCGGGATCAGGACCGCTTCTGCTCGCAGTGCGGTGCGGCCACGGGGCGTCAACGCACCGTGAGTCCGGCCGCCGCGAGGCGGCTCGTGCGCAGCATGCATGATAAGAAGATAGCCGGAGTTTGCTCCGGTTTTGCACATTACATGGACCTGGATGTTGTTCTAGTACGTATCGTTTGGCTCACCCTCTTCTTCGTTTCGGGGCTGGGGCTCATCGCGTACATCGTCGCCTGGATCGCAATGCCGAAGGATACACAGTACTACTCCGCCCCTGTGGCGCAACCATCGGCTTCTCCGACGTCTGCGGCGTAGGCCTGCGCCAAAGGTTCTATTCCTGCCTAGTATCATTCCCCGCAACATAGGGGGGTATAGACCTCCCCCCAAAAGACCATATACCATTCCCCTCTTTACACGGTGGCGAAAACTCTTACGCAGCCTTATATTTACATTTTACGTTGCTGCCATGCTCGATCGAATTGATGTCCTGCTCAACGACATACGTCCTGATAGCTGCCTGAACGAAGGGCTGGACTGCCGGACCTGCACCCACGCGACTGCCTCGCAGATCGCCACGATTTGTCCCACCCTGACTCCCGACGCTATTCAGGGCGCGTTTTTCGAGATCTACCGCCACTCGTCATGCCACCCCATGTGCCAGGCGTTCGAGTGGGCCTACCTGTCGCACGTTCAGTCCAGGCGCGAAACGACCACAGTTGCGGTAGCAGTGGCCAACGCCGCCTGAGCGTTCACACCGTTTCTTTCCAATTCTCCCTGCGGAAACTACTGGACAAGATGGAAGTTACTAGGAGGCGGGACGACCCACGCGGTGCGGCCATCCCGGTCGAGCACGGCTTCTTCCTCCAGGCCGATGAAAACTTCCTTGCCGCCCCAGGCTTTGATGCGAGATCGCACGGCCAGTTCCACGGAGAACCAGGTGGATGCGATCAGCTTGGCATCCCCGCGTCCCGGCAGTGCCTGCTGGCGGTCCCAGAGGCCGATGATAGGACCTGCGGCGTGGCCGTGATCTCCCACGGGATGGGAATAGACCGCCCCCTCGATGCCTTCCGACTTCATGGCGGCGCGCGCCTCAGCCAGAACCTGGTTGCCCGTGTGGCCGGGTTTGAGGCGTTCGCGCACGATTTCCTGCAGGCGCAGGGCCTGCGCCAGGGCCCGGCGGAGTTCCGCGGGCGCCTCCTGCTCGCCTTGCCGCGGCACGTAGGCCATCTGTTGCGTATCCGTGTTCAGGCGGAAAGCGCTGAGGCCAAAATCCAGGTGCAGTAGGTCTCCGGGTTGGATGACCACTGCCGCATCATCGGCAACGAAACTCACGCCGGATTTCTGCCGCCGTTGGACGTGCAGATCGGGCTGGAACCAGACGGAAGCCTTCAACTCGGCGGTGCGGTCACGCAACCACCAGACCACGTCCTCAGTGGTAGTCTTTCCCGGCGTGATGACCTCCCGCGAAAGCGCGCGGCGCATCAGTTCGTGCGCCGTGGCCATCAGGTTTGTGTAAACCGGCAGCATCTCGGGCAGCCGCACTTCCAAGTACTCGACGGCCAGGTCTTCGGCGCGCACTACGCGCCGCATATACTCCGGTCCGAGCGCGGTTTCCAGCAGGTCCCGTTCAGTGGCCGAAAGACCGTCGGCAAAGGCGTGCGTCTCGGAAATGTTGATTCCGATCCGCCGCGGGTTGCGCTCGGCGACAAGTTTCCGCAGCAAATCCCACTGCGCCTGGCCGCCAAGCTCACGGTCCGGCGACTGAGGATCGCGGTAAACCCGGTAGAGGCCTCCCTGCGATCCTCCGCCGAGAGCAAGCCGTTCGAGTCCGCCTTGTCCTGGCCGGTCGAAGAAGAGCAGGATGGTCCTGCGGCGGGCGGTGAAAGAGGTAGGAGCCGCCAGCGAAAAGAATACCGGGTCCTCGTTGTGCTCGCGGCACGCCACCAGCCACATATCGATGCCGTGCTTGCGCATGAGTTCCGGTAGAACCTGGTCCAGCCGGGTGCGCAGCCATTGCCGCTCGATGGCGTCACGCTCGCGGAGCGACGGCAGCGGTTGCGGCCCGGCGGCGGCCAGCCTGGGGACGGCACTCACCAGGAGCGCCGCCAGCGCCAAGCCGCAGCACTTGGCGCGCATGTACTTGGCGCGGAGGTAGTGTTCGGCGAACTTGCGGTATTCTTCCCCTGAGTCGGCGAGCCCGTGCGCGGCTAGGTGACGGTGGTAGGCATTCTCGTCCGAAAGCTCGCGAGCCAACGTTAGCAACAGCCGCCCCAGGGCCTTCAACCGCCTCATATTTCCTCCGGTTTGAGATGAGACTGCACGAATGGCGCTTCGGTGGTCTTCGCTTCGCGCGCACCCATCAGGATGCCGGCCCAGCTCCGCAGCGCATCGGCCAGGATCATGGTTACAAGGATCAGGAAGACGCCGCACACCACCGCATCCAGCCGCGCGTTGAAGATAAGTGTATGGGTCTCCGCGATCTGTTTGGCGGAGAGGTTGCCGGTGGCCAGCGTTGCTTCCAGGCTGGATGCCTGCGCCAGGAATCCCACGCGGGCATCGGGCGAGAAGATCTTCTGGTAACCGGCGGTGTAATTGACAATAACCAGCCAAACCAGTGGAATCAGTGTGATCCACAGAAAACGCGCTCGGTGCATCTTGACGATGATGGTGGTTGCCACGCAGAGCGCCACCGTGGCGAGCAGTTGGTTGGCGATGCCGAACAGGGGCCACAAGGAATTGATGCCTCCCAAGGGGTCCCGAACGCCTTGAATGAGGAAGTAACCCCAGGCCAAGACGATGGCGGCGCTGGTGGCGATCACCCCGGGCATCCAACTGGTCCGGCCCAACGGTTTCCAGATGCGCCCGAAAATATCCTGCATCATGAAGCGTCCTACGCGTGTGCCGGCGTCGATGAGGGTGAGTATGAACAGCGCCTCGAACATGATGGCGAAGTGATACCAGAAGCCGAGGATCATCTCGCCGCCTCCACCTCTGGCGAAAATATGGGCCATGCCGAGGGCGAGAGACGGTGCGCCTCCGGTGCGGTGGAACAGGGTGTGTTCGCCCACCTGGCGGGCGAGAGTCTCCATCTGGTCCACCGTGACGGGAAAGCCCCAACTGGTGATGGTGGCCACAGCGGCCGCAGGTGTTGCCCCGACCACGCTTTGCGGCGAGTTCACGGCGAAGTAGACGCCGGGTTGGAGGACGCAGGCCGCGATCAAGGCCATCAGTGCGACAAAGCCCTCGAACAGCATGGCTCCATACCCTATTAGCGGGGCGTGCCCCTCTTTGGCGATCATCTTCGGCGTGGTGCCCGAAGAAATCAGAGCATGGAAGCCGGAGACGGCGCCGCAGGCGATCGTGATGAAGCAGAACGGAAAGATCTTGCCGGCGAAGATCGGGCCGCTGCCGTCGACAAAACGCGTGAAAGCCGGCAATTCAAGGTTCGGACGCACCAGCATGATGCCGAGGGCGAGCAAGGTGACGACGCCGAGCTTGACGAAGGTGCTCAGGTAATCTCGCGGCGCAAGCAGCAGCCAGACGGGCAGGGCGCTTGCGAGGAAGCCGTAGATGATGATGCAGATGCCGAGCGTCATCGCGGAGAGCGTGAACCACGGTGCGAACGTAGCGGAATGCGACACCCACTCTCCACCGAAGATGGCGGCTACCACCAGCAGGAAGCCCATGATGGAGCATTCGAGCACTTTGCCGGGTCGCCAGTAACGCAGGTACAGGCCCATGAGTATGGCGATAGGCATGGTGGCCGCGATGGTGAAAGTGCCCCAGGGGCTGCCCTTCAGCGCGTTCACTACCACAAGCGCGATCACGGCCAGCAGAATGACCATGATCAGCAGCACCGTGATGAGCGCGGTGATGCCGCCCACTTTTCCGATCTCTTCGCGGGCCATCTCACCGAGCGACTTGCCGTCGCGCCGCATGGAGCAGCACAGGACGATGAAGTCCTGGACGCATCCGCCCAGGACCGCGCCGATGATGATCCACAACGTGCCGGGCAGGTAGCCGAACTGCGCCGCGAGCGTCGGTCCCACCAGGGGGCCGGGGCCGGCGATGGCCGCGAAGTGATGCCCCAGCAGGATCCACCGGTTGGTTGGTTCGAAGTCGTGGCCGTTCCGCAAACGTTCGGCTGGCGTGGCGCGATCATTGTCGAGCATCATTACTTTCGCGGCGATGAACTTAGCGTAAAACCGGTACCCGACGAGATAAGTGCAGGCCGCGGCCACCACCAGCCAGAGGCTGTTGATGGGTTCGCCACGGTTGAGAGCGATCGCCCCCAGACAGTACGCCGCCACGACACAGATGGCGGCCCATAGTACATGACCGGCATATTTCTTCATAAGGAAAAGATGGTATCGAATCCGTCAGAACTTTTTCAGGGCGCGCAGCATGCTGGCCGTGCTTGAACCACCCGATTGCGTTACGCTATCAATGGGCTTCCAATCCTTGTCAAGGGCGCCGATGTAGCGCATGTGGTCGCGGTCGGGACCCATGAGAATGACGAAGAGAGACCGCTGCGGGTAGGCGAGGAGCCGGTATTGCAGCTCTCCCGTGTCCGGGCGCCAACGGTCTTCGGCGGGCGCGCCGAGCTTTCGCACCACAGCCCAGTAATCGTCCTGGCCAGAAAGACCCAGTTCCGATTGCAGGACGGGCTTGTAAGTGATGTTCGCGCCGGAACCGCTGCCGCGGGACATACTGACGACCAGGAACGTGAGGGCGATGCCCACCAGCAATGCGCCCAGGATGAGCCAGCCTATGCGGGACTCGGCGCGCGACTCCAGGTGCATGCCAGTGTGCGGGGCGTGCTGAGTGGGCGCGCCCGGCGCTGTCCGCGGCGCGAAGAGAGGAGCAGGCATATCGATCACGCGGCGGATGTGCGGCGCCAGCGTGCCGGCCTTGTACTCGAGTTCCTTGTTGAGGCCGACGATCATCACCGGCTCGTCCACCTCGGAGATCTCGCCGACCAGGCGCCGCGGAATCCACAGTTCCATGCCGGTTTTCGAATTTACTACCAGCAGTTCCGCCCAGTTAGACCGCACGAAACGCCATTCGTTGTGCTCGATGTTGAGGATCGGCGGGAAGAAGGAGAAGGGACGATCGGGGAAATTTTCAAGAGGCGGTGCTGTTGACTCTCCGGCCATATCGTCAATGTCATTCTAGCAGGCGGGCGCGATCGTGGAACGGCGAAACGGGTGCTGGCGGGCCCTGGCATAAAGCGGAAATCTGCGGTAAAACAATCTCAGAGGGATTTGTTTGCGGCCGCTTGTGGAAAACCTGTGCGCCGGCTACCAGTAACTCCAGCGTTGACAGCGGCATGAAAATCACAGGCCGATATCCACAAGTTTTCTCGCGCGGGTCTTTACCAGGGCCGCGCGGGTCGCTACATTGGTAAACCGTTCATGGGTGTAACCGACGTAGCTTTCGAGAAGGGACTCCCCGCCAATCTGGACGCGGAGCGGTTTGTGCTGGGCTCCATTCTGATGGATGATGCCAGCTTCGTCCAGGTGGCCGGAATGCTGGAGGCCGGGGACTTCAGCTTGGAGAAGCACCGGCGCATTTTCCAGCGCATGAGCGGGTTGTACGAGCGCGGCGAGAAGATCGACCGTGTCACGCTGGCCAACGAACTGCTCAAGCGTGGTGAGTTGGAGTCCTGCGACGGGTTAAGCTACCTGGTTTCGCTCGACGACGGCTTGCCGCAACTGGCGAACTTCGACAGCTACGCGCGCATCGTCAAAAACAAGTCGCTGCTCCGCCGGATTATACTCAACTCGCAGCAAGTGATCGACCGCTGCCTGGCGGGCAAGGACGAACCCGACGAGATTCTCGCCGGTGCCGAGGACGCCTTCCTCAAGCTGGGCGAATCGTCCGCCGGTAACGACCTTGCCACGCCGGCACAGATCATCGACGAGTTCAAGGATGGTATCAACGCCTTCCTCGATCCGAGCAAGCGCGTCAAGGGATTGAGCACCGGTTTTCTCAAGCTGGACGAGATGACCGGCGGCCTGTATCCGGGTGAATTGTTCATCCTGGCCGCGCGGCCTTCCATGGGCAAGACGGCGTTGGCATTGAACATAGCACAGCACGTCGCCACGCATCCCAGCCTGCGCAAGGCGGTGGCCATCTTCTCGCTTGAAATGTCCAAGGAGTCGCTGCTCACCCGCATGCTTTGCGCCGCGGCCCGCGTGGACAATTCGAAATTCCGCCAGGGTTACCTTAACGCGGACGAACGCCGGCAGTTGAGCGCCGCCGCGGCCCAGTTGATGGATGCGCCGATTTATATTGACGACACATCGGGCGCCAACCTCATGGATATTCATGCGAAACTGCGGCGTTTGAAGCGGGACCAGGACCTGGCGCTGGTGGTCATCGACTATCTGCAGTTGATGGGCGGGCACGGCAAGTACGAAAGCCGCGTGCAGGAAGTGAGTGCTCTTTCGCGCGGGCTTAAGCTGATGGCGAAGGACCTGAACCTGCCCATGCTGGTGCTGTCGCAGTTGAGCCGCGCCCCGGAGACGCGCATCGGAGAGCACAAGCCGCAACTGAGCGACTTGCGCGAATCTGGTAGCATCGAGCAGGACGCCGACCTGGTGGCTTTCATTTACCGCGAGGAAGTCTACAAGCCGGACCGCGCCGACCTGAAGGGGCTTGCGGACCTGATTCTCGCCAAGCAGCGCAACGGGCCCACGGGTACGGTGAAGATGGTGTTTTTCAAACAGTTCACCAAGTTCGAGAACCGCAAGGAGGACTTCGGCGAGTCCTCCGCGCCTGAAGAGTAGCCGCCCGCTGCGGCACCGGCCTGGAAGGCGGTTTTCACGCCGGGTTCCTGACGACGAACTTCGCAAGCGCAAATTGAGCGCATAACCGGCGGCCTCCGCTACAATGAAAAAGATGGCGCGCAAAGTCATAACCGAAGGAGATATTCCAGCCGAAGGTGAATTGCGCGTCGCGGAAGGTACGCTTTTCACACCCTTGGCACGCGATATGGCGGCTGCCCGGGGCGTGCGCATCGTGGAGGTCCCCGCCAGCGAGGTTCCGGGGCTGGCGCCGCCCGAGAAAACGGTAGCCGTGGGGGCCGATCACGGCGGTTTCGCCCTCAAGGAATTCCTGAAACCGGTCATTGAGGAGCTGGGACTGGCGGTTCGCGACGTGGGCGTCGCGGAAGAAAAGCCGGTCGATTACCCGGATATTGCCGAGAAAGTGGCGCTGCTGGTTGTGGAGGGAAAGGCGGCCCGCGGCGTGATCATCGACGGTGCGGGAATCGGCTCGGCGATGGCCGCGAACAAGCTTCCGGGCATTCGCGCGGCCCTGTGCTATGATAGGGCGTCCGCGCGCAACAGCCGCGAGCACAACAACGCGAACGTGCTCACTTTGGGCGGGCGTTTGCTGACGCCGACTCAAGCGGAATCGGTATTGCGGACGTGGCTGGAGACACCTTTCGGGGGCGGGCGCCACGCGGCGCGCGTCGATAAGATCTCCGAACTGGAGCGGCGTTACAGAACGTGGTCACAAGCGAACTCGAACAAATCGTAGCCGGCGTCGGAGAGGCGTTACTGGCGCGCTTGGGATCCGGAGCGGGATCCGGTGGCTGCGGTGGAGACGCCGGAAAGACATGCAGATCCTGCTGCGGCTCGAACGTTTCTTCCTGTGTTCACAGCACGCGTGAGGTCGTGGCGGCGGGCGCGGACCGTGTGTCATCGTGCCATGGCGTGAGCAAGCTCGATCCGAGCATCGCAAAGTTGATCGATCACACGCTGCTCAAGCCGGACGCGACGCGCGACGACATCCGTCGTGTCTGTGCCGAAGCGCGCAAGTATGGCTTCGCCAGCGTTTGCCTGAACTCCTATTGGGTGCCGCTCGCGGCCAGGGAACTCGCCGGGACCGGTGTGAAGGTATGCACAGTGGCCGGGTTCCCGCTGGGAGCCTGCGCTACCAGCGTGAAGGTGGCTGAAGCCGAACAAGCCGTGCGGGACGGCGCGCAGGAGGTCGACATGGTGATCAACGTCGGTGCACTGCGCTCTGGCGACCTCAACGCCGTGAAAGACGATATCCAGGCAGTTGCCGGGGCTTGCCACCGTCATGGAGCCATCCTGAAGGTCATTCTCGAAACGGCGCTGCTCGACGACATGCAGAAAGCCGTGGCCTGCGCGCTGGCCAAGATGGCGAATGCCGATTTCGTCAAAACGTCCACGGGCTTCGGACCGGCGGGGGCGACCGCGGAAGACGTGGCTCTCATGCGCAAGGTGGTAGGGCCGGAGATGGGCGTGAAAGCAGCGGGCGGTATCCGCACGCTGGAGGACTTGAAGAAGATGACGGCGGCGGGTGCTACGCGCATTGGCGCCAGCGCCAGCGTCAAGATCGTCGAGGCCGCCGCAGCCTAGCCGCTCGTTCCGATGCCGGGACATCGAAAATCATCCGTACGCTTCCGGGAACGCGCCGAACTGTTGGACTTCCTGCTGGAAGTCGCCGCAGTCACTTCGGAGACTCTCGAACTGGACCGGTTGCTTGCCAACGTCGCCAACATCGTTGCGCAGGTAATCCCTTACGAGCTTTTCGCCATCCTGCTCTACAGCGAGAAGCGCGGAGGGCTGCGTATCCGCCACGCCATCGGACATCGTGAAGAGGTGGTCCGCAACCTGGTGATTCCGCTCGGTCAGGGGATCACGGGCGCCGTGGCCCGCGACCGGAAGCCCATTCTGGTCCCCGACGTGCGAACGGACCCGCGGTATCTGAACACCGTCGACGCGGTGCGCACGGAGTTGGCTGTGCCCATGGAAGCGCGCGGCAGGCTGGTGGGCGTAATCGATATTCAATCGACGCGGGTCAACGCCTACGACGAGTACGAGCGGTCGCTGTTGCGCCTGATCGCTTCACGTGTGGCGGTAGCCATCGACAACGCGCGTCTGTACCGGCGCGTCGAACGGCAGAACCGGACGTTGCGGGCGCTGGCGCACCTGTCGCAGGAATTCGCGTCGATCCTGGACCTCGACGTCCTGCTCAAGCGCATCGCCGAGAGCGTGCGCCAGATCATCGACTACCACGGTTTTAGCATTCTGCTGCTCGACGAAGAACGGAAGTTTCTGCACAACCGGTTCAGTCTGCGCTACGACAAGCGCGTGGATCTGGACAACATTCCTTTCGGCAAAGGCATCACGGGCACAGCGGCAGAATCGGGCGAAGCCGTGCGGGTGGACAACACGCTGGCCGACCCGCGCTACATCCCCTCGCATCCGGACATCCGTTCGGAAGTGGCCATCCCCCTGGTGGTGAAGGACCGGGTGGTCGGCGTGATGGACCTGGAAAGCGAGCGGCTGGGACATTTTATCGAGGACCACGTACGGACGCTGTCCCTGCTTGCGCCGCAGATTGCCAGCAGCGTCGAGAATGCGCGCCTCTATGAGGAAGTGGCCCAACGCGAACGGCGGCTGAACAAGGATCTGGAAGCCGCCCGTGAACTGCAGGAGGTTCTTCTTCCGCAACAGCCGCCCGATATTGCCGGGCTGGAGATCGCCATCGGGTTCCGCCCGTCGGCCGAAATCAGCGGCGACCTGTTCGACTTCTTCGACCGCCCGAACGATCAGGCCCTGGTGGCGTTCGGCGACTCGAGCGGGCACGGCGCGGCGGCGGCGTTGTTCGGAGCGATGGTGGGCGGGTTGCTGCGCAGCCTGGGGCGGCGCGGACGCAGCCCGGCGCAACTCATGCGGGCGATGAACGCGGCCCTGCTCGAACGGCGTGTGGATGCGCAGTACGTGTCCCTTCTGATGCTGGAGTGGAGCGCGCAATCGCGGACGCTGAACATGGCCAATGCCGGCGCGGTGCCGCCCCTCATCGTGCGCGGGGGCCAGGTCATCCGGCCCCGCGTGGAAGGCGTACCGCTGGGTTTGCTGGACGACAGGGAGTACGAAGAAGTCCGCTTCCAGACCGAGCCGGGCGACCTGATTCTTCTTTACTCCGACGGCGTGCAGGACCAGCAAAACGCCGGGAACGAGGAGTATGGCCGGGGACCACTGGTCCGGCTCCTCACCGGCATCCATACACAAGCTCCCGCCGGGATCCTGGACGCGATCTGGAAAGATCTCGATGTGTTTCGCGGTGAACTGCCGCTGGGGGACGACCAGACGATGATCGTGATGAAAGTCCTGTGATGGATTCTGCCTACCGTTACGAACAAGACACGCTCTATTGCGAGCAAGTCGCGCTGGCGGACGTGGCCTCGCGCGAGGGAACGCCTTGTTACGTTTACTCGACGAGCGCCATTCTGCGACGTCTGCGTGCTTACCAGGAGGCCTTCGGCAATACCCCGCACGCGATCTGTTACGCAGTGAAAGCAAACGGCAACCTGAGTTTGTTGAGACTGCTTGCGAAAGAGGGCGCCGGGTTCGACATCGTTTCCGGCGGAGAGTTGTTCCGCGTGCTGAAGGCCGGCGGAAAAGCGTCGAGCGTTGTGTTCTCCGGGGTCGGAAAGACCGCCGATGAGATCGCCTACGCGCTCGACCAGGGGATCTATGGATTCAACTGCGAATCCGAAGGCGAGCTGGCGCTGATCGACACGCTGGCCGAGCGCCAAGGCGTGACGGCGCGCGTGGCCGTGCGCGTAAACCCGGACGTAGACGCCGCGACGCATCCCTACATTTCGACGGGCCTGCGCGAGCATAAGTTCGGCATCGACATCGCTGAGGTGGAGGCGGTCTATGAGCGCGCCCGGGCACTCAAGCACTTGGCTCTGGAAGGGGTAAGCTGCCACATCGGGTCGCAGATCCTGGATCCGTCGCCGATGCTCGAAGCCGCCGGCCGTCTGGTGGCGCTGGCTCAACGTCTGCGGGAGAAGGGCTTCGACATCCGGCATCTGGATCTCGGCGGTGGCGTGGGAGTGCCGTACCGGCCCGGCGAGTCCTCGCCTTCGATCACGGAGTTCGTGACGGCGCTTTGCGCACTCGCGGAAGGCAGCGGCTTACGCGTTCTGCTGGAGCCCGGCCGCTCGCTGGTGGCGGAGGCAGGCTTGCTGCTCACGAGGGTGCTCTACCGCAAGCGCAACGGCAAGAAGGAATTCGTCATTGTCGACGCGTCCATGACGGAGCTGATCCGCCCCGCGCTTTACGGCGCATATCACGGAATTCTGCCCCTCAGGCGCGCTCACCGGGGCGTCATCCGCGCCGATGTGGTGGGGCCGGTGTGCGAGACGGGCGATTTTCTCGCGCGCGGCCGCGAGATCGACAATGTTTTGCCCGGCGATCTGCTGGCCGTTTGCACGGCGGGAGCTTACGGATTCGCGCAGGCTTCAAACTACAACGCGCGCCCGCGCCCGGCCGAAGTGTTGATCGACGGCGATAAGTACAGCGTCATTCGCGCGCGAGAAAGTTACGACGACCTGATCCGCGGCGAGTAGCTAAAGCAGCTTGCGGATGGCAGCTTCAATAGTTGCCAAGGCGGTTTCGCCGACGAACATCTGGCGCTTGCGCCCCGTGCGGTCGTATAAATACGACGCTGGCAGCGCGCCGCTCCAGCGGCGGTCGACGGCTTCGATGAAAGCGTTGTCGCTCTTGGGTCTCTTCACATACCACGGCCCCGGGACCTTCGTCTGGGTAAGAAACTTGCGGGCAAAGGCTTCCTGCTCCGGTTCGTCGGCGGAGACGGTGACGAGCTTGAATCCTCGCGCCCGCAGCGATGCCTCCATCTTCACGAGTTGCGGCATCTCGGCCCGGCAGGGCTGGCACCATGTGGCCCAGAAGTTCACGAGCACAACCTTCCCTTTGTTCGCCGCCAGCAATTCCTGGTAGCCCGTCTCATTCACCGGTTGGAGCGCCGGTTGAGCGCACAACGGTGCGGCCAGTAGGGCCGCCGCAAAAAGAAGCCGCACATTCCAGATCATCGTTTTATCCGTTTAATGGAACATCCAAACGCCTTGGTCTCCGCCGGATTCACGCTTCCACCTCCCAGCAAAGCGTCCAAGGCCAGTCGCAGGCCCTGCTTCGTGACGCGCCCTGGGTTCTGCGAGTCGTCGATATAGCCGTGATAGCGCACCGTGCCGCTCGAGTCGAGCACGAAGGCTTCAGGCGTGGCGTTTGCGTGGAACAGGTCCGCCACAACGTGGCCGGCATCCTTGTAGACGGCGAACGGGAACGCATTGCTTTTCCTGTGTTCGTCGACTTCGGCCGCCGGTTCGTTGTAATTGGAATTCACGAAGATGAACTTCACGCCCTTGGGCTCGTAATCGCGATAGAGTGCGCTCATGCGCTCGTTGTAAGCGTTCGACACCGGGCATTTGGTGGCGATGAAGATGAGCACCGTGACATTGCCGCTCAACGCTGAAGCGGAAACGCTGGAGCCCTTCAGATCCTGCAGGGTGAACTCACCAGGCTTGGCGCCAACGATGCCGCTCTGGGCCCATGCCGCAGCCGCCCAACTCAAACAAACCGCCAGATTCAATATTCGTCTCATGTCCCCTCCCAATAGAGCGGGCCAAAGACGGCGCTACTTCTTCTTGGGCTCGAGCTTCAGGTTGATGACCGGCTTGGGCCGGGTATCGAATACGCTGAGGCGCCGGACCGCGCTGGCCAGGTCGCCCCGCTCTGCCCGCAATTCGTAATCGGTGTTGGTACTTAAACCGTGAAACTGGTAGCGCCCATCCTCTTGCGTGATATAAGAGCGAACCTGGAGGGTCTTAGTGTTCTTCAGTTGCACAACGGCGGTCTTGGCCGGCCTCTCTTGCTCGTCCAGGACGAATCCCTGCAGGGAGCGGGTATTGGGATCCTCCTTGTCTTTGTCCCTCTTCCATTGAGAGGACGCCGGCAGCGCAGTCAGAGCCACCAGCATGAGTGAGAAGGCTATGAACTGAACGGTTTTCATCCTACTATTTCGATTCCGCTTCCAGCCGGAAAAATACGTCCACGCGCTCATCCCCCGTTATGGAAACGGGCTTTGTTTGCTCGCGGAAGCCCTTGGCTTTGACACTCACAGTATATCGCATGGGCGCGGCGGGGACTCGAAACACAAACTCGCCGCGGGGGGTAGACACCATCTTTGCGCTCTTGACCTTGACGGCGGATGGCCCCTCGGGCGTGGGCTTAAGCGACACCTCGGCGCCCGGCAGTGCAAAGCCCGTATCGCGGAACACCGTTCCGGCGATCAATGCGAATGGTTCCTGTTTGTCCCGTTTCCCGGCGGCGGCCGGAAACACCGCTATCGCAGCCACGCCCAGCAGGACGGAGGCCCGGATAAGAACACGGGCAAGCCCGACGCTAACGCCACTCCTCCTCGTCTTCGTCCTCATCCTCCTCTTCGAGGTCACCTTCCTCATCTTCCAGATCCTCTTCGTCGGCAGCTTCGAGTTCGAGGGGATTCACCCCAGCGACCTGTATCTCCGCTCCGCACTCCTCGCAGGTGAGGATGTCGCCTTCGTCGAGTTCGTCTTCTTCGACATCGATGGGGCCATCGCACATCGGGCACTTAACCATCTGCTCTCCTCCTTGCCACGCCGCAGATATATATATACGAAACTTTCACGCGGAATGAAAGGGCCTCTCCATAGGATTTTATCTTGGCGGCCGAAAATCCAGCGCGCACCATGCCGGAGAATCGAAGGCAGCCGGCGCGAACGCCAATTCCTGTGCCCGGAAATCCGGCGCTTCGGCCATCCTGAGGGTGGAAACGGGGACATCCTTGCGATCCACCTTCACCGTCCGCCAAGGCGTCGCATACACCAATCGTGTGCCATCCGGCGACCAGCGCGCGCCACGCCCACGGTCCAGGTAAGTCCACATGCGGGTTTCCATGTTCAGCAGCCAGTACTCCTCCGCGCCCTCAGCCGGGGAAGACGCCAGAATCCACTTCCCGTCCGGCGACCAGGTCAAGGCGCCGGGCAACGTCCACCGGTCCGACTTAGCAGGCAGTGCGACCGTTCGTTCGATCGCGCGTGAACGAACCTCGACGATCTGCAGGTCCGTCCCGTTCGCCACCAGCGCAACCAACTTCTCGGAATCCGGCGACCAGGCCGGTCTTGCGCCCCGGCCCAGGTGCGCAACCGGTTTGCCGTCCAGGTCCACCACCAGCAGTTGCGATTGCGCCAGGCTTCCACCGCCCAGATACGACGTGTCGTACGCGATCCGCGTTCCATCGGGCGACAAAGCAGGGTTTTCGGCGCGCGGCAGGCCCACCAGCGTCTTTTCCGGCAGCAGCAACTTCGCCAGGTGAGAACCGCTCACGGTGTCCAGTGCAAGCACGACTTCACGGCCGCCGCGCGACCAGCCGAGCAGGCGCGAAATGGGTTGGTCCTCGTCCGTCTTCAGCAGCATCCGTTCCGCACGGGTATTCGTGTCGAAGGTCCAAAGCTCGTGCGCTTGCTGATCGCCGCCGGAGAGGAACAGCAAGGTGCGCCCATCGGTTCCGCACCCTGGCAGGTCGTGGTGGCGCGTGGAGCGGGAAAGCTGCACGCGCCGGCCGCCGGGGCCGGTCAGGCGCCACAGCTGCCGGTAGAGCGTGCCGCCTCGTCCGTAGACGCGGCCGCTGAAAACCAGCGCCGGCGAAGATTGCTGAGCCCACGCCGCGGCGGCGCAAAGCGCGGCGATGGCGATTCGTTGAGAAGCTGTCATTCGGAAACTATGCCGGCGGGTTCAGGCCGCATCAGACCACGATAGCTGAGTTTCAAGAGTGGAGGGGCAAGGATCGTCGTTGCGATCGACATGAAAACAACGACGCCGTAAACATCTTGCGGGATGATGCGCAGCCCAAGGCCGATCTGAGCCACCACCATGCCCACCTCGCCGCGAGGAATCATGCCGGTGCCCACCCGCGCGGCGTCGGCCCATCCTAAACGCAGCGCGCCCAGCCCACAGCCGAGGAACTTCGTCAGGCACGCGACGACCAGGATGATCGTGGCGAGCAGGATGGTGTCTCCGCGCCGGAAGACCGACATGTCCAGGTGCAGGCCGATGCCTACCAGGAAGAACGGCACCAGGAATTCGGTGACCCCGCTGGTCATCTGGTGCACGCGATCTCCCACGTTGCCGGCCAGCGCCATGCCTGCCAAGAACGCGCCGATGATGGCGGCCACGCCGGCGTGTATGGCGAGCAGCGAGAGGCCGAACAGCAGGATGATCGACAGCGTGAATTCGCCGTCGACCGATAGTGTGCGTTGTTCCACGCGGGGCACGATCTGCGCCATGGCCTTCTTTCCCCAGGTGGCGACCAGGATCGTGAATCCGACGGCCAACCCCGTGGTGAGACCCAGTTCGACGAAATTGATACGGCCCTTGGCGAGGCCGCTCACCACGGCGAGCACAAGCAGTCCGAGCACGTCGTCGATGACCGCCGCGGCCAGAATCACCTTGCTGGCTCTCTCTTCGAGCAACCCTTTCGAGGCCAAAACATGCGCCGTGATCCCCACGCTAGTGGCCACCAGCGCCGCGCCCACGAAGATGGCTTCGACGGTTGGATGCCCGATCGCCATCATGACGGCAATGCCGCCCATAAAAGGCAGAATCACACCCAGGATGGCGGGCAGCAGCGCCTCGAGGCCGATTCTGGTGAGTTGAAAGCCGCGCAGTTCCAGGCCCACGTGGAACAACAGGAACATGACGCCGAGTTCGGAAAGCACAGCCAGGAAGTCCGTGGGTTGCACCCATCCCAGCACGCTCGGGCCGATCAGAATGCCGGCGATTAACTGTCCGACTACTGAGGGCTGCTTCAACTGCTCGGCCACTTCGGCCAGCACTTTCGCCGACGCGAACACAACGAGCATCTGGAGAAGCAAGCCCGCCGGCTCTTCGCCCGGGGTCAACAGGAAGGAAGGGATGAAAACCATGCTGGGGGACATCTCCAATAACAATGCTACAACGTCGCATCCTCTCAGAGCCATGAAGAGCGAAGCCCCGCACACGTAATGGCCCGCCGTCTTTTGATTGCACTTTGAAAGAAACCCGCAAGGTCCGGTTTGACTCCAGGCCCGTGGCGGCGATAATTTACGGCATGGCTGGCGGAAACAGAGGCGTGGTTTGACTTCCGCGTATCCTCACCAGTGTGGGAGTTAGTGGCGCGCTCGTCCGTCCGCCGTGCCAGGGAGGAATTCGCATGGACGAATCGGGCTTCGGTTTGATGTCGCGGCGTGCTTTCAGCGCCGGGCTGGGTTTCGCCGGCACCGCGGGCTTGGCTCGCGCAGGCGCCGCAGGCAGCGCCGGCAAGGTCAAGGTGATTGACGCGCACGCGCACCTGAGCCATCATGGCAGCCCCGACTATCTCGAAAGAGACCGCCAGCTCATCGACGCGGCGGACCGGTTGGGGATTGACCAGCTTTGCTGTTCCCTGCTGAGTCCTCGACACCCCACGGACCCGGAGGAATTCCGCCGGTGCAACGATTGGGCGGCGGAGGCCGCGAAGCGCTATCCGGGAAGGATTCTCTGTTACTGCTATGTCAACCCCGGCTACATCAAGGAGGCGTGCGACGAAGTCAGCCGCTGCGTCGAGAAGATGGGTTTCATCGGAGTGAAGCTATACAACGACTATGTGGCCACGGAACCGGTGGTGTGGCCCCTGGTGGAGCGCGTCATCCAGTTGGGCGTTCCCATCCTCCATCACGCGGGGCACTGCTATTCGTTGATCCCGCCGCAGCCGCGCATCAGCGACGGTGGCACCTTCGCCGAACTCGCCAAGCGTTACCCGGAAGCCATGATCATCTGCGCCCACATCGCCGGCGGCGGAGACTGGGAGTGGACCGCGAAATCGCTGCGGAACGCGCCCAGCGTCTGCATCGATACCAGCGGCAGCGTGATCGACGAGGGCACTGTTGAGATGGCCGTGAAGATCATGGGCGCCGACCGCGTCCTGTTCGGCTGCGATATGTCCATGACGGCCAGCGTGGGGCGCATCCGCTCCGCCGTGTTGAACGATGCGGATCGGGCCAAGATTCTGAGCGGCAACATGCAGCGCATTCTTGCGCGGCGGAGGGTGTAATGATCGACGTAAGCGCGTATCTAGGACATTTTGCCTATCGGCAACTGCGGCACAACACCGGCGCGGGCTTGGTTCAATACATGGACCGCTTTGGCATCCAGCGCGCCGTGGTCTCCAGCGCGGCCGCCATCACGTACCGCAATCCGCAGGCGGGCAATGAGGAAGTGGCTGCGGAGGTTGCCGCGCACCGTTCCCGGCTGATTCCGTTCGCCGTTCTCAGCCCCGCATACGCCGGCTGGCAGGACGATCTTAAGATTTGCCACGAGGAGTTTGGGATGAAAGGGCTGCGCCTGTACCCCAAGTGGCACAACTACACGCTGGCGGATCCCCGCTGCCGCGCCCTGGTGGACGCTGCTGCCGAACGGAGTATGGTCATCTCGATTCCCGTCCGCGTGGAGGACCCGCGCCAGCAGGGATGGTTGATCGATATTCCAGACCTAAATCTCGATGAAGTCGCGCGGCTGATCCGAGCTTGTCCGAAGGCGCGCTTCATCGTGGCGAACGGCAGTGGGATCGTGAACTCGGCTTTGGGCCGAGGCGCCAAGGGCTTGCCTGGCAACTATGCCGTGGACATCTCCCGCCTCAGCGTAGAATTCGGCAACGAACTCGGCCAACTGATTTCGATCCTGGGCGAGGACCGCGTGCTTTTCGGCACGGGGATGCCGTTCCAGTACCCCGGCCCCGCATTGGCGAAGCTCGATATGCTCGAAGCAAGCGCCGCGGTGAAGGAGAAGATCCGTTCGCAGAACGCCTTGCGCTGGTTGGGCCTACCCGCCGGCCAGTAGATACCGGTGGCGCTTACGCGCCGGGGTTCGTCGAGAAGCGCAGTTCCTTTACTTCGCGTACGCGGTCGCCGTCCACCCGCACGGGAACACAGGTGAACTGCCAGTTCCAGGTCTTGTCACCTTTTGGCGCTTTGATCAGGATCTTGTTCCATCCGGCTCTCAGGGCTACCAGCGTTGGCGGGCGGTAGAAGTAATCCTCATCCACCAGCGGCGTCTCGACGAGGTCTGCTACCCGGCCCGGTTGCTTCCAGACGGGGGGCGCGACAGCTTGATCATTGACCCAGACCTTCGAGCCCGCAGTGCTCCACTCGCCTTGTTAAGGGTTGGGCTGCTGGCGGCGGTTGGATCGGGAAGGACCATTGAAGCCGATCCAGAAGCCCACCGTCATGTCGCGCGGCGCCCGCACGTAAGTCAGGGCATAGACGGTTCCTCGCCGCGTCTTGGGTAGCCAGCCATCGTACTGGACGTGATTGACAGCGATGGTCGCGCCTACGACGTCCGTCCAGCGGTACGTCTTGCCGTCCAGTACGTAACTTGACCGGATTTCCCGTTCAGGCGAAAACTGCGCCGCAAGATCGCCCTTGTGATCAAAGGGGCCGATGAGCCGCCACGGAATGTCGGTCTGCTTGAGATACGGGAACGGCCAATCGTTGAAGTACTTGTCGCGATGCGACAGCATCCGCGCCTCGAATTCGGCGTAGCGGGCGTGCTCGGAACTGCCTGCCTCCGGCAGCTTTGCCCAGTATTGCGGATTGTGAGGCATGTGCCCGCGCCAGTAATTCTCCGCCGCCGCCAGCATGGACGGAAACACGGGGCTCTGACGGTAGATGTTCATCACCTCGCTCACATTGAGATCCGGCCAGTGGCAGAGGATGCCGCCCCAGGCGATGCCGTTCCCTTCCGCCTGACCCGTCGTTTCCATGTTGAGCAGGCGCACGGGTGCCTGGAACGGGTCTACGTGATTGATGTAGTTGTTGCGCGAATCCACGATCGGGATTCCGGGCAGCGCGTCGAGCCCGGGGCCGTAAGACCAGATCTGCGAGACGAACTTGTCCGATGGCGGATTACCCGGACGCCATGCCATAACCTGCCTTCCGCGGGAGCGCACAAGGCTGGCCATGCGATCCATGAATCGCGGATTGCGCACGTCTACTTCGTCGGAGCCGAGGTGGAGGAACGGCGTGTCCACGTGGTCCATGAATTCGTTCAGTACCTCTTCGACGATCTTCACGCCCCGCTCATCCTGCATGTCGAAGCCGAAAGCGCGGTTGAAGTACTCGCTGTGGCCGGGCATGTCGATCTCCGGCACGATCATGATGTTCCGCTGGCGGCAGTAGGCGATAAACTCGTTAATCTCAGCGTAGGTGTAGTACTTGCCTGGATGTCGCGTGGCCTCGTAGCTCGAAGAGGCGTTCAATTCGGGATGCACCCGGCATTCGATCCGGTAACCGGGCCCGTCGGCGAGGTGGAAGTGGAATACGTTCATCTTGTAACGCGCCATCACGTCAATGAACCGCCGCAGCAGCGTCATCTGCTGATAATTCCGGCCCACGTCGTGCATGAAGCCGCGCCAGGCGAACGCGGGCCAGTCCGTGATGCGGCAGCCGGCGATGGCAGGGCCGCGCGCCCCGCGGAAGATCAGTTGGCGTAGCGTGGCAACGCCGTATAGCAATCCTGAGGGATTCGGCGCCGTGATCGTAATGCGCTTCGCCGACACGTCCAATTCATATGCCTCACCCGCGCCGATCTTGCCGGCTCCACTCACATCAGCGAAGCGCAGCACGATTTTCGGCGCGCCGGTGCGCTGCTTCGCTCCTGCGGCATCCAACGCGCCGACCAACTCGGCTGCGGCAAAACCGGCCTCTGCCGGAGCCTTCACGGCGTACGTAGAGCATGCGAAAACTGCATCGGTCCACTGGACCTTCTGAGGGTATGGAATGAGGGCGGGGTGTGAGGACCTGGCGGGGATGGTTGCGTCGAGCCTCGTCCACGCCGTCGCCAGCGAACCCGTCAGGAAATGTCTGCGTTGCATGTAACGTCTCTCGTTTCCATTATCTATTGCCGCTGAACTAAACCTCATAGACGGCAAGGGCGCCGGACGGCCGCCCGCATGGGTGGCTGGCCAGCGCCCTTGTTGGGCTGCATCAAGCTCAGAAGGATAGCTTGAGAGACATCACCCAGGTGCGCGTCGCGTCCTGGCTGGTGATCATCCCGAAGGTACTGCTGGTCGGGGTCATCACCGGAGTCATCAAGTTGGGGTGGTTCCAGGCGTTGACAACTTCAGCCCGGAACTGCGCGGTCACCCTCTCCATGATCAGGAAATTCTTGAAAATGGAGAAGTCCCAACGCGCCTGGCCATCGGCGCGCAGGTTACTGAAGCGCCACGGCGAGTAACGCACGTTGGATCCGAGCTGCTGATTGCTGATCTTGTTGAAGCCGGCGCCTGTGTTGAACCACCGGTCCACGTTGCGCTCGCTCTTGGACAGACCCACCTTGGTGGAATCGCCCGTGAACAGCGTCCAGACGTCGCCCCACTCCAGCGCGGGACCGCTCTGGCGCTGCACCACGCCGTTGAGTTGCCATCCGCCGGCGAAGAAATTCAGTGCCGAAGGCATGTTCGCGCCGAAATGACGCTTGCGTCCGAAGGGCAACTCCCAAATGCCGCTTATGACGAGACGGTGCGGCCGGTCCTGGGTCGATAGCGACTCGTACGGCATTGGGTCGCTGGCGTTCAGGAAGGCAGTGGCGTCCATAGAGCGCGAGAAGGTGTAGTTCATCATGAACATGAAGCCCTTCGAGAAGCGCCTCTCGACGCCGGCTTGCAGGGCGTGATACCAGGAGTAGCCGATCGGCTCGGTCACAGATACGCCGCCGAACTGCGGGTAAGGCAGAAGCAGCCCTTGGCGCGAGATGTTCTTGCCGTAGATCGAATTGGTGCCATAGAAGGGGTTCGGAAACACCTGGCTCAGGTAGTTGATGGTAGCTTGGTCGCGAACCAGCGACTTGCTCAGGTACTTCTGGGGAAGGACATTCAGGCTCCTCCCTACTTGGAGCCGTGTGCCGCGGTTGCCTACGTAGGTCGCCTCGAACTTCAGTTGACCGGGGAGCAGATGCTGGACCCCGAAAGACCAACGCTGGTTATACGGATTCTTACGGTTCCTGGCATAGAAGCTGACTGCCTGGCCGAGGTTGGTGGACAACCCGCCAGCGGCACCCAGAGGCTGAATCAATCCATTGGGAAACGGGTTGGCCGTGCTCGCGATATAGGTGAGGCCGCTGTCCATCGAAACCTGCACCGGCGTGGTGGTGCTGAAGCCGGTCTGGATCGAGTTGTAGCCGTTGATGCCAATTGAGTCATAGAAAATGCCGTAGCCGGCACGGAGAATAGTGGTCGGCCTGAGTTGGTAGGCCAAGCCGACGCGCGGCATGAAGTTGTTCTTCTCTCCAATCCACTTTCCGCGGGGATTGCCGTTCAATCCGGCGAACGTCAGGCCACCCATCACCTTGAAGGCGCTGGCAGGCAACTCGGGAATCTGCGTGCCGGCGGCATAGTTCGCCTGGGCCTGCGCCGCGATGGGACTCACCTGGTCGAAGGCGAAGCCTGCCACCGACCGGTTGTATCGTTCCGTGACCGGCGTCTCATACTCCCACCGCACACCAAAGTTCACAGTCAGTCTGCGAGTCAGATTGATGTCGTCGTGTACAAAGAGTCCCAAATAGGTCTCCTGATCCGCGTAGCTGGCGGACTTGGCTAGGTATGCGGATGTAGACGGAAGACCGAGCAGGAATGAGGCGATTTCGCCTCCCACCGTCGGTGCCGACGACGTGTTGTACGGGCCGTTCGTATAGGTGCTGCCGTAAGCGAGATACGGGCTCACGTCGTTCGTGAAGTAGTTCGAAGTCTCCCGCGTATCGCGGAGCGCCGCGCCGAATTTGATGCTGTGCCTGCCTTGAAGCTTGGTGAAGTTGGCGTCCAGCGAGTTCACGGTCGCGCCCCATTTGCCGCTCGATGAACTGTTCTGGAGTGTGTTGAACGGCGACACCACCACCTTGGGGAACGTGGCCAACTCCTTGTCGGGAAGCAAGGACAGGAGATTGGACGAGAATCCCAGCGAGCTTAGGTCGTAACCCTGCGTGAAGCTTTTGTTGCGGCCCCAGCGATAGGCCAGTCCGTAGCGGACGTCCATGAAGAAGCTGGGATTGAAGACGTAGACGTCGTCCAGTGCAAAGCCCCATTTGTCCTGCCTTGAGTCCAGACCGTCGTTGTCGTCGAGGAACCGGCGGTTTGACAGGCTGTAGAACCCTTCCCTCATCAGGCGGAAGTACACGCGATGATTGGGATTGAACGCATGGTCCACGCGAGCCAAGTGGGTCCACACTGGGAACGGGCCTGCATAGCTGACGAAATGGTTGTTCTTAAAATCCTTGGTGCCGGTTTGGTTCGGTTCCGGCCAATGGGTTATGATCTTCAGCGCCACGGGGTCCAGGAGACTCTTTGGAATGATGTTTCCCGCGATCGGCGTGCGCTGGAATTTACCACCCGAGACGGCTTGGGTGCTGAAGGGATCGTATACCTGGTATGTGCCGCCCAAAGCCAAAAGCCCCGACAGATCGCCCTGCTTCATGGCGGCGGTGGGCACGGTGTTCACGTAATCGTAGCTGTACTTAACTTCGTTGGCTTCCCACAGGTAGAACCAGAAGGTCTTGTTCCTGCCGTCGTAAACCTTCGGGAGGTACACCGGGCCGCCCCCGCTCAATCCGTAGCGGTGGTCTTGGAACGGCGCCACTTTCTGTCCCGCGCGGTTCTGGAAGATCGTCGGCGTATCGAACACCTTGTTGCGAAGGAACCAGTGGGCCTCGCCGTGCAGATCGTTGGTGCCGCTCTTCAGGCTGACGTTCACCAGCGCCCCGGCGGTGTGTCCGATCGAGGCGTCATAGGACAGGCTCTGAACCTTGAACTCGCTCACGGACATCTGCGGCGGCACGAAGACGATGCCCTTGTCCATACTGTTGGGAACACCGTCGATAGTGAAGTCGCTATTCTTCTGACCCGTGCCGTCCACCGCGAAGTCGCCCTGTGCGCCAGGCGTGCCTACATAGCGCTGGCGGAGGTTCGTCGTATTGATCATGCCGGGCGCCATCAACGCGAGGTTATAGGGTGCTCCGCCGAACGACGGTAGTTCCTGGATCTGGCGTTGGTCCACAACTTGGCCAAGAGACGCATCGACCGTATCGAGCAGCGGCGTCTCCGCGGTGACCTGGACGGTTTCCGTTTGATTGCCGATTTCTAGCGGGATATCCACCCGTACCTGGTCGCCTACACGCACCTGGATGCCCTGGCGCATGAATTTCTTGAAGCCCTTGAACTCAGCCTCTACCCTATACACGCCGGGCAGCAAGTAGGCCAGAACGAAATTGCCGGCTTCATTGCTTTTGGAGACGGCCGAAACGCCCGTTTCCGTGTTGGTGGCGCGCACATCCGCGCCGGTGATAACCGCGCCGCTAGAATCCGCGACGCGGCCCAGTATAGTTCCACGCGCATCTTGGGCACGCAGACAACAACTCATCAATAGGAAGGCCGCGACCATGATCGCGGCCACCGAACACTTGCATTGAGTTAGCATAAGATTTTCCCCATCAAATGTCTCAAATCAAAATACAATCCACGACGCGCTAAGGCGCCGCGATTCTGTCGAACACGATTGTTTCGCAGGCATCCGAGACATCGATGCCCGCAATAGGAAAGGCGTGATGGTGTGCTTTCACGCTCCGCGCAACACCGGTTCAAGCTTCGACCGCTTGCGCCTACGGGAGTGGTTCTAGTGTCCGTTGCCGCCTCGCGAGATCGCGTAATCGAGGGCGCGCTGCGCGTGCAGCGCCGTGGTGTCGAACAGCGGCACGCGGCAATCCTTCTGGGTGACCAGCAAAGGGATTTCCGTGCATCCAAGGATCACGCCCCCGGCGCCACGGCGGCATAGCCCTTCCATCACGGTCTGGAAGAAGCGGCGGGATTCCGGGCGGCGTACGCCGCGGCAGAGTTCCCCGAAAATAATTTCGTTGATGCGCTCGTGATCGGCCGGTTCGGGCACCAGTGTCTCGATGCCGGCCCGCTTGAGTCCGTCGCGGTAGAAATTCTCCCGCATGGTGAACACGGACCCAAGCAGCCCGACGGTCTTGATGTTGGCTGCCCCAACCGCCTGTGCGGTGGTCTCCACGATGCTCAGCAGCGGCATATCGACTTTTGCCTGCACCTCGTCGAAAACCAGGTGCATCGTGTTCGTCGAAATGAGGCCGAAGTCGGCTCCGGCACCATGAAGCGCGTTCAGCGAGTCTGCCATCGCCTCGGCCGCTTCAGCCCACTGGTTCCGGCGCTGCCAATCCATGTATTGCTGAAAATTGACGCTATAAACGAGGATCTCCGGATAACCGCAATCCCCGAAACGGGCTACATATGATCGCGTAATGTGCTCGTAATAGGCCACGGTCGATTCCGGGCTCAAGCCACCCAGAATTCCGATTTTTTTGTGCATTATGGCGCCTCCTGGCACCCTCCGTTTAATTGCGCCCGCCCGGATTCAATAGGCGGTGCGCGCCATTAAATCGCCTACCTTCTCGACGATGATCTCTTCCACGGCCGCGCTGAACTTGCCGGGACGGCCGAAAAACACCAGCGCCTCGCCCCCCTCGTATCCGCCCTCCTGAACCACGCGCTTGGAGGGAATATAGGCGGGAACATCGTTCGAGTACCCCGCCACCCAGGTGTTGTCGAATCCGTATTGATTCTTGAGCCGCAGTGAGTAGTCCACCACATCCTCGCCGCCCAGGACGATGAATTTCAGGCTCTCGCCGAACCGCCAGACTTGAATCGGGCAGGAGCAACTATTCGGGAACTTACCGTCGCGGTCGAGCTGGTCCAGCAGGTAGCGCGCCGTGGTCCGGTAGATCTTCGTCTTGTGCTCCAATCGCTTCTGCAGTTCCTCCCGCGTGAGCATCTCGTGGTACGGCAGGTCCACGCGGTCGAAGGCTCCGCGCAGCGGGCCCGATACGGGCTTCATCTTGCCTTTCAGCACAAGTTCGACGGCGGCGGCAAGCATGTCGCCGCGCCTTTGGCACAAATCCTCCCCCGCGCGCGGAAACGCATTGGAATCCGCGCCGCAGCCCTGCACGAACATGGCCAGCGCGCCAGGGTTAGCCTTCTCGATCGCTTCCCTGGCATAGCCGGGATAGTCGTTGCTGATCTTGTAATCGCTCAGCATGGTGGCGTGGCAAGCGTACCCTACGACCACTACGCGCAACTTGCCCTCCGGGGCGCGCACAGCCAGCACCGGCACGTCGTGATCCACCGGGCCGGGCAGCGACCTACGCCCGACTCGCCGGCGATTCACTGCGATACCGGCCAGCCCCTGCTCGAAGCTCAGGTTCGCGGGCGCCATGTTCTGGATTGCTATGCCCACGACGTCGACTGTCTTTTCGATCAATTCCGCAGTGTATCGCCGGACCACGTCCCGCTGCGCGGGTGTGAGGTCATAGAGAGGCATCGGAACGAGTCCCGCCACCGGACCGCTATGGGTGTGCGAAACGTTCAGCACCAGGCGGTCCCGCGAGAGCCCATAACGCTTCAGGCATTGTGCCGCCATCGCGTCCGACATCTGGCGCTCCACGGCGGCCAGGTCGAGCGTGACTAGCACAAAGGTCTTCGCACTGGCGTCCTGCAATGCCAGCGCGCGCACGTAAATGTCCTGGCGGATACCCTCCGACGGCCTGTCGCGGAAGCCGAAACCAGCCATCCAGATCGGCTCCTTGGGCGTAATCACGAGCTTGGCTGCACCCGCTTTCCAATCCGTTTGAGCGAAAGCCAAGACAGCGGCCAGAAAAACAACCGCCCTGGCAATGTGTTTGAACATGTTGATTTTGTGTGGGATAGCAGGCCGGGCAGTCGCCTCTGCGGTAACTGCCCGGCGCCTTTACTACACGAGTCGGTTGAGGAAGTCTCTCCGGCCCGCCTGTTTAGAAAGACAGCTTCAACGACATGACCCAGGTGCGTGTGGCGTCCTGGCTGGTAACCATGCCGAACGTGCTGCTGGTCGGGGTCATATCCGGAGTCAGCAGGTTGGGATGGTTCCAGGCATTGACGATTTCGGCGCGGTACTGCACTGTCAACTTCTCCTGGATGAGGAAATTCTTGAAAATGGAGAAGTCCCAACGCGCCTGGCCATCGGCCCGCAGGTTGCTGAACCGCCACGGCGAGTAGCGCACGTTGGATGCGAGCTGCTGCGTGCTGACCTTGTTGAAACCGGCATCGGTATTGAACCACCGGTCCACGTTGCGCTCATTCTTGGACAGACCCACCTTGGTGGAATCGCCCGTGAACAGCGTCCAAATATCGCCCCACACCAGCGCGGGACCGCTCTGGCGCTGCATCACGCCGTTGAGTTGCCAGCCGCCGGCGAAGAAGTTCAACGCCGCAGGCATGTTCGCGCCAAAATGACGCTTGCGCCCGAAGGGCAGCTCATAGATGCCGCTGATGACCACGCGGTGCGGCCGGTCGTTGGCCGACAGCGATTCGTACGGCCTGGCATCGCTTGCATTCAGGAAGGCGGAAGCGTCCATCGAGCGCGAGTAGGTGTAGTTGAACATGAACATGAAGCCCTTCGAGAAACGCCTCTCCGCCGCCACCTGCAAGGCGTGATACCACGAGTAGCCGGTCGGCTCATACAGCGTGATGCTGCCAAACTGCGGATAGGGCAACAGCAAGCCGCTACGCGAAATATTCTTGCCGTAAATCGAATTGATGCCATAGAACGGGTTGGAGAAACTCGCGGCCAGGTAGTTGATGGTGGCCTGGTCGCGTACCAGCGACTTGCTCAGGTACTGCTGGGGAAGGGTATTCAGACTCCTCGCAACCTGCAGACGCGTGCCACGGTTGCCCACGTACGTGACCTCGGCCTTGAGTTGGCCAGGCAGCAAGTGCTGAATTCCCAACGACCATCGCTGGTTGTAAGGATTCTTGCGGTCCCGCCCGTAAAGAGTGAGCGACTGCCCCAAGTTCGTCGTCAATCCGCCGGCGGCGCCCAGGGGCTTGATCAAACCATTGGGGAAGGGATTTGTCAGGGAAGCGACATAGGTCACGCCGCTGTCCATCGAAACCTGCACCGGCGTAGTGCTGGTGAAGCCAGTCTGGATCGAGTTGTAGCCGTTGATCCCGATGGAATCATAGAAAATGCCGTAGCCAGTGCGCAGGATCGTGGTCGGCCGGAGCTGGTAGGCCAATCCAATGCGCGGCATGAAATTGTTCTTCTCACCGTTCCAGATCCCGCGAGAATTGGGGGCGATGCCCGCGAACGTCGGACCGCCCATCACCTTGAAGGCGCTAACCGGCAATTCCGGTATCTGAGTGCCCGCGGCGTAATTGGCCTGGGCCTGCGCAGCGATCGGGCTTACCTGGTCAAAGGCGAAACCGGCCACCGACCGGTTGTAGCGTTCCGTGACCGGCGTCTCATACTCCCACCGCACACCCAGGTTCACGGTGAGCTTGCGGGTCAGGTTGATGTCATCCTGCACGTACAGGCCGGTGGCGAAGGGCGCCAGCAGGCGGCTGCCCTGGGCGGCCCAGGCGTAGGAGGTCACGCCCAGTTCGAGCTGGCGCTGGCGCTCGCGGCGCCGCTTCTCTTCCAGCGAGA
>CAYLLB010000005.1:0-138022 GCA_964384215.1 uncultured Solibacteraceae bacterium | reverse complement strand
AGGACACCGATTGGCATAACGTGGTCCTCTGGCGCCAGGAGAACCTGGCCAACTACCTGACCAAGGGCAAGCAGGTCTACGTCGAAGGACGCCTGAAGACCCGCAGCTACGACGATAAGGACGGCAAGAAGGTCTACCGCACGGAGGTGGTCGCCGACGACGTGCTGCTACTTGGCGGACGCGGTGAAGGCGTGCCCGGTCCCGAAGAAGCGCGAGGTCCGGTCTCCATGCCGCGCAATGCGCAACGCCGATCCCCCGCCCAGCCGCCTGCGTCAGCCGAGGAGTCGCCGTTCGAATCCGGAATCACCGACGACGACGTGCCGTTCTAGGCCCCGGCGGCGACTTTGAAGCTTCGTGGTTGAGCCGAAGCGCATAGACGCAGCTTTCCGCCGCGTCACTTTTATCTTGACGGCGGGTGCTCAAGTCGTCATACCATATCCCAGATAGACAGCTATGTTCAGACACGTATCCGTTGTTCTTCTCTTGGCACTCGGGGGTGCGTCGCTCAGGGCCGATCTGAGCTACGACCAGACCGCAAAGATCACAGGCGGCGCGATGATGGGCATGATGCGTTTCGCGGGGGCTTTCTCCAAGCAGGCCCGTGAGCCGATCGTCACGCACGTCTACCTGAAGGGCGACCGGTTGGCGAATGTAACCGCCGACACGGCCCAAATCACAGACCTGGCGAACGAAACGATCACCACTATCGACTTCAAAAAGAAGACCTACTCCGTGGTTACGTTCGCCGATATGGCCAAGGCTATGGCGGCGCTGGGCCAAAACCTGAAGGACGAGTCGAAAGCCGAAGTCAACATGAAGGTGGACGTGAAGGCTACAGGCCAGACGCGCGAAATCTCGGGCTTCGTCACTCGCGAGATGCTCATGTCGCTGGAGATAGAGACCACCGATCCCAAGTCCGGCAACAAATCCACCATGCTCACGACCTCCAACATGTGGATTGCAAAGGAAGTGGCCGGCTACGAGCAGATGAAGGCCTTCTACCAGAGGATGGCCCAGAAGATGAACTGGGTTCCCGGCGCCAACCTGGGGCCTATGGCGGCGGGTAATCCCAACATGATGAGGGGGATGGCGGCGGCCGCGAAGGAAGCCGCCAAGCTTGAGGGCGCACCGCTTTTGCAGGTTGTGCGTATGTCCGTGAAGGGCGTCGGCGGGACGGCCGAAGCCGGATCCGAGCAGCAGGCGCAGCCTGCCGAGCAGCGCCAGGCTGCCGAAGCCAAGCCGCAGGAAGAGGCTCCGTCGATCGGCAGCGTGCTGGGTGGACGCTTGGGACGCTTAGGCGGGTTTGGCCGCCGCAAGAAGCAGCAGGAAGAGCAGCAACAACCAGCGCAGCAGCAGGCACCTCAGCAACAGCAACAGGCACCCGAGGGCGCGGCGCAGGGCGTGCTGATGGAAACCACCATCGAGATGAGCGGCTTCTCGACCGCTGGCGTGGACGGGTCGAAACTCGAAGTCCCCGCAGGCTTCAAGCAGGTTGAGAGTGAGATGCTGAAGCGAATGAATCGGTAGTAGGAAGGGAAGGGAATTGGGGACGCCACCACCTGGGGGCGTCCCCGGTAAATCCTATTCGGAATCTCTGGGGCGTTTCTTACGATTCCGCTTGCGGGCCAGTGCCGCCTTGGTGCGCTTCTTCTCGCCCGGCTTGAGGTAATAGGAGTGACGCTTGATCTCCTTAATGATGTCCTCTTGCTGGACCTTGCGCTTGAACCGGCGAAGGGCGCTTTCCAAGCTCTCGCCATCTTGCAGTGTTACTTCCGCCAAACTTGGGTCACCCCCTTTCCGGCCTGAATCATTGCGACCTACAATCTCTCATCCTAGCACGCCGAAACCTCGTTCCGAGCTCTGTGCCAAAATGGTGGAGAACACCGAGCAGTTCCCCAAGTGTCAAGGAGAAATCATGAGTGAAATCGTAAGTGTGGTTGGACGCGAGACCCTGGACTCGCGCGGCAACCCCACGGCGGAAGCCGGTGTCTGGCTTTCCGGGTTCACGGGTAGGAGGGCTTACAAGCAATGAAGAGAGTAGTTCTGCTGCGTCACGGCGAAAGCGCCTGGAACAAGGAGAACCGCTTCACCGGATGGACCGACGTCGATCTGTCCGAGAAGGGGCTCGCCGAGGCTCACGAGGCGGGCCAGGTGCTCAAGCGTGAAGGCTACGTCTTCGATGTGGCTTACACGTCGGTCCTGAAGCGCGCCATCCGCACGCTGTGGACGGTGCTGGATGAACTGGACCTGATGTGGATTCCGGTGCATAATAACTGGCGCCTCAACGAACGTCACTACGGCGCGCTGCAAGGGCTGAACAAAAGCGAGACGGCCGAGAAGTTCGGCGAAGCGCAGGTGAAGATCTGGAGGCGCAGTTACGACACGCCACCACCCGTGCTCGAAAAAACGGACCCGCGCTATCCCGGCTCCGATCCGCGCTACCAGAACCTGACCGAGCAGGAACTGCCGCTCACCGAGTGTCTGAAGGACACAGTGGCGCGCTTTCTGCCCTACTGGCACGACACCATCGCGCCAGCCATCCGTTCCGGCCAGCGCGTCATCATCGCCGCGCACGGCAACAGCCTGCGCGCGCTGGTGATGTACCTGGATAACATGAGCGAAAAAGACATCGTCGAGTTGAACATTCCCACCGGGCTGCCGCTGGTATACGAACTCGACGACGACCTGAAGCCGATCAAGCACTACTATCTGGGCGATCCCGAGAAGGTGAAGGCGGCCATGGCGGCCGTCGCAGCCCAGGGAAAGAAGAAGCAGTGAAATTGCTCGCACTGCTGTGGGCGGCGGCGCTGGCCGCCGCCCAGCCTCCGGTTCAGGTAATCAAGCCGGCGCCGAAGACAGTTGTGCGAGGTTACTTTTCGGCCGAGGTGGCGCCGGTCGTCCGCATTCGTTCCGGCGATACAGTGAAGCTGGAATCGGCCATGATCGCCGGCCCGGCCATGATGCGGGAAGGCGGAATTCCGGACGCGGCCATCCGCGAGGCCGACCGTGTCATCCACCGCGAGGTGAAGAATGATGGCCCTGGGCCGCATGTGCTCACCGGTCCGGTTTATGTAGAAGGGGCCGAACCCGGCGACACGCTCGAAGTGCGCATCAAGGCCGTGGATCTGGCTTTCGATTACGCCATCATCATCATGTGCCCGGGATGCGGCATGCTGCCGGACGATTTTCCCTACTGGCGCGTGAAGAGCTACCCGCTGGACCGGCGCACGATGACGGCGAGTTTCCCCGGCGGCATTACAGTGCCGCTGAAGCCGTTCTTTGGTGTGATGGGTGTGGCGCCGCCGCCGGTTTCGGGGCGTATCAGCACCGCGCCGCCCTGGATCCACGGCGGCAACATGGATAACAAGGACTTGGTGGCCGGGACTACGGTCTACTTTCCGGTTCACACCCGCGGCGCGCTGTTTTCGGTGGGGGACGCTCACGCGGCCCAGGCCGATGGCGAAGTGAACGTCGCCGCGCTGGAGACCGCGCTCACCGGCACGTTCCAGTTCTTTGTGCACAAAGGCAAGCCGCTGCGCTGGCCGCGAGCGGAAACGCCTACGCATTACATCACCATGGGTTTCCACGAGAACCTGGAGGAAGCCGGCCGCATCGCCCTACGCGAGATGCTGGATTTCCTGGTCACCGAGAAAGGCCTGACGCGCGACGACGCCTACCTGCTTGCCGGGTCCGCGGTGGACCTTCGCGTGACGCAGGTGGTGGACGGCAAGAAGGGCATTCACGCCACCGTGGCGAAGTCGATCTTCGGGAAACATTGAACCTATATGCCCGATTCGCAGTATTCTAAATCGTGAAGCGCGAGCCCATGCCACTTGAGATTCAGCACCGCGAAATCGACGGAGGGATCGTCGTCATCACCGTAGCCGGCCGCATCATGCTGGGAGACGAGAGTACGCGGATCGAAACGCTGGTCGCGGAATTGCTCGCGCAAGGGCACCGCAAGCTCGTTTTCGACCTTGCCGGCGTCACGCACATCGACTCGACCGGCATCGGGCGCTTCATCGCCAGCCTGAATAAAGTGTTCCAGGCCGGAGGCGCTATGCACATGGCAGCCGCCACCGGCGCGGTCCGTGACAGCTTCCACGTGACCCGCCTGGACACTGTGTTCAAGTTCTTCCCGGATGTAGAAACCGCCTGCGCCGCGCTGCCGCGTTAGCGCACCGGCATCAGGACGGGGCGGCTGATGCGGGCGACTGCCGGCCGCATAAACAGTGTCTCGTCCACGATCGAGGGTAAACCGACCTGTACCTCCACATCTCCCGTGGCTATAGACTGCGGAACGCGCGCGTTGATCTGATAGAGGCCAAACGTTCCCGGCGTGAGGCCTGAGAATAGCACCTCGGCGGTCTGTCCTCCGATCCACACCGTGGGTGCGAGCGTCGTCCGCGACAGCGTCGAGACTGGGACCGCTTCCCCGCTCTTCACCGGGGGTGTGGTCGTGCCAAGTCCGGTCAAGTAGATGGTGATCACCTCGCCGCGCTCGGCCGGCGCCGAAGCCGTGACCAGGCGGTAGTCCAGGCCGTGCTGTATGGCGCCGTGGACTTCGTCAAACGCGAAAATGGCGGGCGCGGTGAGGAGACTCTTCAGACCCCGCACCGATGCCACCGCGTCACCTTGCGCGATCTCTACAGTGGACAGCGGCGGCGTGATGTCGAATGGCACCTGGAAGTTGATCTGTCCGGGCGTGACGGCATAGAGCGGCGCGAGCACTCCGTCGACTTTGACGGTCACGTTGCTTGTTCCGGCAAGATCGCCGACGAACATCGAGGCGGCGCCTCCAGGAAGCGGCAGGCCGGTGGAGAAATCTGCGGCGTTGGTGATGGATTGCCGGGTGAACATCGGAGGCCGCGAGCCGGGGCCGAGCTTGACCAGAAACGCGTGGCCGTCGGTGGAAGGAAAACTCGTGGTGGGCGGCACGATTGCGCCCCGGCCGCCGACGTAGATGTTGGATTGCGTATCCACGGCCAGGGCCAGGCCAGACTTCTTGCCGGCCCCGCTCAAGTACGTGGAAACAGCCACCCCGGAACCGTCCTCGTTGAAGGCCGCCAGGAAAGCTTCCGGACAGGTGTACTCGCCATAGGGAGTTGATCCGGACGGGGTGTAGTAGTAACAAGCGCCACCGTAATAGGACGGCTGGATCGCCGCCCACACAGGCAACTCGCCGGAGGTCTCTCCGGTGACGTAAGCCCAACCGTTCCGGGCTACGGCGATGGCTGCGACCATGGCTGAGTCACCGTAGTAAGTGGAGTAATTCAAAATGGATCCGGAGGCGCTCAACTTACTCACGAAGGCGGAGGAGTTTCCTGGACGCGTGGTGGCGAAAGCGCCGGGTGTGACCGGGAAGTCGGCGGACCTGGTGCTTCCGGCGACATAACTCGCGCCGCTCGAATCGACGGCGATGGCGTTCACCGAGTCGGGCGCGGAACCGCCCAGCAACGTCGAGAAGACTAGGCGTCCGCCTGTCACGTCCAACTTGGCCACGAAACCGTCGGAGTTTTCACTGCCGGCGGTACCGGATATGCGCGGCTGCAAGGCCCCATCCGTGGTGGGGAAGTCGGCCGATGTGGTGGTTCCGGCCAGGTACGCGAACCCTGCCGCGTCCACGGCCATGGCGTGAATCTCCGTCAACTGCGATCCGCCCAGGTAAGTGGAATACAAAAGTGTGGTGGCAGTGGGGTCGAACTTAGTAACAAATCCCGAGCCAAGGTTGGCGGCAGCGTTCTTGCGCGTTGGCTGCAAGGCGCCCGGTGTGGTCGGGTACTCCGAAGAATAGGTAGTGCCAGCCACGAAAATGTTGCCGCCGGCGTCGAGCGCGACGGCGGTGGGGATCCCGGACAACGAGCGTGTGAACAGGAGGGAACCCGCGGCATCGTACTTGGCCAGGAAGGCGTCGCCACCGGTGACATAGGCGGCTCCGGCCACGATCACATTGCCGGAGGCGTCCACGGTCATGGCATTGACGCCGCACTTGTCCCAGTTGGCGAGCCAGATGAAATCGCTGCCATCCGGCTTGAGCTTGCCGGCAAAACCTCTCGCGTGCGGAGGGGGCATCGTGGGCGGCTCAACTGTGCTCGACGGGAAAGCCTTCGAGTAAGTCCTGCCGGCTACATAAACGTTGCCGCCGGCATCTACAGCTACACCAGTGACCGCGTCAGAGCGATATCCGCCGAGGATGTTTGAGCCATCAACGGCAACATTACCCCAACGATGCGCGTACTTGACGCGCGTTCCGACCCAAGTGTCGCCCTGGGCCAGCAGCGATGCAAATGAGGACAATAGTAAGACAATCGCGCTACGAATCATGGCACCTCCAATGAAATGTGTACCTTCGACACACAGTATATTGTAGCCAATCTCGAGGGGCTTTAGGGCGTATCCCAGAGGGGCTGGCGGCGGACACCGCTGCCGCGTCACAATCTACCTATGAAGAGGCGGGCATTCATCGCGATCAGTCTCACGTCCTCTGCGGCGGGGCTCTGGGCGCAGTCGCCCATGCGCCTGAACAACTTCGTGACGGAGTTGCTGCGCGTGGAAACGGTCCACGCGTCGCAGGGCGTTTCCTACCGTTTCCAGAACCCGCGTTCGGGCTGGGTGTATGTCTCGCTCCGGGCCGATGCGCGCGAGGGCGAAAGAGTGGAGCTCACTCATGACGGCGGGAAGTGGCTCGAGATCACACTGCGGCAGGGGCCCACGGTCGAAACCATGCGCCTGCTGCCGGAAGGCAGGCACGAAGTCCAGGTACGCGCCACGGGTGTGAAGACGTGCGGACCGCTCATCATACGGGCGATGCCCGAGACGCACTTCGTGCGCTATCCGCAAGAGCCGCGCTTCCCCGAGTTGGGCAAGTTCAGTTGGGACTGGCTGAAGAAGAATGTCCTTTCGAGCGTCAACACGGTGGCTGGAGCCGCGGGGCCAAGCATCAATGCCGAAATCGACGAGTGGACCAGCAGCGGCCGCAAGTTCATCTCTTACGGCAGCCTTCCTCACGACAAGGACCTGACCGGCCCGCGCGCTTTCGAGTACTGGCACAATAACGTGGGTTTCCAGGACCCGCGCTTGGCGGGGTTGATCGCGGACGAGTTCAGCGGGCGTCAGAATCCGCTGTATCCGGCCTGGATCGAAGGCATGAAGATGCTGGGCGAAAAGATGAAAGGCTCCGGCAAGGCTTTTTACGCTTACACCGGTGGGCCTGGAATGCACAGCCGGCCCGAAAGCCGCGAACTGGTGCGCACAGTCATCGGTTCGAACTTTTACATGGCCTGGGAACGCTACCACCATGAAATGCCCACCGAGGAGCAGGGCCGGCAGTACATGGACCGGATTCTGGGCGGCGAGATCGTCAAGTGGCGCGCAGCGTTTCCGGATCTCCTGCGGCACCTGGTGATGGTGCTGGGCATCTTCATGAGTGGTCCGGAGCTGAACGTGCAGCCCGACGTGAATTACAAGGTCTGGATGGACATGCAGATGCAGTACCTTGCCACGCACCCGCAATTCGACGGCTTGTTCGGGGTGCACTGGTGGTACTCGGGCGGCGCGACCGAGGAAATCCTACGCTGGGAAAGCGCACTCTACCGCCACTATTGCATCGAAGGCGCCACGGATCTGCTGAGCAGGCGCTATGGCTGGACCTACGCGCTGGACCACATCGCCAACCCGGACTTCCTGGACGAACTGAAAGGATGGACGGCGGAACCAGCCGCGCCGGACAGCCTCAAGACCGGCTACCTGGAGCGCTACGCGTGCGCCCAGGGGCGCTACTGGCAGCGCAGCATGGAACCGGACGAGCCGAGCGGCAACGCCTACCTGTGGATGCGCCGCCAAGCCGGCCGCCCCAACAAGGTTTCGCAAAAAGTGAGGAACCTGGTGCCCGGCAGGCTCTACTCGGTCGAGATGATCACGGCGGACTACCAGGACATCCAGAACGGACGCTCCGTCAAGCAGCAGCACGCGGTTTCGCTCGACGTCGAGGGCGCGCAGAGGGTAGAGCAGGGAAGCTACCGTTCGATTCCCGTGAGCAGCAGCTATTCGCATGCGCAGCTCCCATTCAAGAACGGGCCGGCATGGTTCAACCATCACCGCCTGATGTTTCGCGCGACCCAGCCCGAGGCGCGGCTAATCATTTCGGACTGGGCCTCAGCCGCTGCGCCAGGCGGTCCTGTGGGACAGGAACTGATGTTCAACTACGTGCAGTTGGAACCCTATTTCGAGAGGACAGGCGAATGAGGATGTGGAGTGGATGGAGGGCATGTTGCGCACTGGTCGCCGGCGCGGCGCTGGCCGCGGCAAGCTGGGCACAGGCGCCGAAATCCGAGTGGCCGAAGAACATTCAACTGGTTTTGGATCAAACCCAGCCGTTGAAGCATAGCCGGGGCGGCAGGCTGCCGCTCTACCTGTGGCCAGCTATTGGCACGGGCAAGCTGGACGACGCGCGGGCACTGAAGTTGGTTCGGCTGCTCGATGAGCGCGGCGTGGGCCTGGTCTCGAACTGGAACCAAGGTATGCTGGAGGCCTGCCTCGCCGAAGCGATGCCGGTGGCGCGCGCGCAAAAGAAGGCCGGCGTGCCGATCAATATCCATGCGAGTTCGCTGCTTTCCAGCTTCTTCGACGGCTCGCCGGAGACGGCGCACATTGACGACAAGGGCAAGCCGTTCTTCGACAACACGTTCGGAAACGCGAAGATGGGCTGCCCGTTCCGGCTGGAGCACCGCATTCCGGTTATACGCGATCGCGTGCGCCAATTCGCCGCCGCTTACGCGAAAGCTGGCCTGCCGGTCGGCTTCATTTTCACGGATTGGGAGATTGACGGACCGCTCGAGTGGAACCACGCGCAGGCCGCCTCCCAGCGCTGTATGGTATGCCGCAAGCACCTGCCCCAGGTGGACGATTTCCTCGCCTACCAGCACGAAATGCGTCGTCTTCGCAGTCTGCTGCAGCGGAAAGCTTACGCCGAGCCCGTGCTGGAGTATCATCCCGGAGCCCTCGTGGGTAATTACGCTATGTACCCCCATAACGGCTGGCGCTACTGGTACGACTATTTCGAGAAGTACATCCCGGGTCAGCCCGCCTTGCGCGATCAGCGCGCGCTTTACCGTCACTGGGCCAACGACTTCGAGGACACCGGCTTCACGTTCGCCATGCCGGTGGTGTACCCGTGGTCATGGACGTGGAACTGGTACGACTTCGAGCCGGGCGACTACCGCTGGTTCTACAATGGCCTGCTGGTGGCCTCGAACGCGGGCCGGCACACGCCCGCGAACGTGCCCATCATCGCGTTCGTGCACTGGCACACGGTGGACGTCGGTTTGAGTGAGCGAGAGGGGGGGACGCCGGCCGGTGCGCAGCCGGCGAGGCAGATGAGTGAGAGCACTTACCAGGAGTTGCTCTGGCACATGCTGCTGCGGGGCACAGACACTTTCTTCCTGTGGTGTACGGAGAAGGAGAACGCCAAGGAGATCCAACTGCTCCACCCAGTGTGGGCCGCCGCGCAGGCTTACGGCGAGTTTCTGGAGAAGGGGGTCCCCATTACGTTTGGTGTGCCCTCGAGACCGGGAACGGTGGTGTCCGGATTGCGGCTAGGCCGCCGCGTCCTGGTGCGCCGTACGGACTTCGCGGGGGGCAAGGAACCCGTCACCATCGAGGTGGCCGGCAGAAAGCTCTCGGTGCCCGCCATCCCCGGCCAATGCCAGATGCTGACCCTGGGGGAGTGAGACGAGCCCGAACCACCGCACCGTGTCTATCGCGCCTCTGTGGTGACCAGGGCCGGACGACGAATACAGATCGGCTTCGAGGGTAGCGGCTTCGCTGTTGGCGCAATGTTGGGCATGGGGCGATTCGCCCAGGGGACTGGATACCTGCGCAGGCATGCCGGGCATTCGTAGTAGCCGTTTATCGGCCACCGGGGTGCTGGATGCATCAGCTTACACCAGGTTTCCTGCAGGTTTGTCAAGAACGAATTCATGGATTCACTCCTTCTGGCCGCCGGTCGTGGACTGTTGGTTCAATGCCTTTTCGGTAAGGGCGATCTCGGCCAGCAGGTCCTTCATGAGCGGCGATTGGGCGATAAACTTCACACCGCGATGGTGCATAAGCGCCAGCAGGTACTTGCCAGTGAGATCGACGAAATCGGTGCGTGTCAAATCAACGACAATGTCCCTTCGGGGGACATCGGCGGATTGAGAACGCCAACAATGCTCCAACTCGGCGACCCAGACGCCCTTGAGCTGCCCTTCGAGCTTCAGCTGGACCGCCGCGCCACGATCTTCGACGGATATTCTCAGCATTGTTTGTCGACTCTCCGCTTAGTAACAGAGCATGGAGAGGACCATTCGGGCGCGCATGACAGCGAGAGCTATCTGGTTGATAACACGCAGGCGAGCGAAGGCTAGATCTGACTGGTAGGCTCGTGCCAATGCTGGCACGTTGGCGGATGCCAACCGGCTGGCGGGAATCAGCCTATTAAGGACGAGAGATACCCAACTTCTTCATCCGGAACTGGAGTGTTGAACGCTTCAGCCCCAGCTTCGCCGCGGCTCCGTGTGGGCCTGATAGCACCCAATTGGTCTCTTCCAGTGTCCGGAGGATGTGCTGCCGTTCGGCCTGTTCGAGGGTGCCGGTTGAGGACAAATCCAGCTGTTCCGATGTCCGCAGGACTTCCAGCGGGACATTCAGAACAGGCCCGGGAGACATGATCACGGCTCGCTCTATCAGGTTCTGCAACTCGCGGATATTGCCTGGCCAAGAGTACCGGACCAAATGCTCCATCGTCCCGGAAGGGATCGTAGTGATCTGTTTGCCCATCCGGGTTGCGTAATGCTCCGTGAAGTAGCTGACCAGGAGAGGGATATCTTCGATGCGTTCCCTGAGGGGCGGGACCAAGATAGGAAAGACGTTGAGCCGGTAGTAGAGGTCGGCACGGAACTGCCGGTCGTCAACCATCCGAAGCAGGTCCCTATTGGTTGCGGCCACCAACCGCACATCGACGCGTAACGTCCTGGAACTTCCGAGCCGCTCGAACTCCCGCTCCTGCAAGACGCGCAACAATTTCGGCTGCAGTTCCAAAGGAATATCGCCGACCTCATCCAGGAACAAGGTGCCGCGATGGGCCGTCTCGAAGCGGCCGATGCGCTGCTCGATTGCCCCGGTGAAGGCGCCCTTTTCGTGCCCGAACAACTCGCTCTCAAGCAGGCCCATGGGGATGGCCGCGCAGTTCACCTTTGCGAAAGTGTACTGATGGCGCGAACTCAGGTTGTGAATGGCCCTCGCGATCAACTCCTTGCCGGTGCCGGTCTCTCCGCAGATGAGCACAGTCGAATCCGAAGGAGCGACTGTCTCCACCTGGCGGAGCACCGCCCGGAGCGCCGCACTGCGGCCGACGATTTCCTCGAAAAAGTAGTTGGTGCGGATCTCCTCCTTGAGATACAGCTTTTCTTCCGCCAGACGGGCATTCAGCTCCTCGATGCGCCTGTACGCTGCCGCGTTGTCCAGCGCGATAGCGATCTGGCCAGCCACCTGAACCAGGAGGTTTACTTCATCCGGCGCCATTTCCTGCCTGCGGCTCATCACGTTGAGTGTGCCGAGGACCCGATCACCGCAGATCAGCGGCACTGCACAGGCAGATCGAAATCCATGCTGAGTCAGCGAGCGCATCACCGGGTACGGCGAAGCCGCGAGTTCCTCGCCCGCCATTACAGCCGGCCTACGGCTCAGGTACGCCTCGCCCGAGGGGGTGCCCTCAATCGGAACCAGGGGATCCGCCTCTGACAGCTCATATGAGCCCTCGAGATCGAGAACCTGTCTGCGAAGCTGTTTGCTTTCGGGGTCCCACAGGGTCAGGCTGGCGAATTCCACCTTCAACGCTTCTCGAAGGGCCCCGGAGATCGCCTCAAACAGCGGTCGCGTTTCGAGGCGGGCTACGATGGCATTGTTCACCTGAAGCAACAGACGCAGCCGGTCCCGGTCGCGGGCCAACTCTTCCTGTAGTGCCTTGGCAGCTTCGAAGTTGAGAGCGTTCTCGACGGCGACGGCCACTTGCCGGGCCACCTGACACAGGAAGACGATATCGTCGCCGCCGTACGCATTCTTGTTGGGTGATCCGAAGGTCAGACTGCCGATCCTCCGCCTTTCGGTAATGAGCGGCAAGATGCAGTAACTTCGGATGCCGCTGCTCAGAAGCATCTGTGTGAGAACCGGGTACCTGGTTTCTGATTCGAGGTCAGGGAAATATAACGGTTGTCCGGTGTCCAGCACAAACGAGGTCGGGGATTGCTCGGCTGGGAACTCATAACCGTCCGGGATGTCGTAGGGTGATGACGACTCCAGGATATGCAGTTTGCTGACGCCCCGTTCGAAGTCGTGGAGTACTAAGCCCAAGCCTGTGAATGAAACGAGCCTAGCCAGAGAGGGTGACAAAGCGTGGAGCAAGGCGGGCAGCGACTCGTGGGAGGCAATCGACTCCGAAACTTCGAGCAGCGCGTCTTGGCGGGTACGCGGAGAATCGATGATCATCGTCAAGCCCCTCGTGTAACGAACCGGTCGGGCGTCTTCTGAAGTATAGCCCGAGATTACTGCCAGCGCGCTGGCAAGTGCCAACATGTGAGCACCTGTTTCGCCTTCCTCGTGTCTGAACTAGGGAGATCCGTCGACCACCGGCAGTCTTGCGGTTGCATTAAAGTTATCGTCGAACGAGCCATTATGTACAAGGTAATAGAGTAAGTTGGGGAGTCCTCGCGGCTGTTGCCCACATCTTCCGTTACACAGCTACAAATGCGGCGCACAAGATCAGCGATCCAAGTGGCAAGTAAAATGCCCTCTCGAACAACGGAGGTATTCATAAACGACCATGCCACGTTCATGCAAGATTGAGAGCGGGCAGCCTTTTGACTTGGCGGACAAGAGCCGCCAGGAATGGATGCGCCGTTACCATTTCGCGCCTCGTGGAATCGGGTTCCTCGAGCCCGGTGTGCTCCCCCTCGACCATCCCGAGATGGGTGGGTACAACATCGCGAAGTCGGCCTATCAGATCCGGCCTGATGTATTCAACCTTGATTGGCTGTCCGGAAAGACCAAGATTCCGGCCGCCGAAATCGGAAAGCGGCTCAGCCGCATGTACAACGACCATCTGATCATGCTGGTGATGAACCCCGCGACACAGGTGTACGGCTGGGGTCTGTATTACTGGTTCGTGAAGCTGCGCGCCGGAACGCCGCGGAAGGTGAAGGAGGAATTCACGGAGTGGTATCAGGCGAAAGACCAAATCTGTAGTGGATACGAAACCGCCGGCGGTTTTGATTTCTTCAATGGCAACCACATGCGAGTCCTGGACAACCTGCTTTGGGACGTGGTTCTTCCTTTGGGACAGCGGCCGGAAGTGGAGTACGTCAGGCTCGCTCCGGTCCGGCGCGACATCCGGGAAGACCACATGAATATGTGGGACGCTCCCGATGAAACGTACCGCGAGTATCTGTGGGGCGCCGGCGAGGCCGAGAAACTGGCAAAGATCCAGAAGAAACTTGATCCCACCGACATCAGCATTCTGATGGCGATCAATCAGAAACGCCCCGTAAGCGACTACTTTGACTTTCCTGCGCTAGCAGAAATCTCGGGTTTGGATGCCGAGGACTTGCGCAAAGGCATGGAAGACATCATTGAGCACAAGAGAATCCTGGTCCCACTGGTTTTCCTCAACTGGCAGAAGCTGGGCTTGACACAGAAGATGTTCGCGGTCAGACTCTTCCAGATCGTTCCCTGCTACCGGAAGGCCGAAATAGCCGACTCGCTGGCTCAGACTACGGAATTCAGCTCCGTTTGGGAGTTCACGGACTCGCATTACGATATCGGCCTCATGGCCTGCAATCAGACCACGGACATCGATGCTTTACGGAAACTCGTCCAATCCATACCTGAAGTCGAGGCGATTGACGAGGCCGATGTGGTCCGGCAGTATCGGCGCTGGGTGTGCCGCTTGGACGACCAGCGCGGTTTTTGGGAGGAATGCGTCTTCACGGACGACTTCCTTCAGGATTTCTCTGTTCGCCCGGAGGTGCGCTCATGAAAACCGATTCGATCCGTCCCTATGTGGTCGATAAACTGCGGTACGCCCTGGACCCGCGTAGCATTGCGGTGGTTGGCGCGGCCAGATATCCGGAAAAAGTAGGCTACAAGATTATTCAGGGATTGAAGGATTGGAAGTACCAGGGGAACATCATTCCCGTGAATCCCAGGGCGGAGAGCGTCCACGGCCTGAAAGCTTACAAGACCCTGAGAGACATACCGGGAGAGGTGGACCTCGCCTTCATAGCCCTACCAGCCCATCTGATCAAGATGGTTCTGGAAGACTGCGTCGCGAAGAAAGTCAAGGTCGTTGTAATCGCATCGTCGGGCTTCAAGGAAATCGGCAGGGCCTCCCTGCAGGACGAACTGACCCTCTACTGCCGCGAACACAAACTGCCCCTGATCGGACCCAACCTTCTCGGTATGGGGAGTCCGTATTCGAACTTCAACTGCGGCTTTATCCCCTACCTGCCGGTTGCCGGCCCGGTGGCGATGATCTCTCAATCCGGAGCGAACCTGCTGGCTGCCCTCGGCGTCAGCCGGACTACGCAATTCGGGATGAGCTTCTTCGTGGGTCTTGGCAATAAGGCGGATGTTGATTTCTGCGAGTTCGTGGCCTACGCGGGGCAAGATCCAAACAGCAAGTGCGTTTCGGTCTACATCGAAGGCCTGGACAGCGAGCAGGCATTCATCGAAGCATGTAAACGGGTCGCGCCGGCCAAGCCGGTGGTGACCATCAAAGTCGGCGGCTCTAAGATCGGGGGGCAGGCGGCTTTTGCTCACACAGCCAGTGACGCTGGACCATCCGACGCCCATTACGATGAAGTCTTCGAACAGGCCGGAGCCATCCGTGCGAAGACCTGGGAGGAATTCCTGGATACCTCGCTCGCGCTTGGCTTTATGCCTCCGCTCGCTGGCGACCGGATCGTCATGATCACCAACGGTGGTGGTGCCGGTTTGCTGGCCTGCGATGACTTCGAGCGGCGAGGCCTCCCGTTGCATCCGCTCAAGGAGATCTCCAGCGGTCTCAGCCAGCGCATCAAGGCCTACATGCCGATGTTCGGTTCGCCGTTGAACCCAGTGGACATCTCAGGTACAGCGAACGAGATTCAGTACCACGGCGCGCTGACGCAGGCGATTCGTGATCCGAATGTGGACGGTCTGATTGTATCGATCTGTCCGACGGCTGTAACGAATGTGGCAGCTATCGCCGACGTCATTCTCAAAGTACATCGGGAGTACGAGGCTCTTGGCAAGCCCATCATCGCCGAGTTGCAGGGCGGCGCTGAGTGCGATGAGGCAATCCTGCGGTTGCGCGAAGCCGGCGTGCCAGCCTATCCGACACCGGAACGGGCTGTGTCCGCCATGGTTGCGCTGCGGCGCTACGCGCAGATCCGGGAGCGGATGCAAAACTCCGAACCTGCATTGGCTGCGGCTAAGTAAGATCCGTGCGGACAGGTCGTAAGTGATGGCGTTTCTGTCTGCTGTGCCCACCGTGACGCTTACGGCGAGCCTCCATCGAAGACGGAAACGCCCGCTTACGACCGCCAGGAAAGTTGCGTTGAGCGTTTCTCGGCGCGGTCACACCGCCGGACAGATAAGATGGCCCGGCAGAACCGGTCTGGACGGCGACGGGCGCATTCTCTGCTCGGAGACAGCGCCCCTAACTGGTACGGGCGTGCGTGCCGCCGCAGGAGCTTTCGCCAGAAAGACGACCGGGGCAGCGGCGCGAGTCTGAGGGCCGGCCGGTCGCGAAACGGTGATTTTCAGCAAGTTCCTGGAACGCAGGAGGTGACGGATGCCACGGGCGGTCATTCTGCGATAGGGAATTGAATGCGATGGAAGCCGCTGGTGAGTTCGATGTATACTAATCGGCGGCCGATCCGGACTTGACGTCATAGAAAAACGATAACGAATTCATTCCGTTTGGCCAGTTCGAGCCGTGTATGCCCGTTCACGAGGAAGTCGTCGAACTACTCAGAAAAGGGCACTCGCCTGCCGCCATCGCCAAGAGGATGGGGATCAGCCACTCAGATGCCGTGCAACACCTTTTCGCCGAGGTTGACCGCGGACATCTCTCAAGATCCGAGATCTTGCTCGCCATCAGCGACCGTGTGGCAGCGAAGATGGAACACCTTTTGGCTCACCACAATATTCATGACCGGTGGACACTTCAAAGAGTACTGCGTCAGGAGAGTACAGACCTCGAAATCGACGACGCCCTGCTTTATTACGATCTTCGCCAGGCACCGCTGGATGGTATTAGCGAGTTGCGTTTCCTGGATGCTCCCTCTCTGGCTATACTTCGTTCGCTAATTCAACAAGGAGAGTCGATCATGTCCACGTTGGATATCTTGAAAACCGAGATTGAGGCCATCAAGAACTCGGTGTCCAGTGTCGCCACGTCGGTAGAAGGTGTTGCTACCCGCGTGCACCATATCATGGAGATTCTTGAGTCCGCGCCTACCAAGGCGGAGATCGAGGCTATGGCGGCCGATCTCGAAAACAGCGTCAAAAGGCCTCTCTTGGTGGCCAAGATGGCGTTGGACGCCATCGCACCGTCACCCGCAGTGACGACGGAACCACCGCCGGCGGTTCCGGCCGAGCCACCCAAAGCAGCGCCGCTGGAGCCCCAGGCGCCTCCAGCCATGTGATGAGGTGCACGGCGGAAAACCGACACAGGGGTGGCGGCGATGTCCGGCGGCGCGGCCAGGATCCGGCGCGCTACCAGTCCACCACGGAGCCGTCGTCTGGATCGAACTGCGGGCGGTACTCGCTAGGCTCGCCGACCTGAGCCATGAGCCTGTCCTCGTCGATGGTGATTCCCAGTCCAGGGTCCGTAAGGATTGGGCGGTGTCCGTTCTGAACAGCGGGAAGTGGCTTCGCCAGGAGATCGGAATAATTGTTGTCACCCCGCTCCTGGACCAGGAAGTTCGGGATGCACGCGGCAATCTGCATGCTCGCGGCCAGTGAGCAGGGCCCCTGCGGATTGTGCGGCGCGACCGGGGTGTAGTAAGCTTCGGCCATGCCGGCAATCAGCCTGAGCTCGGTGATGCCGCCGGCATAGCAAACGTCGGGCTGGATGATGGTCGCGGCCCGTTTCTCCAGGATTTCCCGGAACCCCCACTTGGTGAAGATCCGCTCGCCGGTCGCCAGCGGGATGTGCGTCTTCTTGGCGATTTCGGCCATTACATCCACATTCAGGCACTGCACCACTTCTTCGTAGAACCAGGGTTGGTAGGGCTCCAGAGCCTTTACCAGCAGCATCGCGGTGGGCGGTTGGACGGCACCGTGAAAATCGATCGCGATGTCGACTCCGGAACCGTATTTTTGCCGGAGGGCCCTGAAGTTCTCCACAACTTCATCGACGAACTTCTGGCCCTCGACGTATTTGACGGCGCCGCGCGAGGCGCCGCGCGGCCCCACCTTCATGGCATTGACGCCCGTCTCCTTGCTGACGTGGCCGTACACGCGGATGCGGTCGCGCGTCGGGCCGCCCAGCAGCTTGTGTACGGGAACGCCGTGGACCTTGCCTGTGATGTCCCACAGCGCCATGTCGATGCCACTCGATATCGCGGTCTTGATGGGCCCACCGCGGTAGAAGGCGCCGCGGTGAATGGCTTGCCAATGATGGACCACGCGGCAGGGATCCTGTCCGACCAGGTAGTCTCCCACTTCCAGCGCTCCGGCGGCGCATGCCTTGGCGTCGTCCTTCAGCATTTCGCCCCAGCCCACAATGCCGGCGTCGGTGGAGATCTTTACGAAGACCCAAGAGTTCTTCAGAACGAAGCTTTCTACCTTCGTGACCTTGATTCTGTCCTTCGGACCAACTTGGGCGGCAGCGGTCCGTTGGGCGAGGAATGAGGCTTCGAGTCCGAACAAGCCGGCGGCTCCGGTCAAGCTGCGAAGCCACGAACGGCGGTCGATCTGCGTTTGCGACATACTTGCCTCCATGGGGTATCTGTTCGCCGGATCTGTGGCTGCGGTATCAGCAGTGCAACGGCCGACGGTAGAGGTCATTGTAGTCGATTGCCGGAGCCCCGGCACAGAGGAGGACCGGCCCCTCGGCGGACGTGCTGCCGGTCGAGTGAAGCCTTGGGATTGTAAGGAGGTTTTCGATGCGAAGAACAAACGGAGTTCTGGTCTTGCTGGTTCTTGCCGCCATGATGGCGACGGGGCAACAGACCCGCAGGGAGGTCACCGTCACAACTACCCCGGCCCAGGACGCGAAGCCGAACAGCGCCGCTGTGCCCGATGTCTATGCCATCACGGGGCAATTCGAGCGGATCGTGATCTTGCGCTTCAAGTATCAGACCGACCTGCTGGGCGGGCTGCAGAAGATGGTGAAGGAGCAGAAGATCCGCAATGCGGTGATTCTGGCGGGCGCGGGATCGCTGCGGAACTACCACATACACCAGGTGAGCAACAATACGTTCCCGTCCAAGAACGTTTTCGTGAAGGATTCCGCGGCGCCTTCGGATCTGCTCAACATGAATGGGTACATCATCGGCGGGCGCGTGCACGCCCACGTGACCCTGGCGACTCCGGATGGGGCGTTTGGCGGCCACCTGGAGCCGGACACCAATGTCTTCACCTTCGCCATTGTGACCTTAGGCGTTTTTCGCGATGGGATTGACATCAGCAGGGTCGACGACAAGAACTACCGTTGACCGGAGGCCACCTAGGCCTGCCGGGCCGGGATATTACCGCAGGCTCGCCAGGATGCGATTGAAAAGCGTGTCGGGTGCGATGCCACGCCCGTAGGCGACGACGGGCCGTCCGGCCACGTTCAGGGGTGAGGTCTTCAACGGCTCGCCGAACTCGTCGCGCCAATCGATGCGCGCCTCCGCTATGACCTTTGCGTGTACGGGCCCCGGCACATCGGCGTAAAGCACCGCCAGGGAGTCCCCTCCGGAATCGATCACGGCTCCGTCCACGCCAGCGGGGAGTTGCTGGTACAGGAAATTCGTGTTGACGATGCTGCGGCGCGCCAAGCCGCGGAGCTTCCGCGCCATGCTTTCGCTATCGCCGACGATCGGCTCCCCTTTGAGCTTGGTGCGGCCGATGAAGCGTTCGAGCCGCAAGCGATAATGCCGCGCCAGCACGGAGGCGCTCGCCGCGACGAGACAGGCATCACGCTCCTGGCGCTCGCGGCACGTGCGGTACGCTCGCTCGCCACGCACCAGGTGCCAGTACAGACGCGCCTGCAAAAACGTATAGTCAAGCGACTCTTTCTCGCGCTCGATCCGCCGCCGGTAAACCGGGCTACCCGCACGGCGCAGGGCGGCATCCAGGTGAGCCTGTGCCCGCGGGAGCGGGCCGCGAATGGCCTGCTTCATGTTCTCCGCGTGGAACGAAAGCGCATCGTTGCTTTCCGTTACCGCGTCCGGGTGGTACCAGGAGTACATCATGCGCTCAAAACGGCACATCTTCACCAGGCCGTCGAGCGCGAGCTTGAGCTCCCGGAAATAATCCTTCATCCCTGCGTCCCCGAAGTAGGTGACAGCGTACTCGTTGAGCGGGACGTTCAGATCCTGATCCGGATTCCAATAGGCGCGCGGGAACAGGAACATGTTCACGGCGGGCGTCACATATTCGGAGGAATTCACGGTGAGTGTGCCGAGCCGCGGAACGCCGAGGCGGCGATAGTAGCGGGTGTCGGCCGCGATAACCTCAGGTTGCGGAGGACTGGCCATGTTCTGATACAGGATCTGGTCGACGTAGTAATCGAACACCTGCGTGTTGGCCGCGCCAAACATCGGCATGGCATCTTCGAGAGCCTTGGCGTACTTGCGATTCGCGGCGCAATCCGGATCGTCCATGGCATGCGTGTAACAGCGCTCGCGCGGGGCATAGAAGTAGATGATCCCGGGAACAGGCTTCACCACTCGTGGCACCGGCATGGTGTCGTGGTAGGAGAGATACACGAGGTTCGCCGCAGGCAGCTTCTCCCGGAGCTTGGTGACGATGTTGTTGGCCACCAGCAGCGACTGATCCGACGGTGTGTACTGCTCCTTGCCCGGTTCATGTGTCCACCCGCCCTCGGAAAGGTCGTCCGGCCACAGATGGTACAGGCTCGCTTCGGGCACGCTCGTCAAATACTTCACGGCGCCTTCGGTGACGTACTCCAGCGCGCCGGGATGGAATGGGTTGAAGTTAAAGTCGGGCGTGCGCGCCCCGTCGCGGTTGCGGCGGAACCAGTCGGGGTGCTCCTTGAACATCGTCCGGGGAAGGAACGTGGGCAGCAGATGGCCGCCGACCTCGATCATGAGGCCACGCTTGCGCAACTGCGGCAGCAACTGTTCGCGCTGCGTCGCGAACCAGTCCCGGGCGGGCCAGGATGAGCCGAACAGGATGCGGTTGAGACGCGACTTGGCGGCGAAGTCGATCCACTCTTCCACGGGACCGTACGTGTAAGTGGAATAGTCGAGGATGCGCAGAGGAATGGCGGGAGACTCGGCAACGTCGAGCGGCGCGTTCCAGTCGATGGCGCGCCGGGGGACGATCTCGTAGTCCTTTCCCGGAAAGTACCATCGCACTCCCAGGCGCTCCAGGTACGCGTAACAACCATAGAGCACGCCGCGCGAGCCGCGCCCCTGGATCAGGATATCCGGGCCCTGCCGCCTCAGGAGGAAGCCGTCGGGCTTAAGCGGCACTCCGACGGGCGCTTCACCCAACCTGAAACGGTGGGCGGCTTTCGCATCCCCCACGGTGACTTCTTGGCCGGTGACTCGGGCCAGATACCGCGAGAGTTCCTGGGCCGCGAACTGCTGGATCTGGTCTGCGCCGGTGGGCGGGATGACGGAGACAACTGCCAGGGCGAATGCTGCGATCATCGATTTCCCCCCTCTTATCAGTTCCGGATCGCTATACACTGGGAACCGGTTTTCAACGTACTTCGTAGTCGGCATCCAGGCGCATGGTTTCCCCGGGCTGCAGGACCTTCTTTTTCGACCATAGCCTGAGCGAAACGCGGTTCGCGTTCTTGGCGGACCAGTCGAGCACGGCGCGGTCCGCCTGTCCGGCGGTGAAGCGGTTCGAGAGCACCAGGCCGGTTGCGGAGTTTATGATGCGCCACTCGCCTTGCGGCACCCCGCGTCCGCAGTAGGTTTCCCCACCCACGGGCTGCTCCTCGGGTACAAGCAGTTTCCTGCGAAAAGTCGTGCCGTCAGGCGTTACGAACTCGACCGCCGCTGTGTCCATGCGGCCTGCATCGGCATCGAACTGCGACTGTATCGCGCTTGCGATGGCTTTACCCGAATCATTCTCTACGACGGTTTCGGTGTGCACGCGGGCCTGTTCGCCGTCGAGCTGGACTAGGCGGCGTAGCCTGAGTCCCTCCGTGGTCGTACCGGTGAACGTAATCTCCCGCCCTCCGCTCGCCGGCTTGGCTAGCCACCGCACCCGGTAGGGCGGCGCGTTGACAAAGTCGGGGTAGACGGAGACGCTGAAGCCGCTGCGGTCCGGATAGGCCATCTCCACCGAAACGGGTCGGTTGAGAACTGCCTTGCCGGTGCGTTTGTCGGTCATGCATACGACGCGGGCATTGAGCCCAGGCACTATATCCAGGCGTAACGCAGCATTCTCCAATGTGACTACAGGATAGGTCTTGAGGCTGTCCGCGAAAGTCTTCTCGTCCTTTGCGAGATCTGCCTCCTCGCCGAAATGGCTGACGCCCAACCGGCGCACGTCGGCCATGAACGCGGGGAAGGACTGGCGCAGGACTTCAAGACCCACCGGGGCGTATTGGCCATCGCGAATGGCGAACGTCTGCTGGCGGCGAAGCTCCAGGTAGCGGATAGAGAGTTCCGCCCGGCGCACGCGGTCACGGGTGGCGTCAGTTTCTGCCGCCGCCAGCGCCTGCCGGAACAGGTCCTTGGCTTTCGCAAGGCCGTCGTCGGAAAACCCGGGCGCGCGGCAGCACCACCAATGCTGACCCTCGCCTTCCGGTGGGAAACGCACTAGGCGATGCACCTGGTCGAAGTAGGCCCGCAAGGGCGCGGCGGCCTTGCCGAAGTAGATCTCGCAAAACTCTTCAATGGCCTTGCCTACGTCCGCCTTGGTATCCCACAGGAGCTTTGAAAGCACGTAGGCGCGCAGGGGGCCGTCCGAGCCGCCGGGAGCGAAGCTGCCTTGCATGAACAGGCCCACCACGCCGTTGTTCTTGTACATGGGCACGTCGGCGGCCAGTTCGTCGAAATCAGGAACCGGCAGCAGGAAATGCGAGAAATTCGCGTTGTAATGCCAGACGTAGATGTTGCTGGTGATTTTCGACCATGCCCTGAGGTTCTTCATGATGTAGGCGTTGTGCGGGCACTTCTCGTAAGGGTGGGCGTTGCAGGCGCCGATGGGGCACATGCGTATGCGCACGTTGTGGCGCGGCCTGGTTTTCGTGGGCGCCGTTTCTGTGTAAGCGTATGCCAGCGTGTCGATGAGCTTATCGGGGTAGTCCTTCCCAATGGCTTCCGCGACGGCGTTGACAAAGCGCACTACTGGCCCGGAGGCCGCGCCGCCTTCCTCCTGCTCCACTCGCCTGCAGTTGTCGCACTCGCACTGGCCCATGTAGTCGTTCTGCGAGACCGAGCAGATGGTCGCCTCCGGATGCTCCTTCAGCCAGCCACGCACGGTTTCGATGGCGATGCGGAGGACGTCCGGGTTGGTGAGACAGAGTTGAGCCTGCTCGCCGCGCCGGGCACCGTCGACCAGCGAAAAGTACTCCGGGTGATCCTTGAAGTACTTCCCGGGCGGAACCAGCGCATAAAAGGAATGGACGAAGGGATAATACTGTATCTTGCCTCCGGTGGAGTCGTCCAACGGGGCGCTCTGGCCGTTGGTCTTGTTGCGCGCGGCCCAATCCTTGTCGAAGGCCTCGCCGAGGTAGACTTCCCGATATTCGAAGGCGGGTTTCTGGATTTCATTGAGTGGAGCCACGTTGATGGTTTTCATCCTCGGGATGCGGCTCGCGTCGCGCGCCACCCACCGGCAGCCAAGCTTCTCGAGGAACGTGTAGACCCCGTACATGGTGCCGCGCTGGCGGCCCCCGGCGATGACCAGGTGCCGGCCCGCGGTCCTGATGACGAATCCCTCGGGGTCGCTCGGAATGTTCAGACGGAGCCGCTCCGTGATCGTACTCTTACCGAGGAGGATGAGATTGCCGCGGATCTTCGCGTCATCGCTTGCGACGGGGAAGGTCGCGCCGGACATTTCTCCCAGGAAGCGGGCGAGTTCAGCCGCCGCCCGGACCTCCGAAGGGGAAGCGCTACGCGAAACGACAATCGAATAGGTTGTGCTGCCGTTGTCGGCGAGCCGCAGCGGGCCGGTCCCATCCGAGAGACCGGCTGCCAGGAGAAACAGTAGCGTGGTCTTCATGTTGCACAATCTTAACCTGGACGCGTAGGGTCGATCACGAATTTCGAAGCCGGAGATAGAATCGCAGGTATCTGGGACCCTAAATGGAGAATGACAGTCGACGGCCCGCGCTTGAACTGGCGATGACAGCGGCAGGTCTTCGAGGCGTTCTGCTCTTCGTTGCCCTGGTCGTTGGCAGTGTTGTCATGACGGCGGCTACACTGACCCAACTCGAACGGTAGCGACTTGTAGTCCACCTGGAAATGACCGAAAACTGGCTGGCCGGCGAAGTCCGGGGCCTTTCCGGCGGAGAAACCGGAAGGGGATCTGCGCGACCTCAAGGCTGGGCTGGAAGCTTTCCGCAAGCTGCACGCACGGATGCTGGCCTACGCGAAGACTACCGATGACGATCTGCGCGGCCGCATCGTCGAGAGAGAGGGCTGCGATGCCTATCAGTGGCTTCTGCTGATCTATGCCCACGTGCAGCGGCACGTCCCGCAGATCATGGAGATCAAGGCGGACCGAAGGTTCCCCCATTCCAGGTAAGCAGCGGCGCGGCGGCTCCGATGACGCCCGCCGTGCGGCCGAGAGATGCCGTTACCAGGCGGACCTGGCCGCGGCTCGCGTCGCTGGCGTTGCGCTGGAACGCGGATTGCGCGGCGGGGAGAATCAGGTCGCCGGCCTCCGAGAGACCTCCCGCGAAGGCGATGCGGTCCGGCTGGAAGATTTGCGCCAGCGATGCTGCCAGCAGGCCTAGCGCCCGGCCCGCCGCTTCCAGCGCTTTCAGGGCTTGCGGATGTCCTTCCCGCGCCGCTTGGATCACATCGAGCAGGCTGCTGCCGCATCCTGCCTGCTCAACGATACGGCCCTGCGCGACGAGAGTTTCAGCGCAACCGCGGCCGCCGCAGGAGCACGCCGGCCCGTCCGCATCCAGCACCACGTGGCCGACGTCGCCGAGACATTGCCCTGCGAATCGCAACAGATTGCCGTTTACAACCATGCCGCCGCCGAGCCCGGTGCCCGCAGTCAGGCAGAGGAAGCGGGACGCGCCTCGCCCGCTGCCGAAACGGCATTCGGCCAGGCACGCGGCATTGGAGTCGACCTCAAGCAGTACGGGCATTCCGAGCGCCCTGCTCAAGGCAGACTTCAGAGGGAAATCCGCCAGCCAGGGCAAATTCGGGTTGTAGATCATCGACTCGCGCGCATCATCGACGAAACCGGCAACGGCCACGCCTGCCGCTTCGGCGGCGTGGCCTTGGAGACAGCGGCCGGCGCTCTCCGCGACGCGCCGCATAAGATCCGGAGCGGGTGCCTCCGAGCCCTCCGCGCGCGTCGGGATGGTCTCCAAGGCTGTGACATGACCCTCGCGGCCGACCAGCGCCACTTTGGTGTTAGTGCCGCCAATGTCGATGCCCAGCGCCCAGTCGCCGCGGTTCGTCATGAACTATGCCGGAATCCGACCTCCGTATCCGTGACCAGAGTCGAGTGGCGGAAATCGCCCGGCTCCCATCCCTTGGCCTGGGCCAGATAGCAAGCCGCCACCTGCATCGGTACGATTTCCAGGATAGTCTCCAGCCCCGGAGCCGGCGCATGACCCCGGCAGACACGCACTTGAGCGCCCATCGAGCGCAAGTCCTCTGCCAGCGCCAGATCGAGTTCCTCCGTGCCGTTCTGTGAAGCGAACACAATGGCGCGAGTCCGGCGGTCCACCACTTCGACCACTCCGTGCCGGAACTGCCCCGTGGACATCCCTATGGCCGGGAGCCGGCAGGATTCATGGAACAGCAGCGCACCCTCGTGACAAGAGGCAAGCGACGGCCCGCGTCCCAATAGATAGACGACTTCCGCGTCTGAAAGAAAGCTGGTCCATTCGTCCTTAGCCTCGATTTGCCGGCGGATCTCGACTTCCAACTCGGGGACCATCTTTTCGATGGCTGCTCGCCAGGGGTCCAGTGGATCATTCATTACGGAGGCGGCCAACAGTATGAGCACGGCCAGGCTGCTTGTGTAACTTTGCACGGCCACCATGCGGTCGGCCCGGCATTTCATCGCCAGCGCATGCGTGGACCGGCGGGCCAGCGTGCTGCCGGCAAAGTTCGTCAGGCCCACCACGGGCAGGCCGCGCTCGCCAAGCAAAGGCAGAAGCTTCACCACCTCGGCGCTCTCTCCCGAGCGGCTCACCACGACTACTGCGTCACCGGGGCGAATGGATGGATGAAGGAAGTGGAGTAACTCCGAGGAGTCCACAGCCTCCGCAGAGATTCCCCGCGCCTGGAGGAAACAGGTGGCCGGCAAGGCCGCGAAAAGCGAAGTGCCCATTCCAGTGAAGACGATGCGGCGCGCGCCTCGCAGTACTGACGCGGCGGCGGCGAGGGCCGGTGCGCCGTCGCCGAACTGCCAGGCGCACGCCTCGGTGAGCGACAGCGGCTGGCTCAGGATGTTGTCTATCATTCGGTTTCGCATCATTATTCGGATCTGCTCCCCAGCCAGGCGTCAATCGGTTTGCGCAGACCGGAAGCGTCGAACGGCAATGCGACCTTGGAGCCTCTACCGGCGGAAGCGTAACCCGCGCAGAGGGCTTCCATCACGACGAGGCCGTCTTCACCGGTTGCTTGGGGCGTCTCCTTGCCGCGCACGCAGCGCGCGAAGTGGCGCATCTCCTGCGGGAAGCCGTAATTCCACAGCTCCTCGAAGACAGGATAACTCCATCCAACGGTGGTGGTCGCCTTCTCTACGGCATAGCCGTAGCCGGTCTCGCTGTATGTCGGCAGCGCGTTGCCCATGTGCAGGTTGGCGTAGGTAAGCCCTGCGTCGCCGTAAACCTCGATCCGGTCGTCCATGCCGCCGCGCCGCGTCCAACTGTCCTCGACGATGCCCACCGCGCCGTTTGCGAATTCGAGAATGCCGACAACCTCATCTTCGCCCCGCGTCCTGTCCCGATGGACGTAGGTGCCCATCTGGCAGTAAACGGACTCGATCTTAGGACGGCCGAAGAACCAGTAGCAGAAAGCGATGCCGTGGCAGCCCATATCCATCCAGACGCCGCCACCGGAACGCTCCACGTCCCAGAACCAGGGACTGTGTGGCCCTGAGTGCTTCTCGCTCTGCTTGACCAGGTGTACCTTACCAAAGGCGCCCTGATCGGCCATTTCCTTGGCCTTGACGTACTTGGGCGTGAAGAAAAGCTCCTCGGCGTACAGCAGCAGGACGCCGTGGCGGCGGCAGGCATGGATCATCTCGCTGGCTTCGGCCGTGGTCATGGCCAGGGGTTTCTCGCAGACCACGTGCTTGCCCGCCGCGGCGATGTCGCAGGTCATCTGCTTGTGGAGCCCGTTTGGCGCCGCGATGGTGACCATCTCGATGTCCTTTTCGCGGAGCATCTCGCGGTAATCGAGAAAGACGCGAGGGATCGAGTAGCGGCGGGCGAGGGCCTCGGCGTGGCCCGGCGTGGGCGAGGCGACGGCCACCACCTCGGCTTCCTCCGGCATGATTTGAAACGATGCGGCGTGGATGTCCGCTTCGAACTGTGAACCGATAATGCCGACTTTCACTTTGCCGTGTGCCATGGCGAGTTGACCCTATACTATACTTACTCTGCTCGATGGTTGACGAAATGCACACCATACACCGGCGCGATGCGCTGAAACTACTGGCAACGGCCCCGGCTGTCATGCATGCTGGCGTGCGCGGCGGCGGCAACATAGCCGATTTCCCCCGCTAAACCGCCTAAACTTGGCGCGGTACAGCCGTCACGCCGTTAAATGGTACATTGAGCAACGGATGTCTGATTTGCGGTTTCGTCGGGAGGAAGTGTACGTGAGAAGCTCCAGTGTGATCTTGATTCCTATTCTGCTCGTTTCAGCGGCAGGCTTGTGCGCCCAGCCAGCCAGTGTGAGGGAAGAAAACCAGGTCTTCAAGACCTACCCGTTCTCGGGTCCCGACCCGTCACCGATCATGACGCGTTCCAGCATATGGGGACGCGGCCAGCGGCTCTATCCTTACTTCTCCTTCGATACCCTGAGCTACACGGCCGTCGACCGGAGCTGGAACGTCATCGTGATGGAGAACAAATACATCAAGGTGCTCATCATGCCCGATGAGGGTGGCAAGCTCATCGGCGCCATCGAAAAGAGCACCGGCAAGGAGTTCATCTACCTCAACCACGTGCGCAAGTTCCGGGACATCGCGCTGCGCGGCCCTTGGACTTCAGGGGGGATCGAACTCAACTTCGGCATCGTCGGACACACCCCCGCGACCGCCACTCCGGTTGACTACATGATCCGGAAGAACGCGGACGGCAGCGTGAGCTGCATCGTCGGGAACATGGACCTGCCCTCGCGCACGAACTGGCGCGTGAAGTTCACCATCCGCCCCGACAAGGCTTACATCGAAACGCAGTCGCTGTGGTACAACCCGCAGCCGCTCAACCAGTCCTATTACGTGTGGATGAATGCCGCCAACCGGATCTCGGACGACCTGGAGTTCATTTTCCCCGGCACGATGCACATCGGCCACAACTACGCCGTGCCTAGCCGGCCTTGGCCCATCACCGCCGATGGTCGTAACCTCGCCCGGTATACGGACCACAACGATTCCGACGAGGGCAGCTTCTTCATCTACGGCAAGTTGAGCGAGTTCTCCGGTGCCTATTGGCACAAGTCGCAGTTCGGCTTCGGTCACTGGGCCGTGCACGAGGAGGTGCCGGGACAGAAGTTCTTCCGCTGGGACCTGGCTCGCTCCGGTGCCATCTGGGAGAACCTGCTCACGGACAGCGACGGTCCTTATTTCGAACCGCAGAACGGACGCCTGCTGGATCAGAATGACCACGAATTCTTCGCACCCTATACCACGGACCAGTGGCGCGAGCTGTACTTCCCATACAAGAAGATCGGGCCCATGGTGAAAGCAACCCCTTACGGCGCGTTGAACGTGCGCTCCGAAGGCCGGGAGACGGTGGTCAGTTTCTGCGCCCTGCAGCGCGTCGACGAGACGCTGATCGTGCGCGACCGGGGTAGGGAAGTTTTTCGCGACCGCGTGGCGCTCGGCCCAATGGACGTGTATGAAAAGCGCGTTCCGCTCACGGTGGCAAAGGGAGATCTGCGCATCGAAATCGGCGATAAGCTCAGCTACACCGACGATCCGAAGGATGGACTGCTCGGCCGCCCGCTGACCTTCCGCAATTACGATGAGTCCACGCTCGAAGGCCTTTACCAAAGCGCCGAGCGTGACGAGAAAGCCCGCGATTATGACGCGGCGCTGGAGAAGTACCTGGCGTGCCTCAAACGCGAGCCGTTACACATGCGCGCTCTCACCCGCACGGCTGAGCTTTATTGCCGCCGCGCTGAGTACGCCACGGCCCTCGAATACGCCCGCAAGGCGCTGGACTACGTGATGTACGATCCGGACGCCAATTTCATCTACGGCATCATCTCGCGGCGCCTTGGCAACCTGGTCGACGCGAAGGAAACCCTCGGCTGGGCGGCGCGTAGCATGAAGTTTCGCGCCGGCGCTTACAGCGAACTGGGCTTCATTTACTTAATGGAGAGTAACATGGAGCGGGCGCTGGCCTACCTGAACCGGTCGCTGACTTACGATGTCAATAACATTCACACGCTTCAGGTGCTGGCCACGGCCTATCGCGTCGCCGGGAAGACTGCCGAAGCCCGGCAAACGCTCGACAAGATCCTGGAGATCGATCCGCTGAATCATCAGGCGCGCTTCGAGAAGTACCTGCTCTCGAACGCCGCGGCCGATCTGGCCGAATTCAAGTCGCTGATCCATAACGAACTCCCGCACGAGACGTACCTGGAAATCGCCGTCTACTACGCCAACCTGGGCCGCGAGGCCGACGCCGTGAAGGTGCTGGATGCCGCTCCCGAACAGGCTACCGTGCGCTATTGGCAGGCCTATCTGTTGCGTGAAAAGTCTCCCGCGCGGAGTAGGGAACTCCTGAAGCAGGCTTCATCGCTCTCTCCCTATCTGGTGTTCCCATTCCGTGAAGAGTCCATCCCGGTCTTCCAGTGGGCCGCGCGCGAGCAACCGGACGGCTGGAAAGCCCGGTACTACCTTGGCCTGGTGTATTGGGGGCTGCACCGTTCTGAAGACGCGCTGAAGGAATTCGAGGCCTTCGGCGACGGCGCGGACTACGCGCCGGCTTACGTCAGCCGCGCGTATCTGGAGCGGCAGTCCAACCCCGCCAGGGCCATGGCGGATTACGAGCGGGCGCGCGCAGCCGGTAAGGGAGACTGGCGTAACTGGTACCATTTGGCGAGCTACTGCGGCTCGCGCGGAATGCATGACAAGGCTCTTGAAGTGGCGCGCGAAGCCGCGAAGCTGTTCCCGAAAGAAGACCGGATCCGCGTCTTGCTCGCGCGGACGTACTTGAATGCGGGCCGCTTCCAGGAGTGTTACACGCAGCTTGAAACCGCAACCATTCTGCCTGCCGAGGGGCAGAGCGATGTGCACAGCCTGTTCGTGCAGTGCCAGCTTGCCCTGGCGCTGGAGGAGATGAAGAAAGGAGACTGGGCGCGGGCGCTCCAGTGGATAGCGGGTTCGCGAGAGTATCCCGAACGGCTTGGCACCGGCAAGCCGCACAATCCCGACTACCGGCTGCAGGATGTCCTGGAGATGCTCTGCCAAGAGGGCGCAGGCAATCCGGTGAAGGCCGGCGAAGCCTGGGCGCGAGTCGAAACCGGCCGCAAAACACGCGCGACGCGCGCCTCCGTCGCACAATGGAAAGAAGCCCGGCTTGCCGCGCAGCCAGCACTCGAAGCGCTGCGGGAATTGAGCGATCTGGTGCGAGGCCAGCAAAGGCGGCGCCGCCACTAAGCGGGCAAAGTTACATGAATGCCGAACTGAGAGCGGTTCTCGAATTCTCTCTCGTCACAATAAGCTCGGTCTTCTTCATCGTCGACCCTTTTGGCACGATCCCCGCTTTCCTGGTGACGACCGAGATGGACAGTCCCGCCAAACGTGTCCGCATGGCTAGGCAGGCGTCCTGGACCTGCTTCATCGTTCTCACAGCATTCGCGGCCATGGGCAGCTTGATTTTCAAAGTGTTTGGCATCACGCTGCCGGCCTTCAAGATCGCCGGGGGTCTGCTACTGGCCATCGTAGCGTTCGATATGCTTCAGGCGCGGCGCTCGGAGACCCAAGAATCGCCTGAAGAACGTGCTGCGGGGCGAGAAAAGGAAGAGGTGGGCATTTCCCCGATCGGCATCCCCATGCTGGCCGGTCCGGGCGCCATCTCCGCGGTCATGGTTCTGATGGGCCAGTCGAGGGTTTGGTGGCAGGCGATTCCTGTGTTCGCAGCTATCGCGATAACTTCCCTGGCATCGTATTACATCCTGGCGGGAGCGAACCGCGTGCGCGGTTTGCTCGGGGAGATCGGCATCCGCGTGATGACGCGCCTGATGGGACTCGTGTTGGTGGCCATCGCGGTGCAGTTTGTCCTGAACGGCCTTGCCGACGTCGGAGTCGTGCCCGGGCACTAGGTAGGGAGGCCTCCCGATTTATAATGAAAGAAACCCTCCATGCGGACTTTCTACATCGAGACCTTCGGCTGCCAGATGAATGTGCACGATTCCGAGAAGGTCTGCGGTGTGCTCGCCGCGCGCGGCTATCAGGAAGTAGACACGGTAGATAACGCCGATTTGATCGTGTACAACACCTGCAGTGTGCGGGATAAGGCTGAGCGAAAGGTTTACAGCCGTCTGCAGCAGTTCAAACGGGACGGCGGGCAGGGCAGGATGTTCGCCGTGTTGGGCTGCGTGGCGCAGCAGGAAGGCGAACGGATCTTCGAGCGCGCGCCTTACGTCGGCCTGGTTTGCGGGTCGGCGAGCTACAACCGCCTGCCGGAACTCCTTACCCAGCTTGAGAACGGAGGTCATCGCCTCACCGGGCTCTCTACCAGTACCGAAGAGACCTTCGAGACGCCTTACACTCGCCGGAACAATCCTCACCGCGCCTACATCACCATCATGGAAGGGTGCAGCAAGGACTGCGCCTACTGCGTGGTGCCGTTCACGCGCGGGCCGGAGCGCAGCCGCACGGCGCGCTCGGTGCTGGAAGAAGCTGCGCGCCTGGCTGACGGCGGCTGCACCGAGATTCAGCTTCTGGGGCAGAACGTGAACAGCTATGCCGATCCGTCGGGGACCGTCAGCGGCTTCGCGGAACTGCTCGACGCCGTCGCTCGCACACCCGGCCTGCGGCGCGTCCGGTTCACCACGTCGCATCCGCGCGATTTTGGAAAGGACATCGTCGACGTCATCGACGCGAATCCCGTGCTGGCGAACCACGTTCACCTGCCCGTGCAGTCGGGTTCCACGCGCGTGCTCGGCCGGATGCGGCGCCAATACACCCGCGATGAGTATCTCGAGCGCATCGGCTGGATCAAGGACGCCCGCCGCCGGATCGCCATCTCCACCGACATGATTGTGGGTTTTCCGGGCGAAACCGAGGCCGACTTCGCCGAAACCCTCTCGCTGGTCGACCTGGTCCAATACGATTCGATGTTCAGCTTCAAGTATTCGCCGCGCCCCAACACGGCGGCACTGGCTCTGGACGGCCAAGTGCCGGATGCGGAGAGCGGCGCACGGCTCACCACGCTGCAGGAGAAGCAGCGCGCCATACAGATCCGGCGGAACGCGGAACTAGTGGGCGGGATCGAAGAGGTAATGGTGGAGGGTTACAATAAGGCCACCAGCCAATGGATCGGCCGCACCCTGGACAACCGCGTCTTGAACTTCATCCACGGGGCTGGTGCCGGCTCGCCGCGCCCCGGCGGGTACGCCCGGGTACGGGTCACCCGGGCGGGAGCCAACTCACTGGCTGGTGAGAGCGTGGATCTGCTCTAATGGTATAAGGGACGGCGATGGAAATCGAAATGAAAATCCGGGGCCTTATGATGGACCCGGTTACTAATATGCCGATTGTCATCCTCAAGGACGTCAACGGCAGCACCATCCTCCCCATCTGGGTCGGCGTGTTCGAGGCCAACGCCATCGCGCTCGAGATCGAGAAGGTTTCGACGCCGAGGCCCATGACGCACGATCTCATCAAGAACCTTTTGATGGGCCTCGAAACAGGAGTGCGGAAGGTAGTCGTCAACGAACTGAAGGACGACACTTTTTACGCTTTGATCTGGCTGGAGCGCAATGGGGAACTCATCAGCATCGATTCGCGCCCCAGCGATGCCTTGGCTCTCGCCCTGCGCCTGGATTGCCCCATCTACGTCGAAGAGACGGTCCTGAAGACATCCAAGGCCACCGGTTCGGCCTCTGACAAGGTCACGAGCGAGGAATTGCGCCGCTGGCTCGAAAACCTCAACGACGAGGATCTCGGCCGTTACAAGATGTAGGCGAGGTGCGCTCCTTCTGAAAACAGAAAAGCCCGCCGGGACGTTTGACTCGTCCCTGTAGCGGGCTTTGAGCGTGGCAAGCCGCCCAGGCGGCTACTTCTTCTTGGCGACCTTCTTCTTGGCGACTACGGCCTTCTTGGCAGGAGGCGGCGGAGCGGGCCAGCCCTTTAGCTTCGCGGGCTCGACTTCTACCGTCAGGTTGAAGGGCTCGCGTGTGAAAGCAACCGGCGTGCCTTCAAACTCGATCTCGGTGCCCGGATCGGCCTTTACGGCGCCTTTGGGCGGATTCTCGAGTTTCAACGTGATTTCCGCAACGTCGGCTTTCTCGATGCCTACCACGATCTCCTTGGGGAACTTCGCGGGCTTGTGCGAAACGATCCGGCCCTTGAGCGGGGGAAGCGCCGTGTCCTTGACGTGTTCGGCAAAGTACTGCTCGCCGTTCGCCGCCGCCAGTTCAGTCTTCACGCGCATCCACAAAGCCAACTGCGGATTCTGCTTGGCGAACTCTTGGTCCTTCTGGCTCTGGATCTCCAGTTTACTCAATAGCTTGAAATCCGGGCCCGGTTTAGTATTGGCGGCTGCGTAATTCTTGACTTCGTCGATGCCCGAAGCGTCGCCGTGATAGGTCGTGTAGAGCTTCGTGAAATACTGTTCGGCCGTTTGCTTCACCGGGCCAGTCAGTGCGCCCGGTCCGGTCATGGCAGCCGCGCGCGCGAAGTAGAACAGCGCTTCGGCCTGGCGTTCACCCTTCCGTTGCGCCAGAATCGTCGCCCCCATCCAATAGGCCACCTGCGCGTTGTTGGGGTTGTATTCCAGAGATTTGGCGAAACTCTTTTCGGCCGCCTCGCTTTGCTTGCGCTGCATGGCTACCCAGCCGAGTGTGGTATGGGCGACGCTCTCGAGCGTCTTCTTTTCCTTCTGCCACGCTTCCTCGGTGGCGCCGGCCGGCTTGCCGGTGTCAATGCAGGCGATAAGACTGTTGGCCGCTTTTTCGCCGGCGGCCAACGCGTCGGGAGATGTGTCCGCCAAAGTGACGGTAAGCACCGTCTGCCAATAGAGCCCCATCAGGTTCTTGGGGTCCATCGCAGTCATCTCTTTGGCGGTTTCCAACATATTTGCGCCCTTGTTCAGATTCTTGTAGGTGTTCAGGAAGTACTGCAGGCGCTCCTCCTTGAAGGCCGAGTCCGGGTACTTCTCTTTCCAGGTGTTCAAGTACTCCAGTCGCTTGGCGTCGTTGGTCTCCTTCGTGACGCTCATGAACAGGTCGTACTCGGCCCGATCCTTTACCTCCTTCTTGGGAGCCTGACACCAGGCAGTGCCGATGCCGAGCACCGCCACCAATGCGTTCGCCGCTACAATTTTCCAAGTTCGAACCAGCACTATGTGCCTCCTGATCTGTGCGTTTTCTTGCCACGCCTAAACAAGGTGAATCCGGGCCGCCGCAACTTCGGCAAGTAGCCTCGTTCCACCGCCTGGCCTCACCCGGTGTGCAATTGCGGAGTATATCTGAATTAAAGCAAGCGGTGCAAGGGCCTTTCCGAACTCCTCCTCCGCTGGCCTTTTAGACGCCGCCGGCGAAACGCAAGTTCCCGCGCGCAGGGGCCGGTTCGTGCTCTGCCGCCTGTGCTAGAATCCCCTTTTCCTATGCGATTTGTGGACTTGGCGGTCGTCGTGCTCTACCTGGCGGGAATCACCTGGTTCGGTGCCCGGTTCGGCCGCTCGCAGCATAATCTCCGCGACTTCTTCCTCGGGGGGCGAAGCGCGCCCTGGTGGGCCATCGCGTTCTCCATTGTCTCGGCGGAAACCAGCACCCTCACGGTGATCGGCACGCCGGCTCTGGCTTTTAGCGGGAATTTCGGATTCCTTCAGGTCGTATTCGGTTATCTGCTGGCGCGCCTGGTGGTTTCGTGGCTCTTCCTGCCGCACTACTTCCGCGGTGAGATGTACACGGCTTATGAGTTGATGCGGATTCGCTTCGGCGACCGGATTCGCAAACTCACCGCCGGGACTTTTCTGCTCTTGCGGGCGTTGGCCGAGGGCGTGCGCGTGTTCGCCATTTCCATCGTCATTTCCATCATCCTGGGCACCGGCGAAACCGCCTCCATCGCCCTGATCGTCTGCCTGACGCTCTTCTACACGTTTGAAGGCGGAATGACGGCCGTAATCTGGACCGACGTTGTGCAGATGTTCCTGTATATCGCCGGCGCCATCGTGAGCTGCTTCGCCATCCTGGCGACAATCCCAGGGGGATGGGCCACGGTGGCCGGCATCGCCTCGGCGGCCGGCAAGTTTCAGGTGTTCGATTTCCGCCTCGAAATGACCGCCGAATTCTTCTCGCGCACCTATTCGTTCTGGGCCGGGGTTTTGGGCGGCTGCTTCCTCACCACGGCGAGCCACGGCACCGAGCAGCTCATGGTGCAGCGGCTGCTAGCCGCGCGTAGCCAGGGCGAGAGCCGCGCGGCGCTGCTGGCCAGCTGGGTGGTGATTCTCTTCCAATTCACGCTGTTCCTGGTGATCGGGGTGATGCTTTACGTCCATTACGGGCTCACCCGGCACGCCGCGCCGCAACCGCCCGACCGCATCTATCCGGAATTCATCTGGCGATACCTGCCCCCGGGCGTGGCAGGGTTGGTTATCGCGGCTATCCTGGCGGCCGCCATGTCGAACTTGAGTGCGGCACTCAATTCGCTGGCTTCCACCACGATCATGGATTTCCTGCGTCCACTTGTGACCGCGCGCGGGTTGCAGCGGACCGAATCCCAGTTCTTGAAATGGGCGCGTTGGACGACTGTCGGCTGGGGTGCCGTGCTGTTCTGCATCGGACTACTGGCCCGGCGCTGGGGTTCGGTGCTGGAGGCCGGTCTTTCCATCTCCAGTGTCCTTTACGGCTCGCTGCTCGGCGTGTTCCTGTTAGGTTTGCTCACCCGGCGAGTGGGCGAGGCCGCGGCCATGACCGGTATGGTGGCGGGGCTATTCGTCATGCTTTACGTGAAGCTGGAAACCTCCATCGCCTGGACCTGGTACGTGCTGATTGGAACGCTGGTCACATGGTCCACGGGTTTCGCAGCGAGCTTCGTATGGAGAAGGTGCAGTGAGTGAGTCGCGCGAGCCTGGCGAGGGACTGCGGCGCGAACTCGGTTTGTGGGGCGCTTCATCCATCGTGGTAGGAACCATCATCGGGAGCGGCATCTTCCTGGTCCCTACCGCCATGATCAAGCAGGTCGGGACGCCCGTCATGGTCTTCGCCGTGTGGATCGCCGGCGGCCTGCTCGCGCTTGCCGGAGCCCTCGCCTATGCCGAACTCTCGACCGCCATGCCTGAAGCCGGCGGAGAGTACATCTATCTGCGGGAGGCTTACGGGCCGTTTTGGGGATTCGTATACGGCTGGACGCAGATGTGGGTGGCCAAAAGCGGCTCCGTGGCTACGCTTGCCACGGCGTTTTTCTATTATCTGGCGAATTTCCGTCCGTCGCTCGAAGGAGTCCTCTGCGCGGTACCGCTGCCCATCGGGCCGGAAGGCGGGCCGTTGGAAATCCGCTATGGTCAATTGCTGGCCATCGTCGTGATCCTGTTGCTGGGGCTGGTCAATTACTTCGGCTTAAAGGTCGGATCGGGGCTCCAGATTACCGTCACAATCGTGAAAGTAGCGCTGATCGCGGGCACCATCGGAGTGGGCTTGCTGGCGCCCCTTCCCCAGCGAGCGGCGGCGAGCGGCGCGGTGGCGGCTACAGGAGGATGGGCCGGATTCTTCGCCGCCCTGGTGGCCGCATTGTGGGCCTATGACGGGTGGAACAACCTGACCATGGTGTCCGGTGAGGTGCGAGATCCCCAGCGCAACCTGCCGCCAAGCCTTATCGTGGGGACGGTCGTCGTCGTAGCGCTTTATCTGGCCACGAATCTGGCCTATTTCCGGATCCTTTCGCCGGGCGAGGTGGCCGGCACCAACCGCGTCGCCGCCGCTATGATGGCGCGTATTCTGGGCGCTCCCGGCGCAGCGGCCGTGAGCGTCGCCGCCATGATCTCGATTTTCGCGGCCCTGAACGGCTCGATCCTCTCCGGCGCGCGCGTGCCCTACGCGATGGCGCGCGACGGGCTGTTCTTCAAGGCGGCCGGCAAAGTCCATCCCGCGTATCATTCCCCCTCTGTTTCGATCCTTCTGATGAGCGGTTGGAGCGCCTTGCTCGTGTTGAGCGGACGTTATGAGCAGTTGTTCACTTACGTGATTTTCGCCAATTGGATTCTGTACGGCATGACCGCGGCTTCGGTGATCGTTCTGCGCCGTAAGAGGCCCGAAATCCCCCGTCCTTACCGCACGCCCGGTTTTCCGGTACTGCCGGCCCTGTTCGTGCTTATGGCGGCAGGCTTGGTTTTGTCAACTTTAATCAAGTCACCTCGCGAGTCGCTGCTCGGCCTGACGTTCATTGTGGCTGGAATCCCGTTCTATTTGCGGTGGAAACGCCGCAAAATGGCCTGAAAGAAGCCGTCCGCTGCGCCCGGCGCCGCCGTTTCGGGGCGGGAAGCGTTTCCGATTGCCCTCCCGAAATGCTAGATTTTCACTTTTTTGTTCTGAAAACAGAACAAGACTCTTGAAAAGCGCTCCAACTTGGGGTAAAACAACAAATGGGAAAGCTGATGATGACCGCAAGAGCGTTCCGAAAGTGGAACGGGCGGCATCCGACAGCGCAACTCTCTTGGAGCTTGCATGGATATCACAAAGATTCTCGAGGAATTGAGGCAGGAGCGGGAGCAAATCGACGAAGCCATCCTGACTCTGGAACATTTAGTACAGGGCCGTGGCAGGCGCCGGGGGCGGCCGCCCGCCTGGCTGGCGGAGATCCGAAAGAAGAACCACCCGCCGGCGCCCGCAGTTAAGGGGAAAGCCCCGGCCACCAAGACCGCAGCCGCGTAAAGTTAAAGCCGGGGGCAAGCCTGTTCGCCCCCGGTTTCACTTGTAGAGAAGGTGCTGCTCGCGCCGGGCGAGGAACGTCTTTATTTCCTCGTCCTGTTCAAGTGCGATCAGTCGCGGGTCGCGCCCAGCCTCCATCTGCTTGATAATTCTCCGGTTTGCAATCAGCCTCTCGTTAGCCGCAAGCTGGATCTTGCCTGGGTAAAGCTTCTCCAGAGCAGCGGCGAGTTCCAAGCCGAAGCGGGTGCTATTGAATGACTCACGGTTGGTAATCACCAGCCGGATTCCCTCTATTTCCTTGCCGGCGAAGTTTGAACTGGAAGGCGTAAAACGCGTTGGGTATGCGCGCACGCCGGGTATCAACCTGCGGTTGAGATACGCAGCCAGTTCCGGTCCCTTGATCCAATCGGCTCCCAACTGCTCGAAGGGGGCGTCGGTTCCTCGCCCCACCGAGTAATTCGTGGAGTATTCCAACAGCGCCACTCCAGGATAGAGCAGGGCTGCGTTCAGGCTGCGGAGGTTGGGGCTGGGATTCACCCACGCGAGGCCCGTTGAGTCTAGCCAATCGCCGCGCTGCCAGCCTTTCATGGCCACCACCTCCAGGGCCAGCTTCAGCTTCTTCTCCCCCGCATACATGCGCGCCAGTTCGCCCACCGTCATGCCGTGTCGCACCGGCATGGGGAAGCAGCCGACGAAGGATTCCAGCCCGGGTTCGAGCATCGGCCCTTCAACGTGGACTCCCGTAATGGGGTTCGGGCGATCAAGAACAATGAACCGGATCCTGCGTTTCGCGGCCTCCTCCATCGCATAGACCATGGTGGAAATGTAGGTATAGAAGCGCGCGCCTACGTCCTGAATGTCGAAGACCAGAACGTCCACATTCTTCAACATTTTGGCCGTCGGCCGCCGGGACTTGCCCGAATAAAGGCTGTACACCGGGATTCTTGTGGCTGTGTCGGTGGAATTTGCGATGTGCTCCTGATCCAGCGTTCCGGCGATGCCGTGTTCCGGGGAAAACAGGGCAGTCACCTTCACACCGCTGGCGAGCATCAGGTCCAGGTTTCGCCGCCCGTCGCGGGCCAGGCCCGTCTGGTTGGTGACGAGACCCACGCGCTTTCCCGTCAGCGTCTCGAATTTCCGGGCGGCCAGGACATCCAGACCGGTAAGCACTTCGGCCGTGCGGGCCACATTGCGATGAACGCCCGCCCCCGCCAGGGTCTCGTTGTAACCCGTGATCGCTACCCCAGGTGCATCGATACCCAGGGCGGCGGCGGTTATTGTGGCCACCTTGCCTCGCAGCGGGGTGGTGGCTGGCCTCCGTGTGGGGTGCACACCGTTGCTGAGCAGGATCACGACCGTCTGAGTTGCCGGGTCGATCCACAACGATGTTCCCGTGAATCCGGTGTGGCCGTAAGAGCCGATCGGAAACAGGTCGCCGCGGTTGCCGGAAAAGGGCGAATCGATGTCCCAGCCCAGGCCGCGCAGTATGGGCTGATCGGCGGGCGAGGCGGGCGAGGTGAACTTGCGAACCCCCAGAGGGCTGAAAATCCGCACTCCCTTGCGTTCGCCCATTCCCAGCATCATCTCCGCGAACTTCAGCAGGTCGTCAGCCGTGGTGAACAGGCCCGCGTGGCCTGCCACTCCGCCCATGAAACGCGTGGTTTCATCGTGCACAATGCCGCGCAGCGGCGCTTCTTCGCCCTTGAGCCACTCGGTCGGCGCAATGCGCGGGCGGAGTTCGGCTGGTGGGCGGAACATGGTTTCGGTCATTCCCAGCGGTGCGAAGACCTGATCGCGGACAAATTCGTCGAGCGGCCGGCCGCTTATTTTACGCACGATTTCCCCGAGCAGGATGAAATTGATATCGCTATAGATGAAGCGCTCCCCCGGCTGCGCCACCGGTACGTCTGCCAGCGCTTTCTGGACGCCGGTCTCATAGCCGCTCCACGCCGGGACGAGGTCGAGATCAGGCCGGAGGCCGGAGAAGTGAGTCAACAGCAATCGGATCGTGATCTCGCTCTTGCCTCCCTGGAATTCGGGCAGGTATGTTGTGACGCGGTCGTTGAGGCGGATCTTGCCCTTCTCGACCAGCTTGAGAACGGCGCTCGTCGTGGCCACTACCTTGGTGAGCGAGGCGGCGTCAAAGATGGTGTCCAGCGTCATCTCCTCCCGGACCGGCACGAGTGCGCGCGCGCCGTAGGCCTTGCGGTGCAGGACCTGCCCCTTGTGGGCCACCAGGAGCACTGCGCCGGGAATCTGGTTGTCCGTGATGGCTTGCTCGATCGCTTCGTCCAAGGTAGCGGAGCCATTGAAGGTCTGTGCTGGCGCCGGCACGCGGGAGAACACGAGAGCCGCGAGGGCTGTCATCTGGGCAAGGCGAGAGGTCATAGAGCTTATCCTAACCGCGCACGTCAGAAAATGGAAACGCCGAGACAGCTATGATGAAAATATGGCGCGGATATTGCCCCGGCTGCGAATGGATTTGGAATTCCTGCCGTCGCCGGTTCCGGATCGGCCGGGTCTGCTGATCCGCGATCCGTACCGATACTCGACGGCCACGCTCATCATTCCACCGTTCCTGGTCGAGTGCCTGCGGCTGTTCGACGCCCAATCGAGCGACCTGGACCTGCACCAGTTCCTGGTGCGTCTGACCGGCGACGTCCGGGCGGGCGAGGCCGGGGACAGCCTGGCGCGGGCCCTTGCCGACGCGGCGTTTCTGGAAGACGAGACTTACGAGGAGGCGCGCCGCAGGTGCCGCCAGGAGTTTGCCGAGGCGGGCGTACGTGAACCGGCCCATGCGGGCGAGTCCTATCCGGAAGACGCGGGCGAACTCCGCCGGATGCTGGACGGCTATCTCGATGGTAGTGCCTCACACGGCGGGCCAGCGCGGCCACTCGCTGGCATTGCGGCACCGCATGCGAGCTTTGACGGTGCCTCGGATTGTTACCGCGCGGCTTACGGCGCGGTTTCGCCGGAATATCGAGATAGAATCTTCGTCATCCTGGGCACCTCCCATGTGGGCGAGCCCGACAGGCTAGGGCTTACGCGGAAGCCTTTCGTTACGCCCTTGGGAACTGCGGCCACCGAAGCCGGATTGGTCGAGCGTCTGGCTGCGGATTGCGGCTCAGGCGCGGAACTGGAAGACTATTGCCACAGCACGGAGCATTCCATCGAGTTCCAGGTTCTCTTCCTCCAGCATTTGTTCGGAGCCGGCGTCCGCATCCTTCCCATCCTGGTGGGCCCCTTCTCCTGCGGACGGGGCAAGGACGGAGTGCCCGAGGATGCCCCCGGCGTGCAACGAGTGTTCGAGGCGCTGGCCGGATTGGCCGAGCGCGAGGCGGAACACCTGTTCTGGGTGCTGGGCATCGACTTGGCGCACGTGGGGCGCCGCTACGGCGACGAATTCGCCGTCCAGGCGGCGGAAGAGCCAGCGAGGCGGGTAGAAGCCCTGGACCATGCCTGCCTGGACCGCATCTGCGCGGGCGACGCCGCCGGGTTCTGGCGTCAGCTCACGGAGTCGCGCGATGACCTGAAGTGGTGCGGAGCGAGTTCTCTTTACCTCTTCCTGAAAGCCGTGCCGCGGGTGCGGGCCGCCGTGGCCGCTTACCAGCAGTGGAATATCGACGGGGAAAGCATGGTAAGCTGCGCCGCGCTGCACTTCCGCACCGAATCCTAGCCGCGATCCGGCGGGAGAATTCCAGGCGCGCGAACTCACTTATTCCCTTGGGAATCTTGCGCTGGCTCGAAGTCTGGCGGCGCCGGAGAGGCCGTCGCCGCGTCCTCTTCGTGTGCCTGGGAAACTCCTGCCGCAGCCCTATGGCGGAGGCTTTTGCCCGCTCCTTCGGCGGGGACATCCTGGTTGCCCACAGCGCCGGCATTCTCCCATCCCGGGGGATTTCCAGCCTCACCCGCCGCGCCATGGCTGAGAAGAACATCCCCATCAGGAAACGCACGCCGCGCCTCGTTTCGGGCTATGACTTGTCGGCTTTCGATCTAGTCGTAAACATGACCGGCCGGTCCATGGCCTTCGCCGGCGCGGGCACCCTGCTGGAGTGGCAAGTGGCCGATCCCGCGGGCGAGCCATTGGCTTCCCACCGCGCGGCGCGAGACAACATCGAGAAGCTGGTACGCAACCTGGTGGCGAACCTTCGTTTCCGCGATGGATTCGCCCCGCGACGGGACCGCGCCCACCGTACAGCACATAGTACTAGAACGCTTTTGCGGCCGCATTCCTAGGACTTATTGAGCTAGTTCCAGTACCAGCAAGCCATGGCTCGGTACAGGACCGCTGCTTAGATTTGAGGAGGAGGAGAAAGCGTTTGACTATGCCCAAGAACTACTTGATGGCGGCGGCCCTATCGCTCTTACTTGTGTCAACGTGTGCCGCGACCCCTTTATCGGTGTACGGAAGCACGGTGAGCGAGTCTGAGTGGACCGGTACCCGCTCGGCCCCGTCAGCCGGCATGGTGGGCAACGGACTCTGGGATAACTTCTCTATCAGTTGGAATATTGTTCTGGAAGCAGGTGTGTACCATTACGAATACACGTTCGGCGGTCTGTCGGGAAAGGCCTTGAGCCACGTAGTGTTCGATCTGAGCGACAACTGCACAGCTGGCAGCCAATGCGTTTACAACGCGGCCTACGACTTGGTCGACATACCGCAACTGTTTTTCGGGACGTTTGGTGGCAATCCGGGACAGCCAGGTTTCCCCGCTGGAGCTTCCATCACTGGCGTCAAATTCGACGCTATGCCAGGTGGCGTTGGCATGATCAGTTTCGACTCGCTCCGTGCGCCGATGTGGGGCGATTTCTATGCCAAAGACGGCGTGGCTGGCGGTGGTACGGGTATTTGGAATTACGCTTACAACCAGGGCTTGGCAGGTCACGACACATATAACAACGCCAGCTACTACATCGCTGTGCCGGACACCGTGGGTTCCGGCGTGCCGGAACCAGGCTCGTGGTTGCTGATGGTGAGCGGCGGATTGATGCTCGGGCTGGGGGTATGGCGCCGCGCGGGCAGGCGAAGCTAGCGTCCGGGCCGGCTGAAGCTCTTAATCGGGGACGGCGGCCATCCAGTAACCCGGCCGCGTCCTCACCCTGGCCTTCGGGTTGCTCGTGACCACGACGCGGATGTTGTGGAAGCCGCCTTCCAACTTGTTGTTTGGACTGTAACTGATGATGTACTGGGCGTGCAGCTCGCCGCCGATCTTTGCCAGGGCATCCTCCAGTCCCCGTTTTGAGCTGAAGGAGTACTCCCTACCTCCCGTGTAGCTGGTGAGGACTTCCGCCGGATTGGCCACAAAGATGCCCTTCACCTGTTTGAAGATCTCCACGAACATCGGGATGTAGTTGCCGTACATGCCGGCTCCGCCGAAAGCCGCCACGGTGGTCGGAGTAACCGCAGCTCCCGGCGGCAGCGTTCGGGCAGCGGTCGGGATTGCGTCGGGCCGCGGCGGCTGCGGCTTGCCCAGCAAGGTGGTCACCATGCGGTTGATGTTCACGGTGTAGGCCTGTATGTTGTTGATCTGCGCCTCGGTCATCACCTCGCGCACATGCCCCTCGCTACCCCCATCGCGCGTCTCGGCGATGAGCAGGATCACGCGCCGCCGGTCCGCCGGACGGCGCCGCAACATTCGCACGCTCTCTCCGACGGCATCCACTACGCGGCTGGTTGTGCTGCCGGCGTTGATCTTCTTGATCGCGTCGGTGACTTTCTTGCCGTCGTTGGTGAAGTCCTGCATCACGCGGAGGCGATGGTCGAAGGCGAGCACAGCCACCTCGCCCTGTTCGCCGGCGATCAATCCTTCAATGAGCGGTCCGATGGTTTTGATCTTGTCCAGCACCGGCTCGGCCCCGGCGTTCGCCTGAATCGCCACCACCAATGAGATGGGGATGTAGCTCACCTCAACTTTGATGTTCTGGAGCGATTCGTTGTCGTAAAGCCGGAACTCCTGCGGCTGCAAGCCGTTGATGAAGTTACCGCTGCTGTCGGTGACGACGGTGGGCGCCACCACGACGTTCACGGTGGTTTTGAACGGAGTAGTGGGCTGAGTTTCCTGCGCCAGCAGCATCGTGCCGGCGAACAATATCCATAAGAATGGCTTCATGGCTGTCAATAAAGTGGACGCCGTGGCCCGGTCCGGCGTTTCCCGCCTTAGCCGTGGCTGGTCCTCCCCGCCAGGAGTTCCAACATGTGGGGAACTAATTCCACGATAGCATCTAATGATTCGACGGCAGCGCGGGGGGACCCCGGCAGGTTGATGATAAGCGACTTTCCGGCGATCCCAGCCACCGCGCGGCTGAGCGCGGCCATCGGTGTCTTCCGGCAGCCTTCGGCGCGCATGCGTTCAGCCAGGCCGGGAATTTCCCGGTCCAGCACCTCGCGCGTGGCCTCAGGCGTCACATCGCGCGCGGCGATGCCGGTGCCGCCAGTGGTGATAACAACCTGGATTTCGCCGAACGCAGCCAGTGTCCGCAGCCGTGCGGAAATCTGGTCCTGTTCGTCGGGCAGGGTCTCCGTGATGGCCACGTCCCAGCCCAGTTGTTCGAGCCGGCTCTTCACTGCCGGGCCGCTTGCGTCGGCGCGCTGCCCGGCAAAAGAGGAATCGCTGATGGTAAGCACCGCGGCACGGATCATTTCTTCCTCCCCGACGTCGCGCGGCGGTAGCTGCCGCTCTTGCCGCCGGTCTTTTCGAGCAAGACGATCTCACGGATTTCGATGCCTTTGTCGAGCGCCTTAGTCATGTCGTACACGGTGAGCGCGGCGACGGCGGCGGCGGTGATTGCCTCCATCTCGACGCCAGTGGGGCCGGTGGAACTCACGCTGGTGGTGATTTCGATGCCGCGCGCGCGCACGGCAGCCTCAACGTCGATGTGCGACAAAAGCAGCGGGTGGCAGAGCGGGATCAAGTCCGAGGTGCGTTTGGCGGCGGAGATGCCGGCGATGCGCGCAATTTCGAGTGGATTGCCCTTGGGATTTCCGGCAAGCTGGCGCAGCACGGAAGGGCGCATGGTGACGAACGCCCGCGCCCGCGCCGTGCGCGTCGTATCCGGTTTCCCGCCGACGTCCACCATCCGCACTTCTCCCTCCTGGCCGTAGTGCGGCAAAGTCTTTTTCATTTAAGCAGCACCTCGATCAGCTCCCCCTCCTGCCAAATCTCACGCGCGGCATCGGCCACCAGGAAGGCGTTGGCGCGCACCATGGCAGGTACGTCGCTCGAACCTTTCCAGCCCAGCGGCGTCAGGCGCCCATCTTCGCCGAGACGCGCCGGAAGGAATCGCGTGAGGCCCGGTTTGTGCCGGAACGCGGCAGCCAGAGGGGCAAGGGTGAAGGCGAGCGGCGCTTCCCGCTGCCCACCCAGCAGTTCGACGGCTGCGCGCGCGAACAACTCGAACGTCGCCATGGTCGAAGTCGGGTTGCCTGGAAGTCCGAAAAAGAACGTCCCCCGCGCGCGGCCAAAAACCAGCGGACGCCCCGGCTGGATCAAAACCGAGTCGAAGTAAAACTCGGCGTCGAGAGTGGCCAGCACCGGCTCCAACACGTCGTACTTGCCCGCTGAAACGCCGCCGCTCACCAGCAACAGGTCAGCTTGCAGGCCGGGTGCGAGCGCCTCGCGAGTGACTTCGTGCGTGTCGCGCACCACCGGCAGGATCTCCGGTTCGCCGCCTGCACGGCGTACCTGAACGGCAAGCGAGTAGGCGTTCGAATTCCGCACCTGGTAGGAGAGAGGCGCGGCATCGACGGGAACGATCTCGTCGCCGGTCGGGAGAATGGCGACGCCCGGCCGGGCGTAGACATCCAATTGCGCACGGCCCGCGGCGGCCGCCATGGCGACCTCGGCGTAGCCCAGGCGTGTACCGGCCTCGATCAGGGTTCCGCCCTGGCGGGCCTCGTTGGCGCGGGGATTGATGAACTGGCCGGCCGGGGACGGTTCCCCTATGCGAACGCGCCCGCCCTCGCGCTGGGTGTACTCGACCATCACGACGGTGTCGGCACCTTGGGGAACCGGTGCGCCAGTCATGATTTCGACAGCTTGGCCCGCGCCGACGAAACCTGTGAAGATCGTTCCGGCCTTCACCTCGCCGATGATGTCGAGCGTGCCCGGAAGATCGGCGGCTCGCACGGCGAAGCCATCTCGCATGGAGCGCGCTAAGGGAGGATAGTCGCGGTCGGCGGCGACCCGCGAAGCCAGCACCCGCCCGGCGGCGTCTTCGAGCGGTACGGTCTCAACGGCCGGAGTGCGTCGCGCACTCAACACGTGTTCGATCACGCATCGCCGCGCCTCGCGGAAGCTCAGGGTGGGCACCAAGGCCATTCTAACAACGTGAGAGTCGCACCGGGCTGGTGTTGTCTTGCTACCATCAAGCAGATGGCACTCGGTGATATCGCGAAGCAGTTGGCCCAGCAGGCGCTGGTCGACCAGGTTACGCCCAAACCTTCCGGTCCGGTACAAGCCGAGAGCGCGGGCGCCGTGATGCTGGGAGAGATCCAGGCGATGCAGCGGGCCTGTAAGGAAGACGAGGAACTGTTGGTCCTTTTCCGTTCCGGGCCGGAGACGATCCGGGTGTTCGAGTTCATCGCGCCCTCCTCGCCGGTAATGGTCCGCGCCGTCATGGACGAGGCGAGACACACTACCCGAGGGGTAACGACGGCCGAATCCGCCCAACTGGTCTGCAAGGTCATGAAAGTGCCGCCGCCCGCGAAGCCCGTCCGGTTGAACTTCAGGATCCCGAAGCCGAAGCCGGAGTAGACTTCATTCCTGTCCATGCCCAGGTGCGCCTGTCCGGCGCCGTTCCCGCTAAGATGTTTCTGTATGGCTTGCCTCCTGCTTCTGCTGGCTTGTGCCCTCATGGTCAACGGGGCGCCGCCGCCCCGCGCGGCCAAGGCGTTCCCATTTGATTACGATCTTCATGACTTTCCCAACGGCTTGCGTCTGGTGACCATTCCCACCGAGTATCCAAACGTAGTGGCACTGTACATCGTGGTCCAGGCCGGTTCGCGCAACGAAGTCGAACCTGGAAAGAGCGGCTTCGCGCACCTGTTCGAGCACATGATGTTCCGCGGTACGAAGCAGTTTCCACCGGCGCGTTACGAAGATGTTCTGAAACAGGCCGGGGCCGCCTCGAATGCTTACACGAGCGACGACCTCACCGTCTACCACACCACCTTCAGCAAGGACGACTTCGACACCATCGTCATGATGGAGGCAGACCGCTTCCAGAATCTCGACTACACCGAGGCTGCCTTCCGCACCGAAACGCTGGCGGTGCTCGGCGAATACAACAAGAACAGCGCCTCGCCGCCCGTGAAGCTCAACGAGGTGCTGCGCGACACGGCCTTCGACAAGCACACTTACAAGCACACCACCATGGGTTTCCTCAAGGACATCGAGGACATGCCCAACCAGTACGCCTACAGCCGGCTTTTCTATCAGCGGTTCTACCGGCCCGAATACACCGTCATCGTGGTGGCGGGCGACATTACGAAGGAACGTTCGCGCGCCACGGTGGAAAAATACTGGGGCAAGTGGCAGCGCGGCGACTACCGGCCGGTGATACCAACAGAGCCGCCTCCGGCCGGCGGGCCGCGCGCGAATCACGTCAACTGGCCCACGCGGACGATGCCCTGGATTAACATCGCGTACCGCGCTCCGGCCTATACCGACACGGAGATCGACAGCGCCGCCCTGGACCTGCTGGCTTACATCGCCTTCTCGGAGACCTCGGATCTTTACCAGAAGCTGGTCATCAAGGAGCAGAAGGTGGACGCGTTCGGGGCGGGGAATCCGGATCACGTCGATCCCTACCTGTTCCGCATCGAAGCGCGACTGAAGAACCCCGCCGAGATGGATGCCGTCCGGGATGAAATCCTCGCCACGGTCAACGCGTTTCGCGAAAACAAAGTAGCGGCGGAGAAGTTGGAAGCCGTGAAGCGCCATCTGCGCTACCGGTTTGCGCTGTCGCTCAATTCGAGCGAGGCCGTCGCGGCCGTGGCGGCGCGCTACTGTTCTTTGCGGCGAACCCCGGAAACCATCAATCGTCTTTACGATCTGTACGCGCGAGTCACGCCGGACGACATCCGCAACGCCGCGCGCAAGTACCTGGTGGACCAGGGCCGCACCATTGTCACGCTGACTTCGGGAGGCGCCAAGTGAAACTCCGTCTGTTGTTCGCCGCCATCGTCATGATCACAACACTCCACGCCGCCTCCGGCATTTCGACCATCGCGCTGCCCGGCGCATCGCCGCTGGTGACCATCCGGGTGGTGTTTCTGACCGGTTCGGCCTCCGACCCAGCCGATAAGCCCGGCGCCGCCTCGCTGACCGCCGCTATGCTGGCGCGCGGCGGGACGCGCACCATGACCTACCAGCAGATCCTGGACGCCATGTTTCCCATGGCCGTCTCCGTGGGTGCGCAGGTGGACAAGCAGATGGTGGTGTTCAGTGCCACCACGCACGTCGATAACCTGGAGGCGTTCTACAAGATCTTCCGAGATATGCTGCTCGATCCCGGCTGGAGGCAGAACGATTTCGAGCGATTGCGCGACGACGCGGTCAACTACCTGCGCGTGAGCCTGCGAGGCAACAACGACGAAGAACTGGGTAAAGAGGTCCTGTATAACGAAATCTACGCCGGTCACCCATACGGCCACAACAACGCGGGCACCGTGGCGGCGCTCAAGAGCATGACCGTCGAGGACTTGAAGCGCTTCTACTTTACCCGGTTCACGCAGAAGAACCTGGTCCTCGGCGTCGCCGGCGGGTATCCGCGCAACTTCCTGGTCCGCATGCAGGCGGATTTCGCCAAGCTCCCGAACACCGCGCCCCCGGCTCTGGAACTGCCCGCGCCCGAGCGCAACGAGGCCCCGCGCATGGTGATGGTCGAGAAGGACACGCGGGCTGTGGCCTATTCGCTGGGCTTTCCGATCGATGTGAAGCGCGGCCACCCGGACTATCCGGCGCTGCTGGTGGCGCAATCCTACCTCGGCCAGCACCGCATGAGCGGCGGGCGGCTTTACGAACGGATGCGCCAGGTGCGCGGCCTCAACTACGGCGACTACGCTTACATCGAGTACTTCCCGCGAGGCATGTTCCAGTTCGAACCCGACCCGAACCTGGCGCGGTCCCAGCAGATCTTTCAAATCTGGATCCGCCCTGTGGACCCGGCTACGGCGCACTTCGCGCTGCGGTTGGCGCTTTACGAATTCGACAAGCTGGTGCGCGAGGGGATGGATCAGGAGAGTTTCGAGCGCACACGCAATTTCGTGATGAAGTACGCCAAGCTCCTCACGAAAACCAAGAGCGCCGAACTGGGCTACGCCATCGACAGCCGCTTCTACCGGATCCCGGAGTACGTCTCTTACCTCGAGGCGGGGCTGCAGAAGCTGACGCGCGAGGATGTTAATCGCGCCATCAGGAAACACCTGGGAGGCGGCAACTTCACCATCGCGGCGGTAGCCAAGAACTGCGTCTCGCTCAAGGACAGGATCCTGCAGGAGGCGCCATCGCCAATGACTTACAACTCGCCGAAACCAACGGAGTTGCTCGAAGAGGACAAAGCGGTCTCGGCGTGGAAGATCGGCCTGAAGCCCGAGAACGTCCGTATCATCGACGTCGAGAAGGTGTTCGAATAAAGCGTGCCGGCCGCCGGGCTCCGCCTTCAAGGTGTTGGCGGGCTTAGGGAATCGAGTAGGTCCGTAAGAAGCCCTGGGCTTCGAATGAAAGCCGGTGCTTGTCGATCCACGACACGCTGGCTTTCATCATTTCAGCCGGCGGGATCTCCGGCAGCGGGAACAGTGCCGCCTTTCCGGATCTGTCAACCACCACCAGTGAACAGCGCCGGCCGGATTCTTTTCCGTCGCTGGCGACGAGCGTGGCGGGGTGGTTGGGCGTCCAGTCGTAGGTGCAGTCGATAAAAGCGATGCGCCGTGAGTCGGGCGACCAGTGGAGTCCTTCCTGGAAGTCATGAATGCCCACGTAGGTCGGCCCATTCATCTGGACGACCTTCGGTGGTGGCGTCAGGCCGATTTGCTCAACCGGGCTCATCCCCTGGGTTAGCGGATAAACGATGGTGTGCTCGACCTGCAGGTATTCGCTTTGTGCATAGGGCGGCGCGAAATGGATGATCCATCCGACATGCGCCACCAGTTTGCCGTCGGGCGACGGCGTGAAATCGTAGCCCAGCAGGTCACGAATGACCTTTCCGGTTGAGATGTCTATTTCCACGTATTCGTTCAAAGACGGGTTGATGTGGCACACCGCCACGACGGCAGTTTCTCCTGTCCAAGCTGAAGAAATAATGCTGCCGCAAGGATGCTCGCCCCTATGTTTCGGCTGGAACGACTGGACGCGGTGGCCGTCCAGATCAAGGATCACCACGGATGGGGTGCAGTGCTCTGCCTCCGGACACACCTCCACATACGCTATGCGGTTGCGGGACGGCGATAGCGCGGCAGAGCCCTTCGTTCTTCCATCGTGGGTAAGTTGCTTCGCCTGACCGTCTGTAACTAGCCACACCTCGGACTGGCGAATCTCGATTTCCAGTTTCCCAGCGCTCAGCAGGAGAGGTAGTAGGAACAGTGTAGAACGCCACATAATAGGGTCGAATCTTCGATTCACAGCATATCAGTAGCGTGGCCGATTGTTCTAGAATGGTCGATGAACGGATCGGATTGTGCGAGCGATCACCGGCATCGCAGCGGCGACTCTAGCTCTCCTAACCGTAGGAGGCGCAATGGCGGAGCGTGCCCAGTGGCGACGCGATGTTTACAGTTGGAAAGGAAGCTGGAGCGACGTTCCTTCGCCGCACGCTCTGAGCTATTACACCGACAATCCGTTTCTTCGAGACGAGGTGAACGACTTGTGCGTTGTGTGCACACCCGCCGGCAAGGCTGAATCAGCGAAGAAGTATGCCGTTCGTACAGAGGTTAAACCTGTGGGAGTCCTGGCGGGATTCCGTGTCTTCGACGTCCTCTATTATCTTGGCGAGCGGGGGCAAGGCGCTCCTGCCGCACCGAAGTGGAAGTCCATCTTGGTGGAAGTGGGCCCAGATAGTCTCCAGGAAATCTTCCACCTTCAGGCTTCCCGTGTGCCGGTTTCCCTTAAACCGTCGAGCATTGTCCAGTCCGGTGGGGAGCGCGTGCTGGTGTCCATGGACCGAGACGGCGGAAACGGTGGCGGCTGTTGGGAAGGCTACTGGTGGTTCGATCGGGATGGCCCGCACCGCCTGGACTTTTCCGGTCTGGAGGCGGCAATCAAGAACCAGTTGCCGGAGGGTGTAATCGCCCAAGTGTCATGTTCGAATCTGAACCTTGGTGAGCAGATCGTAAGAAGCTGGGTCCGGAAGATCCAGCCAGAGTGCCGAACGTGTGACGTCATCGGTGAAGTAACCGCAAGATACCGGCTGAATGGGGCCAGTGTTGTGCCAATCGAAGTGAAGTTTCGGCTTACAGAGCCGAGGTTGGAGCAGAACCTGTCTGTAGGCAAGTCCGCCGGAGATGCGCTGCGCGCCGATCGCAGCAGCAACAGGCACCCACAGGCGCGATATTTGAAGTCGATTCTTTATCATGAAGCCCGATTGCGTCCGGCCTTGCGTGCATGGCTGACCGATCGGGAAAACGGAGATGCCGCGCGCTATTTGTTGGCGCTGATCGGCGAACCGGAGGATCTTCGGTTAGCCCTGAGCATCGCACCGCCGCTCACCGAGGACAATGACAATCGATGGGCGTCCAGCGTGGCGTGCGCCTTGATGGAACCGAATACGCAAAACGAATGGGCATTCCTTCGTCGCGCCGCGCTGAATGAGTACAACGACCGCTGGGTGGATGCCGGGGCCATTCAGAGTCTGAAGTTGATCGCATCGCCGCGCAGCCGCCAGATATTGGAGGAGGTCAGAGAGCGCAATCCGGCGCGAGCCAAATTAGTAAAGCGGGCCATTCAATACATCGATTCGAATCCGGAACCTTTGGTCGACGACGATCTGGAACGGTTAGCTAGGCGTGCCGCGCAGGCGGTGGCGTTCGGGCGGATCGATTACGTAGATCTTCCGTTTTATAACCGATCAGGAGACAAGGCGCTTGTGGAATTCGCATTCATTGCCGGGGTAGATCGGCTAATTTACGTGGCGACGTTTCACAGGGTCGGCGGTGTTTGGAGATTTCGAGGCGCCCGGGAGACGCTACAACAAATGATGCCTCCGATTGGTGTGATCATTCCGCACCGTCATCTGGTCTTTCTGCCGGAACCGCCGGAATTGCCCTCGCTCCCATCCCCTCCTGTGGTTATGCCGGACTTCGGCCACGAGTAAATCTTCCCGCAGTTTCAACATCTATGAAAAATTAGTGAGAACTCTGCTGTTACTTACGTTGTCCAGAAATCGAAGACGCGTCGCAGCCGAACTGGCCGGTGGCCGTCAGCTTCAGATTCTCGGCCAAGTCCGGGTGGCCGGTTTGAATGTGTCGTTGGATGGCGTTGGCGGCGGCTGCGCACAGATGCCGGCGCACCATGGGACAGATCGGGTTGAGCGACAGCACACCGTTGCGATTCACCACCGCGCAGCCCTCGTCGTCGAGCCCGCTACGATATAGGTCGATCACCGCGTCCTTGAGCGACGAGTCCGACGTTAGCATGGTTCCCTCCATGAGTGTGATCGCGGCCCGTTCGGAATCGTGGACGCTCCAATAGGAGAAGGCTAACTGTTTGTACGATTCCGCATCGGTAGACGCCAGTTCGCGCGCGTATAGCGCATTTGTAAGCGACTGCTCATTCTCGTTCAAACGCAGGTAAGCGGCTGCGAGGAGACGGTACAGCGGGGCGAAGCGCGTCGGCGGGCCCATCAAGGCGGGATTGCCGTGCGCCCGTTCCTCTTCCAAACGATTGGTGGTTCGCACGATTTGATCGCCGCGCTTCAATACCGCGAGTGCCCGGCGATAGCTTGCTTCCGCCGCGGCGGGTGAGGTTCCGTGCCTCAGCCGGTCGCCCTTTTGCACAAGGAAGCCACCGGCGACCATGTAGGTGTCGGCGTTGTTCACTTCATCCGGAAGGGGATCAAGGATCGCCACGCTCCGTTCGATCTCCGCGATGGCGGCGTCGAGTTGAGAATGAACTGCATCGGCCTCGTACAGAGCCAGGGCGAGGGCCTTGTGGGACTTGTAACTGTTGGGCGAAGCGCTGGCGGCCGATCTCGCAATACTGAGTTCGTCTCTCCAGTCCAGGTTGCGCACCCACGTGCGTGCCGCGAGGCACACGGCTGCTACGCCCACCGCTACTGCTGCCCAACGTAGCGCACTATGGCGCCGGGCAACCGCATGGCCCGCCAAGACAACGCAGCCCATCACTCCGATCGACGGCAGGTACAGGAACCGCTCCGCCATGATCGTGCCGGCGGGGAACAGCAGATTGCTCGCCGGCAGGTATGTGAAGAAGGCGAAACATGCGAAGAAGAAAGCGGTCCTGTTGCGGCGGAAAAGTACCGCTACTGCCGCTGCAGTCGCGGCGACGGCGAGCCATGCGATCCAGTCTTCAAGCTTGCCGGTGGCCAACGGGATCTGCCGGTAAGAATAGTCGCTCGAAAGCCGTGCGGGCCACGCAATCAACCCGAGGCTTCTGGCCATAACGCCGACGGCCGTGAGCCGCCCAGTGGGGAAATCCGCGCCGGCGATGGGGTTATCCGTGAACGGGAACTCGTAATGTCCAGCCGCTGCCAGCACTGCCGAACGCTGCGCCCACATCGCCAGAAACGGCAGCGCAATGGCGGCACAGCCCAACAGAAGTGCCCATGCGTTGCGCCGTTCCTTCCACCAGGTCAGTTCGTGGAGCACGACAATCCCCAACAGCACCGCGGCGCTTTCCTTCGAGAACATGCCCACCAGCGCTGTGGCGGCCAACCCTGCCAGCCACGCCAGCCGGCGGGCGCTCCGGGCTTCAGCCACCTTCAGGTACAGAAGCAGCCCGCCCACAACTGCCGCTGCGGCCAGCAGGTCCGCGCGCCCCACGATGTTGGTCACCGATTCGGTGAGCGCTGGATGGACCGCCCACAAGCCGGCCAGCGCCACGGCCAGACTCCAATCTCGCGTCAACCGCAGCCCGAGCAGATATACCAGCAGCACATTGCCGAAATGCAGCAGGAAGTTCACAACGTGATAACCGGCGGGCCGATCCTGGTTCCCCAGCACGGCGTAGTTGAACAGGTACGTCAGCTTGGTGAACGGGCGATAGATGCCCGCCTCGCCGATGGGCCACCAATAACTGCGGTCCAGAATCCGTTGGAGGTTCTCCGTCGTGGCCGCATGGACCCGCGGGTCGCTGAGAATGAGCGGCTTGTTGTCGAGAACGAACCCGGCCTGAAAGGAATTCGAGTAAGCCAGCAGGGTGAGGAGGAACAGCGCGAGAGCCGTGATGCGCGGTCTCACTTCTTCCCCAGATACCCCAGTTCCCGCGCGGCGGCCAGTAGTTCTTCCCGGAACTTGGGATGCGCGATCTGGATGAGCGCCTCGGCTCTCTGGCGCAGATTCTTGCCGTGCAGGTAGGCGACCCCGAATTCAGTCACCACGTAGTGGACGTCGCCGCGCGAGGTCACCACGCCGGCTCCGATCTTGAGCGTCGGCGTAATGCGGCTGATGGTGTCGTTCTTCGCGGTGGCGGGCAGCGTAATGATGGGGACGCCGCCCTTGCTCCGCGCCGCGCCGCGGATAAAATCCACCTGGCCGCCAATGCCGGAGTAGGGAACCGGTCCCACCGAATCCGCGCACACCTGGCCGGTCAGGTCTACTTCGATGGCCGCGTTGATGGCCACCATGCGGCGGTTCTGGGCGATGATGAACGGATCGTTCGTGTACGCATTCGGGTGGAATTCGAAAATCGGGTTGTTGTGTATGAAATCGAACAGGCGCTTGGTTCCCAGGACGAATCCGCTGATCACCTTGTGCGGATGGATGGTCTTCTTCTCGTTGTTGATGACGCCTTTCTCGATGAGGTCGATGACACCGTCCGAGAACATCTCCGTATGGATGCCCAGGTCCTTGTGATCCACCAGTTGCTCGAGCACGGCGTCTGGAGTGCCGCCGACGCCCGTTTGCAGCGTCGCCTCGTCGGGGATGAGGTTGGCGACGTGGCGGGCGATGGCCCGATGGGTGGCGGTGACCTCGCTCTTCTTGAATTCGGGCAGCGGGCGCGAGGCTTCGACGATGGCGTCTGCCTTGCTCACGTGCAGGAACGCGTCGCCCAGGGTGCGCGGCGATTGGTCGTTCACCTGGACAATCAGGTGGCGCGCGCACTTGGCGGCGGTGAGCGAGACGTCGATGCCCGTGCCCAGGCTCATGAAGCCGTAGTCGTCCGGCGGCGTGCACTGGATGAGGGCCACGTCGATGGGCATGGCTCCGCTGGTGAACAGGTCTTCGACTTCGTACAGGAAGATGGGGATCAGGTCGGCGCGGCCCTGCTGCACGGCCTGGCGTACGTTGCCGCCGATGAAGAAGGCGTTGTGGCGGAAGTGGCCTTCGAACTCGGGCTTGGCGTAATCGGCGTTACCCGTGGTCATCATGTGAATGATCTCGACGTCGCGCAACTCGCCTCCGCGCGCCGTGAGCGCCCGAACCAACTCCTCCGGCTCGTTTGACCCCTGATGGATGTAGACGCGATCGTTTGACTTGACTACCGCGAGCGCCTCGTCGGCGGTCTTGATTTTGGCCCGGTAGCTTTCAGTCCAGTGCATGGCAGAGTAACCTCCGGCGGCTTCAGGCGCGCTCGTCCGATCCTTTTTCCAACAGTTCGCTGAGTTCGCGGTGCGGCACTTGCCAAGTGCCGGCCAGCGACGAGTGCACGCAAGCGCCCGCGTGCGTGTAAGCTCCGCGCGCCAGTTCCTTGCACACGCGGAACGCTCCTTCGATGCCCTGGTGCGAGATGCACTGCAGGTAGGGAAGCAAGGCCTGCGCGATGGCGATACTGGTGCTGCGTCCCATGTCGGCGGTGAGATTGGGCACCGCGTAATGCAGCACGCGGTTGTAAAGGTACGTCGGGTCGGTGATGGTGGTGGGACGGCTGGTTTCCACGCAGCCACCCTGGTCGATGGCCACGTCGATAATGATGGCCCCGGGTTGCATGGCGTCCACCATTCGCTTGGTGACTACGTGCGGCGTCTTGGCGCCCGCGACGAGCACGGCGCCGATGACCACGTCCGCCGCCATGACGGCGCGCGCCACCATTTCCGGATCGGCGTACGCGGTGGCGATGCCGGGCGTGTGCTGGAGCAGGCGGCGTAGTTTCTCGGTGTCGACGTCCAGGACCGAAACGCGGGCGCCCGCCGCCACGGCGGAACGCGCCGCGGCCGAGCCCACCACGCCCGCGCCCAGTATTACGAGGTGCGCCGGAGGCACTGCCGGGCTGCCGCCAAGCAGGATGCCCCGGCCTCCCGAACTTGACCGCAGCATGTGCGCGGCCAACTGCACCGTCATCTGGCCGGCGATCTCGCTTACCGCCGCCAGTACCGGACGCCGGCCGTGATCGTCCTGCACGATTTCGAGACCCACGGCCGTGATCTTCCTGTCGAGCAGCTTTTCGAAAACCGTGCGGTCGGCCACCGCCATGTGGTAGAAGGCCAAAATGGCCGCGCCTTCCGGGCAGAGGTTCAACTCCTCCATGGTCGGCACGGCGATTTTCACCAGCAGCCGGGCGCGGCGGACCACTTCGGCCGGCGAATAAGCGATTTGCGCCCCGGCGCGAATGTAGTCGTCGTCGGAGAATCGCGCACCGAGTCCGGCGTCCTTCTCCACCCAAACGCTGTTGCCGCTCTCCACCAGTTGCCGCACCACCGGCGGCGTCAGCGCCACGCGGCAGTCCGAGGCGCGTCTTTCGCGGGTAAGCCCGATGATCATATGCCCCTCTATTCGACCAGACTCAATAATCGCACCGGGCCCAGCAGCCCGGACGGCAGCGGTTCCTTTACGCGATCCTTCTCGCCGGGCTTGGGGAAGCGCAGCGGCTCCAGGCCCCTGTAATCGGGCGTGGGCTCGCCGAGGATGCGGTTGATGAGCAGGTTCGCCACGCCGGCCTCAATGCGGTTCGTCCCCGGCTTCACGTAACGGGTAATGTCGATTCTGTACGGCGTCATCCAGGCCGCGCCGGCGGACTGGCCGTTCACGCGGACGTCCGCCGCTTCGCGCACCTGGCCGAGGTCGAGCCACACGCTCTTGCCTTTGCCGAACCAACCGGCCGGCACCTCGACCACCACGGAGTACACGCCGCGCCCTGAAAAGTATCTGCAGCCGTCGAGTTCGGTCCAGGAGCGCAACGCATCCAGTGTAAACCGGCGGCCGGCGGTTTCCAAGGTCCATTTACCTGTAACTGGCAAATCGGCGGCGACGCGCGGCATCGGTGCGGAACTCAGGAGCTTTGCGGCTGGATCGAAATAGACGAGCGTGCTCGCGTGTGGGCCGAGATCGATGGTCAGCTCATTGCCGCCCGCCGCGCCGTGCCTGCTGCCGTCCATCGCGTTCCAGGTTTGCGCCGTCCCGCGCGCATCGCGGAAAGCAGCGCTGAAGCGCTTCGCGGCGGAAGCGGTATTCGCCAGGAAGTAGAGGTGACGTCCCCCTTCGGCGCGGTGCAGGTAGACCAGATCGGCATCCGGTTTGTCGAAGCGGATTTCCGGATCGAGCGTCGCCAGCGCGGCGGCGAACTGTTCGGTTTCGTCCGGCACATAGATGGCCAGTCCTTTGCCATAGGCGCGGCGCCGCGGCTGGTCAGCGGGTCCCGTTCCGAATATCTCTGCGATCAGGCTGGCTACGCGCGAGTAATGGGCGGCACGGTCCTGAACTCCGTAAGCGGCTTCCGGCAGCCGTCGCGTGGCGATCAGCGTCCCTCCGGCGCGGCAGAAATCGCGCAGGCGTTCGAGAATCTCGATGGAGACGCCTTTGAGGCTCGGCAAGATGGCGATGCGGTAAGCCACGTCGCCCACCTCCAGGCGCCCTCGGTCCGTCCGCAGCGACGGCTGCAGGATGCTCCGGTCGAACCCGTCGAAGGTGAAGCCGCTCCCGATCAGCGTCCTGAGCAGAGGCGTCTCGGCGGAGAAGGCGGCGGGCAGGCTGAACTCCGGGACCTTCGTGCGGCCCAGCCAGCCTTTCGTGGTCATGTAGAGGTTCAGGCCGCGGCCGGGCGCTTGCGCTGCCATCACGTCGTCTTCCGGCAGGAGGATGCCGACGTCCACGGCCGGCTTGCCGAGCGTCAGTGCGTAACTGGTACGCCGCACGTAATCCGACAGATGGCGGAAATAGGGCCACCAGGTGTTGTTGTCGTTCATCATGATGGAGGCGTAGTAGCCCCATCCGGGCACGCCCACCTGGGGCGGCGAGTACGCGTAGCCGTGAGCGACGATCTTGTTCACGCCGCAGGCGAAGTGCAGGTCGCTGCCGAGTTTGATGTCTTCCAACGTCGAAACATAGCGTGGGAAGCGCAGCCACGTATAGGCTTCGGCGGAAGTGAAGCGCTTCGAATACTGATGCGCGGCCGACGAGGCCCAGCGGGAAGCCACGAACATCTTCCAGTCGTAACTCTCACCCATCACCGAATCGACGGCGCTGAAGCTGGACATATCCACCGGCGGCGAGCCATAACTCTCCGCCTGCAATCCGACGCCGTGCGCATGACACCAGGCTTGGAGAGGACGCAAGTAGTTGTCGGTGGCAAGTTCGCTCAAGGTACGCCAGAAATCGAAGCGGACGTCCTCCGTGATGGGACCGGCATCGGCTGCGAGGGCGGGTAGATAGGGGCGCAGGTCGTAGCCGCGGCGACGCTGGAATTCATCGAGAAACGTAGGAGTCCATTCCGTGCCGAAAACCTCCATGCTGTCGGAATGCAGAGTCCGGATCATGCCGCGGGGCGCGGCTGAAACGAGCTTTTCGCCGACTGCGGCCAGGTACGTTTTCAGAGCGTTCGGGTCCAGATGATCCATCACCAGGCCTTCAGCACCAAGAGCAGGCCGCTTCACCTGCATTTTCGTGGGCGTCATGAGAAAGGACATCAATACGTGTCCCTCGGGTATACGGACAGGCGTCCCGGAGCGGATCTGGGCTGTCACGTCGGCGGCGCCCGCAAGGTCAACTTGCTTCCCGTCGCCCTTCACGATCCAGGCGGCTTCCAGGCGTTCGCCGGGGCCCGCCGAGGCCGCGCCAAGTTCGACGCGCAGTCTCTTGGCACTGGTCTCCAAAGTGATGGAGGGCCCGCCGAACGGCCATCCAGTACCCATCAGCAGATCCACGGTAATGCCCATTCGGTGCGCCTCGCGCGCGGCGTGGCCCAGGACGTCGAGGAACTCCGGCGACAGGTACTTCAGGTTGCGGATCCCTTTCGACGGGTCGTCCACGCTGATGGGGTAGATGGGAAAGATGAGAACGCTCGATATGCGCGCATCGCGCATCACTTCGAGTTCCCGCGTCACTTCGGCCTTGGTCACTGCCGGGCCAAACCACCACCAGTAGACGCCCATGTCATAGACCCGAGGCGGTTCGGCGAACGAGGCACCCCAATCGGCGCCCCAACCCGCCTGGGCCAGGAGGAGTACTGCCACGAGTTTCAGGCACGCGGCTCTCATGGTCAAATTGTGCCACGAGCGGCGCGGCGGTGGTCGGCGCCCGCACGATAAACTGGTTGTTTGGCGAGCTTCATGAACGACCAGACGGGAAGAATGGTACTAAGCCGGCGTGGCTTCCTGACCGGAGGAGTGGTGGGTGGCGCATGCCTTGTTTATGGCGCTGTGCGGCTTAGGGGTCCGTCCAGCGATGCCAACGCACACGTCGCGATTGTCGGCGGCGGGGCGGCGGGCCTCAACGTGGCGGCGCGCCTGAGCCGCGCGTTGGCCAAGCCGAACATCACATTGATAGACCCGAGCGAGGTGCACTACTACCAGCCCGGATTCACATTGATCGCTTCGGGTATCATGGACGCGAGATCTGTGGTCAGGCCCGAGTCCAAGCTGATTCCCGGCGGCGTCAAATGGATCCAGGACAGCGTGGTGGAATTGGCGCCGGACTCGAACCGGCTGCGGACCGGCCGCCACGGCACGGTCGATTACGATTTTCTGGTCCTGTGCCCCGGATTGCAGATGAACTTCGATGCCGTCGAAGGCATCCGGCGCGAGTCGCTCGGGCGCGGCAACGTTCACTGCATCTACGACTACCAAGGTTCGCAGAATTGCTGGCAGGCGATCCAGCGGCTGGCCGAAACCGGCGGACGCGCCATTTTCACCGATACTTGGACCAAGCTGAAGTGCGGCGGTGCGCCGAAGAAGATCAACATGATGGCCGAGGCCTACTGTCGAAAGAACGGTGCGCGGAACAAGGTCGATTTCCGGTTCTACTCCGCCACCGATCATCTGTTCGATGTCCCGTTGTTCCGCAAGCGCTTGGAGGAGATCTACGCCGTGCGCAACATCCCGGTGACGTTCAATCACCGGGTGAAGAGCGTCGACGTAGACGGCAGGAAAGTCACCTTCGAGAAGCGCGCGGCCGCCTCGACGGAGCCGGGCGAGACCGTGACGCTCGACTTCGACTTCCTGCACATCGTGCCGCCCATGAGCGCACCGGATTTCGTGAGGCAATCGCCGTTGGCTTGGAACGCTTCCACGAGTAAGGCCGAGGATTGGGTTCCGGCGGAGAAGCACACGCTGGTGCACACAAAGTACAAGAACGTGGTGGTGCTGGGCGACGTTGCCGGAATCCCGACCAGCAAGACGGGAGCGGCGATCCGTATGCAAGCCCCGGTTGCCGCCGCCAACCTGATCGCCCTCATGGAAGGCAAGGAACCCAAGGAAAGCTACGACGGCTACACGGCCTGCCCGTTCGTCACCGAGTACGGCAAGGTGCTGATGGCCGAGTTCGGCTACGACAAGAAACCAAAGCCGACGCTGCCTTTCATCAATCCTGGCCATGAGCACTGGCCCGGCTGGGTCCTGAAGGTGCACATTTTGAAACCCATGTACTTCGAAGCGATGTTGCGAGGTCTTGCCTGACGCGTTGTGCGAGCAGGACTCCTACTCACTGGTTCTTGCTTGCATAATCTCGCCAGAACGCAACCAGCGTGGCGTCGTTGCGTTCTGGATCTTTGAACAATCCTCGGATGTTGTCTGGGACCGGAGGCCGCTTGCGGACATTCCGTTTGATGGGTTGGCCGAGATGGACCAGCGGCCTCTCGCCGAAAGCCAGATCGCCTGAGCGTTCGCCAGCATAGACGGTATCTTCCAACCCTTTTACGGCGTGATGGCGCACCCACAGGACGGGTGAGTCCAGTAACGCCACCAGGTGAGGCCATGTTTCATCGGAGTGTATGTTAGCAAGCACTTCAGCGGCTTCGATTTGATACTGCCTGGATTTAGCATTCAACGCCAGGCGCATGAGGGCGTGGGTGCCGGTTGGGTCCGGGCTAGCGTAGGCACCCAAGGCCCACATGACGTTCATCGCCAGCCTGTCCATTTGCTCTGTCTCCATCCCAAGACGTTGTTCAAGCGCGATTACGGCACCCGGATCGCTATAGGCCAAGCCGACTAGCATGTCCAAGAACGCATCATTGGGCTTCTGGGATTTGCGCAGATACGCTCGAATCGGCTCCGCGCGGCCGGTCTTACCGCAGTACACGGCGGCGATACCGAGTCCACGCATGAGGAACATAGGATCGCGATTGGACAGGCCCCGCATCCAATCTACACACAATGCCGCGTCTACGTTGTCAATGGGTGCCAGTTCATCAGAAACCGGCAAGAAGGCGTCGGACACCCCCCTCAGATTGGCAGGCCGAAGTAGCGATCCTTTGGCGTCGGCCATCGCAATCACAGTCTTGGAAGCGAGCGACTGGATTTCGGTGGTGGAGAATCGACAGGGCGCGGTAGCAGTAACCATCGGTGAGGCTGTGCCCTTGTAAGTCTTGAGAACCTGAATCGTCAATCGGCCTTGTTCCCCGGTGTTGGCGACATCGCGAACAACGCCAGCGACAATCTGGGTGGCGTTGACAATCATGGTTTGAAATGGGATTTCGCCCACGATTGCGGCTGATATGATACCGCTGAATAGAAGATGTCCCGCGACGGAAAGCACGACTAGCTTAGGTAATCTAGACATATCAGGGTTCTGTTATCGAATGCTATCACGAAGCCAGTATTCCGGCGCGGGGTGGGGTGTTGAGCGGTTAACTGTAAGGCCGGTGCCGCAGTTCATCCCAGCGGTCACCGGTGCGACGCATGTGCGCTTCTATCTCACGGTCGAATTGCGCCACCAGACGCGCGCTTGCCGGTGAGTCTACAAGGTTCTCTATCTCGTAGGGATCTCTTTCAAGATCGTAAAGTACCCAGGGCTTATCCTGGAACCGCGCATACTTGTAACGGCGCGAGCGCAGGCCGCGCCATGGCCCGAACTCGTTGTTCTCGGTACGCGTGTGTATGGCAAGATGCGCGTATTCGGGAGTCTTCACACGCGCCCCGCGGAGGTACGGCGCATAGTTGAAACCATCCATCGCCACGGGTGACTTCACGCCACAGAGGCCCAGCAGCGTCGGCACCACGTCGACATGCGAAAACACGGCGTCGGAGGTGAAGGCGCGACGAAGGCCTGCGGGCCAGCGCAGCAGGCCGGGCACAATCACGGACTCCTCCCACGGCTTCTGCTTGTGTATGCTGCCGTGCGAACCGAGCAGATCGCCGTGGTCGGAGGTGAAGAGAACGATGGTGTTGTCGCGGAATCCCGCTTCGTCCAAGCGCTTGAGCAGGCGGCCAACTTCAGCATCCAGGCAAGTGATGGCGGCGTAGTAACCTGCGATGTCTTTGGAGGCGCCTGCGTACTTCAAGCCCGGACGCCAATTCTTGCGCATGCTGAGACGCTCGGGCGCATACATGTCTTCATATCCAGGCGGCAGCCAATACGGATTGTGAGGCGAAGGGTGCTGCACATAAAGGCAGAACGGCGTGCGGCGCTCGCCGGCGCGATCGAGAAACTCCAGCGCCAGGTCCGTCCAGGTGAAGGCGTCGTAGCCCTTCATGGGGATGGGCGTGGGATCGTCACGAAAGTACTGCTGCTTGAAATAGTCGTGCGAGCACTCGTTGGCGGCCCAGAACTCGAAGCCCTGTCGGCGCGGGCCCGGAGGGATGAAGCCGGGGAGACGCTTGCCGCCCTCCAGGTGCCACTTGCCGACGAAGCCCGTGTAGTAACCGGCGCGGCCGAGGATTTCGGCGATGGTCGTGGCCTCGTCCGGAAGGTGGATGTCGTTGACGGGCGTGCCCGCGCGGTGCGCATAACGGCCCGTGAGCAAAATACCGCGCGCGGGTGTGCAGACCGGCGTGTTGGCGGTCATGCTGCGAAAGTAGACGCTTTCCTGCGCCAGCCGGTCCAGGTTAGGCGTGCGGACCTCACGATTGCCTGCCACGCCCATGTCGCAGCCGCGCCACTGGTCCGGCATGATGAACAGAATGTTCGGCGGCGTGCGCGACGCCGCGGCAGCAGCGGAGATACCGCCCATCAGGAAGGTTCTACGATTCATGATGGCCTCGCCTGGCTAATACCCGTGCTCTTCCAGTTTCACCTTCCCCGCGAAGTGACGGTAGACGAAGATCGTATATCCGCACGCGAGGAGGATGCCGGGGATGAACCACGCCAGGCCCACCTTCAATCCGTACGGGGGCGCGGAGGCGTTGTACACCGTAAGTGAAAACTGTGGGCCCGTGTTAGCCGGCAGGACGTTCGGGTACAGGCCGAACACCGCGCTGGTCAACATGCCGATGATGAACAGGCAGGAGGCCAGGAACGCGCGGCCTTCCGACGGCCATCCGTGCAACCCGCGGCGCATCCCGACGAGGCCGATGATGGCGAGCGCGGGGAAGACGTAGCCCCACCGGTGCGTCACGAAGTTGAGCGGCACCTGTGGCTGCACGCGGAAAGTGAAGTACGTGGCCGCGATCATGCACGCCGCCAGGACGTGCCAGCCGCCGCGCGCGATGCGCAGGGCACGGATGTTGATGTCGCCGTCATTCTTGTAGGCCAGCCAGAGCGAGCCGTGCACCATCAGCGTGACGAACGCGAACACGCCGATCAGCACGGTGTACCAATCCAGGATGCCCACTTCGCCGGTGACGCCGAAGTGCGTCCACAAGGGGAGAAAGAACATGCCTTTTTCATCGAGTGGCACGCCGCGGATCACGTTGCCAAGCGCCGCGCCGAAGAAAATAGCCAGGAGGATGCCCGAGACCGCGAAGGCCGCGTCCCAGATGGGCGTCCAGGTGGCTGTGGAAAGGTGGTTGCGCAGTTCCACTGCCACGCCGCGAGCGATCAGCAGCCAGAGAACCATCATCAGCGGCAGGTAGAAGCCGCTGAAACTGGACGCGTAAAGCGCTGGGAAGGCGAAATAGAGTGTTCCGCCGCCGGCCAGCAGCCATACTTCATTTCCGTCCCACACCGGGCCGATCGAGCGCAGCACCTTACGGCGCTCCTCGTCGGTGCGCGCCACGAACAGGTACACAATGCCGGCGCCTAGATCGAAGCCGTCCAGCACCACGTACAAAGCGATCATGACTGCTACAACACAGAACCATACCGTTTCCATCGGCGGCCTCCTGTTATTGATTCTCCACGCCCTCTGGCTGCGTCTTGCCCGGTTCCGGCCCGTGGTCGATTTCGCGATGCACGAGGAACAGGAACAGAATACTCAACACCGTGTAAACGCCCATGAATCCGATCAGGGTGAACAACCCATTGCCCGCCGAGACGTTCTGCGAGGCACCGCTCTCAGTGCGCATCAGTCCGTAGATCACCCAGGGCTGGCGTCCGATCTCGGCCGTCATCCACCCAAACGTGTTCGCGATGTACGGGAAGGGGAGCAGCATCATTAGCGCCCAGAGCATGCCGTTGGATTCGTACAGTGTCCCGCGCCAGAGCTTGTAAGCGGCAAGGCTCAGGAGCGCGATGAAGATGGTGCCCAGTCCGATCATGATGTGGAACGAATAGAACAGCAACGGCACGTTGTCCGGCCATTCACCGCGGGAAAATGCGTCCAGGCCTTTCACTTCCGCGGCCCAGCGTTGGTAGGTGATGAAGCTGAGCACACGCGGAATGGTGAGCGGGTTGTCCATGCGCCGTTTCTCGGTGTCCGGTTGGCCCACGATGGTGATGGGCGCGCCTTGCTGTGTTTCGAACAGCCCTTCCATGGCCGCCAGCGTCGGCTTCTGGTGGTTTGCCACCATTTTGCCTTGGCCGTCGCCCGTGGGGAACAGCATCAGCAAGGCCGCAATGAAGCCGGCGATAACACCGAGGCGGACGAAGGTGCGGCCGTATTGCTGGTGCCGCTTATTCAGCAGGTAGAAGGCTCCCACCGAGGCCATTACCACGCTCGCCGTGACCACCGATCCCGACATGGTGTGCGTGTACTGCCAGAGCACCCATGGGTTCAGGATCAAGGCCCAGAAACTGGTGAGGATGATCTCTCCGTTGGCTCCCAGCGCATATCCGGTCGGATGTTGCATCCAGGCGTCCGTGGCCACAATGAAGTAGCCCGAAAGCCAGGAGCCCAGACACACCATGAAGGCCGTCCACCAGTGCGCCCTTGGGCTTAAGCGCTTTTCGCCGAACAGGAACAGGCCCAGGAAGGACGATTCGAGGAAGAACGAATACACACCTTCAATAGCCAGCGTGTGCCCGATCACGCCGCCGGCCGCCTTCGAGAAAGCGGACCAGTTGGTCCCGAACTGAAACTCCATGGGGATCCCGGTCACCACGCCCATGGCGAAGTTGATGGCGAAGATCTTGGCCCAGAATCGCGCCGCGCGGTTGAAGTGGTCGTCCCCGGTCGAGAGGGCGCGCGTCTTCAAAATCACGATGAGCAACGCGAGTCCCATGGTCAACTGGGGAAACAGATAATGGTACGTTACCGTAAAGGCGAAGTGGAGTCTGTGGATGGCAAGAGCAGAGTCCATAGTAGGATAGTGTCCATATTCCCTCCTCGGAACTCAAGCGTTCCGGCGGAGAATTTCACATGCAGGTCAAAAACAATCTGATGCGGCTGGTTCTCGTTTTGATTCTGGTATTCCGAGTCGTTTTTGCCGGTAGCCCCGGGTTGGACACAGGCTGGAGCGAGGAGTTCGATCGGGGAGCGGGCTGGACCGCTCCCGTGGAGGTGAAGGGAGGCGTAGCAAGCCTGCGGGCCGCGAGCAGCGAGACGCGCTGGGTCCACACGACGGAACCCATCTGGCTGGGCGAATACCCGCGGCTTCAGATGCGTTACAAAGCCGCCGGGCTGGGGCGTTCGGGCATAATTCTCACCTTGCGGCCCGGCAGCGTAGGACCGGTAACTCCCGGGGCGGCGAACCCGGAGAACCCCTTCGCCAAAGGCATGCCGGTGGATGCGGTACGCGCGGGCGAACTCACGAGTGACGGGCAGTGGCACGTTTTCGAAAAGGACCTAACCGGGATGCTCGTTAATCCGCGTTGTGATCAGCTGACCCTGACGCTCGCGGCAGGCGCTGTATTGGACCTGGACTACATCCGGTTTGTGGCGCGGCCCACCGCCGGGCAGGCGCAAGTGGATGCACACGCCGTGGCGCAAGCTCTTCGAGGGCCGGCGAGTCAGTTCCAGCCGGTAGGTTTTCACTCCCTGGCGAATACAACGGCCCGTATGGCACTGGGCGAATTGGGCATCGCATCGAAACCCTGGCTGAAGCCGGACACGAAATTCGCCGGCTTGCCGTTCGAGACCGGTGCGGCTTGGGCGACCAGTCTGCGGGGCAGGGAGGTCCTGTCCGTTCCAGTAGACACCGCAGCGAGCGAGGTGTACCTGCTGGTGGCCATGCGCGTGGCGGGGACCGAATTCGATCCGAAGCGCGGCGCAGGCGACGTCGAGCGGTTCCTGGCCGAAATCGAATACCAGGACGGCACGGTGGACCAGTTCTTTCCCTACGACGTGGCTGCCGGGGCGCACCGGATCGCGGACCGTGCGGTGGCGGTGTTTCTGCTGCCGGCGCGTGCGGGAACGGCGATCCGCTTCGTCCGATTGCGAGACCGGGCCGCGAACGTGCTGGTGGCCTTGCTCGGCGTCACGTTGAATACGGGCAAGCCGTTGTTTGCGGATGTGGCCTGGGGACCGGCGCGCGAATTGAACACATGGGTGACGAATGTTGTGCCGCCCGAAGGTCCAGCAGTGGCTAATGTGCGCGGCGGGATCGTGACGCTCGAAAACCGCTACTACCGTTGCCAGTTCGATGCGCGCGACGGTCTTCGCCCCATCCGCCTGGATCACAAGATTGCCGGACCACTGCTCGGCGATGAAGGAACGCGACTGTTCGAATTGGGAAAGGAGTTCACGCTTTCCCGGCTGAAGGCGGAAGGCCGCGCGGTGACGGCGTCCTATTCGGCGCCACCGCTACGCGTCCAGGTGCGCCTGTCGACTGACGACTCGCCGGAGTTAGGGCTTTCGCTGGAAGTGACGAACACGGGAGCGAGTACCCTCGAAACGCCGCTGCGCTTCCCAGTGTTAGGCCATGTAGCCTTAGGCAGCGCGGCAGAGACGCAGTACCTGTTCCCCCGAGCGGCGGCGGTGTTCGGCCGCGAGGACGTCGAACTTGAAGAAGACTACTCGAGCGCGTTCCCCATGCAGTTCATGGATGTTTACAACCCGCGGCTCGGTGCCGGGCTTTACCTGCTGTCGCAAGATCCGGACTTGACGCCGAAACGTTACCGCTTGTTGAAGACCGGAGCGGGCGCTTCGATGAGCGTTTCCTACTCCTACCGCGTGCGCGGCTCGGCCGAACCGCAGCACGTTCGCCTCACGCCCGGCCAGACGTTCCACGCCGCGCCTACCGTGCTCGGTTTCCATACAGGCGACTGGCACGCCGCCTTCGAGGCCTATCGCGGGTGGGTCCGCCAGTGGTACAAGCCGGTCTCCCCTCGCAAAGCTTGGTTCGAAGCCGCGTACAACTGCCGTCGCGACTATCCGCTGGGGGGCTCCGGCATGCTGTTCGACGTACGCCGGAACCACTACACGTTCGACAAAATCATCGACGAGGGCGCACGTGAATTCGGCGGCATAGACATGGTGGATATTTCGAGTTGGGCGTACTCGGAGAAGTTCGGCCGCGTCGGCGAGTACACGCGCTATGAACTGGGCGGCTTGGACGATTTCCATAGCGGTATCGCGAGTGGTCTCCGGCGCGGTGTGCCGACGGGATTGTACCTGGAGGGGTATTTGATCGACGTGCGGTCGGCAATCGGCCGTACGCGCGCCCGCGATTGGCAGATACGCGCACGCAACGGGGAGCCCTGGGCTTGGGCCGGCGCGCCCACGGAGATCTTCATGTGCCCGCGTGTTGCCCAGTGGCAGGACTGGATGGCACAAACGTACGCGAAGGTGGCTGCTCAAACCGGCGCCCGCGCCTTCTATCTTGACGAGTTCGGATTCGCGCAGCCGGGCCGTGCTTGTTATAACCCGGCGCACGCGCATGCGCCCGGCGCAACTGTTGGTCTGGGCGAGCGGGAGTTGATGCGGAAGGTGAGAGCGTCGCTCGACGGAGTGGATCCCGGCGCGGTCATCTACATCGAAGAGATGCCGCCGGACACGAACGTGCCTTACGCCGACGGAGCGTTCTCCTACTCGATGAACCGCGCCGTCGAAAAGTACTCGCCGGGCGCCATCAACCTCTACCGCTTTGCGTTTCCCGATTTCAAGCTGTTCGACATGGTGAGCGAGGGCATCGACGCGCGCGCTCTCACGGCGGCCGACATGAAGAAATCCTTCTTCCACGCCAACGGGCTTTGGCTGAAGGGCCACGCCGAAAGCTGGTATCCGCCCGAGGTGCGCGAGTTCATCCGCGGGACGCACGCCGTGCTGCGGGCACACAGCACAACTTTTCAATCGTGCGATACCGATCCGCTCGTGCCGACACTGAATCAGGCCGTCCTCGCGAACCGGTTCTCGTCCGCGGGCGAAACCGTCTTCACTCTATACAACGAGAGCTACCGCACAGTGCGCGGCGCAGTGCTGGCTCTGCCCGTTGGATTGCGCGAGCGGAAGTGGACGGAGTTGCTCACCGGGCGCCCCATCGCGGCATGCCAGGCAGGCGCGGCGCTGTGCATGGAAATCGGGCCGCGAGAGGTCGCTGCCGTGGGCTCGCGAAATTCCGGTCACAATCCACGCTGAAGAATTTTTCGCGGGATTTCAAGCACTTACCGGTAGGGCGGTGAACCCGCGCACGCCCTGCGCCTCCATACTCGGGGCGGAGGAGCGGTTCGCCGCTATTATGCCCATGAAGACCCGTGTATTGATGATTGTTCTTGCCCTTGTGCTTACCCAGGCCGGCTGCAAAACGGATCCCGCCTCATCGCTCATCGCCTCGCTCAGCGCCGTATCGAGCGCTTCCGCCGTGGCCATCGCCGTCTCCGCCAGCCTGGAAGGCAACGGCGAGATTACGGAAGACAGCGCGCGGGAGATCATCACCTACGCACAGGCGGTCAGCGAGGCCTGCGCCCGGTCCGTAGCCGAGTTGAAGACAGGCACCGCCACGAAAGACAGGGTGCTGAACATCCTGAGCGCGGTGGCCGAAGTGCAGACGCCCGTCGTGATGACTTACGGGGACGCCAAGGCCCAAGCCGTCATTGCGGCGCTGGATGCCGCGCTGGCGGCTCTCAAGGTTCAGTTACAGACGGTCTCGAAGGACGCGAAAACGAGCGGGTGCACAGTGAGCCCCACTCGTGAACAAGCCGAAAGAATCAGGCTCATCGGCCGGGAGTCCGAAGGTGCGGCGCGCGCGGCCGCATCCTGGGTCAAAGAGCACCGAGAACTTGTGGCGGCCCGCTAACGGGCCGCTTCGTGCTCGCAACTCCTCACGCCCAACTTCCTCAGGATGGCCATCATCGGGCACCAGTTAGTGAACGCCGACTGGAACAGGTTCAGCCCGACAAAGGCCGTGAAGTAATACCAATTGGGACTCACCCACGCGCCCAGCGCGAGCGAAATCAGCACAAAGGCCCCTGCGATCATGCGCAGGTAGCGATCCAGAGTCATGCTTGCCTCCTCTTATGCTTCATCATGAAGTAAACAACCGGAACCGTCATTCGCGATAACGCGAGCGACGCGACCTCGCCGGCCATCAGCGCGATGGCCAGCCCCTGGAAAATCGGGTCGAACAAGATCACCGCCGAACCCACCACCACCGCAGCCGCGGTGAGCAGCATGGGGCGGAAGCGCACGGCGCCGGCGTCGATCACCGCTTGGTCGAGTGGCGATCCGTCGGCTAGGCGCAGTTCGATGAAGTCCACCAGGATGATGGAATTGCGGACCACGATGCCCGCGCCCGCGATGAAGCCGATCATCGAAGTGGCGGTGAAGAACGCGCCCAGCAGGCCGTGGGCGGGCAGAATCCCAACCAGGGAAAACGGAATAGCCGCCATGATGACCAGCGGCGTAAGGAAGCTCTGAAACCAGCCTACCACCAGGACGTAGATCAGAACCAAAACGGCGGCGAAGGCGATTCCGAGATCCCGGAATACTTCATACGTGATGTGCCACTCGCCGTCCCACTTCATGGCGTACCTGGCTTCGTCGAAGGGTTGGTGGGCGGTGTACTGCTCGATCCTGTAGCCCTCCGCCGGGCGGATCTTGTCGATCTCGGGGCCGAGTTTCAGGATCGCGTAGACCGGGCTTTCCATGGCTCCCGCGACGTCCGCGGTCACGTAAGTCACCGGCATCAGGTTCTTGTGGTAGATGCTCTTGTCCTCGATGGCGTTTTCCACCTTCACGAGTTCACCGAGAGCCACCATCCGCCCGGTGCGGCCCATCAATTTCAAACCTTGCACGCGCTCCAGATCAGAACGGGTGGCGCGGTCCAGGCGCAGCATGATGGGCACATCTTCTTTTTCCGCTTCGGCGTGCAGCAGACCGGCCGCCTCGCCGGCCGAGGCGATGCGCATGGTACGCGCAATGTCCTCCTCGGAGATGCCGTGCAGCGCGGCCTTCTCGCGGTCGATCAGCAACTTGTATTTGGGTTGGTCGTCTTCCACGTACCAATCGACGTCCACCACGCCGTCGGTGCGGTCAAACAGGTCGCGCATCTGGCGGGCCAGCTTCAGGCGCCCTTCCTCGCTAGGCCCGTAGACTTCAGCCACCAGCGTCTGCAGCACGGGTGGGCCCGGCGGCACTTCGGCTACTTTGATGCGCGCGCCGTAGCGCTGGGCGATTGGTTGGATCTCACGGCGGATCTCCTTGGCGATCTCGTGGCTCTGTGCAGAGCGGTCGTGCTTGCCGAGCAGGTTCACTTGAATATCGGCTACGTTCGAGCCGCGCCGCAGGTAGTAGTGACGCACCAGGCCGTTGAAGTTGTACGGCGAGGCCGTGCCGGCGTATGTCTGCACGTTGACCACTTCTTTGTGCGTCATCACGCGGCTGGCCAGCGCCTGCGTCACCAGGGCGGTCTGTTCGAGCGTGGTCCCCTCGGGCATATCCACGATGACCTGGAACTCGCTCTTGTTGTCGAACGGCAGCATCTTCACTTTGACGAACTCGATGTAGACGAGCGCCATCGAAGCGAGCAGCAAGAACACCACGCCACCGAGGAAGCTCCAGCGGATGACGGTATTGTGCAGCAGCGGTCCCATCACGCGGCGATACAGCCGGGTGAACACGTCTTCCTGCTCGCCTTCGCCGTGCCCGGCTCCCGGCTTCAGCAACCGGATCGCCGCCCAGGGCGTTACCAGGAACGCGACGATGAGAGAGAACACCATGGCCGCTGAGGCGCCGATCGGAATGGGCCGCATGTACGGCCCCATCAGCCCGCCGACGAACGCCATGGGTAGAATGGCGGCGATCACGGTGAGCGTTGCGAGGATCGTCGGGTTGCCCACTTCATCCACAGCGCTGATGGCGATCTCGACCATGGATCTGCCTGAATGGCGGTGCAGTCGCCAGTGCCGGACGATGTTCTCCACTACCACGATGGCGTCATCCACCAGGATGCCGATGGAGAATATCAAGGCGAACAGCGTGATGCGGTTAAGTGTGTAGCCGTACAGATAGAAGACGGTGAGGGTCAGCGCCAGCGTCACCGGTATCGCGGTGAAGACGATGAGCGACTCGCGGAAGCCCAGCACAATCCAGATCAGGATGCTCACCGACACGACGGCGATCCCCATATGGAACAACAGTTCGTTGGATTTCTCCGCCGCCGTTTCACCGTAATGGCGTGTAGTGGTGACATTGACGTCGTTCGGAATGAGGTTGCCCTTCAACCCATCCACGCGCGTGAGAACGTGTTCGGCGACGGTGATGGCGTTCGTGCCCTTGCGCTTGGAGATAGCCAGGGTGACCGCTGGGTAAAACTTGCCCCCTGATGCGTACTGCACGTACTGGGACGGCTCCTCACCTCCATCGGTGACGGTGGCCACGTCGCGGACGAAAATCGGCTTTTCGTTGGCGGCGCCGATCACCACGCTGGACACGTCGGACGCGGTTCGCAGGAACTCGCCGGTTTCGAGCGTGAACTCGCGGTTGGCGCTGGAGAATTTCCCGGTGGGCAGGCGGCGGTTCGATGCGCCCAGCGCGCCATAGACCTGCATGGGTGACATCGAGTAGGCCGCCAGACGGGCGTCGTCGAGCGTCACACGGATCTCGCGGCGCTGTCCGCCTATGAGCGTGACGGCGGAAACGTTATCCACCTGCTTGACGGCGTCGTGCACCTGCGCGGCCACACGGCGAAGTTGATAGTCGTCGTAACGCTGGCTCCAGAAGGTGAGCGCCAGGATGGGCACGTCGTCGATGGAGCGCGGCTTGATCAGCGGCGGCGTAGCGCCGGGCGGAATCAGGTCGAAGTTGGCGTACATCTTCTGATTCAGCCGGACGATGCTCTTCTCCTCGTCCTCGCCTACCTTGAAGCGCACGATGGCCATGGCTTGGTTCGGCATGGACGTCGAGTAGACGTACTCCACCCCGGGGATCTCCCAGAGCAGCTTCTCCATGGGTTTGGTGATGCGTTCTTCCACTTCGCGCGCCGAAGCTCCGGGCATGCCCACAAAAATGTCGATCATGGGGACGATGATCTGCGGCTCCTCCTCGCGCGGCAGGCGCCACACTGAGAACGCGCCTATCAGTAGCGAGGCCGCAATCACCAGCGGCGTTAGCTTGGAGTTGATCCAGGCTTGCGCGAGACGTCCGGCAATTCCCAGCTGTCCCGGCTTCGTCACGGACGCACCTCCACGCGGGCGCCGTCAACAAGGGCCGGCGGAACCGGAGAGACGATCTTCTCGGAGGCGCTCAATCCCGAGAGCACCTCCAACTGATCGCCCTCGCGCGCACCGGTGGTGATGATGCGGTTGCGCGCCCGGCCGTCCTCCACGACATACACCGACTGCACTTGGCCACGCTCGACCAGAGCCGGCGCGGGGATGGTAAGCACCTTGCGCGAACCCAGCGGGAACCGTGCGCGGCCGAACAGGCCCGAGCGCAATTGCGGCACGCCGGCGAGGTCGATCTTGACCACGAAGGTGCGCGAGGTCGCGTCCACCGCCGGGACGATCTCCGAGACGCGCGCTGCCAGCGTCTTATCCAGGCTGTCGAGAGCTACCGTCACTGGCTGCCCGACGCGGACATTGCCGATGCGCGATTCCTCCACCTGGGCCTCCAAGCGGTAAACGCCCGTCTGCTCGATAGTGGCCAGAGGCATACCCGGAGCGGCGAGCACGCCGGGTTCGACTTTCTTGTCCGTGACGGTGCCCGTGAACGGCGCTTTGATCTCGGCGTAGCTCAACATGACGCCCGCCGCGCGGTGGGCCTCCTCGGCCTGGCGGATCTTGGCCCCCAGTTGCTCGCGCTTGGCGAGGGCCATCGCGTGGCCGGCACGCGCCACCTTGAGCCGCGCCGAGGCTTCGTCGAACTCCTGGTTCGAAATGGATTTCTTCTCGAACAAGTCTTTCATGCGGGCGAATGTCTTGTTCGCCAGATCAAGGTTGGCTTGCGCGGCCGCGACGGCGCTGGAAACTTCGGGCAGCGCTCCGCGCGCCTCGCGGACGGCGGCTTCCGCCTGCGCGCGCTGCGCGTCCAGGTCCTTGGCTTCCAGCACGATCAGCAGTTGGCCGGCCCGTACATGGTCGCCGGCCTGGAAGCGGACCTCGCGCACGTAGCCCATAACTTTGCTGGAAAGCGTGGAGGCTGTGCGGGCGCGCACTGTGCCGGTGGCTTCATACACCGCCGGCCATTCGGCGGTGGTGGCGGTGGTGGCCTTCACAACTACGGGCGCCACAGACGATTCTTCCCTGGCGGCGCGCTTTTCTCCGCCGCAGGACAACGTCAATCCCAACGAGAGAACTAGAGCAGGAATCAGGTAGCGTCGAATGGTCATTTTTGTTCCTCTATTTCAAGACGTCGCTCGATTCGGTGAGCGTGCCGGCAGCCAACTCAAGCATGGCGGCTGCCAGGCGCTGATCGTGCACGGCGGCCAGTTTCCGCGTGCGGGTTTCTAAGAGTGCGGTTTCGGTGCGCAGAAGATCTGTGACGGTGGCCAGTCCGTTGGCGTAGCGGTTCTGGGTGATGCGCAGGCTCTCCTCGGCGGCGGCCACGGTGGCGGAGGCCACCTCGATGCGCTCCTGCGCCGCTTTCCAGTCCAGGTATGCATTCTCCACTTGCAGGCGGACGGCGGATTCACCGCGCCGCGCCATAGCCTGGGCCTGCCGTGTCTGCTGGCGCGCCTCCTCGATACGGGCCTTGTCTTCGCCGCCATTGAAGATGTTCCAGCGCATGCCGACGGCGCCGAGCCAGTTGGCGCCGCCGCGATCCACGAAGCGCTGCCGGTCGGCTTCGAAGGCGGCCTGGAAGAAAACCGTGGGGAGCAGGCTGGACCGTGCCAGCGAAGCCTGCGTCTCGCCGATCTGAGTGGCGAGGCGAGCCTGACGAAGTTCGGGCCGTTCGAGCAGGCCGCGCTTGGAATACTCTTCCAGCGGCACGGCCGGCGCCGGCACGGCCGTGAGCGGTGTCGTGAGGTCATAGCGTTGATTCAGGGGAGCACCGACAGCGTCGTTGAGGGCCGCGCGAGCAAGTTCGGCATCGTTCGTGCGACGGATCAGTTGTTCCTTGACCGCAGCCAGATGTACCCGGATCGAGAGCACGTCGGCGTCGGTGGACATGCCCGCCGCCCGTATGGTTTCCGCGCGCGCCAGGTCGGCTTCCGCGGACTTGTACGCCTCTTCGGCCACCTTTAGCGCGTCGGCCGCGAGAACCGCACCGTAGTACGCACGCGCCACACCGGCGATCACTTCCATCGAGGTGCGGCGGCTCTGTTCGGTCGCCATCTCGCGTCCCAGTTCGGCGGCGCGCGTGGCCTTGCGCGTGACGCCCGCGTCGTAAATTGGTTGTTCGACCGAAATGCGCGACTGGAAGTTGTTCATCGCATCGGGGCGATTCAGCGGTCCGACCAGGAAATTGTTCTCCGTGAATTGGTGCTGCGTGAGCAACGAACTGAACACGAAGACCGGATTGTTGCTGCGCTGCCAGGATTCCATGTAGTTCAGCTTTGGCAGGTAGCCGGCGCGGGCCTGATCGAGTTTGGTGGCGGCAGCTTTCACACCGGCGTCGCTGGCTTCCATGGCGGGATGCTGCTTCAAAGCCAGTTTCACGGCGTTTTCGAGTGTCAGTGCAGTCTGTCCCCAGATGGGGACGGCTATTACGGCTAATAGCAGTGCCAGTGGCCTCATGCGGTCTCCATTTCGCGTCACAAGTTTGAGGATGCAGTTGGGTGGCGAAGGTTACCAGAGCGGAAGTTTCGGCCCATGTTGTCACCCTGCCAGATGCGTTTACATCCATGATATGCGTGAACACAGGCAAAAGCGAGACAGGATTTCGTGCCGGCCGCGCTTCCGGCTACAATCAGCCATAGTGGCTGACAAAACAGAAGTTCAACTGGCCCGGAATTTGTTATCGGGAGACCTGGCGGCGTTCGACCGGTTTGTCGAAACGTACCAGACGAAGATTTTCCAGTACAGTTACATGATGTGTGGACATCGCGAGGATGCTGAAGAAGTGGCGCAGGAGACGCTCCTGAAGGTCTTCCAGAGTTTGGACCAGCTTCGTGAACCGGAACGTCTGAAAGCGTGGGTGTTCACCATTGCTCGCAACTCTTGCTACATGAAGCGGCGCAAGAGCGTCTTCGCGCCGTTGCAAGAGCTTTCGTTGGAAGAATTGATGCCGGTTGCGGGCGAGGCCGGCGGCCAGCGGCGGATCCAGATCGCCGACTGGACCGCGCTGCCGGACGACGAGGTCCTGCGCAAGGAGTTGCGCGAGGTGCTGGACCGCGCCATCGGGGAACTCCCGGAGATCTACCGCGCGGTGGTGGTGCTGCGCGACATCGAAGAACTTACCACCGAGGAGGCTGCTGAAGTGTTGGACGTCTCCATCGAGGTGATCAAGACCCGGCTGCACCGCGGCCGCCTGGCGCTGCGCCAAAAGCTGGACCGGTATCTGCAAAACGCCGCGAGGAATTGAGGATGGCCATGGAACAATCAGCGCATAAACACGGCCTGGGATGTAGAGAGATCTTCGCGCAACTCAGCGCGTACATCGACGCCGAACTACCCGAGGCCACCTGCGAGGAGATTCAGGCGCACATCGCCAATTGCCCGCCGTGCGTCGAATTCATCAATAGCCTGCGCCGCACCGTCGAGTTGTGCCACGGCCGCGCGAACGCCGAGCGGCCGTCCCCACTGAGTGAAGACGCGAGAGAGAAATTGCTGGCGGCCTACCGTGAGATGATCGCGGCGCGGAAGCGAGGAGAAGATCCGTGCCAGCCTCAAAGCTAGAAATCATCCTGAGCACCCCGCTGTTTGGCAACCTCTCGACGCCGGAAGCCCAGGCGCTGGCCGAGCGCGCCGTCGAAAAGCGCTACTCGCCCGGCGCGATCCTGGCTCACGAAGGAGAGCCTTCGCGCGGCTTGATCATCCTGGGGCAGGGAAGCGTCAAAGTATTCAAAGTCTCTCCCAGCGGCCGGGAAGTCATGCTGACCATCGAAACCGCGCCGTCCAGCGTGGCCGAGGTGCCTCTCTTCGATGGGGGCCCGTTGCCGGCCTCCGTGTCGGCGGTAGACGAGGTGGTGGCTTATATGATCAGCGCGCGGGACTTCCAGCAGGTTTCCCGGCAGAATCCCGACGTGGCGCTGAAGACCCTGGCCGTGGTGGGCCGGCGGTTGCGCAGCCTGGTCGCGGTGATTGAAAGCGTCACGTTCGGCAGCGTGAGGCAGCGGCTGGCGCGGACGCTGGTGGAGTTCGGCCAGCAAGCCGGAGCAAACGAGTTCAGCCTTCCGGTCACGCACCAGGAACTGGCGCTCCGGCTGGGCACCGCACGCGAAGTGGTGTCGCGAAATCTGAGCCGGTTCCAAGCCGAAAAGCTCATCCGGATCGACCGCCGCAACGTGGCGCTCCTGGACCGCCACGGGCTGGAGCGCGAAGCCGAAACCGAGTTCTGAGCGGTTCGGACTTACGATAACGGTGGAACCGGCACTCCCACAGACTCTGCCAGGCGCGCCAACTTGCGATCAGTAGTGAGCAGTGATGCCCCACGCTTCCGGGCTAGCGCCAAGTACGTCATGTCATATGCCGACAGATTGTGCTGGCAAGCCAGTTCAAAGGAATCCATCGCGGATTCAGCCAGATCCGTGTATTCGTCAGGCAGTTCCAGACAGTCTGCCAGCAATCGTGAAGCTTCGGAATGGGAAAGGATTGCGGCGCGCCTGTACCTCCAGGCCGCATTGACGGTTCCCACAATGTATAACTCGGGCGCGAGCACCACATCCGCGTCCCTAAGCGCTGCCTTCAGCAAGCGATAGTTTGCGGGAGTCAAAATGAGACCCAGCGCAGCGCTGGCATCGATGACGGCGATCAACGCTCACGATCCTTTCGTATGAGTCGTTCAGGGGACAGATGTTCGGGTATGCGTGGCTGGAACGCCGCCGCGGAGATCCGATCCAGCAGGGTGCGCCGGCGGCTGCGATGCTCCGGCGACTGATCGAGGGCCCTTTCCAGGAGCACCACAGCTTGGCGCGCCAAGCTGCGCCGTTCGACTTTGGCCTGTTGGGCGAGGCTCATGCATGAACTCATCCTGCGTGACCGTGGTCACAGCGGTGCCGCTGGATCTGCCTTAGCCTGAGAGTGGGATGGCCCGCGTGGAAACACAGACCGCCGCACGAGCCCGAAAGCGCATCGCACGCCGCCGCAGGAGAGACTACGCCCAGCCTCTCCGCCGTGCCGTGCAGTGGGCGTTTCTCGCCCTGAACATTTGGATCGGCATAGAATTCTACTTCTGGGTGCGATATTACGAAACAGGCGGCGCTACTGTCTACGTCACACGTCCGCCGGGTGTGGAAGGCTGGCTGCCGATCGCCTCGCTCATGAATCTGAAGTATTGGATTGTAACGGGGGATGTCCCGCGCATCCATCCGGCCGGGATGTTCCTGCTTGTTGCCTTCCTGGGCATCGCGTTCCTACTGCGGAAATCGTTCTGCTCCTGGCTGTGTCCCGTGGGCACGGTTTCGGAGTGGTTGTGGCGCGCCGGGCGGAGCATATTCGGACGCAATTTTCGCCTGCCCAAATGGTTTGACATCGCCCTACGCAGTTTGAAGTATATGCTGCTCGCGCTGTTTCTTTACGCGGTGGGGAGCATGACGGCTGAGGCGATCCGGGCGTTCCTGGAAGGCCCCTATGGCTTGATCAGCGACGTGAAGATGCTCAATTTCTTCCGGCACATGGGCACCGCGACCGCAGTGATCGTCGGCGCGCTGGCGATTGGCTCCGTCTTCTACCAGAATTTCTGGTGCCGCTACTTGTGCCCTTACGGTGCTTTGCTGGGACTGGCGGCGCGATGGAGCCCCGTGCGCGTACGGCGTAGCGCGACTGTCTGCATCGACTGCACGAAGTGCGCCAAAGCCTGCCCATCGCTGCTCCCGGTGGATGTGCTTTTCACGGTCCGCTCGCCCGAGTGTACCGGCTGCTATGAGTGTGTGGCGTCCTGTCCGGCGGCGGGTGCGCTTGAGATGACGGCGGGGCGGCGGCGCGTTTTGCCAGCATGGGCCATGGCGGCGTGCATAGCGCTGGTCTTTATCGCGGTCGCAGGCTACGCGCGGTGGGCCGGCCACTGGCGCACGGATCTTCCACCTGAAGTGCTGTTCGATCTGGTTCCTCGCGCCGCCGAGTTCCCGCACCCGTAAGGCTGCCGGCCTAAGGCGCGATCCATTCGGTGGTTTCCACGACCGAGTTGCCGCTCGGCATGAACACCTCCAGCCGGAAACGCACTGCGCGGGTTATGTGCCTGTAAATGACGTTGCCGCTGCGCAAGGTAATGGAATCCAGGTCGGTCGACTGTTGCGCGTCTCCGTCAGAGATGGTCAACCTGGCTCGCTGCGCGGTCAGGATCAACGGCGAGCCCCGGTTCCAGGTCAACTGGATGTTATCGCCGCGCTGCTTGATGGAAAGGCCCAGACGGACAGCCTCTTCGACAGAAGCCGGTTGCGGCGCAGGCCTCATTTGAAGCGCGGCCTGGAATCCCAGCAGAACGCCCAGCAAAAGAAAGATGAACGCCAGCGGGAGCGGCACGCGGCGACGGGTGCGGCGCGGTGAGGGAGGCAGGGGCGGGGAGACGGCCGGTTGGGGCACCGCGGCCTTCTGCGCCGCGCGCTCTTCGACGGCTGAAGGGCCGGGCGAGGCGACCGCGAAACGGCCAAGTGTTCGGATGGGTACCGGGCGCGGCGGCCCTCCTCCGGAGTCGGTTGCCTGGAAGACCCGCTCGCGTGGTGGGGGGGTCTCCCCGGATGGGGCAGTCTGAGAATGGCCAGTGGCTGCCGCGGGCGCTGGGGCGCTCCTGGGCGGTGCGCCGCCTCCTAGATCCTGGCGACGGAAAGGGAAAACCTCGTACGGCGACTCGGCGTGAACCTGACCCTGTTCCCTGAAGAAGAATCTCCCCTGGCACGCCTTGGTGGCGAATGGCTTCACGAGGAGCGCAATGGTCGAAGAATCCGGCAGGAACTCATTCCAAAGCGCCAGATCTTCATCGCTCAGGCTGAATTCGAGGCGCGTGTTGCTGCGAAAGTAGCCGATCGCGTAGCGGTCCGGTCTGTGCCCGCGCTGCCACTTCGCGACAGCGGCGGCGAACTGCTCGCGGTCGGCATCCGAGAGTAGGAAGGATGGTCCGTGACGATGCTCACAAGGTACGAGGGCGTAATCGTCGATCGTGGCCTCGATGTCCCCTTCCCCGGTCGAACTGCCCAAGAGCAGCCCTCCGACCTCGGCGCCCCGTTTGGGCACGGCACCGAAGCCCTGCATCACTTCCACCTGCAGGCGATCTATCACATCGTAGGAGAGCCGGATCGCGATGGGCTTGCCTTCGGCTTTCCAGAGATAATACTTCGGGACTGGAGTGGCTGCCGTTTCACCGCTGATTGCGTCTTGCTGCATAGGAGAACGCTGCCGGCCGTGCCGCAGCCATGATCCATCGTAGATCCGCACCGATTCGGAACTCAAGAGCGGAGGCCCCTTATCTTCAATTTCGCGCCCGATCCGCCCGGGGTGCTGGAGCGCGGCGCGGCGTCGGCATTAGAATAGTCTAAAAAGAGAGGAACCTCGGATCGCGAACGAAACGCCCACGCTCGGGGCGGCCGGCTTGTCCCTGCGCGCCAACTTCGCCGCCACGCTCGCCGGCAACGTGGCGTTCGCGGCCAGCCAGTGGCTGATCCTGAGCCTGCTGGCTAAGCTGGGAGATAGCGTCATGCTGGGCCAGTACGCACTGGCCCTGGCCGTCGTCACGCCCATCGCCATGTTCTCGCACCTGAACTTGCGTTCGGTGCTGGTGGGCGACGTCGAGCGGCGCCACCCGTTTGGAAACTACTTCGCTGTGCGGCTCGCAACCACGCTCCTGGGACTGGGAGCCGCCGCCGCGGCGGCTGTGATCTTCGGATACGCCCGGCCCGTTCCAGCGGCCATCGGGTTGTTGAGCGTGGCGCTTGGCGCCGACCAGATCAGCGATATCTACTACGGCTTGATGCAGCGGCGGGAGCGAATGGACCAGATCGCCCGCTCCATGGCTGCGCGCGGGGTATTGTCGGCGGCTGCGCTCGGCGCGACATTGTGGCTCACGCACAGCCTTGTGGCAGCCCTGGCGGCGCTTGCGGCCGGACGGCTGATAGTGCTTGTTCTTTATGACCACCCCGTCTCCCTGGCACGGCGAGAACCGCCAGGGAAGGACTGGGACGGAGAGTACAGGATCTTGCGCCAGGCTCTGCCACTGGGACTGGTGCTGATGCTTTCTTCGCTGACCGTCAACCTTCCGAGGTACGCGATTGAAGCGCGGTTCGGGGCGGCCCAACTCGGCGTATTCGCGGCAGTGGCATCGTTCCTGACTGTGGGGTCAACGGCCGCGAACGCTCTGGGACAGTCCGCCATGCCGCGCCTGGCGCGCTACTACTCCGCGAACGAGGTCCGGCGGTTCCGCCGGCTCGCCTGGCAACTGATGGCGGTCGCGGGTGCGCTGGGCGTGAGCGGAGTGCTGATGGCGCTCGCCGTGGGGAAACTGGTGCTGCGGCTGGTCTATCGCCCCGAGTACGCCGCCTATGACGGGTTGTTGGTGTGGATCATGTGCGCCGGCGTGCTGAGCTACGCCGCAGTCCTGCTGGGCTACGTGATCACCTCCGCGCGCGTCTACGCGGCGCAGGCCCCGCTGCTAATCCTGGTGGGGGCAAGTTCGGCTGTGGGGAGCTGGTTCCTGGTGCCGAGGTTCGGTTTGAATGGCGCGGCGATGGCGCTGGCCGGAGCCTGGCTGGTGCAACTCGCGGGGGAAACGGTCATCTTGAGACGCGCGCTCGTGCGGATGGGGGCTGCGGAATGAAAGCACGTGCCATTCTCCTGATCGAGCGCCTGACGTGGGTGTTGTTGTGCGCGATGGTGTTCTCGCTGCCGCTCGAGAAGGCCGTCATCTTGGTCGGATTCGGCACGTTCACCCGCGTGATCGGCGGGCTCTGCCTTGCGTCGGGCCTGGCCGCCGTTGCGGCGCGACGTTCGATGCGACGCCCCAACGCGGGGCTGATTTTGGCCTCCTGCTTCGTCGCCTGGAGCGGCGCGACGTACTTCTGGAGCGTGGCTCCGCCGTCGACGGCCGCGCGCTTTGCCACGCTCGTGCAGTTATTCATCATGCTGTGGCTGATTTGGGAATTCTGCCGCTCCCGGACGAGGCAGTGGTGGCTGATGCGCTGTTATGTGTACGGTGCCGCGCTTTCTTCGGTTCTCACGATCCTCCGCTACGCGCGTAATCAACAGACCTATTACCGGCGTTATGCGACCGCCGGCTTCGATCCGAACGACCTGGGGCTCACCCTCGCGCTCGCGGTTCCCATGGCGCTCTACCTGGCTCCGCGCTGCGGCCGCGCGTGGAGGTGGCCGGTCTGGCTCTCCGGCTTGCTCACGGTCGCCGCGGTGCTGCTGACGGCTTCGCGCATGGCGCTGGTGGCCACGGCGGTGAGTTTCCTGTACGCTGTTCTCACATGGCGGGGGGCGGCGCCCGCGCAGCGTGTCTTCAGTTTGGCGATGCTGACGGCCCTGGTTTTGGGCGCATTGTGGCTGGCGCCTTCCGCTTCCCGCGAGCGCTTGGCCACGCTCCACACCGCATTCACGCGGGGCACGACGTTGCACAACCGCACCCAGATCTGGAAAGCCGGGCTGAAGGTCTTCAAACGTCACCCGTTGAAGGGAATCGGCGCGGGTGCTTATCCCGACGCGGTCTACCCGTGGCTGGGACGCCCGTCCGTTCCGGGACACCAGTACACAGCGCACAACGCGTTCCTCTCTGTGGCCGTAGAGACCGGGCTCGCGGGTGCAACTTGCTTCGGGCTGCTGCTTGCGGTCCTGGCGGTCTCCATCTGGATGCTGCGAGCCCCTGAGCGCGCTCTCTGGTTCACAACTTTGCTCGTCTGGGCGATCGGCGTGTCCACGCTCACCTGGGAGCATCGTAAGCCGACGTGGCTGCTGATTGGGCTGTCCCTTGCGGCTTGGGCGACGGCCTTCGACCGGCCGGAAAAGGAGCGGGCATGATCGGCGTGCTGGAGGTGCTGGCCAGCCTGCGGCGCGCGGGCGCCGAGCGCGTGGCCGTGTCGCTTGCCTGCGGCCTGGACCGTGCCCGTTTCAAGCCCGCCGTGGTGTCGCTCTACGACGCCTTCCCCGGAGGCTTCGAACCGGAGTTGGAAGCACGTGGCGTGCCGGTCTTTCATCTCGGCAAGCGGCGCGGGTTCGATCCGCGGATGTGGCCGCGCCTGGCTCGCGTCATCCGCGAACTGCGCCCGTCCATCATCCACACACATTCGTACGTGCTGCGATACGTGATGCCCGCGTGGATGCTTGTGCGGTGCGGTCGCGTGGTGCATACCGTGCACAATCTTGCCGGGCGCGAGGTGGAACTGGCGGGGCGCATGGTACACCGCGTCGCCTTTCGCTCCGGCGCAGTGCCCGTCGCGATTTCGGATGAGGTGGCGCGATCAATCCGGGAAACGTATGGCCGTCATCCGGCTGCCGTTATCTACAACGGGACCGACGTCGAAAACGGATTTCAGCCCGGGGCGCGGGATTCCTGGCGGCGGGCGCACGGTTTTCGCCAGGAGGACCTGCTCATCGTTTCGGTGGCGCGGTTCGAAGTGCAAAAGAATCCGCGGGGGTTGATCCAGGCGTTTGCGCGGGCGCTTCCCCGGCTACCGTCTAGCTATCTGGTCATGGCGGGCGAAGGAGCACTGCTCGGCGATTGCCGCGAACTGGCGTCGAGCCTCGGCGTCTCAGGCCGGGTTCGCTTCTTGGGACTCTGCGAGGATGTGGCGGAGCTGCTCTCGGCGTGTGATATCTTCGCTCTGGCGTCGGACTGGGAGGGCGTTCCGGTGGCGGTCATTGAAGCCATGGCGGCACGTCTGCCTGTGGTGGCGACGGCGGTGGGCGGAGTGCCCGAACTGGTCGAGGACGGCATTACGGGTGTGTTGGCGCCGCCTGGCGACATGGAGGCCGTCTCGACGGCGATTGTCGAACTGGCGAACAATCCGGAGCGGTTGCGCCAGATGAGCGAGCAGGCGAGGCAGCGCGCGCAGCGGTTCGACTCTGCGGCCATGATAGAGTCTTACGCGCGCCTGTTCGAGCGGTCGTGCGGGGGTGCGGCGTGAAACCGCGCATCGCGCTGCTTACGACCAGCCTTGACAGCGGCGGCGCCGAGACGCAGGTGGTTTCGCTGGCCGTCGAACTCGCGCGGCGCGGTTACAAAGCGGCGGTGATTTCGCTCACCGTGCCCAGCGCTTACATAGCTGAGCTGAGTAGCGAGGGCGTCGAAGTATTCACGCTTCGCATGAGTCCGGGGTTGGCGGACCCGCGGGGCCTGTGGAGACTGATCCGATTCCTGGTGCGTTTCCGCCCGCAAGTTCTCCACAGCCACCTGTTCCACGCCAATATCCTGGCGCGCGTGGCGCGGCTGTTCGTTCCGGTGCCGGTCGTCATTTCGACGCTTCACAGCGCCTCGGAAAGCGGACGCCGTCGGGCCGGCACTCGTGCGCGCGATTTTGCCTATCGCGGAAGCGGCTGGCTTGCCGACCGGGTGGTGGCCGTCTGCGAGGCCGTGGCCGCCCGGCACATCGCGTGCAAAGCCGCCCAACGCGCGAAACTCCGCGTGATCCCTAACGGCGTCGATTGCCGCGTGTTCCGTCCAGACCGGGAACGCCGCGCCGCCATCCGGGGCGAACTGCGCGTAGGCAATGCTTTTGTGTGGCTCGCCGCCGGGCGCCTGATGTGGAAGAAAGACTATCCAACCATGCTCCGCGCCTTCGCCCCGTTGAGCGGCAGCGGTAGCGTGCTGGTGGTGGCCGGAACTGGACCGCAGGCCGCCGAGTTGCACGATATGGCCGCCGCGATGAATCTGAACGTTCGTTGGCTCGGTGCTCGGTCCGATGTTGCCGCGCTCATGAACGCCGCCGACGGACTAGTCCTCAGCTCGCTGGTCGAAGGATTGCCAATGGTGCTGCTCGAAGCCGCCGCGAGCGGCCTCGTTGCCGTGTCAACCAACGCCGGCGGCGCGAGCGAAGCCATCTCGGAGGGCGATACGGGGTTTGTCGTGCCCGTCGGCGATGTGGAAGCGCTTTCCGGCGCGATGGCGCGCGTCCAATCCCTGGACGCGAACCGGCGCGAAAGCATGTCGCAAGCAGCCCGCGCGCGGGCCCTCGCGCTCTATGATTTGCAGGCTGTCACGGACGCCTGGGAAGGCTGCTACCGCGATTTGCTCGAACACGTAAGCCAAACGCAGGACGGGCCGCCATGGACGTGACGAACCGGTTCGTGCTCGAATTCGCCCGCCGCTTTCCCGGCGCGGCGATTCTCGACTTCGGATGCGGAGCGGGCGAACTCGTCTCGGCCGCCCGGGCGGCCGGTTTGGACATGCGCGGCTGCGACGTCTATTATGCCGGCTCGAATACGCGCGAAGAGGCCGCGGCCCGGGGCCTGCTGGGCACGTATGTCATCGAGAGCGCGGAAGGATCGATCCCCTTCGCGGATGCCAGCTTCGACCTTGTGGTGAACAACCAGGTGATGGAGCATGTGGCGGACCTCGACCGGACGCTCGCGGAGATTCACCGGGTGCTGCGGCCGGGCGGAACCGCGCTCAGCATCTTCCCATCGAGGGACGTCTGGAGAGAAGGCCACATCGGCATTCCGTTCTCGCACTGGTTCGCCAGGGATTCGCGCGCGCGGTTCTATTACACCTGGCTGTTGCGTTCGCTCGGCGCCGGCACGTGGAAAGAGCAGGCGCCGACCACGCGCCGTTGGGCCGTGGACAAGCTCGCCTGGATCGACAAATACACGCGTTACCGCGCGCGCCGGGAGATCTTTCAAACGTACGGGAAGTATTTCGATAATGAGTTCTGTGAGCCGGATTACATCCGCTTCAGGTTGCGGGACCGCCCGTGGCGCGCTCCGCTGGCGCGGTTGCTCGACTTGCCGCTTGTGCCGGCCGTCGCCCGGGCCATCTTCCGCAAACTGGCCTTCCTGGTGATCGTCAGCCGCAGGAGGGACGCGTGAGGATCGCCTATGTGATCACGAGGTCCGATGCCGTGGGCGGCGCCAGCATCCACGTGCGCGACCTGGCGCGCGAGATGATCGCGCGAGGTCACCGGGCGGAAGTCTTCCTGGGCGGCGTTGGGCCGGTGACGGATCAACTGGAAAACGCGGGGGTGCCGTATCGCGCGCTCGAGTTTCTCGGGCGCAGCGTGCATCCCATCCGTGATTGGAAAGCGTTCCGGGAACTTTCGAACGCCCTCATAGAATTCCGTCCCGACATAGTCTCCACGCACACCGCCAAAGCCGGGTGGATAGGCCGCGCGGTTTGCGCGCGGCTGGGTATACCGGCCATTTACACGCCGCACGGCTGGCCCGCCGGAGATCGCTTTCCTCCCTTCCAGCGGCGGTTGTTTGCTGCCGCCGAGCGGATCGCGGCGCGCCGGGCCAGCGCCATCGTCTGCGTCTGCGAGTACGAAAAGCAGTTGGCGATTGAGAAACGGCTGGCCCGGTCTGAGCAACTTGTTGTTGTCTACAACGGTGTGCGGGACGTCGGCCCGGAGTTGCGCGCGGCTGCCGGCGCGGCGCCCGTGCGCCTGATCTCAGTGGCTCGCCTGGAGCCACCGAAAGACCACGCCACGCTCATCGATGCCTTGTCGCGGCTGACGAATCTCGACTGGCGGCTCGACCTGGTGGGCGACGGCCCGCTGCGTGACTCGGTTTGTGCGCGCGCCCAAACAGCGCGGATCGCTGATCGGATCCAGTTTGTCGGCTACTCGGCCGATCCTGCGGCGCTGCTCGCGCGGTCGCAGATCTTCGTCCTCAGTTCCCGCGCCGAGGCTTTCCCGCGCAGCGTGTTGGAGGCCATGCGCGCCGGGCTCGCAATCGTCGCTTCCGATGCCGGCGGAGTTGGCGAAGCATTAGATAATGGTAGTAATGGGATCCTGGTTCCGCGCAGGGATCCGGTGGCGCTCTCCAAGACCCTTGGCGAGCTTATTGAAGACGCGGACCGGAGGAGACGGTTGGGAACGGCAGCGCGTTTCACTTACGAAGTCCGGTTCCGGTTGGATGCGATGGTTGAGCGTACAGCCGCGCTTTACGAATCCGTCTTGCGAAATGCCGCCCGATGAACAGCAAGCCGATTCCGGCCTGAAAGCTCCGGAGACGATCTATTTCGCCTCCGCGGAGCCAGAATTGTTTCCCGAACTGGCGGCGGCCACGGGATTGCTGCTGCCCGATCCGCAGCGGCTGAAGCGGGTCTTCGACATCCTCTTCACGGTCTGCCTGGCTCTGGCTGCCATGCCTCTCGGCATCCTGATCGCTTTGGCGATCATGCTTGACAGCCGCGGTGGAGTGTTCTTCGCGCACTCGCGGGTAGGCAAAGGCGGCAAGACGTTTCGCCTTTGGAAATTCCGCTCCATGATCGCCGGCAGCGATGAAATCCTTGCCCGCTACCTCGAGCGGAACCCATCGCTGGTTCATGAGTGGGAACTCACGCACAAGTTGAAGGACGATCCGCGCGTGACGCGCGTCGGCAGGCTGCTGCGGAAAACCAGCCTGGATGAGTTGCCACAAATCTGGAACGTGCTGCGCGGGGATATGAGCATGGTGGGCCCGCGGCCCATCGTGAGCGAGGAAAGCGCCAAGTATGGTCCGGCGTTCGCGCTGTACACCCAAGTGCGGCCTGGCTTGACGGGGCTATGGCAGGTGTCGGGCCGCAACGACATCAACTACAAGCGGCGTGTTGCGCTGGATTGCCAGTACATCCGCAACTGGTCGCTCTGGTTGGATACGAAAATCCTTCTGAAAACGGTGCCCGTGGTTCTGGGACGGCGCGGCGCTTACTGAAACCCTTACTCGATAGGGTCCGCGATGCCGTTATTATTCGCATCCGGGAAATCCGCCACGAAGATCTGCAGGAAATCGCGGCCGCTGAAATCCCGGGCCACCATGCCTTGCGCATTCTTGGTCGGCATGCGCCGGTTGAAAGCGATCAGTTTGCCGTTGTTCGACCAGACGGGCGCTTCCGCTTCCGGGAGGTTCTCGCCGTGCCTTGTCAGGAAGTGGACCTTGCCGAAGCGCGGCCCCGGTTCGACGCAGACGGCGGCAATGCCACGGTCGGTCGCGACGGACACCGTGTTCCCGGAAGGATGCCACCTCAGGCCGCTCTTCGCACCGCCCTTGAAGAAGGTCGCTTGCAGTGGACGCATGGCGGCGTTAGGATTCTCGTCCGAACCGTACGAATCGATGAGGAAAACCTGGCTCACCCCGCTGGCGTCCTTGGCGAAATAGGCGATGCGCTTGCCGTCTCTTGAGCCGCGCGCGATTCCAGACGCCCATGTGTGCGTCAGGCGCCGCACGCGGACACCTTTCGGCGGAGCCAAGTAGCGCGTGCGTGAGCCGGAGAAAGACGTCGTGATGTCTATGTCTTCCGGTATGTCCACCACGAACAGCGAATTGGTGTAGCTTCCGTCGGGCTCCTTCACCTTGCCGATGAAAGCGCGCATCAGGCCTTTCTCTCCCACCCAGGAGTCGAAACCGGCGAATTCCAGTTCGCCCGGCTTGGCCTTATCCATGGGTGCGATGGGGACCAGGACGGCTGTCCAATGCGTCACTCCCTTCGGCGCTTTCGGACTGGCCGTCATCATGCCGACGGTGCGCCCGTAATCGGTGAGCAGGTGGTCGTCGTAAGTGAATCCGATCCGCTTGCCGTCGGGAGAGTACTCATGGCGGTGCGTGCCGCCGCGATGGGCGCCCGGCGTGGTGGGCTCGTTGGCGACGTCGCGCAAGTCCAGGAATCGCACCGGGCCGCCCGAGGCCGCCACCACCGCGCCTCTCCGGTTCGTCTTTCCGTAAAAGCCGATCTGCTTGGTCTCGCTCACCAGCGGGCCGTGGATGAAGATGATCTCGTCGGCCACCGGATTGTATGAGGCCGCGATCACACCCGGGGCCGCATCCACGGGCCCCAGGATAATAGGCTTGGGCTCGTACACGATACTCTCTTTGCCCGTCGCGATCTCCACCTTCATGATGCTGGTGGAGCAGCCGTTACCGGCGCCGCGCGTCTCGCGTGTGTCGTAACAGAGGTAGCGGTCCTCGCGCGAGAAGTTATCGTTGTTGTCGAGCGTGTGGTTGAGCGGCGTGAAAGTGATCTGGCGCTCGGCGGAGAAACCCGCGGCCGCAAGCAACAGTGGGACAAAGACGAAGGCGATGCGCATGGTTAGCAACCAATTTATCACTACGGCGTCCGATTGACGCGCCGCACGCCGAGGCACTACGCTGGTCCATTCGATATGTCCTCGCTTGCGACGTTGTTCCGCCCTGCGCCCCACATCGCCCGCCTTTCCGATGCGGAGGTGGCGCGTTTGTATCCACACTTCCGCTGGCAGATCATCGAGTCCACCTTCATTGGTTATGCGGTGTTCTACTTCGTCCGCAATAACCTGCCGGTGGTTTCCAAGGAGATGGGGACGGCGCTCGGTTACACGAAGGGCCAGATCGGCGACATCCTGGCGCTGACGGCCATCGCTTACGGGGTCGGCAAGTTCGTGCTGGGTGCGTGGTCGGACCGCAGCAATCCGCGCATCTTCATGCCCGCCGGCCTGCTGCTGACGGCGTTGTGCAATTTCGCCTTCGGTGCGACGTCAAGCTACGCGGGACATCTCGTGTTGTGGACCCTGAACGGTTTCGTGCAGGGCATGGGATGGGGACCGTGCGGCCGCTCGCTGGGACACTGGTACAGCGTGCGCGAGCGCGGCACGGTGTTCGCTTTCTGGAACATCGCGCACAATGTGGGCGGGGGACTGACGGGGCTTATCGCCGCGTACTCGACGGCGTGGCTTGGCTGGCGCAATGCGTTTTTCGTGCCTGGCATCCTGGCGGTAATGTGTGCGGTCTACTTGCTGATTCGACTGCGGGACACGCCGCAGTCGGTGGGACTCCCGCCCATTGAAGAGTACAAGAATGACTATCCGGCTCACGCCACGCTGGACCACGAACAGGAGCTCGCCACGCACGATCTGCTGGTGAACTACATCCTGCGCAACAAGTATCTATGGCTGTTCGCCTCGGCCAATTTCTTCGTCTACATCGCACGCTACAGCATGCTCGATTGGGGGCCCACCTATCTGAAAGAGGTGAAGCACGCCACTCTCACTGGCGGCGGCTTCAGTACGCTGGTGTTTGAGTTCGCCGGGATCGCGAGCACGCTTCTGATGGGCTGGCTTTCGGACAAACTCGGGGGACGTCGCGGCATGGTGAGCATGTTGTGCATGATCCCGGTTCTCGCGGCGTTCGCCAGCATTCTGTACACGCCGCCGGGCCTGCTCTGGCTGGATCTCACGCTATTCGCGGTGATTGGCTTTTTCGTCTATCCGCCCGTGATGCTGCTGGGCGTGACGGGTTTGGATTTCACTTCCAAGAAAGCGGTGGGTGCCGCGGCCGGATTCATCGGCCTGTTCGGTTATCTGGGCCGCACCGTGCAGGGCAAGGGACTGGGCTGGATCGCCGAGCGCTACGGCTGGACGCCCGCTTTCCACGCGATCCTCGCATGCACGCTCGCTTCCATCGTCCTGCTTTCGTTGTCGTGGCGCCTGCGCCCGCTCGACGCCGGCAAACGGTCAGCAGGCGTCAGTCTCACAGCTGGGGCTTCTTGGGACCGTATGTAACTGTGAAGGTCTGTCCGTGAGCGGAGGGGATCGAAACGGTGCACCCGTCGGGAGCCGTATAGCGCACCGGCCGGCCGCCCTGCTCGACGCCGGCAACGACGAAACGCGGATCATCCACCTGGCACACGCGGCGGGGCGCGGCATCACTGAACTTGAGATACAGCTTTGGCGATGTCCGGTGCACATAGAGGTTCAGATGAATGTAGTTGAGCAGCGCGTGCTCCATCTCGTGGTAAGACGTGTGCCAGGCGCTGCTGGACGCTTTGTTCAGATCGCCGGACGGTGCTCCCTCGGCGTCCACTTCGTTGTATGCGCCGCCGAATCTCGGATCCTGGAAGTGCTGCTTGAAGAAGGCCTCCGATTTGGCAAACCGGTCGAGATGAACCCGGTCCCCGGTGAGATGGTACAGATGCATCTCGAGCAGCGACCCGTAGATCTGCACCCACCACGATACAGTAGCGGGTGGCGCTACACGAGAGGGATCCTGCACAATGATCGAATCGCGCCATGCACCGGTCTTCTCGTTCCAGGCGGCCGCGGTCAGGCTCTTGGAAAGCTCCAGGACGGCGTCCCGAAAGCGTACCTGTCCCGTCTGTTCGTGGAGCCGCGCCAGCGCCAGAGCCGCCGTCAGTTGCGCGCCTGTCGCCGCCAACTCGCAGCCACTCCGCACAAAGGGTGTGCGGCGCCACTGGCGGTCGAAAGTTGAACGGAATCCGTAAAACCAGCCGCCGCGATCTCTCATGCGCTCGATCGAGATGTCCATCAACTCCTCGCTCCAGTCCCGTACCTGCCGGTCGCCGGTAGCCAGGTACAGGTTCAGCAGAAGCGAACCGACATAGCCATAGTGTGCGTGTTTGTTCTTGCCGAAATCGAGGACCGACAAGTCCTCGTTGAGCGCCTGCGCATATCCGCCAAACGTGGGATCGATGGCCTGCTTGCGCTGGATGGCGGCCGATGCGCGTACGCGCTCCATCGCGCGGCCGTCGCCCGTCGCCAGGTAATAGCTGGTGAGCCCCACGTTCGTGTACAGTTGGTGCGAGACCGTTTTGGCGCGCCTAAGCGGCCGCCCGTCCTGGTCGAGCAAGTCGTACCACCCTCCGTTCGTGGTGTCCCATGCGTGTTCGAAAAGGTAGTCGGCTCCGCGCCGTGCCGCCTCCAGGTAGCGGGCTTCGCCGGTGAGCATGTAGGCTGTCGAAAAGCCGTAGACGTGGCGGCTGATCAGGAGAGGTATCTTCTCCGCTGGCGGCACGGGTCTCCACTGGCGGTCTAGGTTCATGTGGAAGCCGCCGTGAACCGTGTCCGGCGCAGAACGGAGCCAGCGATCGATCACCTGGACCGCCTCCTTGCGCCAGGCGCCGGCGTCGAGTGACGACGAAGCAGGCTGTGGGGCGGCCGAAGCGCTTACTGAAAACAAAACACATCCGACGACGGCACAACAAGGGATTCGAAGGGGCAAGTGGAACTCCACATGAAAAAATAGCCCACTCCCACGGTCTGGGTCAATCCCGATACGGATAGTGGTGTTGCTTTGCTGAGGCGGTCAAAATGCCGCTAGAAGATGAAGTTGAAGCCGCCGCGGAACGTGCGCGGCGTCTGGATCAGCAGCAAGCGGCGGCCGCTGGGCGTTGTGACCGGCAGGTATCCCTGGGCCAGCATGTTCCGGAAATCGAGTGTGGCTTCCCACTTGCCCGGAACGCCCGGGAAGTTCGGGATAGGCTGCCGGATGATGATATTCAGCCCGATGTCGGGATAGGTGTTCTGCGTGATCCAAAGGTGGCCCGGCGTGAGGGCTCTGTAATCGGTGAGGCGGTAGCTGGCTGAAAAGTGCGTGTCCCATCCGGGTAACTCACCCACCAGGCGCGCCGCAAGCCAGTGCCGGCGGCTGGAGCGAATCATCGCACGAAGATCGTCCGGCCCGTCGCGGAGCATACCCGCCGGATCCGCGGTGAGAACGCCTCCGTTGCCATAGCTGAGCTGGGCACTCAAAAGCGGATTCATTACCTGCGTCACGGATGCCGTGTAGCCGATGCTCGAGTAGCCGCCTATGTTGAAGATGGAACTGCGCGACCCGAGGTCGGGCATCAAATCCCATCCCACGATCTCCTCCGGTGCGCTCATCAATAACGCACCATTCGAGATCGATTCGCGATATGCGCCCAAGCTGTAGCTCCGAGAACCGGACACCTTGTGATAAGCCAGCTCGAAATTCTCCGCCCGCTGCACCTGGGCCCGCCCCCTGCGCAAGCTGACCCGCGGGAAATAAGAAACGGCGGCGAGGTCCTGCTTCATCTCCGCGTTCGGCCCGCTGGCTCGGGTGAACAGCTCCGCCGGCGGCACACCGGAGTGATAGGCCAACTCGACGCTATCGTTGTCGCCCACTTTATAGCTGAGCCTGGCGAAGGGGCTCGCGTAGTTGAGCCGGTCCAGGTACGCGACGGAATCGAATGAGAATCCGTAATCCAGGCGCATCACATCGGTCAGCTCCGCCCGGTCCATGAAAGTGACCGAGGCGGTCCGCAAAGCCGGCGCCGCTTCTTCATGGCCGCCGAACACGGCGTCCATCGAACGCAGGGGCAGGAACACCTGCCGCATGGTCAAGGTGACTTCCGGGGCCGAGCTGCCCATTTCCCGGCTGAAGCTGGTGCGGAACCCCGTAGCCGGGGTGCCCGAGTGAGAGGCGTAACCCAGGTTTCCGCTGAAGGTGAGCTGAGTCGACCCGAGCAGGGAAGTGGCCACTGCGAACGCCGTCCCCAGGTCGGCCTGGTTGCCGTACACAGAGGCCGCGCCGTTGTCGCCGGCCGAGAGCGCGAACACCCCGCGAGTATCGGAAAACACCGCAGCGGAGCGACGCTCTTCACCCGGCGTTTTTTCGCTCCACGTCCCCGGCAGCACACGGAGCACGGGCCGCGTGGCGGACGAACTGCGGAGCACCCACTTCCAGTCGTCGCTCATGAAGGGCGATTCCGGAGTCACCGGGTAGAACAACTCTATGGAGCTGAAAACGCTCGTAAGGTTGATCGCGAGGAAACTCTTCATGCCGGGCTGTACTTCGATGCCCCTTCGCAGTGCCGGCAGGAAACTGGCCAGCGTGACCCGGACCGAATATACGTCCGGAGCCAAGGACGCAAACCGGAAGTTGCCCTTATCGTCGGTGAGGGCTTTTTGAACCAGGCGGTCGAAACGGTCGAGCAGCAGAACCGTGGCGCCCATCTGCGGAACGCCGGTGATGCCGGAGACTCGCCCTTCAATCCGGCCGGGAGCCCTGCGCGCGGATGCGGCCTCGCTCAGAGGGGTGCACAACAACAGCCCCGTGAACACCAGCATCCAGATAGGCGACCTGCCCTTCATTGCGACCGTGGCCTTCTGTCACGCGACCCGGTGGGGGTCCAGCGGCATCATTATTTTACCGTAAAGGTGGCCGTGGGTGTGAGCGTCTGATTCCGGTTCTTGTCCACCACCTTCATCTTTAGAGTATACTGACCCGGCTCCAGATTCTGGAGCGGGAGAACTTTTTCAACGGTCACCTGCTGCGCCGATGCGCCCTCGATGGAACTCACCTCTTCGGAGAAATCGAAGATCTTCTGGTTGGAGCCATTGCGGACGACTTCGTAGTCGATGGTCCCCACGGGCTTCTGCGACCGCTCGTCGGGCGCGAAATTGTAAAGCTGGAGATAGATGCCCATCTTCTCCTTGCGGTCGAACGTTTCGGTCACGCGCGGCCGGACCTTGGATGTCGCGATCACGAACTGGCCGGTCCCGATGCTGCGGGTGGGCACCTTCTCGATCAGATCCGCCAGGATCAGGCTGCTCATGCCCAGTTTCTCGTCTTCGAACCGCGGCACGTGCAGCGCCATCTCGTAGTTGTTCATGTTGCCGCCGACCACGTCCTTGGCGACGATGTTCAGCCGGTACATGCCAGGCGCCAGCGGGATCGATTTCCCGTAAAGCGAAACCCCCTGGACAGCCTGCTGAAGCAAACCGGCGGCCGTCTCGGACTCCACCACGTCCTCAAACACGTTCACCGGACGGCGCGACATGGACGTGATCCGCCCGTAAATGTTGACGATGGCCTTGGCGACATTATCCTTCTGCTGGAACTGCAGATCCTTGCGATCAAACTGCACGGCGATGTTCGTCAGGATCGTGGAATTGGTCATCCGCACGAAATCCACCCGTACGCGCATGGGCAACAGGTTATAAGTGATCTTCGAGGTGACCATGGCCTCCAGGTCCTTGAATTTGACGACCGGAGGTTTTTGCAGCTTGGCGAACTGCTCGAGGCGTTCGAACTGGTTCATGCGCGACGGCAGCGGCTGCGTGCCGGTGCCCAGGCGCGTACCATCGGTGCGGCTGAAGCGGTCCGCCTTGTCGGCCAAGCCCATCTGCTCGATTAGCGTGAGACCGGCGTTCGGGACCATCAACAACGCGTCCTTTTCTGACGGGTCCATCGTCATGCGGTATTCGCCGGTCATCGTGGGATCGACGAACTCGATGATGACGTCGGTGCCAATCCCTTCAATCCACCGGTAACGCCACTTCTCGAACGGGTAGGTGGACGTTGTGCCACCGCCCTCTTCATAAGGCCGCTCGTAGCTGCCGCCACTGGGGTGGGACTCGTTTTCGTCCGGCGGTCCGTAAGTGATGTAAATACGGCCGCGGTCCGTCTTCCAACCCGGGATGCCCGAAGCGAACCGTTCGTTGGCGTAAGCAATGCGCCGGTAATGCTCTTCCTTGAACTCGTTCTCGGCGGTGTCCGGTGACGGGTCGCGCCGCAGCCAGAATTGCTCGATGAACTGCTCGCGCTCCTCGTCGGTGGACAGGCGCTTAAAGGCGGCTCGCTCTTCGTCGGTGATGATGTAGGTGACGTCCTCGTTGAGCCACTTGCGATAGGGAGTCTCGAGCTCCTTGCGGAGTCTTTCCTCGCGTTTGCGCCGCTGCCTTTCCGATAACGGCTTGGCCACGGTTTCACGCTGCTCCTGCGAGTCGGACTTCTTGGTCTTCTCTGCCGCCCAGCCCGCCGGCATGAGAACAGCCAGTCCGGCAAGCAAACAGGAGGCGAAAACAAGCTGTCTTTTCATACTCCTCGGAAATGCTGGAAGCCTTTCACCTGCAACCTCAATTTTAGGTCTCCCCGCGGAGGACCGTCAAGGACACGGCCGCCAATCCAACCCGACCGTCTTTGTGCGATCCGGCTGTTTAGACGCGCCGGGCTCGAGGTTGGGTTACACTGTGTTGTAGGCTCCGCAACTCAGTATGGCAATTCTCCCAAAATGTGAAGGAAATTCGGGCCGGCGGTTTACCATCACCCGTAAATTGGTGTAAGGTCTTGGGTTTGTTGGTTCGTGGGAGACTGGCAAGCTACGTGCTCAGCGGGGAGGCGTAGCAGTGTAGTAAGACATTCCCGGGAGCCGGGATGGAGACATGAAAGACCTAAAGGTCCAGATTTCCAGCGCACTCCTGGTCATTCTGACCGCGGCTGCCATTGTCTCCGCCGGCATTAACCTCCAGCAGCAGAGCCGTTTCCGGCTGCCGGAAGACGGGGTCACGTGGGTCGACCGGCAGGCGGGAGTAGAGGCGTTTTACGTTGTCCCAGGTGGGCCAGGCGATAAGGCCGGTCTCCGGACGGGCGACGTCGTCCTGCGAATCGGCGGTCTCTCCATCGGGAATGCTTTGGATATCACCCGGATCCTGGTGGGCGTAGGATCCTGGAATACCACCGAGTACGTTATCCGGCGGGCCGGCGTCGAAGTCAAAGCCAAGCTGATTGTGGGGGAGCGGCCGGAGGAACCGACGCTCTACTACCAGTACCTGATCGGCTTCGCATACCTGGCGATCGGGCTGTTCGTCTATTTCCGGCGCGATACGGCGGAGAAAGCCCAACACTTCTACCTGCTTTGCCTGGCTTCTTTTGTCCTCTACACGTTCCACTACACGGGCAAACTCAACGACTTCGACAAAGTGATCTATTGGGGAAACGTGGCGGCGGGCCTGCTTGCCCCCACCATCTTCCTGCACTTCAGCCTCGTTTTTCCGGATCCGGTGCGGCTGTTCCGGCGCCGCTTTGCCTCGCTGCTACTCTACATCCCCGCGCTGAGTATTCTGGCGCTTTACGGAGCGGTCGCTTCGGGAACCTTACGGATCAACATCTCGCCGGTGGAACTCAATTGGCTGCTGGACCGCATTTGGGTGCCGTTCCTCGCGGTGGGCTACCTGCTGGGCGCGGGAGTGCTCACACTGCGTTACAGCCGGACCGAGGAGCCCATCGTCCGCCAGCAGTTGAAATGGCTGCGCAATGGGGCGGTTGCCGGCGTGATCCCGTACACGGCTTTCTATGTGGTTCCGTACATGATGGGCGCCGTGCCCGGCACAGCGATGAAGTTGTCGGTGCTCTCGCTGGTGTTCATACCCCTGGCTTGGGCCTACGCCATCCTGCGCTACAGGTTGATGGACGTGGATGTCATCTTCCAGCAGGGCTACGTGTACACGCTGGCCACCTTGTGTGTGCTGGGCGTGTTTTATGGCTTGTTTTTCTCGCTCGGCAAGTCCGAAGAGGTCAGCCCGTCGGCATTCATCACCCTGGTGTTGATCGCCACGTTCGTCTTTCAGCCCATTCGCAACTGGATTCAGGAACAGCTCGACCGGTACTACTTCTATAAAGATCGTTACGATTACCGCCAGACGCTGACCGAATTCGCGCGCGAACTGGGCTCGGAGACAGACCTGGACGCTACGCTGACCGCGGTGGCGGACCGGTTGGCGCGCACGCTTTCGATCCCGGCGGTGGCGTTCTTCCTGTATGATGAGGCCGCTGGAAAGTTCCGCCTGCAGAAGGCCGTGGGTGTACGCGACCGTTCGGGACATCTCCTTGCGAACGGGGATTCGCTCGACCTCAGTTTCCTGGTGCAGAAGCCCGAGGGACCCTACCTGTTCATGGAGCGGACGCGGCACTTCATCGACGTGAAGTCCCGGGACTGGCCGCAGTCGGTGCGGCAGACCATTGCCGATTTGGACCTTACTTACTACGTACCGTGCATTGTGCGAGGCCGCACGATAGCCTACATCGGCGTAAGCCGGACCGACAAGGGGGACTTCCTGTCGAGCGATGATGTCGATCTGCTTGTGGCGTTGGCCGGGTCAGTGGGCATCGCCATAGAGAATTCGCGCCTGTACCACTCGCTCGCGCGGAAAGTGCAAGAGAACGAACGGCTGAAGGAGTTTTCCGAGAACATCGTCGAGTCGATCAGCGTGGGCATCCTGGCCGCCGATTTGGACGACCGCGTAGAGAGCTGGAACAGCCAGATGGAGCGGCTGACCGGCATCCCGCGCGACGCCGCCGTGGGCCACCGCCTCGACGAGTTGTTCCCCGCCGCGCTGGCCGAGCAGTTCGAGCGGGTCAAGAACGAAACCGGCATCCACAATGTTTACAAGCTCGCCATTCCGGCGGATGACATGCCGGCGCGCGCCGCAAACGGTCCCGAGCCGGCGGGCGAACTGGTTCTGAACATCGCCATCGCTCCGCTGTTCTCCAAGGACGGCGAACGCATCGGGCGCCTGATTATCCTCGACGACGTCACCGAACGCAACGAACTCGAGCGACGGTTGATGCAGGCCGACAAGATGAGTTCCATCGGACTGCTGGCGGCAGGCGTTGCGCACGAGGTGAATACGCCGTTGGCGGTCATTTCGACGTACGCCCAGATGCTTGCCAAGCAGATATCCGGCGACGAGCAGAAGTCCCGGCTGCTGGACAAGATCGCCAAGCAGACATTCCGCGCCAGCGAGATCGTGAACTCGCTGCTGAACTTCTCGCGCACTTCGCCGAAAGAACTTGGCGAGGTGTGCCTGAACCGCGCCATCCGCGAGACGCTCACGCTCATCGAGCATCAGCTTGAAAGCGCCAAGGTTCGGGTGCACTTCGAGGCGGGCGAACCGCTGCCCGAGATCCGGGGCGATCTCGGCAAGCTTCAGCAGGTTTTTCTGAACCTGTTCCTGAACGCGCGCGACGCCATGGAGGGCGGCGGGGATCTCACAATTCGAACTTGGAGCGATAACGGCTCCGTGCGGGTGGAAGTGGCCGACAGCGGGCACGGTATCCCGCCGGAGAATCTGGCGCGGATCTACGATCCTTTCTTCACGACCAAGGCGACGCGAAAAGGCACCGGTTTGGGCCTTGCGGTGACTTATGGCATCGTAAAGGAACACGGCGGTTCGATCGAAGTGGACAGCCGGCCCGGCGCCGGTACTCGTTTTGTCTTGGACTTCCCCGCCGCTAGGAAACCGGTGAATGCCTGAACAGACCAGCGAGGAACGCATTCAAGCCCCTAAAGGGCGCATCCTGGTAGTTGACGACGAAGCCGATATCCGCGAGAGCCTGGAAGATCTTCTCGCCACCGAGGGGTACCAGGTTGAGACGGCATCGAACGCGGCCGAAGGCCTTCGCAAGCTCGAACACCGCGGTTACGATCTGGTGCTGCTCGACCTGATGATGCCGGACCGCTCCGGCATGGATGTGCTTGCGGACGTGCGCGAGCGCGATCCCGAAACGCCCATCTTCCTCATCACGGCCTACGGCTCGATCGAAGTGGCCGTCAATGCCCTGAAGGCAGGCGCTAACGATTACTTTTCGAAGCCCTGGGACAATGAGAAGCTGCTGATCGAAATCGACCGCATGATCGGCAAGCGGCGGCTGGAGGAAGAGAACGTCCAGCTAAAGCGCGCCCTGAAGCAGCGTTACAGTTTCCCCAACATTATCGGAAAGAGCGACCGCATGCTCCGGGTCCTGGACCTGGTGACGCAGGTGGCCCCCAGCCGTGCCAACATCCTGATCACAGGCGAAACGGGCACAGGCAAGGAACTGATCGCAAAAGCCATCCACGCCAATTCGCCGCGCGCCGATCAGCCGTTCGTGGCGGTCAACAGCGGCTCGCTGCCGCTGGAATTGCTGGAAAGCACTCTTTTCGGACACGAGAAGGGATCATTCACGGGCGCCGTGGCGCGCCAGCGCGGCTATTTCGAAATCGCCAATGGCGGCACGATTTTCTTCGACGAGATCGGAACCATCAGCCTGGACGTGCAGGCCAAGTTGCTGCGCGTGATGCAGGAAAAGGAGTTCATGCCGCTCGGCTCGGGTGAAACCGTGAAGGTGGACGTCCGCATTCTGGCGGCCACCAATTCGGATTTGCGTAAATTGGTCGAGGAAGGCAGGTTCCGCGAAGACCTGTTCTACCGCATCAACGTCATCAACCTTTCGCTGCCGCCGTTGCGCGACCGCAAAGAAGATATTCCCGCGCTGGTCGAGTACTTCTTCACGAAATACTGCCAGGAGAACGAGAAGTTTCTGGACTCGAACCGCCGGTCCCTGCTGAGGTTCGAGCCGGACGCCATGTCGATTCTCATGGAGCACAACTGGCCGGGCAACGTCCGGGAACTGGAGAACGTGGTGGAGCGCGCCGTGGTGCTCACCACCGACCCGGTCGTCCCGGTGGGCGTGCTGCCGGACTTCCTGCTGCAGGCCAGCGGCATGCGCATCCGCCGCGATTCGAGTGGCTACCTGTCGCCCGAGGCATCCCTGTTCGAGGTGGTGGCGGATTTCGAGCGGCGCAAGATCATCGAGGTGCTGGAATCGGCCAACTGGAGCCAGACCGACGCGGCCGAATCGCTGCGCATCCCGCTATCCACACTCAACCAGAAGATCAAGCGGCTGAACATCGAAATCCGCAAGAAGGGTGAGGCGAAGGCCGAGCGCGGAGCTTAAGCCGCGCGGGAAGCCCTTACGGGTGAGTCAAGTCTCCAGTCGATTCACGGGATCCGTTGGGAGCGTGATTCACCAGCGTGGTACGTTGCTCGGAGTCCTCGCCCGGCTTGCCCAGTAACTTCATCCCGATATCGGCGGTAAACTCCTGCCAGGGGTAACTGATGCTGCCTCGGGCGAGACAGGACCTGTCGCAGACGAGTTCCACCGAGCCGGTCTCTCCTTTTAGCGTGATGATCGCTCGTTGCGCGCCTTTGGCCGCAGTGGAGTGCGGGTCCCAGCGGATCTGCAGACCGCCCGATTGCCTCTCGGCCTGGAGCGCGAGCGCGGTGGCCGTGCCTGGTTCCCAGAGAAAACGGGACGTGATCACTCCCCCCGCCAGGCCCGCGACGATGGCTGAAAGCCAAATCAGCCACAGTTGCGACGAGCGCGCCGGAGGTTCGGCATCCACAGAGGACTTCATCCCAGTATCCCCCTGGATCCTATCATAATGAAGTTTCCTGCTTGAGTTAAGATGGACGGGTAATCTCTCAGCCGGCGCAAATGGGGGTAGACTACTAAAACTATCTGTGTGGTATTAGGGTAAAATGCCAGATTAGTACCAGGGGAACGTCAATTGACCGAGTACTAAGGGGGTTTTAGAATCGAATCGTTACGACAGGGATCAAGGTCATGGAAAACACCTTTGGAGTGCCCGCCAGCACCAACGGGAATTGCTCTCCGGCGACGAGCAAGCCTCGAATTCGCGTTATGATCGCCGATGATCATCCCATCGTGAGGGACGGAATCCGTCGTCTTCTGTCTTTGGAAGAAGACATCGAGGTGGTCGCAGAAGCAGGCGACGGCCACGAAGTCCTGGAGTTGCTTCAGAACATGGAAGTGGACATCATCCTTCTGGACCTGCGTATGCCCGGAATGGATGGGCTGACAGCCTTGCAGAGGCTGCAAGCCTCTGGGCGCAAGATCCGCGTCATCGTCCTGACCGCGTCCGAGGATAAGAATGAGTTCGTTCAGGCGATGAAGTTCGGCTGCTCTGGCATCGTTCTGAAGCAAACCGCGCCGGAGATGATTGTTAAGAGCATCCGGAAAGTGTATGGCGGCGAGATCTGGCTGGATTCGCACACCACCGCCGCCGTGATGCGCCAGTTTTCCAATCCGCTTGACAGCAATAATTCATCGGGGGGCCGTGGCCGTGAGCGGTCTCCATTGAGCACACGCGAGCGCGAGATCGTCACGCTGGTGGCGCAGGGATACAAAAATAAGGAAATGGCGGAGAAAATGTTTATCAGTGAGCAGACGGTGAAGAACCATCTGCACAACATTTTCGACAAACTCGGCGTTTCAGACCGCTTGGAACTCGCGCTTTATGCCATACACAAGGGTTTGCACGTCCCGGAAAAATAGTCACCGGTGCGCGGCCCAGCGCACGATGTTCGCGAGCATCCGGTCCACAGCCGGATGCGTTCCGGCATGCTCCAGCAGTTTGAAGGTGTTCAGGATCAGCCTTCCTGAACCCATCTTGTAAGTTCCCAGCAGCAGTCCGCCCGCATAGCCGCCAAGGGTGTTGTAGCCGGTGGCAAAAGCCGCAGCAGCCGTTTCGTCAGGGGTATCCAGACCATCGAAGAAGTAGCGCGGGATGACGGGCCCGTAATAGTACCAGTCCAAAATGCCTGGGGCGGGGAGACCGTCGAAGGCGGGGTGGCGGCGGGCAACGCACTCCTTGTGGTAGAGCCAGTCGTGGAAATTCCAGGCGCGCCCCTTCTTTGCGAGCGGCAGGCGGGCGGTGGAATCCTTACCTTCACGAAAGGCCTGTGGAGCGAAGAAAACTGCAGTGGCGCCCTGCTCCATACGGCGGCGGATGTCCGCCCAAAGGGCGTCATCATGGGATTCGGAGACGTCGCCGACCAGAATCAGATCTCTGCCTGGGGCTAATGTATTGCTGTAAGCATCTGGTGTAATTCCCTGAGCTATAAGCCAGTTAATAGACTCCGTCGGCAATCCCCAGGCGAGGGCTGCTCCGCTCAAGCGCGGGATGCTGCCGGGGCTGCTCAGGTCGAATTCTGTACGCCGCCCGAACGGTGCACCCCCACGTTCCAGCTCTGCAACCAATTCATAGTGCCCCGCCCGACCGTTGATGCGGACCTCCTGGTCAAGGACGGGGATGGCGAGAGGGGCATCGGTGCCCGAAGCCGGGCGGGGGATCCGGGCGGTCGTCCGGAAATCCCAGGCCACGCCTTCCGGCCCGCAGATCCGGAACCTCGCCGGGTATTCGCCGGGCGGGAGCACATCTTCGTTGGCCAACACGGCCTCTACACGCAAGGGCGTGCCTGAGTAAGCGTGAGTCGGGTTCACGAAGAGGCACCAGCGTAGCGGCGCCCAGCCGTCTTCGAGCGCATCCGCCATGCCTGGTTTCCAGTCGCGCCAAAAGCGCCAGAGACCCTCGCCCGTGATGCCGTGATCCAGCATGCCGGTCACGTTGAAGCCGCAGATTTTCGGGTTGGACCGGATGTGATCGAAGCCCAGACGGCGATGACGCGCCATGAGGCGCTGGCTGGCCTCGAGCAGGTCCTCGGGGAAGGGATACACGCCGTCCATCCCGAACCGGGTCCAATCCGCCGTAAGCCGCTCGGCCATGGAACGCAGGAGCGCGAAGTCTTCCAGGTTCGGGTTCGCGCCAGCCTGCTCGAAGCGCCGTGCCTCGCGGATCACGTTCATCATGCTGCCGATCCCGTATTCGGAGAGGAACACGGGCTTGGTGTCGCGGCCCACCGTACGGAAGAAATGATTCACTTCCGCCGATTGCGGAACGCCGGGATAGACGTGGGCGTCGCCCGCCTTCTCGAAGTAGCCTCCGAGCATGGAATTCCATTTCCGGGAGGCGGGCTCCGCGCCGGGCGCTTCCGCACCCCAGACGTGCTGCCAATCGCTTGTGCCGGGGTTGCTCGCCGAGCCGATCGAGCGCTGGCAGTCCCACCGGCCGCTCGAGAGCAGCACCAGACGCGTGTCGTCCAGCTTGCGGACAGCGGGGAGGCTGGCCACGGCGTGGCGGAACACCGGCCCGTCGTCGGTTTCATTGAGAAGGCCCCAAATCGTGACGCTGGGGTGGTTGCGGTCGCGGCGCACCATACCGAGGGTGGCTTCGTCGAAACGGGCCGCCATGGCGGGTGAGTCCTTCAACACCCAGCCGGCGTAACACTCCTCGTAAACCATCAGGCCGATTTCGTCGCAAAGGTCCAATTGATACGGGTGAGCGACGCCGGCGATAAACCGTACCGTATTGAAGCCGGAAGTCTTGGCGAGTAGAAGGTCTCGGCGCAGTATGTCCGGAGCCTCGCGCGGGGCGATGATCTGGCCGATGGGTGCGTGGTTGCCGGTGTGCGTACTGCGCAGGAAGATGCGCCGGCCGTTCAGGCGGAAATAGCCGTCGACAATGCGGAAGTCCCGGAAGCCGAAACGCACCGACCACTCCACCGGACAGCCCTCAGGCGTCACGCTGAGCCGGTAGAGGTAAGGATCAGCCAGGTCCCAGAGGCGCGGATGGGCGAGGATGGTTTCGACCTCCACGGTATTCGTGCCCGGAGCCAGCTTCGCTACATGCTCGAACGCCACAACCGTCGAGCCGCCCGCGGCCGCGGCAATGCGGAATTTCCACCGCGTCGCCAGCGCCTTGCCCGTGTCGTTTCGTAGCTCGGCCCACACGCGTACGACGCCGGTCTTGGGGTCCGCGCGGACGAACAGGTCGTCGGCCCGGACGGCCGGTGCCATGACGAGTTCCACCGGTTCTGTGATGCCGCCCGTGTCGAACGACTGGCCCGGAGTGAATGGGACATCCTTGTTCCGGTGCGGGATTTCCGGCAGCGTGTAGCCGTCTATAGGCTCCTTGGCCGGATTGAGAACGCGGACCGTGAGACGGTTGGTTGCGCCGGGCTTTAACAGACTCGTGACGTCGAACGCAAATGGCGTTTCGCCGCCCTCATGTTTGCCGGCCGGCGCGCCGTTGAGCCAGACCTCGGCCAGATAATCGACAGCCGAAAAGCGCAGAATGTAACGTCCGCCGCGCAGCGGGTGGACCGGCCCCTGGAACTCGCACTGGTACCAGGCCACGCCGTGATACGCGGGAAAGTGCTGCTGGATGATGGCCGGGATCTTGGTTTCAACGGCCCCGGCGAGCGGTGCGTCGAACCAGCGCGTGGTGCGGCCCCGGTTGTCCGGGTCCGTGCAAATCCGCCAGTCCTTCTCCAGCGGAAGCGTGAACTCGGCCGCGCCCGCCGCACCCTTCGCCGGACGCGCGGAGAAACTCAGGGTGGCAGGCACAGCGGTGGAAAGGAAGTGACGTCGTTTCATCGGATTAGGCTCGCTTGTCGAACTGAGACAACATCCATGTTGGACATGTACAGCGTGCCCTTCTTGCCGAACCATTGCTCCCCCTCTTCGATGGCTTCTCCGGTCCAGAACACGTTGCAGCGGCTGACGTGGCTGCGCCGAGAGAATCTCTTTTTGCCCGCATGTGCGTGGGCCATTATACGTCGCCTCCCGCGAATAGCGCTGTACTATCGCGGACCGGACGGCAAGGCATGGCGCCCGGGTGCGCCAGAGGCTTTTATGGCATGACCGATGCGGCGCAGTTCCTGAGGGGCGAACTGCGCGAAGGCGACTTGGCTCTCCTTCGCGGACAAACATATCAACATCTGGGGCGCATCTGCCATCTGTTGGAGGGTAGCATCGCGTGCAAGCGCACGCACTGCGATCGCCGCATTGTGTGCGACAACTGCTCTGAACTGAAGTTCCGGCGCGCTTCGGCCGGCGTCGTTACGCCGGCAGCGTGACCTCGACCACCTCGTCGATGGACGGCTCGTCCCCGGCTGGAAGCTCGATCGCCACCCGATTGCCATCCGCCTTAAGGGGTACGCGGGCCAGCGTTCGCAGCAGGCGCGCGCTCACTGGCTCACCCAAACCGGCGAGCGTGGCCCTGCGCTTTTCTCCGGCCAGGAAGTGCAGGTAGAGGATGCGTCCTCGCGCCGTCGCGGGCACGTCCACGCGCTCCGGATACGGGCCGGCCCCGGCGTCGAACACACTGGGCGCGCCGAACTTCATCCACGACGCCATCTGTTCGCAGATCGCGAAATAGGCTGCCGGCATGGTGCCGTCCGGTCGCGGGCCGAAGCTTGGCAGATAATTGCCTCCCCAGGCGCGGTTCCGCACCAGCCTCGAAATCAGGTACGCGGCGCTCTTGCAGGCTGCATTCTCGCCTTTCCAACTCCAGCCGCCGCAGACCGCCTCGCATTGCTCCCAGGCGCCTTCGGGGCGGCGCGGTGGATTGCGGTTCTCCCACTCCGTACTGAAGTCGCCGGAGTGGCGGCCCTTGTCCCAAATCATGTTGCGGTCGTTGAGGACAATGCTGGGCTGTAGCTTACGGATGTGTGTTTCGAGGTCGGCTGGATGGTGGTCGATGCCGATGGGCCAATCGTAGCCGTCCAGCCACAGGAGATCGATCTTGCCGTAGCGGGTGAGCAACTCGCCGATCTGGCCTTTCACGTAAGCGTACAGTTGGTCGAAGTAGCGCTGCATCTCTGGGATGGGCATGTCGGAGTAACGCGGGATGCCCATGCTTCGCTCCGGGCGGCGGTACTTGAACTCTGGATCACGCAGCGGGAAACCGTGGTGCGGCCATCCGGCAGGCGCGAAATTCCAATCGCCTGGTGAATAGTAGAAGCCGACCTTAAGCCCGTACCGGCGGGTGGCTTCGACGAACGGTTTTATCAGGTCGCGCCCGCCCATCTTCGTGCGCGTCGAGTAGACGCCGAACTGGCTCGGCCAAAGTGCGTAGCCGTCGTGGTGGCGCGTAAGGAAAACCGTGTACTTGAAACCGGCCTTCGCCGCGGCGGCCAGCCACGGATCGGGATCGTAGTTGGAGGGATTGAAGCGGTCGAACAAGGCGTTGTACTTTTCGACCGGCCACACGCCGTTGGCCCCGCCCACGTCGCGGAACATGCCCCAACCGATCTCGACGCCGGCGAGGCTGCACGGTCCCCAGCAAATCATGAGACCCAAACCGGCCTTTCCGAACCAGGGCTGCGCGGCTCCGCTGCGCTTTCCGCTTCCCGGCGTGGTGAAGGCGTCAGTTTCCTGTTCGGCGTGGAGGCGCCCGATGGCACTGGCTGCGGCAGCGCCGCCGAGCAGACCGCGACGGCTAATGGTGTGAACAGGCATGATGGCTCTCGCTTTCCGTTAGCATGTGATTATACCGTGCGGATCGGAATCCACACTTCCATTGCGGGTGAGTTGAAAAACGCCGCCCTGCGCGCCTCCGAACTGGGGGCTAACGCTTTTCAGATTTTTTCCTGCAGCCCGCGCTCGTGGAATTTCGCGGGCGTTGATCCCGAGGCCGCAATCGAGTTACGCCGCACGCGCGAGAAGCTGGATTTGAGGCCGCTGGTGGTTCACGACAACTATCTCATCAACCTGGCGTCGCCGGACGAGACGATCCGGAGAAAATCGATCGCGGCGTTCCGCGCGGAAATTGGCCGTGCGCTGGCCGTCGGCGCGAACTACCTGGTGATGCACCCGGGCAGTTCCAAGGGCCAAGCTGCCGAGCAGGCGATCGGGACCCTGGTTTCTTCGCTCGCCGAGGCCGCCGAAGGCATCATGTTCGACGGGTTGACGATCCTGCTCGAGAACACGGCCGGCGCCGGGGCCACCATCGGGCGCACCTTTGAGGAACTGCGCGAACTTCACGACCAGTTGGCGAGGCACGCCGGCATTGAAGCCGGCTACTGCCTTGACACGGCCCACTGCCTCGCTTCAGGTTATGACGTGGCGAGCGAGGAGGGACTCGATCACACGATTGCGGCTGCTTCGCGGACACTGGGTCTAAGCAGGATCCCGGTGATCCACACCAACGATTCGAAGGCGCCGCTCGGATCCCAGATCGACCGCCACGAGCATATCGGACGCGGTTACATCGGAAAGGACGGCTTCCGGCGCATCCTGCATCATCCGAAGCTGCGCGGCAAGGCGTTCATCCTGGAGACACCCATTGATCAACCCGGAGACGATCGCCGGAACCTGAACGCCTTGAAACGCCTGGCAAAGACAGACAAAATGGTCTGACGATTGCACACGACCATGGCATCCCTGCTTGGGAAAGCACGACTGCTCGCAAGCCTGCTGCGGGGCGAGGACACGCGGCGAGGGCCAGTCTATGTGAACGTGGACCTGGTATCACGCTGCAACAACGTCTGCCTGGGATGTTTCTATCACAGCGAGGGCGCGGCGGAACCCGGCGGCGGCGAGATGCCTTTCGAACTGGCAACGCGCCTGGCACGGGAACTCCGTGACCTGGGAGTGGCGGAAGTCGTCATGGCGGGGCAGGGGGAACCGCTGCTGCACTCGCGCTTCTTCGACGTGATCTCGGCCTTCAAGCGGGCTGGCCTGCGCACCCAGGTTTTCACCAACGGCCTCCTGCTGGACGACCAGATGGTCCGGCGGATCGTCTCTTCGGGGATCGACGTGCTGCGCGTGAGTTTGTGGGCGATCACCGAGGCTGAGCACACGCGCTGGCATCCTGGAATTGATGCGCGGATGCACGGCAAGCGCCTCGACGGGATCCGTGCTTTGGCGAAGGCGTGCGGGGACTCGCGCGGCGTCCCTGAAGTTTGGCTGCAGATCCCCATCAATCGCGAGAACCTGGGCGCACTGGATCGCCGCGTCGATTTTATCATCGAAAGCGGCGTAAGGGCGGCAGGCTTCGGCTACTACCGTGCTTACGGTAGTCCGCTCGACTACCTGGCTCTGGGACCGGACGACTGGACTGCGGTGAGCGCGGCGATCAGGCCTGCAGTCGCGCGACTGGAGGCGGCAGGTGTCCGCCACGACGCCGGGGCTTTTCTCGATCGCGTCCGTATGGGCCTCGACTTGCTCCACATGCCGTGTTACGTGCCCTGGTACGCCTGCTCCATTAGCGTCACCGGCGATGTGCTGATCTGCCCGCGCTGCCCGGAACTTCTGGGCAATCTCGGCGCCAGCCGCCTGGCTGAAATCTGGCTTGGCGCCGGCTACCGCGCGTTCCGGCGCAAAGCCATGCGGCAGACCCCCTCGCAGGGAGGCTGGCAAGACTGCGCGTGTGCGAACTGCTGTTGGCCTCGCGACAACCTCAGAGTGCACCGGATCTTCCGATGGTTCCGGCCCGTGTCGCGCTGGCGCGACGGAAGGGGCGCCGCCGGGTGAACCCCTTGTGGATCAGGACGGCGCGCGTGGTGAACGCGCTGGCGAGGCGGCGCATCGCGTTCGATGTGGACCTCATCCCCTGCGGATGGGACAACGTTCCGTTTGGCAAGATCTGGAACTGGCTCCGCACGGAGTCGTCCGTGTACGCGCACCCCGCGCGGCCCTGGGGCATGCCCACCATTCTGCAAATTGAACCCACCAGCCGCTGCAACCTTCACTGCCGCGTCTGTCCCGTGGGTGCAGGCCTCGGCCGGGATGCCGGCGATATGCCGCCCGCGCTGTTCGAGCGGATCATCGACGAGGTATGCGACTACGCTTTGCTGATCCTGTTCTGGGACTGGGGCGAACCCTTCCTGCATCCGGACGCCTTCCGCATGATCCGCTACGCCCGCCAGGCGGGCCTTCGTGTGGTGGCCAGCACCAACGGGCACATTTTCGCGGACCCGCGAACAGCCGAACGAGTGGTGAACTCGGGGTTGGACGTGCTGGTATTCTCCGTCGATGGAATGACGCAGGAAACCTACCAGCACTACCGCGCGGCGGGGAACCTCCAACAAGTGATGGCGGGGATCCGCAACGTGGTGGAGGCCAAGCGGTGCCGGGGCGCACGTGAGCCTCTGGTGAATCTCCGTTTCATCGTCATGCGCCACAACGAGCACGAAATCCCTCGGCTCAACGAATTCGCGGCGGCTCTGGGCGTAGATGCGGTTGCGCTGCGCAAGTTCCATGCCGTGCCGGACCGGCGGATGCGGTCGAACTGGGCCGGCGCCGATTTCGTTCCTACCAAGCGCGAGTATCAACTGCCGGTGCTGGCTCCGGGCTCGCTCGAACCCATCCGCGTAAGTGCGAACCCGTGCCGCAATCTCTGGAATTGCCCCACGATACACTGGAACGGAACTGTCTGCTCTTGTTTCATGGACTGGGGCGAGAGCCGGCCGCTAGGCGTCATCGGGCCCCAAAGCTTGCGCGAGATTTGGTATGGAAAAGCCTACAGAGATTTGCGTAAGGAATTCGCCTGCAACTGGCGCGGCGATCCTCTGTGTGGCGAATGCGCTTTAGGTTACGTCGGCGGGGATGTCGGGCAGGCGGCCAACGCGGAGGTCTTCATGTTGAAGGCGGTTGAAGGAGGGAGTGAGCGGCGATGACAGAGAATCAGCAACCCGGCATATCCGTCGTTGTGGTGTGCGCCAAGCGGACGCGGCACGGCAGAATCGCACTGTCGCGCCTGGCGCGGCAGACCGTGGCGCGACAAATGGAACTGATCCTCGTTGTCCCCTCGCGCAAGGCGATTTCGCCGAAAGAGGAGGACTTGCGCCGGTTTCTCAACTGCCGGATCCTCGAGATCGGCGCTTTTCGTTCCGATGCCGATGCCAAGGCCCGCGGCGTGATGGCGGCTTCCGGCAAACTCATCGCCTTCTGTGAAGACCACTGTTATCCAGCTCACGACTGGGCCGAAACGCTCATGCGCAGGCACGCCGGGCGCGACTGGGCCGTGGTGGGCTCCACCATGTGCAACGCCAATCCCTCCACTGCCGCGAGCCGCGGCTGCTTCCTGGTCTTTTACGGGGCCTTTGCGCATCCGCGAGCGAGCGAGGAGACGGATGTCCTGCCGAGTAACAACTCCGCCTATCGTGCTGAACTGCTGCAAGGGTTGGGCGACCGTCTGAGGGCTGCCATGGCGGCCGAGAGCATTTTTCAGGCGGAGTTGAGGAGGCAGGGAAAACATCTGTGCCAGGCGCCGGAATGCCGGGCATGGCATATGCAGCCCTCGCGCCTCTGGCCGGCGATGACGGAGTACTTCTTCTCGTCGCGCTTGTACGCGGTTCATCGCGCGGGCGCCTGGAAACCCGCGCGGCGGTGGGCGTACGTTCTGCTGTCGCCCGGTTTGCCTTTGCTGCGGAGTTGGCGGGCCTTGCGCGATGGCCGCGCGGCAGGGATGTCGTTCGCCTTGACGTTGTCAAGCCTGCCCGCCGCATTTGCCATTCTCTGCGCGGGTACCGCGGGCGAGTGTTTGGGCTACGCGTTGGGCGCCGGGAACGCGGAACGGATGCTGATGCGTTACGGGCCCGGGCGGGAGGGTGTGTACAGCGAAAACGATCTTGCCGCGGTTGCCCGGCTATGAGCGCGGGCGTCCTGTTTTCCGTCATTGTGCCGACCTACCGGAGGACCGAGCCGCTCAAACGGTTATTGGCCGCGCTCGCCCAGCAGGATTTGCCGGGGTCCGAATTCGAAGTCTTCATTGTGGATGACGGTGGGGGCGCTCCCCTCGAAGATCTCGCACGTCCCCACGTGGATTCCTTCAGTATCCGCCTTCTCCGCCAGGAAAACGCCGGGCCGGCTGCGGCGCGCAATCTCGGGGCGGCTCACGCCCGCGGCCGCTACCTGGTTTTCACGGACGACGATTGCCGGCCGGAATCCGGATGGCTCTCAGCGCTCGACCGCGCATTTGCTTCCGCCCCGGAGGCGTTGGCCGGCGGGAGTATCGTCAATGGGGTGGAAGGCAACCTCTTTTCGGAGGCCACCGAACTGCTGTTCGACTATCTCTACTTGCGCTACAACCCTGTCAGCGTGCGCGGCGGGTTTTTCCTCGCCAACAACATGGCCGTACCGCGTGAGGCGTTTCTGGCCGTGGGCGGCATGGAAGCGTCGATGCGATTTGGCGAGGATCGCGAGTTCTGCTATCGATGGGCGTCGCGGGGCGGCGGCTTTCAATGGGTGAAGGACGCCGTGGTGCGCCACCACAACGAACTCAACCTGGCGTCCTTCCTGAAGCTGCACTTTCAGTACGGCGGCGGCACGGCATCGTTCCGGAAACGTTCGCGGCGTCTGCACCTGCCTCCCGCATCGATATCGCCCCCCAGTTGGTATATGGGTCTTGTGCTCCATGGCATCAGGCGCTCGAAGGGATGGCGCGGCGTAGCGCTTTCCGCACTGCTCGGGACGAGTCAGATTTGCTCGATGGGCGGCTTAGCTGTAAACGCATTGAGCAATCGCGCTCTGATACGATGAAAGATTACCCGAAGTCCTTCTTCGCTTACCCTATGCCAGAGAAGTCATACGACCACATTCAGATTGAAACCAAGTGGCACCAGCGTTGGGAGAATGCCACGTTTTACCAGGCCGAGGAGGTCAGCGCCCGCCCCAAGTATTACGTGCTCGAAATGTTTCCTTATCCGAGCGGCACCCTGCACATGGGGCATGTGCGCAACTATTCCATCGGCGATACTCTGGCGCGCTACATGTGGATGCGCGGGTACAACGTGCTGCACCCCATGGGTTGGGATGCTTTCGGCCTGCCCGCCGAGAACGCCGCCATCAAGCGAAACCGCCATCCGCGCGAGTGGACGCTCTCCAACATCGCGCACATGAAGAAGCAACTCCGGCGTTTTGCGTTCTCTTACGATTGGAACCGTGAAGTCTCCACCTGCGAGCCGGAGTACTACCGCTGGAACCAGTGGTTCTTCCTGAAGATGTTCGAACGCGGGCTGGCGTACCGCAAGAAGGCTCTGCTGAACTGGTGCCCGGAATGCGCCACGGTGCTCGCCAACGAGCAGGTGGTGGAAGGCTGCTGCTGGCGTCACGAGACCACGCCGGTCGAACAGCGCGAGATCGAACAGTGGTTCCTGAGAATCACCGATTACGCCGACGAGCTTCTGGCCGACATCGACAAGCTGCGCGAGGGCTGGCCCGAGCGCGTGCTCACTATGCAGACCAACTGGATTGGCCGTAGCGAGGGCGCGGAGATCGATTTCCGGCTGGAGACCACCGGCGAACCGATCCGCGTGTTCACCACCCGCGTCGACACGATCTACGGTGCCACCTGCGTGATCCTGGCTCCCGAACATGCGCTGGTCGGCAAGCTGGCCCAGGGCGACGTGCTCGCTCGGGTGAAGGCTATGGTGGACGAGCGCGGGCGGCGCGATCCGGGCGACATCGAGAAGCAGGGCGTGTTCACCGGCCATTACGCCATCAACCCCTACAATGGCGCGAAGGTTCCGATCTGGGTTGGCAATTTCGTTCTGATCAGTTACGGCACGGGTGCCATCATGGCAGTGCCGGCCCACGACGACCGCGATTTCGAGTTTTGCACGAAGTACGACATTCCGGTTCGTCCCGTGATCCGTCCCGTGGACGGCGAACTCGCCGACCCGGCTACCATGAAGCTCGCCTTCACGGAAGACGGCGTGGTGGAAAACTCGGGCGAGTATTCGGGCCTGCCGAGTGAAGAGGCGCGCAAGAGAATGAACGCGCGTGCCGAGCGCGAGGGCTTCGGCAAGGCCAGCGTCACCTTCCGCATCCGCGACTGGGGCATCTCCCGCCAGCGCTACTGGGGCACGCCGATCCCGGTGATCCATTGCCCCCACTGCGGTGTGGTTCCAGTGCCGGAGAGCGAACTGCCCGTCGTCCTGCCGCTCAACGTCGAGATCACTGGCAAGGGCCGTTCCCCGCTTGAGAACGTGCCGGAATTTGTGAACGTGAAGTGCTACAAGTGCGGCGCGGACGCCCGGCGCGAAACCGACACCATGGACACGTTCGTCGATTCGTCCTGGTACTTCTACCGCTATTGTGATCCGAAGAACGGCACGGCGCCTTTCGATTCCGAGAAGGTCGCGAAGTGGTTCCCCATCGATCAGTACATCGGCGGCGTGACCCACGCCATCCTCCACCTGATCTACTCGCGGTTCTTCACCAAGGTGATGCGCGACATCGGGCTCATCAAGAACAATGAGCCGGCGCAGCGGCTGTTCACGCAGGGTATGGTGCTGAAAGACGGCACGGTGATGTCGAAGTCCAAGGGCAACATCGTCGATCCCGAGGAAATGGTGGCGAAGTTCGGCGCCGACACCTGCCGGCTGTTCACTTTATTTGCCGCCCCACCGGAGCGCGACATGGACTGGCTCGAATCCGGAGCCGAAGGGCAGTTCCGCTTCCTGGGCCGCGTCTATCGCTTCGTCACGCGCAATGCCGCGAAAATGGAGCCGGGCCGGGCGCCGGAGACCTCCGGCGACCGCCGCGCGCTGCGCAAGCTGCATCAGACCGTCGACAAGGTCACGCAGGATTTCGATACGCGCTGGCACTTCAATACCTCCATCGCCGCCATCATGGAACTGGTCAACGAGCTTCACGCGCAGGAAGCCGAGCTGACCGGAGGCGTTATCGCCGAAGTGCTCGAAAAGCTCATCCTGCTGCTTGGCCCCTTCGCCCCGTACGCCGCCGAGGAGATGTGGGAGGAAATCGGGCACACCGGTCCCGTGTTCCTGCAGCCCTGGCCGAAGTTCGACCCGGAACTGGCGCGCGAGGAAGAGGCCGAGATCGTTGTGCAGATCAACGGCAAGCTTCGCGGCCGCGTTTACGCCGCGCACGGCGCTTCACGCGAAAAGCTGGAGCAGTTGGCTACCGCGAACGAAAAGATCCAACCATTGCTGGAAGGGAAGAAGATCGTCAAGGTGATCGTCGTCCCCGGTAAGCTCGTGAACATCGTAGCGAAGTAACGCGGGACGCGCGGCCCGCTGTTTCGGGAAAGGAATCTTATGAATCATACGCAATCCGAAAGGCGCGGTTTTCTGCAGGCTGCGGGCGCGGCTTTTACTACATCGATTTTTACCGGCAAGGTCCGGGGCGCCAACGACAAGATCAACGCGGCATTCATCGGTTGCGGCGCCATGGGGCGGGGCAACATCAAGGCCGCCATGCAGCACGAAAACCTGGTGGTGAGCGCGGTCTGCGACGTCTACCAGCCCAACCTCGATAGCGGTGTCGCGGCGTCGAGATACTTCCAGGCGCGCGCCGTGAAGGATTTCCGGGAGATCCTCGCCGACAAGTCCATCGACGTGGTCTGCATCGCGACGCCGGATCACTGGCACGCCTACATGACGGTGGAAGCCTGCAAGGCCGGCAAGGACGTCTACGTCGAGAAGCCCGCCTGCACCTTCGTCGAGGAAGGGAAGAAGATGATCCAGGCGGCGCGCAAGTACAATCGCGTCGTGCAGTTGGGCACCATGCAGCGCTCGGGCATCCACTTCCAGCAGGCCACCGACATCGTGCGTCGGGGAGACCTCGGAAAGATTGCCTTCTGCCGCACCTGGAACGTCGGCAACTCCAAGCCGGAGCGGTTCGGCAACCCGCCGGATTCCGATCCGCCCGCTAACCTGGATTGGGATATGTGGCAGGGGCCGGCGCCGGCGCACAAGTTCAACGCCAACCGGTTCGGTGTCAATCCCAAGTGGTTTTCTACCTTCCGCCATTTCTGGGATTACGCCGGTGGCATGATGACCGACTGGGGCGTCCATGTGCTCGACATCATCCAGATGGGTATGGGCGACAAGCCGCCGAAGTCCATCAGCGCACTGGGCGGGCGGTACTGGATTACCGATAACACCGAGTCGCCGGACACGTTGCAGGTGACTTACGAGTACGCCGATGGCTTTCTCGCCACCTACGAGTACCGCGAATCTAATGCGCAGCCGCTCTTCGAGCAGGGTTACGGCAGCGCGTTTTACGGCAACAAGGGCACGGTTTACGTCAACCGCAGCTTCTACAAAGTGATCCCGGAGAAAGATTCAACACTCCAGCCCGTGACGGTCGACAAGTCCAACAACTCCAACGAGGCGCACTGGGGGAATTTCCTCGAATGCGTTAAGACTCGGAAGAAGCCCATCTGCGACATCGAAATCGGCGTCCGCTCGAGCGTGATGTGCCTGCTCGCCAACGTGAGCCTGCGCAGCGGCCTCAAGATCGATTGGGATGAGAAGAATTGGACCACTGTGCAGCCGGAAGCCCGGAAGTTCCTTTCGCGCCCCTACCGCGCCCCCTGGAAGCTGGAAGTCTAGGCCGAACGTCGCGCTACCATCTTTGCGCTTCTGCTGCTATCCTGAATGCTGTCTGGAATACGGAGGTGCTGGTATGAAGCTGTCTACCCTGGTACGGCTATTGACCGTGATGGTATGCGCGGTTGTCTTCGCTCTGTTTCAGGCGGCCGGCTTATCCGCGGCCCAAAACGTTCCGCAGCCTTCTTCCGCGCTGCCGGGCGACCTGATCTTCGATGTCCGCAACGGCGACCAGCAGGGCAAACTGATGCTGAAGCAGGATGAACTAGCCTTCGAGTCGCTGACCGACGCCAGGCATTCCAAGAGCTGGAAGTATGCCGATATCCGTGAACTGTCCCGCCCGAAAAAGGAAATCCGCGTGAAGCCTTTCAAGGGCGACAGGTACGATTTCCAGTTCAAGGACAAGAAGAATCGCGACAAGATCTACGACCTTATCACTCAGAGGATTCTCGCCGCCAGGCAAGGGTCCAAATGAAGAGCGGGGATTGACCTCCTGGCAGGAGCCTCCATCCCCGGACGGGGCTCTACATGAAGCGCACCCTTTTTCTGATTGTTCTGATGCCGCTGGCTCTTGCGGCGCAACTCGACAAGCTTCCGGAGGCACTGGGTAAGCTCGGCAAGCAGGCGGCGGTCACGGAGATCGCACTGCGCACGGATCCGGCCGACAGTCGTGTCAGACCTTTCGAGACCCTCGTCGTCCAAGTGCGCTCCTACGGCAAGGACGGCGACAAGAAAGTCCGGCTGCGGCGCAGCGTGACGCGAGTCAAGGTAAAGGATTCGAGTGGCGGCTGGGTCTCCAAGCCCTTCGCCTTCCAGGGCAAGGACGACGAGGCGTTCTTCGATGAGGGCAAATCCTCGTTCTGGAACATCTTCAACAAGTCCTCCGCTGAGTATGTAATCAAGGACGCCGTGCTTTACACCGCGCCGGAAAAGTCCGGCAAGTACAAAGTCGAAGCGGATGTCGAAGGCAAACAGGCTTCCATCGAAATCGAAGTGAGAACGGACGCACCGTCCAGGAAGAAAGCCGAAACAATCACGTTCCCGCAGCAGACGCGGCCAGCAGACCCCTATCGGCCGCTGGCCGAACACTACGCGCCGTTTGTCGCGCAGGAGACCTGGTTCACGCCGAAAGCCGACATCCCGGCACGGTTCGACTTCGACGGCGATTGGCAGGGCGACAACAACTGGGACGCGCTGGAGACGGGGAGTTCGCAGGCATACGTGTATTACGCGGCGATGGAAACCGAGACCCATTGGTTCCTCATTTACAACTTCTTCCATCCGCGCGATTACTCGGACCGCTGCGTGATCGGCACATGCCATGAGAACGATAACGAGGGGATCATCCTGACGATCGCCAAGGATGGATCAACATACGGCAAGCTCCAACTGATGGAGACGCTGGCGCACGACAACGTCTATTCGTTCACGGCGGACTCCGCCATTCGCGATGGCGTCCACAACATCGACGGGAAAATCGAGTTCTATCAGGATTCCCATCCTGCGATCTTCATCGAGTCGGGAGGGCACGGCATTTACGGCACACGAGGGTCGGCATCAAAATTCACTTTAGAGCGCGGCGAGTTTCAGACAAGCACGGGGATCACTCTGATTTACAAGGGAACGGCCGAGCGGCCGAGGCACGCCAACGACCGCCTGGTCGGCTACGACCTGCTGCCGATTTACGACGAGTGGTGGCTGAAAGCCGAGGAAGGAAAGTGGAACCAGCGCACCTTCGATGACTACTTCCGCTATGAGCCTTACGGAGACCGGCCGGGACTCTCGTTCAAGATCGGCGGAGCCTTCCTGGGAAGGAAAGAGGCTGAGAACAAGGCCAAGCCGTTTTGGGGCTGGCACGACACGCAGACGCTCAAGAAGAGAGTTCTGGCCAGAGGCCAGTGGGCACTGGATCCGGCCTACTCGGCGTGCCACGACATGAGTTTTCCGAGCGGGAAGCCCTATTCCATCGACTACGTGTACAACCCGTATCTCGGCATCGACAAGAGGCCGGCAAGTAGCGTCCAGGCGACTGCGGCGATGCAGCCGTCCGCGGGCACCGCCGGCGGGCAGGTTGACATCACGGCCCGGATCGACGGCACGGTGGAGCTGTACCTTGCCGGGAACAGCGGCCGCTGGGAAGTTGTCTCCGGCCAGGCTGTGAGCGGACAAAGCGTGACATTCAGTGCCCCTTTGCCGGAAACCGCTGGCGGCAAGTGGTCGCTGTCGAAACTGGCGGGACGCGGGAAAGCCGAGCTGGTTGAGAAGCCCACCGCGGAGAACGGATACACAGCCGTCATCCATATCGAAGACCCGCAAGGCGGAGCGGATACCTACCGCCTTCGCTTACAGTGGGAAAAATAGGACTCGCGCGCGAGGTGCGGCTCCAGCGGATGCTGACTCGCCGGACACTCTGCTGATCAGAATTTGCGCCGCGCCGCCGGAATGAGAAGATTGCTTACATGCATCTTACTCGACGGCTGTTCTCAGGCGCTGCGGCCGGTGCCATCTGCGCCGCCGCACAACAGCAAGGCGCCATAACCGGGACTGTCTATGGCGGCTCCGGCATTGAGCTGCCGAATCCTCGCGTTCGTGTAACGGACATTGACACGAACGCGGTCGCTGAAGTCACGGCAGGCTATCGTGGCGAGTTCGCCGTGAAAGGGCTTCCGCCGGGGCGGTACACTGTCTCGGTTACATCTTTCGATGGCTTTCCCGAGTCGCGCGTCGAACTGCGCGACGGCGAGACAGCCCGCGTGGATCTGCGCATTCGCGAGTTGAGCATCTCGCCGGACTTTGCCAAGCGGCGGACGGTCACTATGTCCGAACTCGGCCGCACCGGTACGACAGGCGTCTCCGCCATCGAAGTGACGGATTACGTTTACGGCGGCTACCAGGGAGATTTTTCTTCACCGCCTCACGCCGACGTCAATCCGAAACGGGCCGTCGTTATTATCTGGAAAGACTTCCCTTACCGGTTTGTCTTTTCGCACGAAGGCAGCTACTGCCCTTGGTTCGAGCTGCCCTCCGGTGCTGCCCTGTGCTACCAGTTCTTCGAGGGCAACGCGGGCTGGGCCGAGTTGTTCAACGACTGGGGACGCAAGGAGCGCAACAGTTTCGTGGACGTCCTCGAGAGCGGTCCCAGGCGTGTGTGGGTGCGTTGGACGTATTTCGGCGTGAACATGAAGAACGGTGAGCCGGCGTTCCGCGGCAGCGAGGACTTCTGGGCGTATCCGAATGGCCTGATCCTGCGCCGCCAAAGCTACGATACGCTGAAACCCGGTGATGCGCGCGGCTACGCGCGGGAACCCATTGAGATGATCGGCATGTGCCCGGTGGGCAAGCGTTGGACGGACGTGCTCTCCGTGGGTGCGGAGAGCGGAGAAAGCCACGCGCTCGCAGTGCTGGATCCGTTCTCCACCAGGCGCTACGACGTCTATTGGAAACATAAGCCCGGCACCGCGTGGGAAGCCGTGCCGCGGCGCGCCGGGGCGAGTTGGAAGGAACTGGACGATGCGGCCGGCGTGGCGCTGGTGGTCCCGATGAAGGACGGCGCGCCGTTCTGCATCTTCGGCGACGCCTCCGGCTTCCGCCACGACTTCACGCGCATCAAAGAACACAGCCACAAGGACACGGGGGGCATCGGCTGGATCTCCCAGTCGTGGGATCACTGGCCAATCGGCTGGCTCAACAGCCAGGCGCACGCGGTGGATGCGGAATCGCTCGCGCGCTATCCGAATCACTTCTCGCCCGCAGGCATGGATTTCTTCGCGTTGCCGAACCAGGAATCCGCGCGTGGCAACTTCTATTCGCTGATCGGAGTCGGCGGAGGCATCGAACGCATCCGCGCGCTGGCACGCGAGTGGCTCGAATTCGGTCCTGCGCGGATTCAAACGCCGGACAGCGCCGCCAGTCTGCCGTTTGTGTTTGATTCCGGGAAAGGCAAACCATGAGCTTACACGGACTCCTGCTCCCGTTCGCCATCCTCTGGCCGTTCCTGTCTTTCCCGCAGAGCGCGCCCGATGCGGGATCCAAAGAAACCGTCATCGTCATCCCCCACACGCACTGGGAAGGCGCGGTTTTCAAGACCCGCGCGGAGTACCTGGATATCGGCCTGCCGCACATCCTGAAAGCGCTCAACTTGCTGAAACGGTATCCCGACTACCGCTTCGTGCTCGACCAGATGTGCTACGTCAAGCCGTTCCTGGAGCGCTATCCTGCCGAAGCGGACGCCTTCCGGAAGTTCGTGCGCGAGGGACGCCTGGAGTTGACCGGCGGAACCGACACGATGCACGACAGCAACATGGTTTCGGGTGAGTCCATCGTGCGCCAGTTTCTGCTCGGCAAGCAATTCTTTCGCGACAGGTTGGGCGTAGAGGTCAAGTCCGGCTGGGGGCTGGACACCTTCGGGCACAACGCACAGATGCCTCAGATCCTCAAACTGGTGGGGATGAATTCGTACTGGTTCCAGCGCGGCGTTGCCGGACCGCAGACTCCAAGCGAGTTTTTGTGGGAAGGCATCGACGGCACGCGCATCGCGGCTTTCTGGCTGCCAATTTCATACGCGGCGCTCCACAATGTGCCGTCCGGGGCGGCGGATTTCGACCGCCTGGTTCGCAGCCGCGTGGACGCGCTCACGCCATTTACGCGCGGCCGGGGCCGCGTGCTCATGGCGGGCGCGGATGTCTGGGAGCCCGAAGAACTGCTGCCGGTCATGGTCTCGGAATTCAACCGGGCGGGCGCAGCGCCGTTTACACTGCGCCTGGGCGTGCCCTCGGACTACGAAGCGCTGGTCGCCACGCGCAAAGATGAAACTGTCATTCGAGGCGAACTAAACCCCATCTACCAGGGCGCGTACAGCAGCCGGATCGAGGTCAAACAGTGGAACCGCGATCTGGAACGCATCCTCACAACCGCCGAGAAGACCTTCGTTTTCGCCGGAGACAGGAGCCAGACCACGCGCCGTGCCATTGAGGAAGCTTGGGAACCAGTGCTCTTCAACCAGGCGCACGACCTTGCCGCCGGCGTCATGGTGGACAAGGTCTTCGAAGATTCTCTGTCCGGCTTCCGCCATGCGAAGCGACTGGCCGGCGGGATCGTGGAGCGGAATCTCGACGCGCTGTCGGCAAAAATCGACACGAGCGGTGCCGGCGTGCCCTTTATCGTTTTCAATATGCTCGGCTGGCCGAGGACGGATTTCGTCGAGGCTGAAGTGGCCTTCACGGATCCGGACGTCCAGAACCTTGCGCTGCTGGACCCCACCGGCAAGGCTGTGCCAGTTCAGGTTCTACGCTCCGAGCGCAACGGAGACGGCGGATTTCGCTTAGCAGTCATTGGTTTTGTGGCCCATGATGTTCCGGCCCTAGGCTACTCCGTCTACCGCGTGGTACCCCGGAGTACCGGCATGACCGTCCCTGCCGCAGCCAGCTACCCGGCTTCGCCGGATGCGCGCTATTCCGACGTCGGCTCCATCGAGAACGAGTTCTTTCGCGCGTCGTTTCACCTTTGGAACGGGGAGATGACGAGCCTGGTCTTGAAGGACGGCAACTGGGAGGTTTTGAGCGGCCCCGGAAACGTGGTGGCACGCGAGGAAGACGGCGGCGATTTCTGGGAGTTGTACGGCACTCTGAACGATGGCCGCTTCACCAACCGCAAGCGCCAGGTCCCCGCGCCAAGGCCCCATTACAGCGTATTCAGCAACGACTTTACGGGCGGCGGAGGTTCCGCCCGCAACGGTCCCGTCATGAGCGAGTTCCGCGTCTCGCACCCCTTCGGCAAAAACCATTTCTCGACGCGCGTCCGTATGTACGCCGGTGTTCGGAGAATCGATATCCGGACCGAAATAACCAACACGGAGCAGTTTGTCCGTTATCGTGTCGCGTTCCCCACTGCGATCCGCGGCGGCCGCAACGTCCAGGAGATACCGTTCGGCGCCATCGAGAGGCCCTTCAATCAGGAGTTTCCCGCGCAGAACTGGTCGGACCTGAGCGCGGACGGTCGAGGCCTGGCGCTGCTGAACCGCGGCCTGCCGGGCAACAACGTTGCGGAAGGGATCATGCTGCTCTCCCTCATGCGCTCGGCACGGCTGATTCGCTACGGTTACAGCGGCGGCTACGAACCGGGTGTGTCTTCGGACACGGGCCTGGAAGCCGGCAAGCAACTGGCTTTTGATTACGCCCTGGTCCCTCACACCGGAGACTGGCGCGATGCCGCCGTCTACCGTGCGGGGTTGGAGTTCAACCACCCGCTCATCGCGCGCACCGCCGCGCCCCACCCCGGCGTGCTGCCCAAGGTATGGGGACTGCTCGGCGTCACTCCTGAACAGGTTGTAGTTTCAGCCGTGAAGCCCTCTCGCGACGGCCGGATCGCCGTGCGCGTCTATGAGCCCGCTGGCTCGGCTGTGCCGGGTGCGCGCCTGCGCTTCACGATTCCGATTGCGAATGTGCGGGAAGCGAACCTGCTCGAAGATCCCGGGCGCGCGGTTTCGGTCCGGGACAGCGCCGTCAGCTTCGATTTGCGGCCGTTCGAGATTAAGACATTCCTGCTCGAATGACCAGCGGCAGCCGCATCAGTTCCTGGCGGGTGCTCTCGTTCGGGACCGAACAGCCGGGCGTCAGGATGAACTTGCGGCCGGCCGCGGCTCGCGCGGCGTGCCACTGCGCGCGGATCTCCTCCGCGCTCAGCTTCCGGTAATTCACCTCGTCAATGCCTCCGGCGATCGTCGACGTGTAGATTTTGCGCACCTCGGCGATCGGGATTTTGCTTACGTGCGCCGAGTAGTTGAAAAGCGGAGCGGGGAAGTCCCGGAACAGATCCAGGTACCCCGGTTCCACGTGCACGTGCAGGAAGTTGAGCCAGCCCGCGGAGGCCGCTTCCAGGATGCGCCGGTCGAAAGGCATGCTGAAGCGCTCGTAGTCGGCGCGCGTGAGTGCGGCGGCGTTGGCGTTGGCGACCGAGAGGAAGATGCCCGCCGCGCCGGCTTCGAGCGCTCGCTTCACGTGATTGATCTCCGACGTCGTGATGACCTCCAGCGCGTCCAGGAGCGTTTGAGGCTTTTCGCGCATAAGTCTCAGCACTTCCTGCTTGGAGGACAGCTTCTCCGCCACATTCCACGGGTTGAAAAGCGTCTCGATGATCGGCGCTTCGCCTTTGAGCCCATCCCGAATCAGTTCCAGCGCGCGGATTTGCGGCGCGAAGGGATTTGCCTCCGGCTTCAGTTCCCACCAGTTCCCCGCCGGCTTCGGGTAGGGGAAGTCGCTCATCACCTTCACGATGTCGGTGCGGTAATCGCGGTGGAAATTCAGCGTCGCCGACGCGTGCGCCTCCGGCGTCTTCAGCCCGAAGTGATGCCAGAAACTGAATGGCGGCCGGTCCAGGTCGCGGCCGGCCAGGGCGCGCCGGACCCGTTCGGTCTTGGACAAGGAAGCTCCGCCGTGTGCCAGGGCGGCGGCTGTCGTCAGAAGAAAGTACCTTCGGTTCACTCGGTTTCCCTCCTTGCCTGTCGTGTAGTCATCCTAACATGCGTTCCGCGCGGTTTTTGGTGTTTACTGGAGTATCACAATGAAACGTGCCACCTTTTTGCGAACCTCGGCCTTCGCCGCCGCCTATCCCCTCCTTCACAAAACCGCTGCCGCCGAAGATCTGCAAGCTATCCTCGACCGCGAAATCCGCCGTAGCCAGTCCGATTACGTCGTCTATGTGCCGAAGAGTGTGGACGGCTCCACGTTCGACAACGGCAACGAACACTTCCTGGTCTTCGATGGCCCCGACGGATCAATGATGGCGGTCTGGACGCAGAGCACGTCCGAAGGCGCGGGTGACCACCGCATCATGTTCTCCCGTAGCGCCGATGAGGGCAAGTCGTGGCAGTCCCCGAAGCGCTTGGCCGGCTCTACGCGCCCGGGCGATGGCTTGCAGGCCAGTTGGGGCTTTCCTCTGGTTTCCACCTCCGGCCGCATTTACGTGGTCTACAACCAGTACCAGGGCATCGCCGACTACCATCACCAGGTCACCGGCACCATGGACTGCGTTTACTCCGACGACGCCGGCCGCTCGTGGTCCAGGCCGCAAATGATCCCCATGGAGCGCAGCGTCTACGATCATCCGGACCCGAAGTATCCGTCCAACTGGATCGTCTGGCAGAAGCCCATCCGCCAACCTTCCGGCCGCTGGTTCACTGGTTTCACGCGCTGGGTGAGCCGCGCGGTTCGCACGCAGCCGGTGCAGAAGGCGCCGTGGGCCGACGAATCCGTGACCGAGTTCATGCGCTTCGAGAACATCGACGCCAATCCCGAACCCAAGGATATCCGGATTCGCTGGTTTGCTTCCGGCGATCAGGCCCTGCGCGTCGGCCACTACCTCAATCCGAGCTTGAGCGTCTGCCAGGAGCCGAGCCTGGTTTACTTGCCGGACGGGCGCCTGTTCTGCACCCTGCGGACGATGACCGGCTACATCTGGTACACGCTCTCCTCCGACGGTGGCGAAACATGGTGCGCGCCGCGCCCGCTGTTGCGCAAGGATCACGGAAAACCGATCCTGCAGCCGATCTTCTGCTGCCCGGTGTACCAGATGGCGGACGGCCGCTATCTTCTCATCCACCACCCTGAATTCAACGGTGTCGACCCCGGCAACTCGGGCGGCCCGAAGGGCAACCGCCGGCCCGCCTACATTGCGGTGGGCGAATTCCGTCCGCGCGCCGAACAGCCCATCTGGTTCAGCGAGTCGCGCCTGCTGATGGACAACGGCGGCAACGGAATCGGGCCGCTGATGCGGGTCGACATCGGCGGTTACACCAGCTTCACCACGCGCGGGGGCCGCAACGTCCTGTGGCACCCGGAGCGCAAGTTCTTCCTTCTCGGAAAAGTGATCACGCCGGAGATCCTCGCCGGCCTCGCCGCACCGAAAGCGTAACAGGTCCAGGAGTCTCTGAACTCTTGGTCTACGCCGCGCCTTCGATGAGTTCCACGCTATCGACGATCCCGATCACGGCCATGTCGATAGGCGCTTTCTTGTACCCGACACTCGAAAAAGCGCTGAAGCCTTCCGTCGTTAGCAGTACCCGGTCGCCCACGCCGGCGTCCACCGCGTCCAGCGCTACGAGCGCCGCGCCACGCTCACTGCCGTCCAGGTTCAGCGGCTGCACCAGCAGGATCTTGCGGTCCTCGTGCGTTGCGTGCTTTCGCGTCGCGACGATCTCTCCGATTACACGCCCGATGAGCATGGCTACTTCTTGGCCTCCCGGTTGACGCTCATCTCATCGACGATGCCCACGATGCTGAAATCGGTCGGCACTTCCGGTGCCGGAAGGGCGATGCTGGCTTCGCGCCCGCGCACCCAATAGATGATCTCGCCGGCGCCCGCGCCGGTCATGTCGGTGCAGACGATGCGCTTGCCCGCGTTCGCGCCTTCCGGTGTGATGGGCTGCACGACCAGAAAGCGCTGCCCTTCGAGTTCGGCGTTCTTGACGGTGGACCAGACGCGGCCCACCACGCGTCCCAGGTACATGGTGTCTACCGGCTTCCGGAATCGATCTGCACGTTGTCCACAATGCCGACGATGACCGTGTCGACAGGACGGTCCTTGCAGCCGTCGGCCATGCGGGCGCTGCTGCCGGAAACGGTCAGGACGGTTTCGCGGTATCCGGCGCTCACCGTGTCGACGGCGACGACGTACCCGGCTTCATCCTTGCCCTCCGGAGAAATGTAGCGGAGCACCAGGAGCTTCTTGCCTTCCAGGCGTGGGTCTTTTCGCGTGGCAACCACGTTGCCGACGACGCGCGCTAACTGCATCTTGTCCTTTCGCTGGCGTTCTTACTTCTGGTTCTTCCCGATCGGCAGCACGTCTTCCAGGCTTGGATGCGGGCGCGGAATCACGTGCACGGCGATCAGTTCGCCCACCCGGCGCGCTGCGGCCGCTCCGGCATCGGTAGCTGCGCGAACCGCGGCCACGTCGCCGCGAACCAGGGCCGTCACATAACCCGAACCTACCTTCTCCCAACCGACAAGCGTGACTTTGGCGGCCTTGACCATGGCGTCGGCGGCCTCGATCATGGCCACCAGGCCGCGGGTTTCGATCATTCCTAACGCTTCACCCATGGATCCTCCACCCTGCTCAATCCTCTTCCGGCGTGGCGCGCTTGTCACGCGACGCCGCGGGCGCGCAGGGCCTCATCGATCATCGCGATGAGTTCCTCGCGCGTCACCCAAATCTTGTCGCCTTTCGCGACGCTCTCCGCCGCCAGCGGGCAGCCGATCTCGCCGGCCGACGCCGCCTTCACGCCGTAACGCGTGCGCGATTCGAGTAGCTTGCGGACTTCGGTCTCGGGCAGCACCTGCGGTCCGCCCAACAGCTCCGTCACCACCGAGATCTTCGCGTAGTGCTCCACGGTCTCCATGCGGAAGAACGCCTTGTAAACGTCTTCGCCGTAACTCACCACACCGTGGTTGCCCATCAGGATCGCGTCGTACTTCGGAATCAGCGGAACCAGCGGCTCGATCAGCGCGGGCGTGCCCGGCAGGCCGTAATCCGCCAGCGGCACGCAACCCAGGCTGATGATCACTTCCGGTAGCAGTGCGAGGTTCAGCGGCTTGCCGGCCGCGGCATACCCCGTGGCGGCCACCGGGTGGGCGTGCACTACCGAGCGGATGTCGGGACGCAGTTCATACACCTTCAGGTGCATGGCGATCTCGGAGGTGCGCTCCTTGCGGCCGTGGATCTTGTTGCCCTGCATGTCGCAGACGATCAGGTCGTCCGGCTCCATCATGCCCTTGCTGACACCGGTCGGCGTCGCCATCAACCGATCCTGGTCCATGCGGACCGTGATATTGCCATCGTTGGCGGCCACCCAGCCCTTGTCGTAAATCAGGCGGCCAATCTTGATGATGTCTTCGCGGATCTCTCGCTCGGTCTTGTTCATCCAGAATCCTGATTGTAGCAGAGCGCCGGGCGCAAGAGGCAAAGAACGGTAATATGGAAAGTAGTGGACAAACGCCGCATGTGCCCGCACTGCCGGGCATTCATCACAACCAGCGATCGGGTATGCCCGTATTGCGACACGCCGGTAGGGCCGCGCGCCATCGACCTGCGCGCCCCGGGGGATATCCTGGGCGGGCTGATCTCGCCGGAGAACTTTACCACTGCGCTGATTCTTACCATCAACGTGGGCTTGTACCTGGCCACGATGGTCTTCAGTATGCGCAACGGCCACGGCACCCTGATGCATGTCGACGGGCAGACGCTGTTCATTTTTGGCGGCAAACTTCGCGCGGCTGTTCTGGCCGGGCAGTGGTGGCGCCTGATCACCGCCGGATTTCTGCACGGCGGATTGTTCCACATCCTGATGAATTCCTGGGTGTTGCTCGATTTGGGCCGCCAGGTCGAGCAGATCTACGGCGCCCGCCGGTTCATCGTCATCTACTTTGCATCCACCGTGCTGGGCTTTCTGGCCAGCACGTTCTGGTCGGAGAACCTCTCGATCGGCGCCTCGGCGGGCATTTTCGGACTCATCGGGGCGATGATCGCCTTGGGCGTCCGGCACCGCTCCCCGCTCGGCGACGCCATTCGCGGTCATTATCTCCGCTGGGCGATTTACGGTTTCGCCATCGGACTCATCCCCGGTTTTCGCGTGGATAACGCCGCGCACCTCGGCGGACTTGCCGCGGGCTTCGCCGCATCTTATTTGATGGGTACGCCGTCTCTGGTCGAAAACTGGCGAGAGTGGGTCTGGAAGGTCTCGGCCATCGGCTCTGTGGCGTTAACCGTGTTGGCTTTCCTCCAAATGTACCTCTGGTTCGCAAGCCTGTAATCACCCCGTTGTGCCGGGACGGAACCGGTTCGCCGGCGCGCGCATCCTACAACTTCGAGGTGTACAGCTTGACCATGCCCCATGCTGGGATCAGCAGCCGCAGAGGTTTTCTTCTGGCAGCCGCGCCGGCCATCTTGCGCGGCCGTATCGGACTAGCCCAGGCGCCGCCTCCGACGTTTTCGGCCGGCGTGAAGGTCGTCGATGTCTTCGTCACCGTCCGCGACAAGAATGGCAGCATCGTCAAGGACTTGGTCAAGGAAGATTTCGCGCTCAGCGAGGACGGCCGCGCGCAGGTCATTCGCTACTTCTCGAGGGAGAGCGATCTGCCGCTCACCATGGGACTGCTCGTCGATACGACGCCTAGCGAATCGAACATGCTGGAAGAGGAGCGCCGGACCAGCAGAGCCTTCCTGAAGCATATGTTGCGTCCCGGCAAGGACAAGGCGTTTCTCATCCAGTACAGCAACGAAGTGGAACTCCTGCAGGACCTGACATCGTCGCCGGAGAAACTGGACGCCGCGCTGAACCTGCTCGAACGCCACCGGATGCAGCGCGGGGGCGGTGCACGGCCCGGAGGTCCCGGCGGCGCGGGTGGCCCCGGCGGGCGCGGCTCTTACGCCACAGTCCTCTCCGATGCCGTCTACCTGGCGTCGGATGAAATCATGAAGAACCAGAAGGGCCGCAAGGCCCTCTTCATTCTGGGCGACGGCGACCACATCGGCAGCCGGGAAGAAATGGCCATCTCCGCGGCCCTGCGCGCGGACACGCTCATCTATACCATACGCATCTACGACAAGAGTTTCGGAGGAGGCGGCGGTTGGGGCGGCCTGTCCCGTATTCCAGGCATCGGCGGCCCGGGCATGGGTGGCCCGGGGCGGGGAGGCGGCCCCGGCGGCCGGGGACCGGGAGGCCGCGGCCCTGGCGGGCCCGATCGCGGCGACGGAAAGAAGAGCCTTCAAACTCTCTCCAAGCGAACCGGCGGAGCCTACTTCGAGGTCGGCAAGAAAGATACTCTCGAGAAGATCTACGCAAGGATCGAAGAGGAGCTGCGCAGCCAGTACAGCCTCGGATACACGCCGGATGCCGGCGCGCAAAGCGGTTACCGCAGAATCAAAGTCGATGTCCGAAGGAAGGGCGTCGTGGTTCAGGGCCGGGAAGGGTATTACGCCGAGGAGCGTCCCTAACGCTTGCGGGCTGTGTCGATCATGGCCCGCAGGTTTTCCGGCGGCGTCGTCGCCGGAATGGCGCAGCCGGCGTTCAGGACGAAGCGCGGTTCTCCGCGGAACACGTCGAGCAGTTCGCGCGTCTTTTCCGCTACCTGGCCCGGAGTGCCCAGGGCCAGCACTCCGCTCGGATCGATGTTGCCGAGAAATACCGTCCGGCCTGCCAGCTTGGCCCGCGCCAGCCGCACGTCGGTCTTGTAGTCGATCTCCAGTCCCTGTGCGCCGCTCGAAACCATGTCTTCGAGAATGCGGTCTGTTTTGCCGCAAATGTGCAGCACGTATGGCAGCCCCAGTTCCGCCGCATGAGCGGCCACGCGGCGTTCGTAAGGCAGCGCGAACTGGCGGTAGATGCCGGGCGAAACCATGTCGGGCGACGCCAGGCTGTCGCCGTTCGACAGCATGTGCGCCCCGGTGGAGGCCATCAGGGATAGAAACTGATTCGTGATGCCGGTCGCGTATTCAAGCAGGCGGTGGATGCGCTCGTGCTGGGACGCGTCGGTGAGTGCCGGCATCCATTCGTCAATGCCGGCCATCAGCGCCGCCAGGTCGAAGGGACACTGGTCGCAGTTGCCGCGCACGAAGATCTCGTTGGAAAAGCGCTTCACCAGAAGGCGCGTGGCCTCCAGCCAGGTCGCGACGCCCCGGTACGCGGAAATGTCCACGGGCGCCAGGTCGTCGGCGGCTTCCAGACTCTTGAGTGCCTTGCCCGCACAGCGCGCCGGCTCGTCTTCGGGAAAATCCACCGGCACGCCCACTGCGCCGGCCAGCGTGGCCGTATCGATATCGACGACGATGCCGTCGTAGGCGTACTTCTCGACGGCCTGGGTGAAAGCCCGCGCGATGGCCTCCGGATCCGAGCGATACTCGCGCATGCTCACTCCCGCCTCGCGTGCCGCCATCATGAAGTTGTGCAGCATGATGGGGGTCGTGTCGCTTGCTTCGCCGCGGAATGCAGCCTGGATGCGTTGGTAGCCGTTCATGATGTTCGTGCCATCAGGTTAGCATGCAAAATGAGATACGATGAGCGCCATGAGGAGAGCTGCTATCGTTGCGCTGGTTGCCGCGCTCGCGCCCCTGGCCGCCGGGACCCGACCCGAAAAAACCACCTACGTCTACAAGACGGTGGGTGACCTCAAAATCGAACTGGACGTCTACCGCGGACCTGGGAAAGCGCTGCGCCCCGGCATCTTCTGGATTCACGGCGGCGCGTTGATCGGGGGCAGCCGCGTGGGCATCCACCCGAAGCAATTGGAACGATACCTGGACAGCGGCTTCAACGTTGTGTCCATCGATTATCGCCTGGCGCCGGAGACCAAGTTGCCGGAGATCCTCTCCGATGTCGAGGACGCCTGGCGCTGGGTGCGGAAGAACGGAAAGAAGCTCGCCGGAATTGATCCGAAGCGCATAGGAGTTGTCGGACACTCGGCGGGCGGCTACCTGACGCTCACCACGGGCTACCGCGTCAAACCGCTTCCCCGGGCGCTGGTGTCCTTTTACGGCTACGGCGACCTGATCGCGGAATGGTACTCGAAGCCCGACCCATTCTACTCGCGCCAGCCGGCCGTCCCGGAGCAGGAAGCGCGCGCGGCCGTGGGTGTGAAGCCATTATCGGGAACCACCGGCTGGAACCCGCGCGGCCGCTACTATCTGTTCCTCCGGCAGCAGGGCTGGTGGCCGAAGGAAGTGGCTGGCGTGGATCCAGTCGAGCATCCGGAAGCGTTCCGTCCGTGGTGTCCGGCTTCGAACGTCACGAAGAAATTCCCGCCGACTATCCTGCTCCATGGGGATAACGACACTGACGTTCCGGTGGGCCAGTCCGACCAGATGGCAGGTCTGTTCAAACAGCACGGCGTGCGATATGAGTATGTGCGAGTGCCCGGAGCCGGCCACGGATTCGATGGCCGGATGAACGATCCCGCCCGCGCTGCGCTCTTCGAGCGCGCCATCGACTTCCTCCTCCGCCAGTTGCGCTAACCAGGCGCCTTGATCCGTTCAGTTGACGGCCGCCTTCATGCGGGACTCGACGGCGCCGTATGCCATGTTGTCTTTCATCCGGGTGACGAAGGACACGCTCTGTGTGGACAACTCCCACCACCAGTCGAGATCGGTGTAGCTGCGGTCAAACACCAGCATGGTTCCCGGCGCAAAGCGCTGCCGGCGCGCCACCTCGATCTCGGGCGTGTGGCCCTCGGGGAGCACGGCGAACCGCGGCAGGTAGCCGTCATGATCCAACCCCAAGTGCAGTTTCACGGCGCCCTTGGTGCGCCGGTAGTGTGCCCCATCGTACCCCGGCAGGCACAGCGGGATCATGGTCGCGTCCAGGCTGAGCAGCTTGTGTTGGAAGCGAAATCGGCGCTTCGAGCGATGTGCCACTACCGCCGCAGGCGGCCAAACCGCCGGTGGCCTCCCGGAGAGATTGCGCATGGCCCAGTTGGCAAAACAGCATCGCGATGAACTGGATCCAGCATGAGAACCCACGCGCGTGACGTTCGGCTCGGTGTTGCCGCACGGCGGCCTCGAACTCCAGGCGGGGGAAGAACTGCAACATCTGGGCGAAAATGCTACATACTCGATTCATGGCGGCGATCTCCTGTCGGTCGTGATCGTTCTTGGATGGAACAACCTCACAACCTACCAGAATCGTCGCCTTACACCTCAAACGCTAATTTGGACAAGCGTGATTGACCGGAGGTCTGACGATGAATCACACGCTCATAGCAGCGATCCTGTTCCTGTTTGCGACCGCCTTTCTGGATCTGTACCTGCTTCGGCGCCAAAAGCGAGAACTGACAAAGAAATAAACCGTTACCCGCGCGTTGTCTCGCAACTGGATTGGTGGGGACAGCCCGCGTGTCTCTTTACTACTCACGTTGCACTACCCGCAAATAGATCAGCCTGAGGGGAAGAATCGTGCGTCGTCGAACGCGCTTTGCTGAGACTGCCAGGCAAACGGTGTGCGGTTGCTAGCTTTCCTCGACCCGCGCTGACTCGGCGGCGAGTGACACGAGACTCAAATGGAAGTCCACACAATCCGCAGCCGACTCTGAGGTCCGGCGCGCCAGGTAGTCGACGTAGCGCTGATGCATTGCGTCCATCGACTCGGGAGAATGATCCTGGCGCCCCAGGTTGAAAGCGCTCCCGTATACAAAATAGGGTTGCGATAGCCGCCTCAACGCGGCCTGGAGCCACGGGTTCCCACTTAATTCCCAGATGAGCGAGTGGAAAGCCTGATCCGGCGTTGCGCACACCCGCATTCCCCCTGTCCGGAACGCCGTCAACAACTGTTCCTTGAGTTGCGTTAACCGGTCGATATCCGGTGGACGGACGTGTTCTCTGGCCAACTCCAACGCCAGTACCTCCAGCGGGCGGCGCGCCTGGGCGATCTGCTCCAGATCCTTCCAGCCAAGGCACGGCACGGCGAAGCCACGGTGGTGGTTCAGAACCACCAAGCCCTCCTCGGCCATCACCAGGAGTGCCTCGCGGACGGGGCCCCGGCTGACGTGCATTTCCCTCGCCAGCGCTCCGTCCGATAACTCTTCTCCGGGCTGAAAGCGGCCCTCGAAAAGAGCCTTCCTCAGAACATCAGCCACTGTCCGGCGGAGGGCGGCGGGACGAAGAACTGGTAGCCCAGAAGTCACATGTAAAGTCTATCCGAAGTGCCGAAAAGTGTCAATTGAAAACTATAATCCGTTTTTTGTTGACAAAATCAAAGCCCGCACTTATACTCTCCCTATATGTATATGCCTTCGCTGGTGCGAATAGCCGCTGCCATGGCGCTCTCCGCTGTGGCCGGCCTGTCGGCCCCGATCGACCTTAAGCTGGTTTCCGTGAAGAAGATTTGGGCCGAGGCACCGCACAGCGCCTTCGGCGACCTGATCCGTTTTCGCAGCCAGTGGTTCTGTGTATTCCGGGAGGGGCGGTGGCATGTCGCGCAAGCCGGCCAGGAAGACGACGGCAAGCTGCGGGTCATCGTATCGAAGGACGGTGAGCAGTGGACGTCGGCCGCGCTGATTGCGGAGGTCGGCATCGATCTGCGCGATCCGCACTTCTCGATTACCGCCGACGGAAGGCTCATGGTTGTCGCCGGAGGTTCGGAATACCCGCAAGGCAAGTACAAGACGCGCCAGCCCAGGGTGATGTTCTCCAAAGACGGCTTGAAATGGAGCGACCCGCAAAAAGTTCTGGAGCCGGGCCACTGGCTGTGGCGCGTGACCTGGTATCGGGGGAGAGCGTACGGGGTTTCGAAGTACGGCTCGCCGAGCAAAGAGATGCCGGAAAACCCGCGGCGGGTGAACCTGGTCACGAGCACGGACGGCGTGAAGTGGGAGACAGTGGTCGAACTCGGAGTTCCCGGGGGTGACGAGACGTCGCTACGGTTCCTGCGCGACGGCCGGATGGTGGCGCTGATGCGGCGCGTATCGAGCGACGGCGACCGGGCGATGATTGGCTGGAGCAGGCCGCCGTACAAGCAATGGGAATGGGCCAAGACGGACTATTTCGTGGGTGGGCCCAACTTCGTCGTGCTGCCTGGTGACGAGATGATTGCCGGCGGGCGCTTGTTTCCGAAAGGCGACCGCAAGGCAGCGCAAACCGCCCTGGGAAGCATGACCCTGGCTTCCTACGAACCGCAACTGATCCTGCCCAGCGGAGGCGATAGCAGCTACCCGGGCTTCGTATGGCACGGCGGGACGCTGTGGACCATGTACTACTCCTCGCATGAGGGAAACACCGCCATCTACCTCGCCAAAGTTCGCATCAGACGATAGACGGCAAATAAGGACGCAGATCAACTGAGAGACCGCGATGCATACCATGACTACCCGAACGGCCCGGCTGGGCCTAATTCTTCTACTTGCAGTTGTTTCCTTCGCGCAAATGCCTTACGGTTCCGTTGTCGGCCGGATCATCGACAAGGAACAGGCGCGGGTGCCTGGCGCCAGCGTGAAGGCAGTAAACCTGTCCACTCAAGTGGTGTCTGCCACCAAGTCGAATAACGAAGGCAATTACATTGTCCCCAACCTAGTTCCCGGCCCGTACCGTGTCGAGATTGAGAAGGACGGCTTCAAGCGATTCACGCGCGAGCCCGTCGAAGTGAGGGTGAGCGACCGCCTGACCCTCGACGTGGAACTCGAGATCGGCCAGGTGACTCAGAGCGTCGTCGTAACGTCGGAAGCGCCGCTGCTGCAATCCACCACTGCGACCATCGGCCAGAACATTGACCACCAGCGTCTGATGGATCTGCCTTCGCCTTCCAACAGCGTGATCTTTCAGATTGCACTGACGCCGGGGGTGACCCCGCTGGTGGCGCCCGGCGGGAACTACGCCCCCGACCGGGAAGGCGACAGCAACCAATTCGCGGTTTCAGGCACGGGCACAGGCAGCAACCAGATCATGGTTGACGGGAACCCGACCGACATCAAGGGCAGCATCACTCTCCACGCCATCCCAGAGGTCGTGGAGGAAGTTCAGGTGCAGACCACCCCTATTGACGCCTCCACGGGGCGCGCCGTCGGCGCCTTCGTCAACATGGTGATGAAGAGCGGCACGAACACCTTCCACTCCGATCTGGTCTACTCTTACATCGGCCGGACGCTAACGGCCATGGACTTCTTCACCAAGCGGAATATCTATGCGCCGAGCAACGCGCCCGTGACCGAAGAGAAGAAGAAGGCGGCTTGGCCGGGGGCGAACACGAAGCGGTACAGGGTGGGGGCCAACGGTCCTCTCTACATCCCGAAGTTGTATGACGGGCGCGACCGGACCTTCTGGACGTTTGGCTTCGAAGCCATGACGTCGTCAATGCTCACGCCGCAGACCACCACGATGCCGACGGCGGTACAGCGGGGAGGGGACTTCTCCCAACTGCTGCAGATCGGATCCCGGTACCAGATCTACGATCCTGCCACGATCGCGCCGGCCGCCAGCGGCCGCTATAGCCGGCAGCCGTTCGCGGGGAACATCATTCCCGCCAGCCGTATCGTTCCGATCGCAAACAAGCTTTTGAAATACTACCCGATGCCCAACGTCACCGGCACCGTCGACGGATTGAACAACTTCGCCTATCCGAACGTCTCGCCGCAGAACTACGACGCCGAGATGGCGCGCGTGGATCACGTCGTGTCGCCCTCACAGCGCATATACGTCACCATCACGCGCAAATTCCATGACCACAATTACGACCCGATTGGGACCCAGGCCTACAGCTCGGTGATGGACCGCAAGCAGCACACCGTCTCGCTGGCCGACTCCATCACCCTGCGTCCCGACCTGATCGTTGACCTGCGGTACGGTGCCACCCGCTACGGCGATCAGCGCTTTTCCAAGACGCGCGGCTTCGACCTCTCAAGCCTCGGCCTGCCGAATTCCCTGGTCAACCAGCTAGATCGCGAGTACACTACTGTACCCAGGCTGGCAATGAACGGCTATTTCACCCTCGGCGGTGGCGCGCAGGCGGGGGCCGCTTCCACATACGCCCCCTACACGTACCACGATGTGACCGGGCAAGCCATGCACATGAGGGGGAACCACAGCCTCCGGATCGGCGCTGAGTTCCGCGTAACTCAGCAGAACAATACGAATCTGGGCAACCTCACGCCTTCGTATTCGTTCGGAGAGACCTGGACACGCGGGCCGCTGGACAACTCGCCGGTTGCGCCCATCGGGCAGAGCCTGGCGACCTTCCTGCTCGGCCTGCCCACCGGCGGGAGCATCGACAAGAAGGATACCAGTGCGGCCACGTCCAAATACCACGCTCTGTACTTCCAGGACGATTGGAAGCTGAGCAGCAAGTTGACGCTGAATCTCGGTTTGCGCTGGGAGTTCGAACGGCCCACCACGGAGCGCTTCAACCGCACGGTCATCGGCTACGACTTCGCAACCGCGAACCCGATCCAGGAAGCGGCGCGCGCCAACTATGCCCGGTCGCCGATCACCGAGGTTTCCGCAGCCAATTTCAAGACCACCGGTGGATTGATGTTCGCCGGCGTGGGCGGCAATCCGCGCGGCCTTTGGGATACCGACTCGAACAACATCGCGCCGCGCATCGGGCTGGCCTATATGCTGGGCCCACAAACGGTGCTGCGAGGCGGTTACGGCATCTTCATCGCCCCCCTCGGCTCGGACAGTGTCGGAGTCTATCAGCCCGGTTACACGGCGACCACAAGCATCGTGCCGAGCCTTGACAACGGTCTCACCTTCCAGGCCACCACAACGAACCCCTTCCCGAACGGACTGCTGCCCATTGCCGGGAACTCCAAAGGCATGACGACCTTCCTGGGCCAGGGAATCAGCTCGCTCCGGCGGGACCGGCGCCATCCTTACTTGCAGCGCTGGAATGTGAGCATCCAGCAAGCCCTCCCTTTCCGGATGATGGTCGATTTCGGTTACACCGGGAGCCGTGGGGTGGGGCTGCAGTACTCGGATGACGTCAACGCCGTGCCAGGGAAGTACCTCAGCACGTCGCCGGTGCGCGACCAAGCGACGATCGATTACCTGAGCCAGAATGTGGCTAACCCCTTCTATGGTCTGCCGGAGTTCACGGGCACCGGTCTGGCGGCCCGAAACGTGGCACGCTCGCAACTGCTCCGGCCGTCCCCGCAGTTCTATGGGATCAGCCAGACTGCCCCGGATGGCTACTCCTGGTATAATTCTTTCCAGGGGCGGCTGGCGAAACGTCTCTCGGCCGGCTTTACCACGACGGCGTCATTTACTTGGTCCAAGAGCATGGAGGCGACGTCCAAGCTCAACTCGACCGACCCAGTCCCCTACCGCACGATCTCCTCTTTCGACCGTCCGCTGAACATCACCATCAGCGCCATGTACGACTTGCCATTCGGGTACAAGCGCCGGTGGCTGGCTGGCTCGCGTTGGCTGGACCAGGCGGTGGGAGGTTGGTCGATCCAGGGGCTCTATATCGGCCAGAGCGGTTCCCCTGTCGATTTCGGCAATATCATCTTCAACGGGGATATCAAGAACATCGTGCTGCCCAAGTCGCAGCGCACGGTCGACCGCTGGTTCAACATAGATGCCGGCTTCGAGCGGAGCACCGCCAAGCAGTTGGCCTCTAACATCCGAACCTTCCCGATGAGGCTGAGCGGGCTACGTGCCGACGGCATCAACTGCGCCAATATCTCGCTGTTCAAGACGTTCAAGTTCACCGAGCGCGTGGGTTTCCAGCTTCGCGCCGAAGCCACCAACGCCTTCAATCATTCGATGTTCATCAGTTCGCCCTACACGTCGCCGACCAGCACACTCTTCGGTGCCATGCCCAGCTCGACGGTGCAGTCCAACCTGCCCCGACGCGTGACGGTGGGCGCCAAGCTGAGCTGGTAGAGCGCGCTGCGCGTGAGTCTCATTACGGCAGCCGCTGTCAGGAACGCAACCGGCTGCCGAATGGGCAACTGTCAGGTTTCCAAGGAGTTGTCGATCGCGAGGGATCACTGCCAACAGAAGCGGCTCAAGCCTGGTGGCAGAGGAGGCATTGTTCAATTCGGGTGAACGGACGAGGAAAGACGATCCAGCCCGTCCGTTCACCGGCACGCCGTCTAGCCGCCCTGGTTGGCCGCGCTTGTCAAAAGGCTGGTGATCTTACTGAAGATTGTGCTGATCCTGCCGGCAACACTGGGCATGGTCGCGTCGGCGGCAACAGCCACGAAACCCGCCATCAGAGCGTACTCGACGAGATCCTGGCTGCGCGTCTCCTTCCAAATTCTCAACTTCCGAATGAGTTTCATTTACTTCTCTTCTTCCTGCACAGCAAAACGGAACTTGTCAACGACTTTGAGACACCTGCTCGCATGAATTAGTGAGTTTCACCCCCCTCCGGCGGGCCGGGTTTGGGCGGGTTGATCCAGACGGCATCGGGCAGCGGCGCGGGCCACGGCGGTTTGCGGACGAAGCGCTCGGGATGCTGCTGGAAGGCTGCGGTGAGGACGTGCTGCCGGTTGTCGAGGACAGCGGCGGCGAGCCCATAGTGAACCATGTGCGGCGTCAGCATGGCGATGCCGCTGTGGTGGTGTTCGTGGTTGTACCAGTGGAAGAATGCCTGGCCGTGGGCGCGGGCGTCTTCCAGCGAGCCGAAGCGGTCCGGAAACTCGGGCCGGTACTTCATAGTCTTGAACTGGCTTTCCGAGAACGGGTTGTCGGCGGAACCGTGGGGGCGGCTGTGCGCCTTGGTCACGCCGGGTTCGGCGTGGTTCAGGGCCACCGGCTTACTCGTCATCGGCGACCCGTTATCGGCGTGGATGGTGAGTTGGCCGGGAGGCACGCCCTGCTTGGAGATGCTCTCCTGGATGAGTTTCTTGGCCAGTTCCGCTCTCTCTCGTGGGGCTACCATCCAGCCCACCACGTAGCGGCTGAACGGGTCGAGGATCACTTAGAGATAGAAGTAGGTCCACTTGGCCGGCCCGCGGAGTTTCGTAATGTCCCAGCTCCAGACTTGGTTGGGTCGGGTGGCCAGCAGTTCCGGCTTCTGATAGGCCGGGTGCCGCAGTTGACTGCGTCGCTCACGGATCTCGCCGTGCTCTTCAAGCAACCGATACATGGTGCGCGGCGAGCAAACGTAGATGCTCTCATCCAGCAGGGCCGCGTGGACCTGCTGCGGGGCCTGATCGACAAATCGCTCCGAGTGCAGATGCGCCAGCACGGTCTGCCGCTCGCTCTCGGTGAGGGCCTGGGCCGGTGTGGGCCGTACCGGAACTGCTGTGGGCTCGGGTTGGGGCGCCAGCGCCCGGTAGAAGGACGCCCGCGGAATTTCCAGAGTCCGGCAGGCCGCGGCGCGGCCGACCGAGGGAGAGAGGTCGAGGGCCACTGTC
>CAYLLB010000004.1:0-142810 GCA_964384215.1 uncultured Solibacteraceae bacterium | reverse complement strand
CTCGACCGGACAATTCATTTGCTAATTGAGGCGGACAAATCACATGCTACCGACAAGTGCACATCATCCCACGCATCCTAGCATGCAGGCGGTGATATGATGAATGTCCAGTTTGCGAAGGGCGTAGGAGTGCAACCATGTCGAACTCATCACGAAGAGACTTCCTGAAAGTCGCGGCCATCGCTCCGGCGGCGAGCTACGGCCGCATTCTCGGAGCCAACGACCGCATCCGTCTGGGCCTGATCGGCTGCGGCGGAATGGGTAGCGGAGATTTGGCGACGTTTCTGCTATACGACGACGTCGAGTGCGTGGTCTGCTGCGACGTCGACGACGAGATGGTCGGCAAGACGCTCAAGCGGAATGCCGCCCGCCTGGCGAAGCAGCCCGACGTGGTCAAGGACTTCCGGCGCGTCATTGAGCGCAAGGATGTGGATGCGCTGATCGTATCGACGCCCGACCACTGGCACGCCCTGCCGACCATCTACGGGTTCGAAGCCGGCAAGGACGTGTACGTGCAGAAGCCGCTGGCCGTCACGATCGGCGAAGGGCGCGCCATGCTGGAAGCCGCCAAGCGTTACAAGCGCGTGGCGCAGATGGGCACGCAGTGGCGCTTCGGGCCGCACTACAGGGAGGCGGTCGAGTTCGTGCAGTCCGGCAAGCTGGGCAAGATCCGGCAGGTGCGCGCCTGGGCGTACCTGGATTGGGTCGGCGGCATCGGCAATCCACCGGACGGCGATCCGCCAGAGGGTGTGGACTATAACATGTGGCTCGGGCCGGCGCCGAAGCGGCCCTTCAACAAGAATCGCTATCACTTCAACTGGCGCTGGTTCTGGGATTACGCCAACGGATTGATGAGCGATTGGGGCGTCCACCTGATCAACATCGGCATGTGGGCCATGGGCTATAATCCGCCCAAGACCATCACGTGCACGGGCGGGAAGATGGTGGTGGACGACAATACGGAAACGCCCGACACGCAGACGGCGGTCTATGAATTTCCTACGTACACCTTCATCTGGGAGCACCAGATGCTGGGTGGCGTGGGCATCGGCGGACGCCCGCACGGGCTGAGTTTCAGCGGCGCCGAGGGCACGCTCATCGTAGACGCTTCGGGCTTCGAAGTGATTCCGGAACCCAAAAAGAAGAGCCTGGTTCCCTATAAGCGCATGCGCGATCCGAACGACCGCGGCTCGGAAGGGCGGCCGGCGCTCGTACGCAATTTCCTGGACTGCATGCGATCGCGCCAGCAGCCCGGCGAAAACCTCGAAGTGGGCCACTTCGTCAGCAGCGTGGCGCACTTGGGCAACGTGGCGTTGCGAACCGGCGCCAAGGTGGTTTGGGACGCCGCGAACGAGCGCGCGGTAGGGTTGCCCGAAGCCGACGCGTACATCCATCGCAAGTACCGCGAGCCCTGGAAGCTGCCGGGCGCGAAATCATGAACCGCTTAACTCGCCGATCGTTTCTCGCCGGCGGCGTCGCCGCAGCGAGCTTGCGCGCGGCGCCGGTCGCGGAGCGCCTGGGCATCGCCATTCAGCTCACGACGGACGAGACTGCCTCCCGCAACCTGTTGCGCACGGTCCGCGAAGCGGGCTACACGCGCGCGCAACTGCAGTTTCCCTGGAGCACGGTGGGCGACGACTTTCTGGGCGCCCTGCCGCGCTGGCTCAAGGAGGAAGGGGTCGTGGGCGACGTGGTGGGCGCGTATGTGAACTGCGCCTCACCGTCGAACGTGCTGATGGATTGCCGGCGCCGGGACCTGATCCGGGCCATCGATTTCGCGGGCTTCATCGGCGCGCACATCATCGTGGCCTGGACCGGCGGCTACGGCAAGGGATTGATGACATCGGATCCGCGCAACTTCACACGCGAGGCCGAGGACGCCATCTGCCGCTTCCTGGAGCCGTACCACATACGCATTGAAAACGCGAGGTTGAAGCTGGCGCTGGAGACTTACATCACGCTGGTCTGCCCCGATGCGCCTTCGCTCGCGCGCCTGCTCAAGCGCCTGCCGAAGTCTACCGGCGCGGTCCTCGATCCGCCCAACCTCACGCCCATCGCGCGTTACGGACAGCGCGACAGGGCGCTGAAGCAGATGTTCAGCGAACTCGGCAACCGCATCGCCCTGGTGCACTTCAAGGACTTCCGGCTGGCCCCCGATGGAGCTTCCTACCAACTGCCCGGGCCGCTCAAAGGCGAGATGAACTACCGGCTTTTCGCCGAGCAAGTGGCGAAGCTGCCGGAGGAAACGCCGCTCATCGCCGAGCATCTCAAGCCGCCGGAGTTCGCCGCCGCGCGCAAGGAACTCCTGCCGTTGCTGGAGGCCGCCGAAAGGAGATGACAAAGTGAACGTGCGGCTTCTGACTTCCGCGGATCTGGGTTCGGTCATGGCGCTCTCGCGCGAAGCCGGATGGAACCAGACCCGCGAAGATTGGGCGCGCATGCTGACATTGACGCCGCAGAGTTGCTTCGGCATCGATTGCGACGAGCGTGTGGTGGCCACGGCAACCACTTACTGCTACGGCAGCGAACTGGCCTGGATCGGGATGGTGCTCACCGCTGCGGACTATCGCGGCCGGGGCTTTGCCCGCGCCACCGTGCAGGCGAGCCTGGATTTCGCCCGTTCACGCGAAGTGGCCTGGATCAAGCTCGACGCCACGGACATGGGCCGGCCGCTCTACGAGAAGTTGGGCTTCGCCGCCGAGTACGCCGTGGAGCGATGGCTGCGCCTTCCAGCGCCAGCGGCGGGCGCCACGGTGGAAGCGTACCGGCCGAATCCGCAACTCGACCGGGAGGCCTTTGGCGCGGACCGTTCGGCGCTGCTGGCATCCCTGGCGCCGATCGAATCGGCTTCAACACGCGGCGCTTTCGCCATGGGAAGGCCGGGCGCGAAGGCCGCCTACTTTGGCCCGTGCGTGAGCGGCGATATGGATAGTACGGCAAAGCTGCTGGACTGGTTCCTATCGAGACACGCGCGGGAGCAGGTCTTCTGGGACCTCGTCGAACCGAACCCGGACGCTTACGCCTTGGCCCGCACTCGAGGCTTCGTTCCCGTACGGCGGCTGATGCGAATGGCCCTTCGCGGGCGAGCCTGGGCAACGCCGTTCATGGAACGGCCTGAACTGGTCTACGCGCTCGGCGGCTTCGAATTCGGATAAGGCTCAGTACACCAAAGAGCGAAAACGGCGGACAGTGTGGAAGGTGATCATGTTGCCGTCGTGGGCGGTGATGGCGCGTTCGTCGCCGGAGCGCGAGAGCACGTGAAGGTCGTCGCCGTCGATCACAGCCGAAGCGTAGTGGCGCGCTTGGCGGGCCGATCCGCCCACCGCGACGAGGCCGGCGTAGCACCAATCCACGCAATTCTTCGAGAAGTGCAGCGCCAACCGGTGGCGCTCGTTGTTCGGCAGGTTGTAACGTTCTGCCGGGAGGCGCTCCGGGCGGGTCATCGAGTCGGTGGATTGGGTGGAAACGAGCCAGTAGAGGCGCATCTTCGAATCGAAGACGATGTGGAACTTCATGTGGCCACCGGGACACGGCACGTACAGCATGGGCTCGCCGGAAGGCGCACGTTCGAGCGAGACCGTGATTGTCCGGCGGTCTTCGCTTTCCACGGCTTTGGCGATGCAGGCCAGGTTCGAGGTACCGGTGTGCGAGCGCATCCAGAGGTGGAAGGTGCACAGCGACGGGTCGTACCACGCATGGTCCGGATCGGTGAATTGCACGAGGTTGGTTTCCAGCCACCCCATGGGAGCCATGGTCCGCGAGTCGCCCGGGCCGCTTACTGTGCGCCCGTAGCGGAAAAACGGCGCGCCGATCAGGTGCGGCGGGCCGGCTTGCCGCACGGCTTCGGCGAAGGTCAACTCATTCGAAAACGTCCACGAGCCTCGTTGGGTGAGGTCCGCATCGATAGGCGCGGACATGACCACAGGAGCCAACACACTCACGGGCCATCCCTTGAAAGACGGGTCCGTCACGCGCTCCATCACCAGGTACACGCGGCCATTGGCGTAATGGACGTTGCAGGGCGCCTGGTGCCACTTTTGCCCCTCGGTCAGCCTCGTGACTGTGGACCAAGTCTCGCCGCGGTCGCGGGAACGCACGATAGTCAAGTCGCCCGCCTGGCCCAACACGTACACCGAACCGCCGGCTTCGAACGGGCGCGCGTGCATCATGGGTGCTTCGCCGCGCAAAGTCCAGGTGCGACCGTGATCGTCGCTGGTGTAGAACTCATGCATCCAGCGCTTACCGCTTTCAAGCAGAGCTCCCTCGGACGTCATCCCCGCCGGAGTCGAAACGTCGCAGGTGGCCACCAGGCGGCCGTTCGCCAAGCGCGCCAAGCCCGGGCTGTAAACTTGAATCCGCGAGGGATCGTTCGAGCGGCGCAAAACGACGTAATCATTCGCCAGGAGGTTTGCGCCGAATCCGAGGCGCGGCACGGCAGCCAGACTCAGAAAGGAACGGCGATTCATGGAGCGGCACTCAAACGCAAAAGTGCGATCCCCAAGGCAGCCACACCGAGGAAACTGCCGAAGGGCAATTCGTAAGTCGACGGATCCTTGCGCGCGATGCGTATGTAGGCATACCCCACCACGGAGCCGAGAACGGACCCGATCATGAGCATGAGCAACGCGCCTTCCAGCCCCAGGAACGCACCGGCCGTGGCGATCATCTTCACGTCGCCCAGACCTAACCCTTCGCGCTTCCGCAGTTTCAAGTAGGCCGCGCCGACCGCCCACATAAGGAGGCTGATCATCAGTGCGCTCGCTGCCGCGTCCACAACCGAAACCATTCTGGGGCTCCAACTGTACGGCAGCAGATACGAAATCAAGCCACGATCCATAGGAACCCACGCCGCGATGAGGATGCCGGAAAGAGCTCCGCCCAGTGTGAACTCATCCGGCAGGATGCGCTGTTCGAGATCCGTGAAAATGAGTCCCACCATCAGCGCGGCGAACAGGCAGTCCTTTGCCGCCAGGGGTGTAACGCTTCGCATGAAGACGATCCACGCGAACAACGCGCCGGTAAGCGCTTCGACGATCGGATACCGGGCCGAAATGCGCGTGCGGCACCAGCGGCACCGGGCTCCGAGGAGCGCGTAGCTCACCAGCGGGATGTTGTCGTACCAGGGGATGGTGTGTTTACACGCCGGGCAAAACGAGCGTGGCCTGACCACAGAAAGGTCTTCCGGCATGCGGTAGATGCAAACGTTGAGGAAACTGCCGATCAGCAGACCGAACAAGAGGGCGAGGAAGGTTTCTAACATGCGAGTAAGCGCTGGTACACGCGCAGTGTATCACAGACCATTCTGTCCACCGTGAATTCCTTTTCAACCCGCGCGCGTGCCTGCGCGGCAAGCCGGGCCGCGAGCGGGCGGTCGTCAAGCAAGCGGCGCATGGCAACCGCGATGGACTCCGGATCGTTCCCGGTGAGCAAGCCGGTCTCGTTGTCCATGACGATTTCCGGCAGCCCGCCAACGCGGCTGGCCACCACGGGGACGCCGGCGGCCATCGCCGCGAGCACCGCAGAGCCGAGTCCTTCGCGCGAAGTAATGTAAACGAACAGGCGCGCGCCGGAGAGGGCGGAATCGAGATCGCGCGCAAAATCCACGTCGATGCCGGCGCGCACGGCCGCCGCCTGCACCAGCGCCATGCCCTTGCCGGGATCGTCGCTGTAAAGCGATGCGACGCGGGCGCCTGCGGTTTGCACGGGGCGCAGTTCCACGCCGTCGTAAACAACCGCGATGCGCGATGGTTCGACACCCGCAGCGAGGAGCGTCCGGTTCACGCACTGCGACACGGCGATGTAGCAATCCGCGCGCGCGTACTTCCATCGCGACAGGAGCGAATCGCGCACGGGGAAATCCACGCGGCGTGCCACCACCAGGGGCCGGGCGCCGGCCAGCGCGGCCAGCGTGTGCGTGTGTGCATCGTGTGCGTGCACTACGTCGGTCCAGCGAACACGCGAGGCGAAGCGCCGGAAGCTGAGCGGCTCCACCACGAAACCCTGCTCGCGGGCGCGCGCGGCCAGCGGAGCGTCCTCGCGCGCCAGCAGAACGGACTCGTGCCCGGCGGCCCGCAGTCCTTCAAGGAGCGCGAGCACCTGGTACTGCCCGCCGCGCATCTGGCGGCCCGAATCGAGGTGCAGGACGTGCATCTCAGCTCATGTTCCTGGCTTTGGCGTACTTCAGGAAATTGTAGAAAGCCGCCATGTACGCAATGGCCAGCCCTTCGAAGCCATCGAGGAAACCACCCTGCGGGATATAGGTCCGGAAGAAAGTCCAAGGAGGATCCAGCAGCAGATGGCGGTAGCCGATCTTCCGGCCCTGGCTCACGATCTCCTCGGCGGCCAGGGTGGTATAGCGCTCCATCGTCTTCATGTGCTCGGAAAGCGAGCTGCAGGTGAAGTGCAGCAGATTCGATTGCAACTCGCCGACGCGCCCGTCCACCTGGACGCTCTCGTGAACATACTTGCCAACCCAGCGTGCCTTGCGGCGGTCGTACAGGCGCACCTTGCGGTCCGGGTACCAGCCGGAGTGGAGAATCCAGCGGCCTAAGTACTGCGCCATCCGGGGCACCGTGTAACCGTCGCAGTCAGGCTGGCCTTTCTTGAAGCGCCAGATTTCGGCTTCGAGCGCCTCGCTCAGGGCTTCATCGGCGTCCAGCGAAAGGATCCAATCGTTCGAAGCCTGCTCCGCAGCATAGTTTTTCTGCTCGGCGTAACCTTTCCAGACGTTCTCGATCACACGCGCGCCGAGGTTCGACGCCAGTTCAACGGTGCGGTCCGTCGAACCCCCGTCCACCACAACTACCTCGTCGCAGCAGCGCAGGCTTTCGATGGCGCGCGCGATGTTGCGTTCTTCGTTGAAGGTGATGAGCGTGGCGGAGATCTTCATGTCCCGGCACCTAGCTTACGCCGTTGGTTTCCAGCGGCGCCACCATGAAACACAGCATGAACAGCGCCAGCGCGACCCACGCTAACGCCTTGCGCGTGCCGCCGAGCGGCGAATCGTCATAGATGGCCGGGTGGCGCATACCGAAGAACAGCAGGAGGGCGGCCCACACCAGCCAGGGCCAGTAGAAGATGCCCATCGGAACCAGCGCCATCACGAAGATGCGCGACAGCAAACGGTGATATCGCCCCGTGAGCGAGTAAAGGATGTGTCCGCCGTCGAGCTGGCCGATGGGCAGCAGATTCAGCGCGGTGGCGAAAATGCCTACCCAGGCCGCGCGCGCCATCGGGTGGAGATAAATGTCCTGATGAGGGACGCCGGGAAACACGAGCATTTCCAACAAGCGCTGGATCGCGGGAACGCCGAACACGATGTCGCCTACCTGTGCTATGCCCGGCACAACCTTGGACATCAGCATGCCGATAAACAAGACCGGCAGCAACACGACGAAGCCGACAATCGGACCAGCCACTCCCACATCAAACAAGGCGCGGCGAGAATAGATGGGCGTGCGCACGCGGATGAATGCGCCGAACGTGCCGATCACCGTCGGCGAGGGTATGAAATAGGGCAGGCTGGCGTCTACGCCGTAGTGCGTGCAGGCGAAGTAGTGGCCGAACTCGTGCGCGAGCAGAATCAAGAGAAGAGTAATGGAAAACGGTAACCCCGCGGTAAGATCTCCGGGTTGCATCCAAAGTTGCGCGAAGCCTAGCAGGTCGGGTTCGTTGAAAGGCGGGCGGTTAGCGGCGAAGTTGTGCGCCATGCGCGCGCCCACGCCGGTGGTGGTCAGAAAAGTAAGGACCAGCAACAGGACGTGCAGCCAAATGCGGGGGTGGAAGCGCCCCACGAATTCGGCGCCTATGGGGGCGGCGAACCTGTTCTCTCCCGATGAGGTATCCAAAGCCGGAGGAATGCCCTGGCCTGCCACAAATCGCGCTACTGCAGCGTTTGCAGTTCCTTACCCGGCTTGAAGCGCACGGCCTTGCCCGGGGGGATGGCAACTTCGGCGCCCGTGCGCGGATTGCGCCCAATACCGGTCTTGCGTGGCCTCACGTTGAAGATGCCAAAGCCCCGCAACTCGATCCGCTCACCTTGGCTGAGTGCGCGCTTCATACTCTCAAAGACCGTTTCGACGGCCATCTCGGCCTTGGTTTTGGTGATTCCGGTCCGGTTGACAACTTCGTTGATGATATCGAGCTTGATCAAGGCATCCTCCTCGCTTCGAGTCCCATGAGGTTATGAGTCTGCGCCTGCGCGAAGCAGGCCCCTCGAAAACGGCAAACTACATGATAGGGAAAGGGTTACGTCCTTGTCAAGGCACCCTCTCCAGACGCAGCCCCGCGGCGGGCAGCCAGTGTTTCAATGTCGGCGATCAATCGGGCCCGCAGCTTTGGATGCAGCCGGTGTAATCCGGTGTACTCGATCCAGCCGTTCGACACGCCCACACCGGCGCCGGTCTTTCGCGCCAGATCCATCTGGTAGTTCCAGAACTGCGTGAACTGCCAGGCACACGGAAGCCACCGGCGTGCTCCCAGCGCGGCCATGTAACGCACGGGCGCCTTGCGATAGAACTCGTTGCCGAGCAGGGAGCCGTAAGCGTGGTCGCCGCCCTCTCCGTCGGCCCACATCACAAAGTTCGCCAGCGCGCAATCGCTGGTCAGCAACGCTTTGTCTGTTCCATAAGAATGAACCAGCGCTCGCAGATCGCGCAGAAACCCAATCATGTGCGGCGACAACGGACCACGGCGATCGCGGTGGAAATCGTAGCCCAACCCACCGAAAGTTTCGTCGAGCACGATGGCGTCGGGGCGGATCATTTCCATCACGTTGCGCGCCTGATCGAGCAAGTGCTGGCGCCACGCTTGGGAAGCGATGGACATGTGCCAGAGTTCGCCCACGGTTTCCGGGCCTTGCCAAGCATAAGGATACGTCTTGCCGTCCGCGTAGGTGAGTTGCGAATCCCGGAGCGCGGCCGCATATGGAGAAGCCGAATCGAAGCCGGCGGTGTGCAAGTAGATCGCGGCTTTGGTGCCGGCGGCGCGTGTCGCCTTCACCCGCGCGCGCATCTTTTCCACCGACATTTCGCAGGCGCCGTGCAGGTCGCTGGCCATGGCCATCCAGCGGTCTCGGCCGGGCTTTAAATAGTCGCCCAGCACGGGATAGTAGCCGTGCTGCGTGGCCATGCCGACGTGGAATTCGCGGAAATGGCCGACATCGAGGTCGTAGCCCGCACCGCGCCGGCCGTCTTCGCCGGGTCCGAGAAAGTCGTAGTAGTGTACGTGGGCGTTCTGGAGCCAGCCGGGACGCGGCTCGCGGTCCGGGAACGCGATGTCGTGGAAAGCGCGCCACGCGATGGGCGCATCGCCCTCGTGGACGAACAGGTAGCACTTCTCGCGCACTTCCCCTCCGGCAGGGACCACGACCTTTGTGGTGAATGTCCAACCGCCTTCGCCGCGCGGTTCGCTGGTAGCGGCCACGCCCCACGGACGCAAGGGTGACGCGAACAGCGCGATGCGCCAGGGGATCTCCGGATGATAGATGTCGGCCAGCGGAATGAGCAACAAGCGGCGCACGTCCGTCACGGCCGGCTCAGTGGCGAACGGTTCGAGGTAGTCGGCGGAGAACCCGGCGGCATTTTCGCCGGGGCGGCCGATATGGCGGTCGCAATCAAGCGTCTCGATCTTGCCCAGGGAACGCAGGACCGCATGCGCACCGGCGGTAAAAGGCAGGTGCGCACGTTCGCGGCCAAAGGCCTCGGTGGGATGCGCGGAAGTGGCGAAGCTGACCTCCAGCGTACGCTGCTCGCGGCTTGCGTTGCGGATGGCCAGTTCCGCTTCGAGAATGTCTTCTCCACCCCGGCCGCTGCGAAGCAGCCGGTGCGCGAGCGACACCTGGCAGGCGCCTTCGGGCTTCACGCGCGCGGTGAGCAAGCCCCATCCGCCCCGATACACGAGCGGCGTCCCACCGCAATGCGCCTGTGTGTAGAGCCTGGTGGCTTGGTTGCGCGTCCAGCGCACCAGTGAGGCCCGCACGGATTGAGGTGCGGCGGCCAGCGGCGCGCCGGCCAGCGTGGTCAAAAAGGTTCTGCGTTCCATGGTTAGGGTAGTTTGATTTGTCCTAGCACGTAGCGCCCCACTTTTTCGAGTGTGCGCACGTCGATCTCACGAAGCTTGCCCGCCCTAGTCGGCGCTACATCGAGCGAGAAGATGTTGCCATGGCGGACGGCGCCGAGGTAATCGCGATAGATGTCTTCGGCCGGCGTGACTGTTTCATCCCACTCGGGCCGCGTGTAAAACCAGCGGCCGAATTCCGGCTTGCCGCGCCGGTTGCCGCCGAGAATCGGATAAGTGAATTCGGCGGCGACATAGCCTGAGTAACCCTTGGCGTACTTCGCGTTGTAGCCCGACCCGGCGACGTCATCGAGCGCCGAACCATGTCCCATCTCGCCCAACCGCAGATCGCCGCTCGCCTCGCCGTGGTTGTAGCCCACCAGGCAGTCGGGCTGCAGGCCCTTCACAAACGCGGTGGTTTCGGCATGGCTCAGGCCGCCGTCGCCCACGGCGTGGTCGAACCAAATGAACTCGATGGGGCCGTAGCCGGTGAGCAGTTCCTTCAATTGCGCCTTCTTCTGATCCGGATTCGAACCGCCCTGACCGCTCTTGCCGTCCACGGCACCGGGCCACGTCCAATCGCCCTCGCTGAAGTACAGCGCGAGTTTGATGCCGTGCTTCCGGCAGCTTTTGAGGACGCCCGCCACCACGTCCACACCGAGCGGCGAGCGGGTCACCTTACGGTCCGTAGTCCGTGTATCCCAGAGGCAGAAACCGTCGTGGTGCTTGGTGAGCAGCAGAATGTAACTCATGCCGGCGCGTTTGGCGGTGCTTACCCATTGATCCGGATCGAAGCCGGTGGGTTTGAAGTAACTCACGCTGGTGATGCCCGGCGTCCACTCTTTTTCGGAGAAGGTGCTGAAGCTCCAGCAGACGAACATCCCGAAGCGCAGTTTCTTGAACTGCTCGATGCGCCGGGGGCTGACGCCGCCGACCATGAGCGGGTAACCGGCAAGCGTGGCGATGGCAGTACGTCGCGTCATCATGGGTACACTATAGCGGCTTACAACAGCGTGCCGCCATCAAGGGCTCAAGGGATCATTCAACCGGAATTCGCACGACGATGCTGCCGTTGACGCGGGCGATCAACGCGGAGAAGGACGTGACGCCGCGGCTGTGCAGCGGGCGATAGCGAGGGTTCAGCGCTACCGCGTCGACGGTCAGTTCAGCCGGCTTGAATGCCACGAGGAAATCCGGTTTACCGTCTCCGTCAACGTCCACGGCGTCCGAAACTGAAGCCGGCAGGGCCGAAGCGGGAACCCAATCGGCCTGCACGAAGGGGGCGACACGTTGCCAGGGCGTGGTTCTGCCCACGCGCGCATGGACCACGATCCGGTAGCCCGCCCGTTCGACCACGCGCGAGACTGCGCCTCCGGAGTATGAGGGATGAATCTTCAGGCCCATCGCGCCGATGCCCTTCTGGAACCAGCCGAACAGGAGGAACGGTCCGAGCACCGCGATAATGAGTGCGGCGATGGCGCCGGAGTGGCCGAGAATCGAAGTGAGCTTTTTCATCGCGACGTCTCCTTCAGACAACCAGCCCAATCAGCTTCGACAGAGTATTGGCGATGATACTGCCGCCGAACATCACCGCGAACGCCCAGGCGGCGTACAAGTGCAGGAGCCGGGCGCGTTCACCGCCTGCGCCGGGTGCGGTCCCCTTGATGTGCCACACCGCGGCATCGCGCGGGCAAATGTCCACACAGGCGCCGCACCTCATGCAGGACATCATCGGGCGGCCGGCTTTGACCGCATCGCGATCGATCGACAGCGTAGGACAATTGTTCTCGCACAGGTTGCAGGGAACGCACCGGGCGGTATCGATCCGCACATCGACGGCGCTGGTTTTGCTGAAGATCGATTGAAAAGCTCCGAAGGGGCAAAGGAAACTGCACTGCGTCCGCTTCTTGGTCAGGAGCGGCAGCACGATCACCAGGCCCAGGAACAAGGAAATAAAGATGCCGGCCTGCGCGGCGGTTTCCAGCGAGCGGACCTGCGGATATTCGGTCACGGCCTTGAACGGGCACAGCCAACTGCAGTAGACCGGCTCCACAATGACGGCCGACAGCAGCACCACGGCGGCGAGCACCGCCCAAGGCATCCAGCGCCACCGCGGGTCGAGCCGCTTGATGCGCGGCTTTTTCGCGAACGAGGCGAAGCCCTCCTCGATCCCGCCGAAGAAGCAGCCGTAAGCGCACCAACCCTTGCCGAGCACCAAGGTGGCCACCAGCCACAGGGAGACCATGGCGGCTATGGCGTGCGGATTGGACGCGGTCGGCAGGATGGAGCCCGGAAAGATGACGGTCTTGGTGAGCGCGGCCGGCAGGATCATCATGGGGATCGCCAGGAAACAGAAGGGCGTGTCACCGGAGATCATCCTCTCCACCGGAATGCTCATAGAGCCGCGCAACGCGATGAGGTCCCAGACGAAGCCGATGGGGAACAGGAAACCGAGCGCGACGAAGAAGTACCTGCGCCAGCGATTGGTCTCGGCGGTTCGCATCATTTGGTGGAACAGGATCACGACAAATGCCAGCGTGATAAACGCCGCAAGCTTGGGCGCGAGTCCCGGCTGCGCCAGTGCGCGGGAAAACATGAGCATCGACCAAAGCAACACGGGCAGCGTGAGGAGCGATGAGCGCCAGAAGCTCCGTCTGCCCGCGGACAGGGGTTCAGCCATGCAGGAGTCCTCCAAGGAGAATGAAAGCAAGGTAAGCGTAATAGCCGGCCAGCACAAACAGCACCAGTCTGGCCACCACGGCCACCTCCGCCCAACGCCGCAGGAGGCCGAGTCCGAGCGAAGGCAGGAACCACACGGAAGTACCTACGAAGAAGCAGGCGAAGAAGGCCAGCGCGGCGGCCAGCCCGGGGCCCTGCGTTGCGCGCACTCCGGCTGCCAGGAAGGGAGGGCAAAGCGAAATGCCGCTCACCAAGCCGAGCAAGGCCGGCGCGGATCCGGCGAGGGAGCGGGGCCGGGTAACCCTACATGCTCCGCAGCGCGCGTCCTCCGGTGTGCGACCCAACTCCCGCGCGTAAACCGCCAGCAACACGGCCATTGCCAGGCCGGCCAACCCGAAGACCAGGCCCCTGGCACGAGGCGCGACCTCCAAAGAATGGCCCGCAAACCACGCAATGGAGGCAAAGAGGAGATAGCCGCCCAGCCGACCGGAAAGGAAACCGGCGAGCGCTACGCCCGTCCCGCGGGCAGTTCTCCGCTCCGCAGTCAGTACAGGAACCAGGACGGGACCGCACGAGGCCAAACAGGCAGGACCGGAGCTGACGCCAAGCATCAATGCTTCGGCAAAGAAACCAGCGGCGTGCATACCAAACCGAGTATATCGGGCGGATGCACTACCGGCAATTTGGACCGCAGTGGCAGGCGCGGATCACGCCATGCCTGCCACCGCGTGAAGGGTTATGACAGCAGGCTCTTGGCCACGCTAAGCGCGTCGTCGTAGTGTGGGTGGTCGGCCACTTCCTTGACGTACTCGGCGTAACGGACAACACCTTCCTTGTCGACCACGAAGATGGCGCGGCTTTCGATGCGCAGTTCCTTGATCAGGGTGCCGTAAGCCTCGCCGAAGCTGCCCGACCTGTGATCGGACACCATCTTGATGTTGTCGACGCCGAACGCGCCGCACCAACGCTTCTGCGCGAAAGGCAGGTCCATGCTGACCGTGTAAATATCCACATCGGGCATCTTGGCCGCCTCATCATTGAAGCGCTTGGTCTGCATATCGCAGACGGGAGTGTCGAGCGATGGCACCACACTGAAGATTCGCACTTTGCCGGCAGTCTTGGCCAGGTTGACAGGCTGTAGAGTGTTGTCGACAACGTCGAAGTCGGGGGCTTTGTCGCCCACCTTCAGTTCAGGTCCGATCAGCGTGAAGGGATTGCCTTTGAGAGTAGTTGCTCCAGGTCGTTCCATCGTGTCTCCTTGATAGATTACTTAGATATTCCATCAAATCCCGCCACGTCGCCGGTGAGGGCGGCGCGAGTGCGGGGATCTTCACAGACGTTCCGGGGCTGCTCGAGCGCGCGTATGTAGGCCACGAGCATCTGCGGTAGCGCGTGCGGCGCGTCCGCGAGCCTCCCGACGAAAGCCGCCAGGGTTCGGTCCGCCGCGCGCTGGTAGTCCTCACGGCAAGTGAACCGCGCCATGCGCAAGAGCAGGATAGCGGCCAGGGAGTTCGCCGACGGTTCGGCACCGTCGTAATCGTCCTTGATGCGCAGCACCAGGTCGTCGCTGTTCTCCTCGGTCGCATAAAAACCGCCGGAATTACCGTCCTCAAAACGTTGGATGAACGAGTCCGTCAAAAGGATCGCTTTTTCAAGATACCCGGGCTCGCCGGTCACTTCGTGCAGGTCCGCGAGCGACTGGGCGAACGAGACGTAGTCGTCCAGAAAGCCCGGGATGGCGGCTTCCCCGCCCCGGTACCGGCGCATCAGCACACCGGATCCGGGCGCGTACATACTGTTCCAGATGAACTCCGCAGCGCGGCGCGCGGCATTCAGGTACGCCTTGTCGCCGAGCACATGGGCTGCCTTGGCAAAGGCCGAGATCATGAGCCCGTTCCAACCGGTGAGAATCTTGTCGTCCAGGTGCGGCCGGGGGCGTTTTGATCGGGCTTTCAGGAGGCGCGCGCGGGCTTCATCAATTGCCGCGCGGTCCGCATCACCTATGGGCACGGCTTCGTAGAGAATGTTCTTCGAGAGGAATTCGCCGTGGAAGTCGTGGCGGACGTTGCCGCCGGCCTCAGCGCCGTAGTGCCGTGCGAAGAGTTCCCCCAACGGTTCGCCCAGCGCAGCAATGATCTCGTCCCTGGTCCAGACATAGAACGCACCCTCACCTACTTTGCTGCCGGACGCGGTACCGACCAGGCTGTCGGCGTCCTCGGCCGAATAGAAAGCGCCCTGCGCACTGGTCATGTCGCGAAGAACATACTCCAGGATCCCGCGCGCCACTTCGGCCAGGGCATTGTCTCCCGAAATCCGGAACGCGTCCAGGTATGCCGAGGCCAATTGGGCCTGGTCATACAGCATCTTCTCGAAGTGCGGCAGGAACCAGCGCTCGTCCACCGAGTAGCGGTGGAAGCCCCCGCCGAGATGATCGCGCATGCCGCCGCGGGCCATGCCCCGCAAGGTCGCCAGCGCCATGTCCAGCGCTTCCTGGTTGCGGGTCCGCCGCCAGTAGGCCAGCAGGAAATTCAAGGTCACGGGACGCGGGAACTTGGGCGCGGTCTCGAAACCTCCGCGCGCCGGATCGAACGTTGCCCGGAACGCGCGAAAGCCGGCATCAAGAACGTCCTCGTCCAGCATGCCCGAGCGCCGCGCCGGTTCTATGTAAACTCGCAACTGTTCCAAAGCGTTCGCGCCGGCCTCGCGTATGCGCTGCCTGCCGCTGGACCATGCCTCCGCGATCCGTCCGAGCACGGTCAGGAACCCGGGCCGCCCGCCCGCATCCACAGGTGGAAAGTACGTGCCGCCGTAAAACGGGACCAGGTCCGGAGTAAGCCACACTGACATCGGCCAGCCTCCTCCGCCCGTCGAGGCCTGCACGAACAGCATATAGATGCGGTCCACATCGGGGCGCTCTTCCCGGTCCACTTTGACCGGAACGAAATGCTGGTTCATCGCTTCGGCGATGGCGGGATTCTCGAAAGACTCCCGCTCCATGACGTGACACCAGTGGCAGGTGGAATACCCCACTGATAAGAAGATGGGCTTGTCCTCCAGACGGGCCTTCTCGAACGCCTCTTCACCCCACGGATACCAGTCCACGGGATTGTGGGCGTGCTGCAACAGATATGGACTCTTTTCGCGCGCCAGGCGGTTTTCAGACATGGCCCCAGTTCGGAGGTAGCGCTTTCATTGTAACCTGAGGTGTTATGAGCTACTACGAACAGCACCGCGAAGCTTTCCTGGAGGGGCTCAAGACTTTCCTCCGTATTCCCAGCATCAGCACGCTGCCCGAGCACGCCGCCGACGTGCGGCGCGCCGCCGAGTTCGTGGCCGGGGAAATGCGCGCGGCGGGCCTCAACGGCGTCGAATTGCTGGAATCCAAGGGGCGCCACCCGCTGGTATACAGCGAATGGCTGGGCGCGCCGGGCAAGCCGACGCTGCTCCTGTACGGACACTACGACGTGCAGCCGGTGGAGCCGCTCGAGGAATGGAAAACGCCGCCGTTCGAACCGACCGTGCGCGGGGACAATCTCTACGCGCGCGGCGCCTGCGACGACAAGGGCCAGACCTACATCCTGATGAAGGCGGTGGAGGCGCTGCTGAAGACCACGGGCAAGCTCCCCGTCAACGTGCGGTTTCTGCTGGAGGGCGAGGAAGAAACGGGCGGCGAGCACATCGCCAAGTACGTCGAATCGCGCCCCGCGCGCCTGAAAGCCGACGCGGCGCTGATCTGCGACACCGAGATGTTCGCACCGAACTTGCCCACCATCTGCACGGGCTTGCGCGGCATGAACTATTGCGAGATCTGGGTGCAAGGCGCCGATCACGACCTGCACTCGGGCATGTACGGCGGAGTGGCGCCGAATCCGATCATGGCGATCGCCGAGATCCTCACCAAGCTGAAGGATGCGGACGGGCACATCCTCATCCCCGGCTTCTATGATCGGGTGCAGAAGCCCAGCCAGAAGGAACTCGACGCATGGGCGCGCCTGCCGTTCAACGAAGAGGAGTACCGCAGCAAGGAAGTCGGCGTGAAGGAACTGACTGGCGAACCGGGTCGATCCATTCTTGACCGTACCTGGGCGCGGCCCACGCTCGAAGTGCACGGCATCCGGGGCGGGTTCGTGGGAGATGGAGCCAAGACCGTGATCCCGGCGCGCGCCGTCGCCAAGATCAGCACCCGCCTGGTGCCGGACCAGCAGCCCGAGGAAGCCTTCGAGCAATTGAAGCTCGCCGTTGCGGCGGCTTGTCCGAAAGGCGTGACAGTGGAAACCAAGTTCATCCACGGCGCAGCGCCTTCCCTGATCGATCCCGAAAGCCCCTTCGTGCGCGCTGCCGCACAGGCGCTCAATCAGTATTTCGGAACCGAGACGGTTTACATCCGCTCCGGCGGGTCCATTCCCATCGTCGGACTGTTCGATAAGTACCTGGGCTTCCCCAGCGTCCTGATGGGCTTTGGCCTGCCCGACGATAACCTGCACGCGCCCAACGAGAAGTTCCACCTGCCCAATTTCTACCGCGGCATCGAAGCGGTAGCGCGTTACCTGGAGCTATTGGGCAAATGAGTTGGAGAATCCGTTTGCTCGCAGGAGTGCTGGCGGCGGTTTCTGCCCACGCCGCAGCGCCTTTTGCCGCTGATAGCGTGGGCGTCAACATACACTTTACCGATCCCCGCCCCGGCGAGATGGAAATGCTCGCCGCGGGCGGCTTCCGGTGGGTGCGCATGGACTTCCACTGGGCGTCCATCGAAAAAGAGAAAGGCGTTTACGATTTTTCGGCCTACGAGCGGCTGCTCACAGCGCTGAAGCCTTACGGCATCCGCGCACTGTTCATCCTCGACTACACCAACAAGCTCTATGACAACGATCTTCCGCCGCACACCGACGAGGGCCGCCAGGCTTTCGCCCGCTTTGCCTCCGCTGCCGTGAAGCACTTCCAGGGTAAGGGCATCCTGTGGGAGATGTGGAACGAACCCAACATCAAACAGTTCTGGAAGCCCGCGCCGGACGCCGGGGATTACTCAAAGCTGGCCCTCGCAACCGGCAAAGCCATCCGCGGCGCCGCGCCGAAAGAGAAGTACATCGGACCCGCGACCTCGCGCATCGACATGCCGTTCCTGGAAGCCTGCTTCAAGGCCGGCCTGCTTGAGTACTGGGATGCGGTCTCGGTGCATCCATACCGGCGATTCGATCCGGAATCCACGGCGGAGGAGTACGCCAAGCTGCGCGCCATGATCGCGCGTTACGCGCCCAAAGGCAAGGCGATCCCCATTTACTCAGGCGAGTGGGGTTACTCCGACATCGCTACCGGACTTAGCATTGAGTTACAAGGCAAGTATCTGGCGCGGCAATGGCTGCATAACATCGCCTGCGGCGTTCCGCTGTCCATCTGGTACGACTGGCACGACGACGGCGCCGACGCGAAAGAAAAGGAGCACCACTTCGGCACGGTATTGTTCCCGTATTTCGAGGGCCGCACGCCGGTCTACGATCCGAAGCCAGCCTACAACGCGGCTCGCCGCCTGACCTCCGAGTTGGTTGGCTACCGCTTCGTGCGGCGTCTGAAAGCGGGCGGCGCGGACGACTACGTGCTCGAATTCGCGCGCGGCAAGCAGAGGAAGCTCGCGTACTGGACGCGCGCCACCTCGACGCACAGCGTTGCGCTCGCCGGCGGCCATTCGCTCACGCTCACCGACGAGCCCCGCTACGAACTGATCAAGTAATTCGGGTTTGGGCTACCATCGTCGATAGACATGAAAATCATTGGAATAGTGTTCGTGTCCGGCATTTTAGCCTTCGGCCAGCCGCAAGCACCGCAGCCTGCGGCACCGCCATCCTCGGAAGAGCAACCCGATCATCGCCTGGACCAGATCCTGAAAACGATCGAGGACCATGCGTGGGGCGTCCGGCTGGGCGACATCGCCGAGTGCAACAAGGTGTCCTACACCAGCCTGCCCCCGCGCTATGTTCCGAACCCGACCGCGCCCGGCGCCCAGAACCCGATGATCATCCGCGCCTACACCTTCATTCCGAAGAAACTCGACCGGGCTGGCAAGCATCCGCTCATCGTCCTGGCGCACGGCGGAGTGCATTCGAGTTTCAACACCGGCTACCTGAACATCCTGCGCGAGTTGATCGGGCAGGGGTACTCGATCATCGCGCCGGACTACCGCGGTTCGACCGGTTACGGCGCGGCCTTCTATGACGCCATTGACTACGGCGGGCGTGAGAACGACGACGTATTCGCCGGGATGCAATGGATGCTAGAGACCTACCCGTTCCTCGATCCCCAGCGCGTGGCCATCATCGGCTGGAGCCACGGCGGAATGATTGCGCTGATGAACATCTTCGAGCACCCCAAGGCCTATGCGTGCGCCTACGCTGGAGTCCCTGTCAGCGACCTGGTGGCGCGGTTGGGCTACCACAATGAAGACTACCGCGCGATATTCTCCGCACCCGGCCATATCGGCAAGACCGTGCAAGAAGACATTGCGGAGTATCTCCGGCGTTCTCCGGTCTCGCACGCGGCCAAACTTCAGACGCCGTTGCTCATCCACACCAACACCAACGATGAGGACGTGAACGTCCTCGAAGTCCAGCGCCTGATCGCCGCGCTGAAGGCCGAGGGCAAGAAGTTCGAATACAAGATTTACCAGGACGCTCCGGGCGGGCACTTGTTCAACCGGCTGGACACCAAGCTGGCGAAAGAGTCGCGGCAGGAGATTTACACCTTCCTGGGGCGCTACCTGAAGAAGTAGACTGGAGGCACCCCGGCATTTCCATACGGTACACTGGGTCGGATTATGACCATGTCTCCCGGCACACGGGATGTCTACACGACCCGGTGGTTCCGGCTTGTGGAGAAGACATCCGAAGTCTCCGCCCAGCCGTTTTACTGGATCGATTCCCCGGATTGCGTGACCGTTCTTGCCGTCACCGGCGATGGGAAAGTGCCCCTGGTTCGCCAGTACAGGCCCGCGCTGGATCGTATGTCGCTCGAACTGCCGAGCGGCCACATCGACCCAAAAGACGAGTCCCGCGAAGCGGCCGCGAGGCGTGAACTGTTGGAAGAGACCGGCTACGAAGCTGGGAAACTTCAATTCCTGGGGGCGGTCGATCCCGATACCGGGCGGCTGCGCGCGCGTATCTATTGCTATTTCGCGCCTGACGCCGTAAAAGTCGCCGAACCGAAGCCCGGCGCCGAAACAATCGAGAACCAGGAGTGTACGCTGTCTGAACTCGACTCGATGATGTCTGACGGCCGCATGTCGCACGCACAGGACATGGCCGTAGTTCTGCTCGCGCGCCTGCGCGGTTTCCTATAAAGGGGAAATCATGCTACGAGGATTGCTCATGCTCATGTTCGCGGCCGCTATGGCGGCCGGCGCCGATCTGCCCGAGCCGGCGCTCACTCGCAACCAGCAGTATGCGGATCAGATCGAGCAATACTTCCGCGATTACCTGGTGCGCGATTATCCGGAACGCGCGCGCAAGGCGTGGGACCGCTCCTACCAGAGCGTGCCTCTCTTCCTGAAGAGCGTGGAGCCGAACCGGGCGCGCTACCGCCGGATGCTTGCCCCGCCCGACTGGAAAGCCGCTGGCAAACTTGAACGAAGCCCCCGCCCCGACGTCGCGCACTCGGCCGTATGGATCTCCCTGCCGCTCACGAGCGGCCTGAAGGCTGAAGGGCTGCTGGTGTTTCCGGAATGCTCGAAGGGGGCCGTTCCTCTGGTCATCGCGCAGCACGGCATTGGCAGCTACCCCGAGCGGGTCTTCGGCGTGGGGGACGCCGAGAATGCGTACCACGATTACGGCCATGCCCTCATCAAGGCCGGCTTCGCCGTGCTGGCCCCGTTCAATCTCGCCACGGCCGAGAAGCGCAATCGCATGGAGCGGTTGGCGCGGCTTGCCGATACCACGTTGCCCGGGATCGAATTCACGCGCATGTCCCGGTTGCTTGACGAGGTCTTGAAAGACAAGCGCATCGACAGCAAGCGCGTAGGCATGTGGGGCATCAGCCTGGGCGGAATGGCCACCATGTTCTGGGCGCCGCTCGAACCGCGCATCCAGTGCGCCGTGGTTTGCGCCTGGTTCAATCATCGCCGCAACAAGATGGTAATCCCCGACAAGCGATATAGCTGTTTCCTGGAGACCGCCGAAGAGCACGCCTTCTTCCGGGGCTGGCTCACGGAATTCACCGACAGCGATGTCGTGAGCCTGATCTGCCCGCGCCCGCTGCTGGTTCAGACCGGCAAGGCGGACGGCATCGCGTGGTGGCCGCAGGTGATCGAGGAGCTTGACGCCTCGCGCGAGCACTATCGCAAGCTTGGCATCGAGGATCGCATCGGGATAGATCTGCACGACGGCGGACACGAGATCCGCGTCGAAAGCGGAGTCGCCTTCATGCAAAGGTGGTTGGAAAAATGAGCGCGCAAAACTCTCAAACCCTGGCGGACCAGATCAAAGAAGCGGCCCATTTCTTTCCGGGCACGGTTTCGGCTTACGCCCGCAACATCGATACGGGCGCCGATTGCAGCCTCGACCCAGACCGGCGTGTGCGCACGGCCAGCACCATCAAGCTGGCCATCATGGCGGCGGTTTTCTCGGCTGTGGCCGAAGGCCGCGCCAAGTGGACCACGCGGCTCAAGCTGCGCGAAATCGACAAGGTCGCCGGCAGTGGCGTGCTGGGCGAGTTCAGCGACGGCATGAAGTTCCCGGTAGCCGACCTGGTGCACCTGATGATCGTGGTGAGCGACAACACGGCGACCAATCTGCTTCTCGACCGCTTCACCGCCGAGTATGTGAACCAGCAGATGGACCGGCTCGGACTCACCCAGACACGCTCGTTGCGTAAAGTACGCGGCGACAATCCGAACACGAAGACTCCCAGCGGCTGGAGCCGCGCGGGCCTCATCGAGGAAAACAAGCGCTTCGGACTAGGCGTCTCCACACCGCGCGAAATGGTCACGCTCCTTGAAAAGATCGAGCGCGGCCAGGTGGTGAATGAAGCCGCGTCCAAGCAGATGATCGAGATCCTGAAGCGCCAGCAATACAAGCACGGTATTGGCCGCCACATGGAGTACGAAGTGGCCAGCAAGTCGGGCAGCCTGGACGCGCTGCGCAGCGACGCCGGCATTGTCTACTCGAAGGGCGGGCGCATCGTCATCTCCGTCACCGTGGACGATATGCCCCAGACGGATTACTCGCCCGATAACGCGGGCGAACTGCTCATCTCGCGCCTGGCACAGATGCTTGTGGCCGGGCTCAGCCGTGGTTGATGTAGTCGGTGCGTCCGCCGTCCACAGTGATGACCTGCGCGGTGACGAAACCGGCGTCGTCGCTTGCCAGGAACGCCGCCGCGGCGGCGATGTCTTCGGGCTTCCCAACGCGTCGCATCATGGCTTTTTCCGCCATCGACGAGAACAGCCGCTCCACTTCTTCCCGGGTGCGGTCCACCCACACCATGTCGGTCGCGATGAAGCCCGGTGCAATAGCATTCACCGTGATGCCGAACGGCCCGAGTTCAAGTGCGAACCGGCGCGTCAGAATGACCACCTCAGCCTTGCTGGCGGCATAGAATGTGGTGCCCGCCATCGCGGTACCGTGTGCGGCGATCGACGAGAGATTAACGATCCGCCCGTGGCCGCGCCGTTTCATCCCGTCGGCGACGGCGCGGATCGGAACCACCACCCCGCGCACGTTGGTGCGCTGCATCTGGTCCATCACGTCCCAATCGGTTTCGCCGAGCTCCATGCGCCGGAAGATGCCGGCGTTGTTCACCAGGATGTCGATGGGGCCGAGATCGGCTTCGACTCTTGCGACCATGGCCGCGACAGCCGCTTCGTCGCTCACGTCCGCGCCCACAGCCACCGCGCGCCCGCCGCGTGAGGCGATTTCCTCCATCACGGATTGCGCTTCAGCCGCGCGCTCGCGGTAGTTCACTCCCACCGCCACGCCCTCGCCCGCCAGGCGCAACGCGATGGCCTTCCCGATGCCGCGCGACGCGCCCGTCACCAACGCAGTTCGATTCTGAAATGTCATTCCGGCTTGATTCTGACACCGGCGTACGCCGGACCGCAAGACGAGCCGCTCCTGGCCACAATCAGGGACTTGGTGAAGCACAGGTGACGCTCGCGCAGGAGTTGTCCGCACGGAAACAGCGCCCTCAATTCGCGAGCCGTGAGCAGACAGACGCTGTTCAGGTAATGCTCGATGTAAAACTCGCGCCGGTCGGGCTCGGGCCGTTCGATCAAGTCCCACAACGTCCAGCGCCGCGCCACTTTCTCCTGCAGCTTCTTGGGAAGGAAATGCAGCAGCGGCGTGAGCAGATGGGTTTCGATCGGGTACCAGCGATTGGGTGTCTGCACCCAGTAGCGCCGGCCCACACGCCTCACCTCTTCGGCAAAATGCCGTTGTTGTTCGCGCGTTCCCACATGCTCGATCACTGAATTGCTGAAGACCACGTCGAAAGAGGCGTCGGCAAAGGGAAGTTGCCGCGCGTCGCCGGTGACATACTCGAGCCCGGCATGGCCTTCGTCCCTCTCAGGGCGGATGTTGAGCAATGTCACGCGCGGGCGCACATCCAGCAGTGTCCAGTTCAGCGGCGTGCCGCCCACATCGAGCACGCTGGTGGAATGGTCCAGGCCCAACAGCGCGCAAAGTCTTTCCATTCGGTGTTTTCGGCACGCGAGGCGTCTTTCGCTCACCCATGCCTTGCTGAGTTGCCGGAAGCCCATTTGAGTAATCGACTATTCTAGTAAACGGCAATGAGCACGCGGAGACAACTGCTGGCCTCGACCTTCGGAGCAACTCTGGCGGGCGTCCGCCCTTTGGCCACCCCCCGCCAGATCCGGGCCTTCTGCATCGACTTCAACTGGCACAAAGGAGTCTTCGCGGCGCCGGGCCACTGGGGCGCGGCTTCCCCCGAAGAGCACGTGCGCTGGTACGAAGCTCTGGGCGCCAATACCATCCAGACCTTCTGCGTCTCCTGCAACGGCTACGCCTGGTACAAGGGAGGCTTCGTGCCACCGCAGCCCGGCCTCAAGTACGACTTCCTTGCCGACGTGGTCCGGCTCGGCCACCAGCGCGGCATGCTGGTGATGGGGTACTTCTGCGTGGGAGCCAACAGCAAGTGGGGCGAAGACCATCCCCAACTCAGCTATGGCGTGCCGGGCAACGTCTATCACATCCCCTTTACGGACACCTATCTCGATTACCTTGCGCGTTCGATGACCGACGCGATCCATCGCACGCGCTTGGACGGCTACATGATCGATTGGGTGTGGAATCCCCACGACAAACTGCGCGCCAAGGGCTGGATCGAAGCCGAGAAGCAACTGTTCACCCAACTCACCCGCGTGCCATTTCCCACTGAAGGCGAGCCACGGCCCACCGACAAGCTGGCCTACGAGCGCCGTGCCATCGAGCGAGCCTGGGAGCGCATACGCGCCGCGCGGGACCGCGCCAATCCCGGCTGCAGGATCTGGCTGAGTTGCAGCCGGCTGAACGATGCGACAGTCCAGGGTTCGAAGCTGTTGAAGGAGTGCGACTGGGTCATGAACGAGGCGCCCAGCCGTGCACTGCTCGAAGGTGCGCGCAAAATGGTTGGCTCGCGCACACGCCTGATTCAGAACCTGGTGGGCTGGCCCAACCACGACGCGAAGGCGTTCCTGGCCAACCCGGCCAACCGCGGGCTCGATTTTTACGGCTTCGCGGAACCGCGGGACACTTCCCTGCCCCTGCCGGTCGAAGAATATCTCACCAAGTCCGAGGAGTCGTTCGCCGGCAAGGACCGCTTCACGGTCAACGACCGCAACATCGCCACGCTGGCGCGCTTCTACCGCGAGCTACGCTGAATCCGCTCAGCGCTCGTTCGCCTTCAGAATCTTCTTGCGCAACCGGATGGATTGCGGGCAGATTTCGACGTACTCGTCGTCGCGGATGAACTCGATGGCCTGTTCCAGGTTCAGAATGCGCGGCGGCATGAGGCGGATGGCTTCGTCGGAGGTGGAAGCGCGCATGTTGGTCAGCTTCTTCTCCTTCACGATGTTGACGTTAATGTCCCGGTCGCGCGAATTCTCGCCGATGATCATGCCTTCGTAAACTTCCATCCCGGGCGTGACGAAGATGTAGCCGCGTTCCTGCAGGTTGAAGATGGCGTACGCCGTAGTTTTTCCGGGCCGATCGGCTACCAACGAGCCGGTGGGACGGGTGGGAATGTCGCCCTGCCAGGCGATGTAGCCGTTGAACAGGGAATTCATCACCGCCGTGCCCCGCGTGTCGGTCAGAAGCTGATTGCGGATTCCGATCAGTCCGCGCGAGGGGACGTCGAAGTCGATGCGGACGCGGCCGGAACCGTGGTTCACCATCTTCGACATCTGGCCTTTGCGCTTACCGAGCTGTTCGACCACCACTCCGATATATTGTTCCGGACAATCGACCACCAGCAGTTCGAGAGGCTCCTGCAACTCTCCGTTGACGGTGCGGGTCAGGATTTCGGGCTTGCCTACCATCAACTCGTAGCCCTCGCGCCGCATGATCTCTATAAGGATGGCGAGCTGGAGCTCGCCGCGGCCCATCACCTTGAAGGCGTCCGGCCCGCCCGCCTCCTCCACGCGGATGCTTACGTTGGTTAGCAATTCTTTGTCCAGCCGTTCGCGTATGTGCCGGGAGGTGACGAACTGGCCCTCCCGTCCGGCAAACGGCGAAGTGTTGACCGTGAAGGTCATGGCGATGGTGGGTTCGTCGATGCGCGTGGGTGGGAGCGGCTCCGGCGTTTCGGGATTCGAGATGGTCTCCCCGATGGTGATGCCTTCCACTCCGGCAATGGCCAGCACGGAGCCCGGTTGGCCCACGGTTTCTTCTACCCGGTCCAATCCTTCAAAGGAATAAAGCTTCGTGATGCGAGTGGTCTGAATGGAACCATCCAGTTTGCAAACGCCCACCTCGTCGCCCAAGTGCAGCGTTCCGTTAAAGACACGGCCGATGGCCAACCGGCCCAAATACTCGCTGTAATCGAGGTTACCCACCTGGAGCTGCAACACGCCCTTCGGATCGCCGGCCGGCCGCGGACAATACTTCAGGATGGCCTCAAACAGCGGGCGCAAGTCCGTGGAAGGATCGTCCAGGGAAGTCTTGGCCACGCCCGCCTTCGAGTTGGCGTAGATGACCGGGAAGTCAAGCTGGTCCTCAGTGGCGTCCAGGTCGATAAACAGGTCATAGACCTCGTTGAGCACTTCCTGAGGGCGGGCATCCTGGCGGTCGATCTTGTTTATGACCAGGATGGGCGGGAGCTTCGCCTCCAGCGCCTTCATGAGCACGTAGCGGGTCTGCGGCAGCGGGCCTTCGCTCGCATCCACCAGCAGCATCACGCCGTCCACCAGATTGAGGGCCCGCTCGACCTCACCGCCAAAGTCGCTGTGCCCGGGCGTGTCGACAATGTTGATCTTGACGCCCTTGTAGCGCACACCGGTCGTCTTGGCCAGGATCGTGATGCCGCGCTCGCGTTCGAGCGCATTCGAATCCATGACCCGCTCCTGAACTTCTTCGTTCTCCCTGAAAATGCCGCTCTGGTGGAGCATGGCGTCCACCAGGGTGGTCTTGCCGTGGTCTACATGGGCGATGATGGCAATGTTCCGAATGTCCTCAAACCGCTTGATTTCATTTGAGATAGATTCATCCTGAAGTTCTTGGCCCGATTGTGTGCTCACATATTTATGGTCGCACGCCGGAAGGGGCGGCTGCAGGTGGCTTAGGGTCGATTAGGGGCTTGCGTTCAGATGCGGCCGGGCGTATAATTAACTTCGTTTATCATTAACCACGTTAACGGTCGCATGGAACTTCATAGTGCTGCACCTAGTTTAATAAAGGAATTCATCGGCAGCGCCAGGATCTTCGTCAAGGCGGTCGACGACGTTCTGGAAGAGAAACTGCTCACCGAAGTTGCCGGCAAGCAGCTTACCCCCTCCCTGTTAAACGTGCTGGAGCTGGTTGCGTTTACAGAGGTTGGAACGCTCAGCGAACTGGCGGTTTTCCTGGGGATCAGCACGCCGGCGGCCAGCAAAGCCGTCGACAAGCTGGTGCGGCGAAACCTGCTCAGCCGCACGGGCGGGGAAAGCGACCGGCGGTCCATCCGGCTAACCCTGACCGAAGAAGGCCGGCGCATGCTGGCCGCCTACGACTTCGCCAGAAACAACCGCCTGACCGACCTGTTCAGCCAGTTTCCTCCCAATGAACTCAAGGAGGTGGCGACTCTGCTGGACAGGATTTCGACATCGGTGGCCAGCCAGACAGCCAAGGCAGAAGATCTGTGCCTGCAGTGCGGAATTCACTTTCGAGAGAAGTGTTTGGTGCGGCAACTCCTGCACACGAATTGTTCCTACCAAGAGCAAAGAGACCGCCGTCGCCGGTTGCAGGCGTCGGCCAGGGAGGACATCCATGAACGCGGCAACGGCATGGACCGAGATAGCGTCGTGCCCAAGCAGCCTTGAGAACCTCTTTGACACCGAAGAGGGCCGCAGGCTGCGGACATGCATTCAGTGTGGTACCTGCGCGGGGACGTGTCCATACGGCGACACGATGGACTATCCGCCGCGCCGCATGATCGCGCTTCTGCGATCCGGACAGATCGAGAAGGTTTTCACCAGCGACAGCCTGCTGAACTGTGTGGCCTGTTACGCCTGCATGGCCAAGTGCCCGCGCGGCATCCGGCTCACCGACGTGCTGCTGCCGCTCATGAAGGAGCAGACGCTGGCGCACATGCCGGAACTGCCGGCGGAGCTTCAGAAGGCGCTCCAGAACACCATGCGGTACGGCAACCCCATGGGCGAGTCCAGCCGGAAACGCGCGCTCTGGCTTAAGACGGCTGGCGTGCCGATCCGTGTCTTGCCAGAGCAGCCGGGGCCGGTGGACTTGTTGTGGTTCGTGGAGTGCTACTCGGCCTTCTACGCTCGGGGGCAGGATATCGCCCGCGCGACGGCCAAGGTCTTTAACGCCCTCGGCCTGGACTTCGCGGTGCTCGGTAACGAGGAAAAGTGCGCCGGCGAATGCGGGCGCCTGACCTGGGAGCCAGGGCTGTACGAGACGCTGATCGATTACAACATGGCGATCTTCGCCAAGTACTCGTTCAACCATATTGTGACGGGCTGTCCTCACGCGCTGAATGCGTTCCGATTGCGTTACCCGTCGTACGGATTTCGCTACGACACGTTGCATGTCACCGAATTGCTGGTAAGGCATCTGGACCGGCTCAAGCCCTTGCTGAAGCGCAAGCTGAACTACACGGTGACTTACCACGATTCGTGCTGTCTCGGCCGGCGCAACTCGATTTTCGACGAGCCGCGAATCCTGCTGAAGGCCATTCCGGGCGTGAAACTGGTCGAGATGACGCACCACCGCGAGAACGCCATTTGCTGCGGTGGGGGCGGAGGCGGGATGTGGCTTGACACATATTACAAGACAAAGGGCTATGAACGGCTCTCGGAGCGTCGCATAAAGGAGGCGGTTGAAATAGGCGCCGATGTGCTGGCGATCGCCTGTGATTACGAGTTTTCCCGGTTTGAAGATGCGTTAAAGGTCCTCGGCCACGATAAGCGGATGGTGGTGCGGGATATTACTGAACTTCTGGCGGAATCGATGGAGGCGTAACACCATGAACATACTGGTCTTACTCAAAATGGTTCCCGACGTCGTCGAAGAGTTGGAGGTTGCGCCGGACGGGAAGAGTCTGGATACCGAGTTCCTGCGCCTGATCCCGAATGAGCCCGACGATCATGCGTTGGAAGAAGCATTGCTGCTCAAGGAGCGGCTCGGCGGGAAAGTGACCGTGCTGGCTCCCGACGCTGCCGAGGTGGACGAAGCGCTGTTCACGGCCTTGGCCAAGGGAGCCGACCGGGCGCTAAAGCTCTCTGGTGCGGATGCCAGTTCGAACACCGCCGGGTTGGCGCTGGCCATCCGCCAGGCGATCGCCGCGACGCCGGATTTGCAGGGGGTGGACCTGATCCTCACCGGGACCCAGGCCAACGACGATCTGGATACCCTGCTGGCTCCTGTGTTAGCGCAATTGATGGGCGTGCCGTTCGTGGGAATCGTAACCAGTGTCGTACCGGACGCCGGCCGCAGGATGGTTACGGTCCAGAAAGAGTGCCCGAAAGGGGTTCGCGCCGAATTCGAGATGCCCATGCCAGCCGTTTTAGGCATTCAGGCGGCGGAGAAGCCTCCCCGCTATGTGCCCGTAGCCAAGGTGCGGGCTGCGATGAAGTCCCTGAAGATCGAAGCCGTGGAAGCGGGAGAGCCGCTGCCCGCGCTGCCTATTGAAGTGATTGCCATGGACAAGCCCGTGGTGTCCGAACGGGCCGAAATGTTGGAAGGTTCACCGGAAGAGGTCGCGGGAAAGGTCTGCGAGATTCTGACCGCTCGCGGCCTGCTCTGAGGAGGAAAACATCATGGCGGGCGAAATTTGGGTTCTGGCGGAGCATTGGCAGGGGCAGATTTCCGAGATCACATTCGAGGTTCTGGCCCTAGGGCGTGAACTGGCTCAAGCATTGGGCGTCAAGCTGGAAGCGGTATTGCTGGGGCACGGAAAGAAGGACCTGGCGGCCTCCCTGGGAGCCGCGGAACAGGTCCTGTATGCCGATCATTCCAGCCTGGCGGAGATGACGGCGGAAAGTTGCGCCGTGGCGCTGGAGGACCTGGTCCGGTCGAAGAAACCCAAGGCGGTTCTAGTGCCGTTATCCAACGTGACCCTAGGAATCGGGAGCCTCCTGGCCGCGAAACTGGGTGCCGTGTGCATCAACTCCTGCGTGGACGTCTCGGTTTCCGATGGCAAGCTGCAAGCGCGCAGCCTGTTATACGGGGGCAAGATGGAGGCCACCGTAAGGGCCGCGGGCGATCCCGTCATCCTCGGTATCTGGCCTGGCTGCCGTCCCATCGAGGCTGGCCGCGCAACGGTCGCGCCGCCGGTTGAAGAGGTTGCCGTGGCTCTCCCGGACGAGCCGAAGGTCCGCTTCAAGCGCTACATCGAGCCGGAAGCCGGCGACATCGACATCTGCGAACAGGAAGTGCTGGTTTCGGTGGGCCGCGGCATTCAAAGCGCCGACAACTTGGAACTGGCGCAGGAACTGGCCGAGGCACTGGGCGGCGCGGTCTCCGGATCGCGGCCCGTCATCGACCAGGGGTGGCTGCCGATGTCGCGGCAGGTGGGCAAGTCCGGCGCGAGCGTGAAGCCGAAGTTCTACCTGGCGGCGGGCATCAGTGGAGCACCCGAGCACGTGGAAGGCATGAAGGGTGCCGCCCTGATTGTCGCGATCAACACCGACCCCAAGGCGCCTATCTTCAACGTAGCCCATTACGGGATTGAAGCCGACGCCCTGGACGTGCTGCCGGCGCTGACGGCGAAAGTGAAGGAGCGGAAAGGACACTGAGCGATATGCCTGGCGCGGAAGTGATCGAACGGCCGTACTTCTACACTTTACCGGTGTGGCTGATCGCCGCTTTCTACCTGATCGCTGCCCTCTCGCTTGCTGTCTTCTTCTATGGTGTGTACCGCAAGATCAAGCGCTACCGGAGGGGACGCCAGGACGCGAGCCAGCCTTTTACCGCAGCCGGCCTGCTGCGCGCCGCTATCGATGTCATCACCAACCGCACCATTCTGCGGGGCGAACTGCTGGGAGGCGCGGGACACCTGCTATTGTTCGCGGGCTTCGCGATCCTGTTTGTCGCCACGCTCCTGGTGCTGGTGGATAACGACATACTGCGCCTCATGCTACCCCAGTGGAGTTTCCTCAAGGGGGACTTCTATCTGGGCTTTTCTTGGACCGCCGACCTGGGCGGGATCCTGCTGCTGTGCGGATTCCTGATCCTGGCAATCCGGCGCGGCGTGGTCAAGCCCGCCGCCTTCCAGTACACCGAGCGCGAGCAGCCGCAAAACTTCCCGAAACCAGGCACGCTGATCCGTCAGGACTGGCTGCTGCTGGGGCTGGTGGGCTTGGCCGGAGTGGGCGGTTTCCTGGTGGAGACGTTCCGGATCCGGGCCACGGAGCCGGTGTTCGAGACGGTGTCCTTTGCCGGTTGGACCTTCAGCGGATGGCTGGCAGGGATGGGCCTGTCGCAGGAGGGCGCGCGCACGGCGTTCGGCTACATCTGGTATCTGCACGCACTGACCGCGCTGGGCCTGATAGCGTACATCCCATACAGCAAGGCCTGGCACATCCTGGTGGGCTGGTACGGCTTGGCGCTGCGGCCCGCCCGGCGAGGTGCGGCGATGGCGGCCGCCCTGAAGCAAACCGGCGAAGGATACGCGAGCGCGGCGGATTTCACTCGCGACGAGCTGGTGATGCTGGACGCGTGCATCCGCTGCGGGCGCTGCCATGTGGCATGCCCCGCAGCCACCGCCGGCTTCGCTTTGTCGCCGCGAGACATGATCCTGGCCCTGCAGCGGTACGTGACGAACGGCGACGGCGCGTCCACCGCGGGCGCGGTGCCGGATACGTGGCTGTGGTCCTGCACGACGTGTATCGCCTGCGACGACATCTGCCCGCTGGGCATCCTGCACGTCCCCATGCTGATTCAGTTGAGGCGGCGGTTGGTAGCTGACGGCGCCATCGAAAGCCGGCTGCAGGAGGCGATGACAAACCTGAACCGGTACGGCAACTCGCTCGGTCAATCGCCGCGAAACCGCCCCAAGTGGACGCAGGGGCTCCCGTTCAAGATCAAGGACGCGCGTAAGGAACCGGTCGAATACCTGTGGTTCGTGGGCGATTACGCATCCTTCGACCCGCGCCTGGCGGAAGCGACACGCTCGACGGCGATGGTTTTCGAAAAAGCGGGCCTCAATTTCGGAATTCTGTACGAGTCCGAGCAGAATTCCGGCAACGACGTGCGACGGGCCGGAGAAGAAGGCCTGTTCGAGATGCTGCGCGACAAGAACATGAAGGCGCTCGAAAAGGCCCGGTTCGAAAAGATCGTCACAAACGATCCTCACAGCTATCAGGCTCTCAAGAACGAGTACGACGGTTTCCGCGTGATGCACGCCGTGGAACTGGTGGACGAACTGCTGCAACAGGGCAAACTCACGGCGTCGAACAAGCGGGAAGTCAAGGTTACGTATCACGACCCGTGCTACCTGGGCCGTTACAACGGCGTTTACGATGCGCCGCGGCGTGTGCTTGCATCGGCCGGCGCGCGGATCGCGGAGATGCCGCGTCACGGCGCGGACGCCTGGTGCTGCGGCGCCGGCGGCGGCCGGATCTGGATGGAAGACGTGCCGGGCATTAAGGAACGCCCGGCGGAAAGCCGCGTACGGGAAGCGGCGGCGCTCGGCGGCGTGGAAGCGCTGGTCGTGTGCTGTCCGAAGGACATGGTGATGTTCCAGGACGCCCTGAAAACCACCGGGTTGGAAGGCAAGCTGGTGGTGCGGGACGCCATGGAGTTGGTGAAAGAGGCTGTCTGTTCGTGACAAGGAGCGCCGGGATGGAACAGCACGCAAACACAACCAACGGCCACGCCAGCGTGGGCGTATACATTTGCCATTGCGGGACCAATATCGCGGGTGTCGTGGATGTGGCGGCGGTGTCAGAATACGCCGCTACACTTCCCGGCGTTACCGTGGCCCGCGATTACAAGTACATGTGCTCGGACCCCGGACAGGAACTGATCAAGCAGGACATCCGGGAACACGGGCTAAACCGCATCGTGGTAGCCGCCTGCTCTCCCCACCTGCATGAGAAGACCTTCCGCACGGCGGCCCAGGCCGCCGGGCTGAACCCTTACCTGGTGCAGATGGTGAATATCCGCGAGCACGACTCCTGGGTGCACACGGACCGCACCATGGCCACCCAAAAGGCCAAGGACCTGGTGCGCGCCGCGGTGCGGCGCGTCCGGCTGCATTTGCCGCTCGAACGCAAACGGGTCTCCATCCATCCGGACGTAGTTGTGGTGGGAGGCGGAATCGCCGGAATCCACACCGCATTGACCTTGGCCGACGCCGGCAAGCACGTGTACCTGATCGAGCGGGAACCGACCATCGGCGGCCACATGGCGATGTTCGACAAGACGTTCCCCACGCTCGACTGCGCTGCGTGCATCCTGACGCCCAAGATGACCGCGGTAAAGGCGCACCCCAACATCACGCTCTGGACCATGTCGGAAGTAACCCAGGTGGACGGCTACGTGGGGAACTTCAAGGTGACCGTGCGCCACAAGCCGCGCTACATCATCGAAGACGCCTGCATCGGCTGCCTGGAGTGCATCTCGGCGTGCGTGTTTAAGGAAGGCCGGACGCCCGACGAATTCAACATGGGCCTCGGCAAGCGCAAGCCGGTTTACATACCCTTCCCGCAGGCTGTGCCGCAGCTCGTCGTGATCGATCCGGACACCTGCATCGAGTTCAAGACCGGCAAATGTAAAAAGACCTGCGTGGAGGTGTGCGCCGAACGCAAGGCGATCGACTTCCAGCAGAAGGAGACCGTCGACACGGTGGAAGCCGGCTCCATCGTCATGGCGACCGGTTTCCAGATCTTCGACGCCGGGCGCGTACCTTATTACGGCTACGGAGCCTATCCGAACGTTTACACGGCACTCGAGGTGGAACGGCTGGTGAACGCCTCGGGCCCCACCGGCGGCGAAGTGGTTCTCCGCGACGGTCGCAAGCCGCAGACGGTGGGCGTGGTGCATTGCGTGGGCAGCCGCGACGAGAACACCAACCGGTACTGTTCGCGGGTCTGCTGCATGTACTCGCTCAAGCTGGCACACCTGATCAAGGAACATACGGGGGCGGAAGTCTACAACTGCTACATCGACATGCGCACGCCAGGCAAGGCGTTCGAGGAGTTCTACTGCCGCATCGCCGAAGAGGGCGTCAACTTCATTCGCGGCAAGGTGGCCGACATCTACCCCGAGGAAGGCGGGACGGGGCGGCTCATCATGCAGGTGGAAGACACGCTGGTCAATTACATCCGCAAGGTCCCCGTGGACATGGTGGTGCTCTCGGTGGGATTGGAAGCCCGGCACGACGCAAACGACGTGCGCCGGCGCTTCAACCTCTCCTGCACCAACGAAGGCTTCTTCCTGGAGCGGCACCCGAAGCTCGCGCCGGTCAGCACCTTCACGGACGGCATCTTCCTGGCGGGTTGCTGCCAGGGACCCAAAGATATCCCGGACACGGTGGCGCAGGCCGGCGCCGCAGCAGCCGAATGCCTGTCGCTTATCGACAGGCAGTTCGTAGAAATGGAGCCGAACACGGCTGTGGTGAACGAGGACGAATGCTCGGCGTGCCGCACCTGCGTTCCGATGTGCCCCTATAGCGCCATCGGCGTGCGCGAGGACACAAAAAAAGCGTGGGTCAACGAGGCCTTGTGCAAAGGCTGCGGAACCTGCGTGGCGGCCTGCCCGTCGGGCTCCATCCGGCAGAACCTTTTTGAAGACGAAGAAATCCTTGAAGAGATCGAGGGGGTACTTGCCTAGCGCCGTAACTCATCCTGTCGAATTCATCCTGCTGACTTACGTGACGCAGGTTTCCGATTCATGGAAATCCGCGGTTATTGGAGACATATGTTTCAATTCAGAAAAATGAAATTCCAGAGGGAGGCGGTGCCCGAATGGCCGCACAAGGTGAAAACCTTGCCTGGATGCGAAAACATCTTCTCATGCATCCAGTGCGGCACGTGCTCGGGAACCTGTCCTCTGTCGATTTACATGGACTTTACGCCCCGGCGCATTATGAGTCTGCTGCGCGAGGGCTTTCGCAAGGAAGCGTTGGGAAGCGAGACCATCTGGCTGTGTGCGTCCTGTTATTCCTGCGCGGTGCATTGCCCGCAAGACATTCATATCACCGACGTGATGTACAGCCTGAAGCGCGAAGCGATCAAAGAAAACCTTTATCCGAAGCGTTTCCCGATTCCAGTGCTGGCCCGCGAATTCTACGAGATTGTGAAGCGCCGCGGGCGCAGCTCGGAAATGTGGCTGGTATTGCGCATGGCGTTCCGTTCTAATCCATTCATTCTTCTTGGGATGGCAAAGTCCGGCTGGGCGCTGCTCAGGACCGGAAGATTGTCGTTCAAGAGCGAAGGCATCCGCAACCCGAAAGACCTGCAGCGTGAATTGGCGGTAAAGAGGGAGGTTGCCTGATGCCCAAGACGAGCAAAACCAATCCCCAAGGCTATCTCTACTTCCCCGGCTGCTCGTTGAAGGCCACCGGTGCTGCTTACGAAGAGAGCATGCTGGAACTCTTCCGGAGCCTGGATGTGCCGGTCGAGGAACTGGACGACTGGAACTGCTGCGGCGCCACGTCCTATATGGCCGTGGACGAAGATTCCGCGTTCCTGCTTTCCGCGCGTAATCTGTCGCTCGCGCACAAGGCCCCGGGCAAGCGCGATCTGCTGGCGCCGTGCGCTGCCTGTTACCTGGTATTGCGCAAGACGCAGGAGTACGCCAAGAAGTACCCATCCATCAAGAAGGAAGTGTCCGACAGTTTGAGCGCAGTGAACCTGCCGGGCATGAATTCGGTGAAAGTGCGCCACCCACTGGAGATGTTGTACAACGACGTTGGGCTCGATGCCATCAAGTCCAAGGTGAAGCGGCGGTGGCGCGGCGGGCAGGTGGCTTGCTATTACGGCTGCCAGGCCGTGCGACCGTTCGACGAGGTCGACAGGCCGCTCAATCCCATGCGCATGGATGAGCTTATGAGGGCGGCCGGCATTCCCACGGTCGACTACTCGCTCAAGACCAAGTGCTGCGGCGGCTCGCTCACGGGAACCATTCATGACGTGGGCGTCCGGCTCAACTACATTCTTCTCAAAGAGGCAGTTCGCAAAGGCGCGCAGGCCATAGTAACGATTTGCCCGCTTTGCCAATTCAACTTGGATACATACCAAAAGGAGATCACGAAAGCGACGGGAGAGCACTTCGATCTACCCATTTTCTTCTTTACTCAGACGTTGGGGTGGGCGCTCGGCGGCGAGATCGACAAGCTCGGACTTAAGCGCTGCATCTCGGGACGAAGCCAAGTGAAGGGCTGGATGATGTCCCGCGAGGAGGTGGAGAGCTATGTCTGAAGCGAAACGTACCATACGCGTCGGGGTGTATATCTGCCATTGCGGGCACAACATCGGCGCCGTGGTGGACTGCAAGGCAGTAGCCGACTACGCGGCCAACCTGCCGAACGTCACGATTGCGCGCGACTACAAGTACATGTGCTCGGATCCCGGGCAGGAGATGGTCCAGCAGGACATCAAAGAGTTCCAACTGGATCGGGTGGTGGTGGCCAGTTGTTCTCCGCTGTTGCACGAGCATACATTCCGTGAAGCGCTGGCTCACGGTGGATTGAACCCCTTCTACCTGCAGATGGTGAACATCCGCGAGCACGATTCGTGGGTACACACAGACAAGGATGCCGCCACCGAGAAGGCGAAGGACCTGGTCCGCGCCGCGGTTCGACGGGTCGTTCTGCACAAGCCGCTCGAACGCCGCCAGGTGGGCATCAACCCGAATGTTCTAGTGGTGGGCGGGGGCATCGCCGGCATCCACGCCGCCCTGACGCTGGCCAACGCCGGCAAGAAAGTGATTCTCGTCGAGCGCGAGCCGACCATCGGCGGCCACATGGCCAAGTTCGACAAGACCTTCCCCACCATGGACTGCGCGGCCTGCATTCTCACGCCGAAAATGTCACAGGTGCGCAACCATCCCAACATTACCCTGTGGACGCTTTCCGAAGTCACCAAGGTGGAAGGCTACATGGGCAATTACAAGGTGACGGTAAAAAGATGGCCGCGCTACATCCTCGAGGATGCCTGCATCGGATGCCAGGAGTGCATTGATGCCTGCGTGTTCAAGGAAGGCAAGACCGAAGACGCATTCAACGAAGGCCTGGCCAAGCGCAAGCCTATCTATATTCCCTTCCCACAAGCGGTTCCGCAGACCGTGGTCATCGACCCGGCCGCCTGCATCCAGTTGAAGACCGGCCGTTGCAAGAAGACCTGCGTGGAAGCCTGCGGCGAGCGTAAGGCCATTCGCTTCGACATGCAGGAAACCGATCAGGTTGTCGACGTCGGCAGCATCATCATCGCCACGGGCTACAAGACTTTTGACGCGGCCCGCATGCCCGACCTGGGCTACGGCATCTATCCGAACGTGTACACGGCGCTCGAAATCGAGCGGCTGGTCAACGCCAGCGGCCCGACGGCCGGCGAGGTGGTGCTACGCGACGGTTCGAAGCCGCAATCGGTGGGCATCATCCACTGTGTCGGCAGCCGCGACGCGCGCACTAATCCGCATTGTTCGCGCGTCTGCTGCATGTATTCGCTGAAGCTGGCGCATCTGATCAAGGAGCACACCGGCGCGGAAGTATTCAACTTCTACATCGACATGCGCACGCCGGGCAAGGGCTTCGAGGAGTTCTACCAGAAGCTGCTGCACGAAGGCGTGCACATGATCCGCGGCAAGGTGGCCGAAGTCACCGACTGGGCGTTGGATCCGACCGAGGAAGGTAAGCTCATTCTTCGCGTTGAGGATACCCTGGCCGGTTTCGTCCGCCGCATCCCGGTGGACATGGTGGTGCTTTCGACCGGACTGGAGCCGCAAGAGGACGCTAACGAGGTACGCCGCCTGTTCAACATCAGTTGCTCGCCGGGCGGTTTCTTCCTGGAACGCCATCCCAAGCTGGCCCCGGTCAGCACTTTCAGCGACGGCGTTTTCCTGGCCGGCTGTTGCCAAGGCCCCAAGGACATTCCGGATACGGTAGCGCAAGCCGGAGCCGCGGCTGCGGAAGCCTTGGCCCTGATCGACGCCAACGTGCAGGAACTGGAGCCGAACACCGCCTTCATCGTTCAGGAGGAGTGCTCGGGCTGCAAGACCTGCATTCCCATGTGCCCGTACAGCGCCATCAGCTTCAAGGAAGACTTGAAGGTCGCTTACATCAATGAGGCGCTCTGCAAGGGCTGCGGCACATGCGTGGCCGCCTGCCCGTCCGGCACCATTAAACAGAATCTGTTTGAGGATGAGGAGATCTACGAAGAAATCAAAGGAGTCCTGAACTATGCCTGAGGATCTCGTCCAGCTATCATCCGGGACCGACGAAGGTCCCTTCGAGCCCAAGATCGTGGCTTTCTTCTGCAACTGGTGTACCTACCTGGCCGCCGATCTCGCGGGCACTTCGCGATTCAAGTACGCGCCCAACATCCGAGTCATCCGCGTGATGTGCTCGGGCCGCATCGACCCGCAGTTCATCCTGGACGCGTTCGCCAAGGGCGCCGACGGTGTGCTCATCGGCGGCTGCCACCCCGGCGACTGCCACTACCAGGAAGGCAATTACAAGACCTACCGCCGCGTCCAGGTCCTGAAGCACATGTTGAGGGACCTCGGCATTGAAGAAGATCGCTTCCGCCTGGAATGGATCTCGGCGGCCGAAGGCGACAGAGTGCGCTCCGTGGTCAACGATATGGTCCAAAAGGTGCGCGCGCTGGGACCCTTAAAGATCCAAGTACCCCAGGAGACGTTCAGCGAGGAGGTGCCTGCGTAATGGCCGACAAACCGAAAGTCGCGTTTTATTGGTGCGCAAGCTGCGGCGGCTGCGAAGAAGCCGTCGTCGACCTGGCCGAGAAGATTCTCGACGTAGTCGCCAAGATCGATATCGTGCTCTGGCCCGTGGCTTTGGACTTCAAGCGCAAGGACGTCGAAGCCATGGCCGACGGGGCGATCACCGTCAGTTTCATCAACGGCGCCATACGCACCACCGAGCAAGAGGAGATGGCCCACCTGCTGCGCAAGAAGTCGCAGTACGTCATCGCTTTCGGCGCCTGTGCGCAGACCGGCGGTATTCCGGGCCTCGCCAACCTGTACACCCGCGAGGAGATTTTCCGGACGGTCTACCTGGAATCCGTAAGCACGACGAACGCGCCGGGGGCCAAGCCTGAGACGACTCATCGTGAGAACGGCTTCACGGTGACGCTGCCTGGCTTTTACAAAACCGTCCGCACTCTGGCCGACGTCATCGACGTCGACTATTACGTGCCCGGTTGCCCGCCGACGCCGAAGATGCTCGCCGAGACCGTCGAGGCGCTGCTCTCCGGCCAGCTTCCGCCCAAGGGTTCCGTGCTCGCTCCGGATAAGGCGCTATGCGAGACCTGCGATCGCAAGGACACCAAGCCGGACAAGCTGCTGCTCAAGGAGTACAAGCGGCCGCACCAGGTGATCCTCGACGAGCAGACCTGCCTGCTGGCCCAGGGCGTGATCTGCCTGGGGCCGGCCACCCGCGCGGGCTGCGAGACACGTTGCATCCACGGCAACATGCCGTGCACCGGCTGTTTCGGACCCACGAGCCGCGTGGTGGATTACGGCGCCAAAGCCATGAGCGCCATCGCTTCGATCGCCGATTCCAACGACGAGGCCGAGATCGAGCGCATCATGGCCACGATTCCGGACCCGACCGGCACGTTCTATCGCTACTGTTTGCCGGCATCGCTGCTGCGCCGAAAGAAGCTCAACGAGGAGGTACCCGCGAATGTCTAGTACGGCTCAAAGAATCACCATCGACCCCGTTACTCGCCTGGAAGGCCACGGCAAGATCGAGATCTTCCTGAACGAGTCCGGTCAGGTCGACCGGGCGTTCTTCCAGATCCCTGAACTGCGGGGTTTCGAAAAGTTCGCCGAGGGACGGCCGGCCGAAGACATGCCGCAGATCACCTCGCGTATTTGCGGCGTCTGCCCCACGGCGCATCACATGGCCTCCACCAAGGCCCTGGATGCTGTCTACAAGGTGACGCCTCCGCCGGCGGCCCTGCGCATCCGCGAACTCTTCTACAACGTCTTCATGGTGGAAGACCACTCGCTGCATATCTACTTCCTGGGCGGGCCGGACTTCATCGTCGGGCCGCAGGCGCCGGCCGCCGAGCGCAATATCCTCGGCGTCATCGGTAAGGTGGGCGTCGAGGTAGGGCAGAAGGTTGTCGGCATGCGCCGCAAACTGCGCGAATTGCTCGCGCTCACCGGCGGCAAGGCGGGCCATCCCGTGCTTGGATTGCCGGGCGGCGTCGCCAAGCGCATTTCGAAAGAGGACCAGGCGCAGTTCCGCGCCGTGGCGAACGAAGCGGTCGATTTCGCCAAGTTCACTCTCGACGTTTTCGACAAGCTGGTTCTGAAGCGGAGCGATTACGTCGAGCTGATCCTGTCCGACGTTTTCACGCACAAGACCTATTACATGGGTACGGTGGACGGGTCCAACCGGGTCAACTTCTACGATGGGCAGTTGCGCGTCGTGAAACCGGATGGAAGCGAGTATGCCAAGTTCGGCGCGGGCCAGTACCTGGACTACGTTGCCGAACACGTCGAACCTTGGAGCTACGTGAAGTTCTCGTACCTGAAACCGGTAGGCTGGAAGGGCTTCGTCGACGGCGCCGACAGCGGTGTTTACAGCGTGGCGCCGCTGGCGCGGCTGAACGCCGCGGACGGTTTCGCCACCCCCGGCGCGCAGGCCGCTTACCAGCAGTATGTCGAGACGCTCCACGGTAAGCCGGTGCATCACACGCTGGCGCACCATTGGGCCCGCGCCATCGAGCTGCTTTACGCGGCCGAGCGGATGAAGGAGTTGGCGGACAACAAGGAGCTTACAGACCCGAATGTCCGTACGCTTCCAACTGAGGTTCCCACGGAAGGCGTGGGAATCGTAGAAGCCCCTCGCGGCACGCTGATTCATCATTACGTGACCGACGAGAACGGCCTCATCCGCAAAGCCAACATGATCGTGGCGACCACCAACAACGCCGCCCGCATCGCCATGAGCGTCGAGAAGGCGGCCAAGGGACTCGTCAGCCGGGACCACATCTCCGACGGCGTGCTCAACATGGTGGAGATGGCCTTCCGCGCCTATGACCCCTGCAACGGCTGCGCCACGCACTCGTTGCCCGGCAGTATGCCGCTGCAGATCCGTGTCCGCGAAGCCGACGGCTCCACCGCCGGCATCCTGCGGCGCGATCTCGACGGCAGCATCACCCGTCAATAGTTATGCCCGTCACGCGCTTATTGGCGCTGGGCAACGACATTCTCGCCGACGACGCATTCGGTATCCGCGTCGCCGGCGAGGCGCGTCGTTTGTTCGGCGGGCAAATCGATGTGGTCGAGAGTTCCGAAGCCGGCATGGCGCTGCTCGATCACGTGCAGAACTGCGACAAGCTCATTGTCGTGGATACGGTGGTGACCGGCCAGACCGCCCCCGGCACTATCACGGTTCTACGAAATGAAGAGTTCCAGACAGTGCCCGGCGGTTCGCCCCACTACGTGGGATTGTTCGAGGCCCTACAACTTGCCGGGAAACTGGGCCTCCATGTGCCGCAGGAAGTAACCATCATCACGGTGGAAGCGGCCGACACCCTCACGGTGGGTGGCCTTATGACGGCCGCCGTCGAGGCCGCCATGGCCCCCGTGCTCGACATAATCTCGGGACAATACACTCAACCCCCTCTTTCACCTCCGTCTTCCCAGTCAGGAGGAACCGGGGATTGAGTGTACTGTCGTCCCGCGTTCTATTCGACCGTGACGGTCAGCGGCAAGGCGGCGGTCAAGGACTTGCCGGGGGCCGTGTGGAGGTTGGTTACTTCGAGAACAATCTCCACGCGATGCTCGCCCGCCGGGGCGTCCTTGGCTGCGCTCACAGGGACGGACACCACGCGCTCGCCGGGAAGCGTGCCGGCGCTGAGACTGAGCCACGCGGGCGCGCTCTTCACCTTCAATTGAAACGGAATGGCCGAGGTGTTCGCGATGCGGATGCCGGAGCGCCTCACTTGCGGAGAGAAGGCCAGACGCGCAGGTTCCACTTTGACGGCGCCCTGCCAGAGCCCGCGCAGGAATTCTTCCGCGCCCCAAACGTCGTCGCGGTACCAGGCCACGGTTCGCCGGGCATCCAGCGCCTCGCGCAAGCCCGCAAGGTCCGCGGTGCGCACGAATACCAAGGTAATTGGCCGGCGCGTGCGCTCATCCTGCGGCTCCATCGTCGGGTGCACGTCGCTGTCGGCAAACAGCGCCAACTTCTTCTCCTCGCTCCAGGCCTGCGTGTCCGGATAGATCTCACTGCCGTTGACTATCTCAAAGCCATCGATCAGCTTTTCGCGATAGGCCTCGTCGATGTCGGGGTACCAGATCGCCGGCCGTCGCCAGCCGGGATGGTTCCACAGAAGATAGGCGCCCTGCGCGCGCAGCTTGCGCAACGCCGGCAACAGTTGCATTCCGGTCACCTCGTTGGCGTCCTTGATGAACAAGGCGTTGCAGTGCGTCAATCCCTGCGCCACCTCAACGCCGGGAACCAGCAGCACGCCCAGTTGATCGGCCGTGGGGCGCGCGAGCGCGTGCGGGAGATTCAAATCATTCTTCAGGATCTCCTTGTTTCTTCCTCCACCGGAGTGGTCTGTGATGGCAACCGCGTCCAATCCGTCACGCCAGGCTTCGACCACCCGCGCCGGCGGCCACACCTGGCCATCGCTAAAGACTGTGTGCATATGGAAGTCGCATTTGAGGGTCCGATAGCCGCCTACGTCGGGCACGGGCAGCGGATTGCGCACCTGCGCCACGACGGGAGCGGCCATAACAAAAAACAACACGCAAGAGAGAAAAATCGCCGTTCGCTTGTTCATAGAACTTACTACTCTACCGCGAACCAGCCCAGACACGCCGGTCCGCGTTTGGATATCATGTTTGTCTATTCGCTTCGGGAGAGGACTCATCTATGAAACCTCCGGTTGTCCCAAGCCTGCCGTCTCCTGTCGACCAGGACTACGTCGACCAGGTGATCGCCCGCCATCCGGCGCGCGCTGGCCGGCTGCTGAGCATCCTGGAAGAACTCCAGGAACATAACCCACAGAAGTACCTGCCAATGGAACTGCTGGACTACGTGGCCGCGAAGACGGACATTCCCCGGGCTCAAGTTTACAGCGTCGTCAGCTTTTACGCCCTCTTCAATCTGGAGCCCCAGGGCAAGAACACGATCTGCATCTGCCGTGGCACGGCGTGCCACACGCGCGGATCGCGCAACCTGCTGGAACGCCTGAAGCTGGAACTCGGCGTCAAGGATTCGGCCGAGGAAGGCGGCGGAGCCGACAAGTTGTCCGTCACCACCAGCGACGGCAAGTACACGCTGCGCACGGTGGCCTGCTTCGGACAGTGCGCGCTGGCGCCGGTGGTCGAGGTGAACCATAACATCCTCGGCCATGTGAACGAGCAGGCCTTGAAGCGCGAGATCGACCACCTGGAAGGGGATCGTAGAAAACATGCGAATCAGTGACTTCAGCACCTTCAACGCGGTGCGGGAGTCGGGCATGGCAAAGTTGCTGCCGCCGCGCCCGCGCATCGCCGTCGGTATGGGTACGTGCGGCTCCGGCAACGGCGCCGAGGCGGTCTACCATGCCTTCGCTTCCGCTATCGACCGCCGTGGCCTGGGCTATCATCTCACTCGCGTGGGCTGCTTCGGCTTCTGCGCCGAAGAACCGCTGGTGAACCTCTGGGTGCCCGGCAAACCGCTGTTGATTCTGCACCGCGTCCAGCACAACGACGTCGAACGCATTCTGGATGACGCGGCTTCGGGCGAAGTTCCCCGCGATCTGGTTCTCTGCAAGATTGAGGAGTGGGACCACATTACAGGACACGTGAAGTACGGGTCCGATTATCCCGATCTTCCCAGTTGGAACGAGGTGCCCTTCTTCAACGGGCAGAAGAAGATCGTTCTGCGCAACTGCGGCCTCATCAATCCCGGAGACATCGAAGAGTACATCGCCGTGGGCGGCTACCAGGCCCTGTACAAAGTCCTGATCGATTCGAACCCCGCCGCGGTTGTCGAGCAGATCAAGGCATCGAAGCTGCGCGGGCGCGGCGGCGCGGGCTACCTGACCGGCATCAAGTGGGAGTTCCTGCGCAAGGCCCAGGCCGAACCCAAGTACATCGTCTGCAACGCCGACGAGGGCGACCCTGGCGCATACATGAACCGCAACGAGATCGAAAGCGATCCGCATGCGCTCATCGAGGGCATGATCATCGGCGGTTACGTCATGGGCGCTTCCGAGGGGATCGTGTACATCCGCGCAGAGTATCCGCTCGCCGTGCACCGCCTGAGCCGGGCCGTCGAACAGGCCAAGGAATACGGCCTGCTAGGCGAGAACATTCTGGGGCGAGGCTTCAACTTCGATCTGAGCCTGGTGGAGGGCGCTGGCGCGTTCGTCTGCGGCGAGGAAACCGCGCTCATCCGCTCACTCGAAAGCAGGGCGGGCCGTCCCACGCCACGGCCTCCCTACCCGGCCCAGAAGGGCCTGTTCGGCAAACCCACCAACATCAATAACGTCGAGACCTGGTACAACATCCCGCCCATCGTCATCAAGGGTCCGGCCTGGTTCACCGAAACCGGCAGCACCAAGAGCAGCGGGACAAAGGTGTTCTCTCTGGTGGGCAAGGTCAACAGCACGGGTTTGGTGGAAATGCCGCTGGGTACGCCGTTGCGCAAGTTCGTTTATGACATCGGCGGCGGTGCCCCGCACGGGCGCACCGTAAAAAGCGTGCAGACGGGCGGGCCCTCTGGCGGCTGCATCCCGCAGGAAATGTTCGACACGCCGGTAGATTACGAGACGCTGGCCCAACTGGGCTCCATCATGGGGTCCGGCGGCATGGTTGTCATGGACGAAGACAACTGCATGGTGGACGTGGCGCGCTACTTCATCGAGTTCACCCACTCGGAATCCTGCGGCAAGTGTGTCCCCTGCCGCGTGGGGCTCGACAAAGCGCTGCAGATCCTGAACAAATTCACGCGCGGAGCGGCGACGGTCGGCGACCTTGGGACGCTCGATGAATTGAGCCGCATGGTTCGCGACACGTCACTGTGCGGTCTGGGGCAGACAGCGCCCAACCCCGTTCTCACGACCATGCGGCACTTCCGGCATGAGTTCGAGGACCACATCCGGGCGCATCGCTGCCGCGCCGGCGTGTGCGAGGACCTGGCGGTTTCGCCCTGCGAGAACTCCTGCCCGCTGCACATGAACATCCCGCGCTTCCTTCAACTCTACAAGGAAGACAGGCTGGAGGAAGCCTTCGAGAGCGTCATTCTCGACAACCCGCTGCCCGCCTCCACGGGCCGCGTCTGCCAGCATCCCTGCGAACATCGCTGCCGCCGCGCCGGGCTCGACGAGCCGGTGAACATGCGCGACGTGCATCGCTCGATCGCCGACGCGATTTATGCCTCGGGCCGTTACAGCGAAATGATCGAAAAAGTGGTGGCGCATAAACTGGCCCCCACTGGTAAAAAGACCGCCGTAGTCGGCGCCGGCCCCACGGGGCTGACATGCGCGTTTTACCTGGCCATGCTGGGGCACGAAGTCACCCTGTACGAATCCAATCCCGAAGCGGGCGGTATGCTGCGTTACGCGCTGCCGGAATACCGATTGCCGAAGAGTGTGCTGGAGAAGGAACTCGAACTCATCCGGCGCGTCGGGGTGAATTTCGTTTTCAACACTCGGGTCGGCTTCGACATACCACTCAACGACATCGATTCGATGTACGACGCCGTATTCCTTTCCATCGGCACCTGGAAGGAAGCATGGGTGTACCTGCCGGGCACGGAGTTGCGCGGCGTGATGCCGGCGCTCCTGTTCCTGGAAGCCGTTTCGAAGAAGACCGAGTGCGCGCTCGGCAAGAAGGTGGTGGTGATCGGCGGCGGTAACGCGGCCATCGACTCAGCCCGCACGGCGCTGCGTATGGGCTCCGACGTCACCGTGATCTATCGCCGCGAACGCAAGGACATGCCGGCCATCGCCGAGGAGACCGAAGCCGCGGAGGCGGAAGGCGCCGAGTTCGTGTTCCTGGCGACGCCCCACCGCATCGTGGGCGACCGCCAGGGCGGCGTCCAGGCCATCGAGGTGGTGAAGACGCGCCTGGGCGAGTATGATTCCTCGGGCCGGCGCCGGCCCATCCCCACCGATGAGATCCTGCGCTTCGAGTGCGACACGGTGGTGCTGGCGGTCGGCGAAACGGTGGACCTGGATTTCGCGCGCGCCTCAGGCCTCACGCTCAAGGAGAACGGCACCATCGACGTGGACCGTTACTCGCTCGAAACCAGCCGCACCAAGTTTTACGCCGGCGGCGACCTGATCAGCGGCGCATCCAACGTCTCCAACGCCATGGGCTATGGCAAGAAAGCCGCGCGCAACATCGACGAACGCCTGATGGGCGCGCGAAGGTTCGACCAGATTTATCGCGAGTTCGACTATGAGCAAGTCCCGCCGGCGCAGCCGAGCGCGAGCCGCCGCCATGTCTGCGGAGAACTTGCGCCGCTCGAACGCGTGAAGGTCTTCGACGAAGCCGTGCTCGGATTGACGGCCATCGAAGCCATGGAGGAATCCTGCCGCTGCCTGCGCTGCGACGTCCGCAACGGAGACCATTAGCGGCCCGCGCAGAGCGGCCGGCTCTACGGCCGCCGCGCAATGAAAGGAGCGAATTCCTTGCCCCAGAAAGTATCCATTCGAATCGACGGAGAATACGTCAGCGCGACCGACGGCCAGACCATCCTCGAAGCCGCGCGCGCCAACGGGAAGTACATCCCGGCGCTCTGCTACATGGAAGGTCTTACGCCGGTGGGCGCCTGCCGGCTCTGTATCGTCGAGGTGGCGGGCGTCGGGCGCCTTCTACCCGCCTGCACCACGCCGGTGCAGGAAGGCATGTCGGTGAACACCAAGTCGCCGAAACTCGAGAGCTACCGCAAGATTGCCGTCGAACTGCTGTTCGCCGAGCGCAACCATATTTGCGCCGTCTGCGTGTCCAACGGCCATTGCGAACTGCAGTCGCTCGCCCAGAAACTCGGCGTCACCAGCGTCCGATACCCCTACAGCTTTCCGAAGGTGAGCGTCGACATGAGCCACGAGCGCTACGTGCTCGACCACAACCGGTGCATCCTGTGCACGCGATGCGTGCGCGCCTGCGGCGAGGTCGAGGGTGCGCACGTTTGGGACGTCCGCAACCGCGGCGTCGGCTCGCGGCTGGTCTGCGAGCTGAACCAGGAATGGGGCTCGTCGCGCAACTGCACGGCCTGCGGCAAGTGCGTGAACGTCTGCCCGACGGGAGCGATGGCCGAAAAGGGCTGGTCGGTTGAGGAAATGACCAAGCACGGAGAACCGGTCAGCCGGTTAGCCGCGCGGCGAGGAGCGGAGTTATGAGCAAGATCAAACTGGCCACGGTGTGGCTCGACGGATGTTCGGGCTGCCACATGTCGTTGCTCGACATCGACGAGGGCATCGTCGCCGTGTCCAAGAAGGCCGACATTGTGTACGGGCCGCTGGTGGACGCGCAGGAGTTTCCGGAGAGTGTGGACGTCGCCCTGGTCGAGGGCGCCGTGTCCAGCCAGGAAGACATGAAGATGGCCCAATTGATCCGCAAACGCAGCAAGATGGTGGTAGCGTTAGGCGATTGCGCGGTCACCAGCAACGTGCCCAGCATGCGCAACTGGGTGCCGGCAAAGAAGCTGCTCGAGCGCGTCTACGTCGAAGGCGTCCAGACGAATCCGGGCGTGCCGGCTGAAGGCGTGCCGGCGCTGCTCAGGCACGCCATCCCGTTGCACGAAGCCGTCAAGATCGACTTACATATCCCAGGCTGCCCGCCGAAAGCGGACGCCATCTTTTATGTCATTAGTGAGCTGCTGGCCGGACGCAAACCCGACCTCACGAACAAGGTGAAATTTGGCTAAGAAATCATCCCCAGCCGGGCAACCAAAGGAATCATCCATGAAGAAGATCATGATCAACCACGTGACTCGCATCGAGGGTCACGCCAAGATCAGCATTCATCTCAATGGCGACGGGAAGGTCTCTTCCACTGAGCTCCACATCACGCAGGTACGCGGATTCGAGAAGTTCACCGAGGGGCGGCCTTACTACGAGATGCCGTCCATCACGGCGCGCATTTGCGGCATCTGTCCTGTCAGCCACCTGCTCGCTTCGGTGAAGGCATGCGACGCCATCATGGCGGTCCAGATCCCCGAGTCGGCCGCCATGCTGCGCGAGTTGGTGCACTGCGGGCAGTTCGTGCAGAGTCACGCGCTGAGCTTCTTCCACCTCTCGGCGCCGGACCTGTTGCTCGGCATGGACAGCGATCCGGCCAAGCGCAACGTCGTCGGCATACTCGAGAAGCATCCCGACATGGCACGCGACGGCATCGCCCTGCGCAAGTTTGGCCAGCAGGTGATCGAACGCTTGGCGGGCGAGCGCGTACACCCTTCCTGGACCGTTCCCGGGGGCGTGAACGCGCCGCTCAGTGCGGAAACGCGCGATCTGATCCTGAGCGAGTTGCCGCTGGCCAAGTCCATCGCGCGCCGCACTCTGAAGTTCTACAAAGGCGTGGTGGACCAGTTCCAGGCAGAGATCGACAGCTTCGGCAACATGCGCTCCATGTATGCCGGATTAGTGGACGGGCACGGGCGGCTGCAACTCTACGATGGCTACGTGCGCTTCCGGGACGCGGAAGGCAAAAACGTCGCCGAGATGGAGAAGCCGCGGCTGTATCAGAACTATATCGCCGAATCCGCGCTGCCGAATTCTTACCTGAAAGCACCCTACTACAAGCCGCTGGGATTCCCCGAAGGGCTGTATCGCGTGGGGCCGCTGGCCCGTTTGAACGTGGCGGACCGTTGCGGCACACCCGAAGCGGAAGCCGAATTCGAAGAGTACCATCAGAGATTCGGCAAGATGGTCGAGAGTTCCTTCCATTTCCATTACGCCCGCTTGATTGAGGCGCTGTACGCGCTGGAGCGGATGGAAATGCTCCTGGAAGATCCGGCCATCCTCGACACGCATGTGCGTGCACATGCCGGTGTCAATTCGTTGGAGGGCGTGGGCATCGTGGAAGCCCCGCGCGGCGTCCTGATTCACCACTACAAAGTGGACGAGAAGGGCGCCATGAAGTGGGCCAACCTGATCGTCGCCACCGGCCACAACAACCTGGCGATCAACCGCTCAATCGAACAGGTGGCCAAGCGCTTCGTCAACGGCAAGAAGCTCGAAGAGGGGATGCTCAACCGCGTCTCGGCCGTAGTTCGGGCTTACGACCCGTGCTTCAGTTGTTCGACGCACGCGCTGAACCAGCCCGCGATGGAAATTAAGTTGTTCGACGTGGACGGCACGTTGGTGGACACGCTGCGACAGTAAAAGGAGGGCTGTCAAGCCGCGCGGGGTTTCAACCCCGCTTCATGTCTCCGCGCTTCAGGCGAGGAACGCATCCACTTCGGCGCGGGTGGGGATGGAGGCCTGGGCTCCGGCTCGTGTCACCGAAATGGCGGCGGCGGCGTTGGCGAAGCGCAGCGCATCGGCCGGCTCGCGCCCCTCGCTCAGCGCCACGGCGAGGGCGGCGTTGAAGGTATCGCCGGCCGCTGTGGTGTCCAGGGCATTCACCGGAAACGGCTCCGCGTAGACTTCGTTCTCGCCATCCCACCACAAGCAGCCCGCGTCACCCAGTTTCACCACCACGGTTCGTGGACCAAGCCGCGCCAGATCGCGCGCGATTGCGGCGGCCTCTTCCCTGCCCACCCGCACAGTCTTGCGGCCCAACAGGATGCAGGCCTCGCTCTCGTTCGGCGTCAGGATGTCCACTTGCGCCAGCAGTTCGCGCGACAGCGGATGCGCGGGCGCCGGATCGAGAACGGTGGCGGCGCCTTCCTCCCGCGCGACCTTGAGTGCACGCTCCACGGTGGTCAGCGGCGTCTCGAGCTGGAACAGCACGTGGCTGGCGCCGCGAAAGGTGGGACGAAAGGCTTCCACATCGGCCGGATGCAGTTCGTGATTCGCGCCGGGCGCGACGACGATGGAATTTTGCGCCGCGTCGTCCACCCAGATCAGCGCGACGCCGGTAGGCTGGGACTTGGCGGCGTGCACGGCGCTCACATCCACACCGGCGGCGGCCAGGCTGGCCTTGAGATGGTCGGCGAACACGTCATAGCCCACGCGGCCGATCATGTGCGCGGAAGACGTCTTCCCCCCGAGCCGCCCCACCGCGCAAGCCTGGTTGGCTCCCTTCCCTCCGGGGATCATCTGGAAATCGTGGCCGAGAATGGTTTCGCCAGGCGCGGGCAGATGTCCAACGCGAACCACGAAGTCCATGTTCAGGCTGCCCAGAACGACGATGCGCGCGCTCATCGGCCGAGATCGATGCCGAGTTTCTTGAGCTCCTCGGCGTAGTAGCGCTTATGCAGCAGGTCCCATTCCTCGGTGCCTTCCGCAATCTCGCGCTTCTGCGAGCGGATCTTCTGCCGCGCGGCGCGATCCACCCTATCTTCGATGGCCAGCAGATCGCTGATGTCATGCACCAGCGTCAGCCGGACCTCGTTCGGGTCCCGCTTGAACCGCACCTCGTGCGCCTTGCGCAACGCCGCAACCAATTTGTGCGAGATGTCGTTGATCTTGTCTCGCGACAGCTTCATGTTGTCGCCCGTGTCGCGGCCGGAGGCGCGGATCACTTTGCGCTGCGAAACCAGCGTGTTCTTGATGCGGCGGAACATCTCCTGGTAGCTGACACCCTCGCGGCGCATGTAGTCGCTGTACTGGCTGAGGATGTCGCGGACTTCGTCGTTGAGACGGTCCTCCACCATCAATTCGTCGGTGATGAGGTTGGTAACCAGGTCGCACACGACCTGGTGGTCGGTGATGTCGACGACCTTGGGAGTCAGCCCGGTAACAAGCTGGCGGGACAAATACGCGATGAATTCCCTGGCAAGCAGCATTCCACGGGCGCTGGTCGTAACACAATAGCGCCAAATTGAAAGTGTAGCGACCCGGAGAGAACCGTGTCAATCAACGCGCGCGGCGCACGGCGAGCTGGCCCTGCCGCGCGTAGTCGATCGCTTCCCCAAGTATGCGCGCGGCCTCCTGCGGCGCGTGGAAACCCATGGAGTTTTCCGCGTTGACGAAGTCGGTGCGGAATTGCGCTTTGCGCTGCAAGGCGAGCGCTTCGGTGAGCTTCTCGCTCCCCACTCCGGCCGCCCTGGCGGCCTTCACTTCGTCATAAAGCGCCACCAGCGCATCTTCGGCCCGTGCAAGCAACTTCGCGTTGCGGTCCTGGATCGTCTCGACGCGCAGCTTCATTTCCGAGGCCGGGAACGGATGGCAGGTGAGGCAAGCGCGCTCAATATTCAACACAGGGCTACGCACGTGGTGATCGCTGATCTTCACGGCGCCCTGCCGCACGTAAGGCATATGGCAATCCGCGCAGGCCACGCCGCTGCGCGCGTGGATGCCCTGGCTCCACGTCTCGAACTCGGGATGCTGCGCCTTGAGTACGTCCGCTCCGGTCTCGACGTGCTTCCAGTCGCTGAACTTGGTCTCGTCGTAATAGGCTTCGATGTCGTCAATCTTCAGCCCCTTCGCCCAGGGGTAAGTGACCGCCTTGGTGTCTTTCGCGAAGTAATACTCGACGTGGCACTGCCCGCACACGAAGCTGCGCATCTCCTGGCGGGTGGCCATGGTGTTCGGATCGTAGTTGTCGATGCCCTGCGACTTCTTGTACGCCTTGATGCCGTTCAGGAAGCCCGGACGCGTAACGCGGATGGCCATGGTCTTCGGATCGTGGCAGTCTATGCATGCCACCGGGTGCGAAACCAGCTTCCGCGCTTCGGCGAAGGGCATCGGGCAAACCAGGGCGAATCCCTTCATGACGTCTCCGCCACCCAACTTGCGGTAGGCGGGAATGATGGAGGCATGACATTGCAGGCAGGCGCCGGTCTGCGGGCGCTGCTTGACGCGCTCGGTCTCGTCCTGGTCCACGAGCGAGTAGGCGTGGCCGCGCTCTTCGCGGTAGTCCAGTTCGAACGCGTAGCCGGCGAAGATGCGCCGCAGACGTGGATCGCGATCGAGCTTGGAAAACGCCTCGCTGCCTCCGTACTTGGTGCGCTGGATGTCGACAGTGCGCTTGTAGCCATCGAACTCGCGGGGAAAGTTCTTGCCCCATTCGGCCGGATCGACGGTGTCCTCGGTGAGCCGCGCCAGTTCGAGATAGCTTTGGCGCGCTTCCTGCTTGCGCTGGCCTATGTTCATGAGCAACATGGTCACCAGGAACGTGGCCACGGCCACAGCGGCGCTCAATCCAATGTATGTCCAGCGGTTTGATTTCATAGCAAGCTATCTCCTGCTTCCGTGTCCCGCGCCGGCATGGCAGTGAACACAATCCAGTTCGGCCGGCCGCGCGTGCGCCGGAGCCACGCGGATGTCGCTTGTAAGCTCTTCGTGACAGCGGATGCAATTGGCGCGCAGACGTTCGGCGTTCGCGCTGCGGATGCGGATGGGATCGGAGAACGTCTGCAGCGTGAACTTCACGGAATGATTCCAGCCATTATCCGCTTTGGTCCAGAGCTTCGACGCCAGGTGCTGGGGCATGTGACAATCGTTGCAGACGGCGCGGGTATGGTGGCTGGATTTCTGCCACGAATCCAGATACTCGCGCATGATGTGGCAGTTGGCGCAAGCGTTGGGATCGTTGCTAAAGTACGACAGTCCCTCCGCGAAATGGAAGGTGAAGAAGCCCACGCCGAACAGCACACCAGCGAGCAGACTCGGTAGCAGGCGCAGGAACTGGTTCATGTGTGGCGCGGAGCGCCCTTGCCGGGAACGCTCCGCGCCATTATATCAACCGCGCTGTTCCATTGGCACGAACTCGCGCGCGGGGTAACCGGTGTAAATCTGCCGCGGCCGGGCGATCTTCTGCTCGGGATCGGAGATCATTTCCTGCCACTGCGCCAGCCAGCCGGACATGCGCGCGATGGCGAACAGCACCGTAAACATCTCGGGATTGAATCCCATGGCCTGGTAAATGATGCCTGAGTAGAAATCCACGTTGGGATAGAGTCTGCGCTTGATGAAGTACTCGTCGTGCAGCGCAATGTCCTCAAGCTCCTTGGCGATTTCCAACTTCGGGTTCGGGCCTGTGACTTCGAACACCTCATAGGCGGCCTGCTTGATGATCGCGGCGCGCGGATCATAGTTCTTGTACACGCGGTGCCCGAAGCCCATCAGTTTGCACTTGCCCGACTTGACCTGCTCGATGTAGCCCGGAATGTTCTCCCGCGTGCCGATTTCGTCGATCATGTGGAGAACTTCTTCGTTGGCGCCGCCGTGGAGCGGGCCCGACAACGCCGCTGCGGCAGCCGCCGCGCTCACGTAAGGATCGGCCTGAGAACTGCCCACCGCACGCATGACGCTGGTGCTGCAGTTCTGTTCGTGGTCGGCATGGAGGATGAACAGGATGTCCAGGGCTCGGGCGATCACCTTGTTGACCTGGAATTTGGGCTCCACCATCCGCCAGAGCATATTCATGAAATTCTCGGTGTAGCCAAGCTGGTTGTCCGGATAGATGTACGGATAGCCCTGGGTGTGCCGGAACGAAAACGCCGCAACGGTGGGAATCTTGGCGATGAGACGAATGCACTGCAGCCGCCTCGATTCGGCGTCGTGAACATGCCGGGCGTCCGGGTAGATCGTGGAAAGAGCGGCCAAAGTGCTGACGAGCATGGCCATGGGGTGGGCATCGTGACGGAAGCCCTCCATGAATTTCTTCGTGTTCTCGTGCAGCATCATGTGCGAGTTGATCTCTTTCACCCATTGGTCCAGTTGAGCCTTGTTGGGCAGTTCGCCATGGTGCAGCAGATAAGCCACCTCCAGATATGTGCACTTCTCGGCCAAAACTTCGATCGGATAGCCGCGATAGCGGAGAATCCCCTTGTCGCCATCGATGAAAGTGATCGCGCTCTGGCAGGAGGCGGTGTTCATGTAGGCCGGATCGTACGTCATCAGGCCGAAGTCATCAGGCTGGGTCTTCATCGGGCGGAAATCCATCGCCCGTACAGTATCCTTGAAGAGCGGGACCGTATAGGTGCGGTCCGTTCTGTTGTCGGTAACGGTTAGTGAGTTGTTCGGCATCGCAGTCCCTCGTTTGAGTCGGCTCCCGGCTGGTCGTACCCGCCCCATTTGGATGCGCACCAAGCCGGCTTCGAACCAAACATATTCCAAAACATTTGGTGGACGCAAGGAGGCAATGGGAACAGGCTGTCTGGAATTGTTACTCTCCAAGCCATCCGTCGGCATTTGACCCTCTGCCGCCCGCCTTGATATCCTGATGGCCGATATGCACGCCGCTACGCGGCCTTGGGCCGCGCGGCCTACTGGGTCAGTGCCAAAATCCTGCTCTGGAGCAAGCATGAAAGCCTTCAACAATGTGCCCGTCCCCGCGGATGGGGAACCCATTCAGTTTCAAGGCGGCAGGTTCGTCATTCCCGATACGCCGATCATCCCGTTCATCGAAGGCGACGGCACCGGCCCGGATATCTGGCGGGCCTCGCAGGCGGTGTTCGACGCCGCGGTCGCCAAGGTATACGGCGGGAAGCGCCGCATCGCCTGGTACGAGATCTTCGCCGGGGAGAAAGCGTTCTCGCGATTCAACAGCTGGCTGCCGCAGGACTCGCTGGACGCCATCAAGGAGTTTCGCATCGCGATCAAAGGGCCGCTCACCACACCCGTGGGCGGCGGCATCCGCAGCCTGAACGTCTCCCTGCGCCAACTGCTCAACCTGTACGTATGCTGGAGACCGGTGCGATACTACCCCGGCGTCCCCTCGCCCATGAAACAGCCCGAAAAGCTGAACGTGGTCATCTTCCGTGAAAACACCGAGGACGTGTACGCGGGCATTGAGTGGCGCCAGGGCACCCCGGAAGCGAAGAAAGTGATCGACTGGCTCAATACCGAAATGGGCTGCCACATCCGTCCCGATTCCGGCATCGGAGTGAAACCCATGAGCGTCACCGGCTCGAAGCGCCTCATCCGGCGCGCCATTCAGTACGCCATCGCAAACCAGCGCAAGAGCGTCACCCTGGTACACAAGGGCAACATCATGAAGTTCACCGAGGGTGCCTTTCGCGATTGGGGTTACGAACTGGTGCGCGAGGAGTTTGCGGGCGCCTGCGTCATCGAGTCTGAACTCAGCGGCGCGGTTCCCGCCGGCAAGGTCCTGGTAAAGGACCGCATCGCCGATTCCATCTTCCAGCAGGTTCTGCTCCGCCCAGACGAATACGACGTGCTGGCGACTCCCAACCTCAACGGCGATTACCTGTCAGACGCCTGCGCCGCGCAAGTCGGCGGGCTGGGCATGGCTCCGGGCGCCAACATCGGCGATGAGCACGGGGTATTCGAGGCCACGCACGGCACGGCACCGAAGTATGCCGGCCAGGACGTGGTCAATCCCTCCAGCCTGATCCTCAGCGGGTCGATGATGTTCGAGTTCATGGGGTGGAAGGAAGTCAGCTCGGTGATCGAACAAGGGATCACCAGAACCCTAGCGCAGAAACGGGTTACCTACGACCTCCACCGGCTGATGGAGGGTGCGACGAAGCTGAAGACCAGCGAGTTCGCCGCCGCAATCATCGAAAACATGAGCTCCTAGCGCGAGAACAGCCGGCAGCATCGCAGGCTCCGCAACTTGAAGGCAACCCGGAATGCTTTGCATACGTTTAACTTACATAGGCTAGAATAGCCCTAGGAGTTTGCCATGAGAGTGCTCGCCATCCTGATCACGTCCGCCCTCGCAGTATGCCTTGCGGCCCAGGAGCAGAAGGCTGCGCCGGCGGCTCCCGCCTCGCCCTTCGTCGTTGAGAAGGGGACGCGCATTCCCCTGAGCCTGATCAACAGCGTCAGCACGAAACACGCCGCCGAAGGCGACAGAGTGTACCTGGAATCCGCCTTCCCGATCCTGGTTAACGGACGAGTCGTCATCCCTCCGGGCAGCTACGTGGCGGGGACCGTGACCGACGTCAAGCGGCCCGGCCGTGTAAAAGGCCGGGGAGAGGTTTTCGTGCGCTTCGATTCGCTTACCTTGCCGAACGGCGTGACCCGTGATTTCCGGGCCCGCATCGGAAGCCTGGACGGGCGCACCAACGAGGAACTGGACCGCACCGAAGGCAGAGTGAAGAGCGAGGGCAATAAGAGCGGCGACGCACGCACCGTAGGTGAGGCCACTGCCGCGGGCGCGTCGGTCGGAGTAATCGCGGGCAGCGCCGCCGGGCGCGCCGGCTTGGGCGCAGGTGTGGGGGCTGCCGCCGGAGCCGCCGCTGGACTGGTTGGCGTGTTGCTTTCCCGCGGGCCGGACGCCGTGCTGGCTCAAGGGACAACCCTCGAAATGGTACTGGATCGTCCACTCACCTTCACCGAGGCCGAAATCGACTTCGGCTCCAGCGCGCCACGCCGCAGCGCTCCGCGCACTTTGGCCGAGCCTTCGACCACCCAGCAGCGCCACTCCATTCCAATGCCGGGCCGCGGCGGCATAAACCGTTGGTTCTTTTGAACCAATGCGGGGGCTTACTTAGTACTCGGCTCCCAACCGGACCCGATCGAACGTACTACCGCAAAATGTGACCTCCGGCTCATTTTCATTGCATCGGTGACCCTCTAAAATTCGTATTTCAACGATGCAAAACCCCATCGTCCAGCCCGAAACCGTTCTGATGTGGGCGCAAGTCTTCGGCATAGCCGGTGTCGCCTTGGTGGTAGACTTTCTGGCACGCGACAACGAACGATTGCGGCACATCAACAGCGAACTCAAGAAAGGTGGCCGGCAGCCTGAAGCTGGGGCGGTGCCCATCAACGTTGACCCGTTGACCGGGCTGCACAACCGTGCTGTGCTTGCCGAACTGCTCGAGAACGGCGTTAAGGTGACCGGCGTAGCCGCCGTCATCGATGTGGACAATTTCAAGGAGATTAACGACAACTTCGGACACATGGCCGGCGACGAGGTGCTGTTGGGTGTCGGCGGACTCATCCGTGGCTCAATCAGGGAGCAAGACTTCGCCTGCCGCTGGGGTGGCGACGAGTTCGTGATCTTCTTCAAGAATGAGTGCCAGGATGCCGCGCAAAAGCGGATGGCGCGTATCGAACACCGTCTGGCCGATTTCCATCTGCGACAGTACGGCAAGACAAGAATTTCGGTCAGTTGGGGCATAGCTGAAGCGCAGGAAGGCTCCTTGAAACAAGCAGTTGAGGACGCCGACAACAAGATGTACCAGATGAAGCGGCGCCGCAAAACGATCAGTAGCGCCTTGATGCGCTCCAGGCTTCGCGTGGTCAACGCTTAAGGGTTCTTCGACATCAGCGGTTTCTCTCCTCTGGGGCGCCTGCGGGCGCCCCCTGCGTTTATGCTCACCCCGCTGTTGACTAGCTCCGGCCTGCCGGAGGGTCGCCCTGAAGGCTCATCGAGTCAATCCATGACACTGCGCCCCATGTGAAGGAGCGATGTCTCCATCTTGCGCAGTTCCTCGTCCGCGGCGGCCGGCGTCGAGTGCTGGAATATGCCGCGTTCGATCAGTTCGGCAAACAAAGCCGTCAGTTCCGGATCGCGCCACCCGTTGCGCGTTTCGGCGGCGAGTATTTCCAGGGCTTCGTGCGTGTTCAGGGCCGCCTTGTATGGGCGCTCCGTGGTAAGCGCATCGTAAATGTCGGCGATCTGAAGAATCCGCGCCAGCAGTGGGATGGACTCACCTCGTAGCTGGTCCGGATAGCCGGACCCATCCCAGCGTTCATGATGGTTCCGGATGATGGGCAGCACCGGAGCCAGGTTTTTCATGGGACGGCAAATGGCCTCGCCACGCACGGTATGGGAGCGCATTAGGGTCCACTCGTCTTCGTTGAGGCGGCTCTTCTTGAACAGAATGGAGTCCGGTACGCTGATTTTGCCGATGTCGTGCAGAAACCCGCCGCGATGCAATGCAAGCAATTGGGGCCGGGGGAGGCCCAATGCGTTGCCCAATTCGACGGCATAGCGTGAGAGCCTATCGCAGTGACCGGCCGTGTATGGGTCACGCTGTTCGACGGCCTGCGCCAGTGCGAACAGAATGGTTTCGGCTTCATCGAGAGAGTCCACCGCCGCCTTATTGCGCAACATGGCGCGAATGCGGGTGCGCACCACGGTGGGATGCAGCGGGCGATTCAGAAATTCGTCGGCTCCGGAAGCCAAACCGGCTACTTCGCTTTCAATGCCCTGAACGCTGGTAAGCATTAGCACCGGCAGCAGTTGCGTTCGCCGGCTGGACTTGATGCGGCGGCACAACTCCAAGCCGCTGATTCCCGGCATCATCAGGTCTAGAATGACCAAGTCCACCCGCTCGTGCTCCAGGATGGAGATGGCATCCATGGCTTGTCCCGCTTCCAGTATGCGGTAGGGCTCCTGCTTCAACATGCCCCGCATGACTCGCCGGTTCACTTCCTGGGAATCCACAATCAGCACGGTCGGCGACCGGTCCATGTAGGCAAACATCTCAGCGGGCGTGAGAACGGCCTGCGAGTGCGATCCCGATCCGGAGGTCCATTCTTCCACTGTGTCTTCCACGGGGTCGAGCCGCGTCAGCGAGAGGTGAGACACTTCCTCCACGTGTGACTATATCGGCGAAATCTATACTAAAGTTTAGGGATTCGTCTGCCGCTTCTCGCCCAAGCGGTTACGTCGTACAGCACCACGCCGACGAGCGCCGGGAAAGCGACCACCACCAGCTTGTTATAGAGAAACGCCCGTGCGAATTCGCCGTGCAGCAGCGCCGAAAGGGCGTGCGTCATTCCACACCCCGGACAGCGCAGCCCGACCAGGTTGCGGAATAGGCAAACCGTTGGCGCATGTTCCAGCCACGCGTAGGCACCAGGGCCAGCGCAACAAGCCCGGAGACGATGGCAGCCGTGCGCCAAAACCGCATCGTACGCGTCACTCGGCCAGCGGCCGCCCCGCGGCATCCTTGTTGATGCTGCCCGTCAAAATCAGGATGCCCTCGACCAGACCCCAGACGGCCGAGATCAGTGTCGTGATACCGCAAGTCACAATGCCCAACACCCCGAGAACCAGTTGGGCGATTCCGATCGGATTGTAGCCGAGGTAGAACCGGTGCACGCCGAACGCGCCGACAAAGATTCCCAGCAACGCCGCAACCATTTTCGACTTAGGCGCGACGCCTGCCGCCGCCGGTTGCGCAGGCGCGGCGGCCGGCGCAAAAGCTTCCGGCGCGGGACCCGGCTCGGGAGCAGGCTGTTGGACGGGTTGCGCGGCGCCGGTTGGTGCACCACAACTGGCGCAGAAAGGAACTCCGTCGGGTGTCTGGGCACCACAGTGACTGCAGAACATGTACCTTCCTCCTGTTTGAAGACGACAGCCCACAATTTACAGGAATGCAAGGCACTTAGCAAGAAAAAAGTTGCTCCAGGCGCATCTCCGGTTTACTTTGACTTACTGAAACCGGCGCTCGACAGGATGAAACCCAGCTTGGCACCGTCGGCGGGAGCCACCCATACCGGATTTACTTCGATCGCCACGTCGTTCAAGGCATCAGCTTTGAGCAACTCCGGCGGAACAGGCTCCTCCAGCCGCAGTTGGCCGGGCTTGGTGAAACGCAACTTCTTGAAAGCTTTCCCATTGATAAATAAGGAGAAAGTCACGGGTCCGGTCTGTTTGAAGGTCTCGTCCGGCAACGCGAAGTCCATGAAGAAGCTCAAGTCGTGAGGATCGGTGATCAAGAACCGGAATTCCGGCCGCTCGTAGACCCATCGCCACGGCGCCCCTTCCGGACCGTTGGGAACGTCCTTGACCAGGTAACTTGCGACGTTCGGGTCGCCCATTCGAAACATACGGCCAGCAACCGGTGAAGGTTCGTCACCGGTGAAAGACTGGCGCTGCTCGGGCATCGAGTACCACTCCGGTGCGCGGTGGCAACCCGCCGCGGCAAGCAGGCACAACAGCGTGAAACAGAGGATTGAACGCACGAATTTGTGAGTATAGCAGAGCCCAGTATTGGTTTACGCAACATTAACCTCAAGGCCAGAACCATTCTCGATCCTGGATCGTCTTTACAAATAGAACGGCCCGCTTGAAATTGCAGCAAGCGGGTGGCAGTTCTCCGGTCGGGTACCGGGATCGAGAGGGACGCAACTCCGAAGCAGGATCAACATATCCGGCGCTGGAGGTGTGCCCAGGCTCGAACTAAGGAAGAACACAAGAGAGGGCAAACGAAATGAAACAGTTGATCACTAAAACCGCCGTCGTGGCGGCCGTCGTCGCTGCTACGGTTTTGTTCGGTATTACGGTTAAGGACTTGGCGACGTGGAAAATCTCAGGGCTGGACTCGGCGTTCCTGTTGAACGCTAGTATCGTCGGGGCGCTGCTATTCACTCTGTTCGTGCAAACCGGCTGGGCGGAAGAGCCGCCTTCGATCCTGCCGCAGTAGTCCGGCATCGCCCATCGACTATACTGGGTGTCGATGGGGAACTGGACGACACGCGCATTGATCGCGGTAGCTCTGGCATCTAGCGGAACGCTGGCCGCCGCCGGCGTTGGAACCTTTAACGACGACGGCGGCTGGTGTTGGTTTCAGGACGAACGCGCCGTGATAGACGGCAGCAGACTCCTCATCGGATCCGTGGCCAGCGGGGTCCGCGATCCCTCGCGGAAAGGTGACATCGAGGTTGTGAGCTACGACCTGGAGTCGGGCAAGCTCACGCGCTTCGAACTTCACGACAAGCTGCTGCTCACCTCCCGCGGCAAACTTGCGCAAGACGACCACAACGCGCCGGCCCTGCTGGTCCGCCCCGACGGCCGCTACTTGGCCGTCTACACCAATCATGGCCGCGACAACCGTATCCTGTACCGCATTTCCACGAACCCGCATGACGCCACGGCCTGGGATCCCGAGCAGGTCCTGGTGCCCAGCGAGGTCTCGCGCATCACCTATTCGAACCTGCATTTCCTGTCACGTGAGAACAAAGGCGCCGGCCGTATTTACAACTTTTTTCGGGGCTACAACGCCTCGAACAAGCCTTCCTATGCTTGGTCAGACGATCTGGGCGCGAGTTGGAAGATGGGCGGCATATTCCTCGACTTCCCCGACACCGCGCCGCGGCGGCCTTACGTGAAGTACGCCTCCGACGGGCGCGACACCATTCACATGTTTTACAGCGAGAGCACGCCCTTCAGCTACGACACCAGCGTCTATCACATGTACTACCGCGACGGAATGCTGCACAAAAGCGACGGCGCGCCGATCCGCGCGCTCTCGCCGGGCTTGCGCCACCCGGGCGAAGGCACGCTCATCTACCGCGGCAACAGCCGGAACGTTGCCTGGATGTCCGATATGCACCTGGACGGCAAGGGACGCCCCTGGGTAGCGTATTCGGTCCGTAAAGGAACGTTGAAGGATCCGGAAGGCGAAGTGGGCGCCGATCATCGCTACCGTTACGCCCGCTGGACCGGCAAGCGTTGGGTGGATCACGAGATCGCTTATGCAGGCAGCCAACTCTATCGCGGCGAGGACGACTACACGGGTCTCATTGCTCTCGACCCGGAGGATCCCGACATCGTTTACATCTCGACGAACGTCCACCCGGCCTCCGGCCAGCCGCTGGTCAGCAAAGCCGATGGCAAACGCCACTGGGAGATCTTCCGCGGAGTGACGAAGAGCGACGGAGCTACCTGGACCTGGACAGCGGTCACCAAGGATTCCACCGCCGATAATATCCGGCCCGTGGTGCCCATCTGGAAGAGCAAACGTTACGCGCTACTCTGGCTGCGGGGAACACTACGCACTTACACCGATTACGACCTCGCGGTGGTAGGCTTTATCGCAAAACGTTAGGCAGCGTCGTGATGTCCACCAAGCCGCGGCAACCGTAAAGAGCGGGAAGCAGCTTCTCCGGGCGGTACTGGCGCCGCCATGCAGCCACCTTTTCGGTTCCCGCGCGATAGGCCGGCAGGTACATGCGGCCGAGCAGCGGGTGCCGACCCCAGGCGCCGGAGAGCTTGTCGGCGCGTTCTTCCGTCACCAGGTAATCCCGTTGAAGCACCTGGGCAACCTCCGCCTGCGGCCACCCCTCCTGCCAGGTCAGGTACGAGGCTTGGTTTTTGGCGTCGTCCTGCAGCAGCGCGAGCAGCACGCCGATCTGCAGATCCTCTTCCGGCAACTCGGACACCTCCGTCACGCCGTAAGCCATGAGGATGGCGTTGTTGGCGATACCTTCGAACAGCGCGGCGGCGCGTGTGTTCATGGTAAGGACCGAGGCCTCGAAGCCCACCTCGCCGCGCACGTAGAGGTTCTGCAGGTACGCGAACGTGGTCACGTGGCCGGGCACGACTTCGTGGCTCACCAGTTGCGCGAACTCCGCGATCGAGATTTCGAGCGACGAGTTGATCTCGTAACTGGCCTCGTACTGTGGACTGCCGTCGGAATTGCGCTTGCGGCCGAGGTAGTTCATCGATCCGGAAAACCAGGCGTCCTTGATAGGCAGGAACTCGATGTTGGCGCGAGGCACGGCGCGCAGTTCAGCCGGTAGATACTCCGCAACGTGACGCGCGGCGAGCCGGTCGAATTGCGCGATAAACGCTTCGCCGAGCAAACGCACGCTGGCCAGGGGCGCGCGATGGTCCCGGCGCCATTCCGGCACTGATCGATACCCTGCCCTGTCGAGCAACTCGGCGACGCGCTGGCGCTTCGGGCCGGGATCGGACGGCGACGGGTCTGCGCCGATGCAGGCGCGCACGCACCGGCTGTACGGAACGGCCGGGCCCTCGCCGAGCGCTTCCTGGGCCATCTCCCACATCGTCTCGAAGCACAGCGCCAAGCCCTGCAGGTACTCCCCCCGAAGGCCGGGCGTGCTCCGCGCTACTTCGCAAAAGGCGCGGATCGTACCCGGAACGTCCACACCGTCGATGTAGGCCTTCACGGCCTCGCGATCGGCGTTGCTCGCGAGGATGCCGCCGCTCTCCCGCAACCGCGCCGCGGCCGGGTGCGTATAGGCGAGAGGCATGGCCTCGTCGGAGAACCAGCAGTCCGCAATGAACCGGCCGGTGCCGCTGGCCGACATCACGTCGCCGCCCCACAGGGTGTCGATCCCCAGGATGGCGTTCCCCACCAGTTCGTTGAACTGCGCATTCATGAGTTGTCTCCTTCGGTAACCCGGCGCTGCGCGCCGTACCAAACGTAGGCGCACAGGCCGATGAACAAGGCGGCCGAGACGAGCTGGGCGGCAGTGTCGTTGTCGTAGAACGGCGTTTTGATCCAGCTTTCGGCGTACCCGGGAACCAGCCGCAAAGCCGCGCCGAACACCCCGCCCAGCGCGCCGCCAGCCATCAGACCGCTGGCGATGATCACGCCGCGCTCCCGCACTGAACTGCCGCGGGCGCCGCCCAGCTTTTCGCTACGCTTGCCGAGATAGTGCGCCAGCACGCCGCCCACCAGCGCCGGCGTGTTCAATTCGAGCGGCAGGTACATGCCCAGCGCAAAGATCAGCGAAGGCGCGCCGAGCATCTCCATGATCAGCGCTACCATGGCGCCGGCTCCAAACAGGATGTAGGCCACCGGCTGCTGTCCCATGAACCCGACCACAAGCTCTTTCATAATGGACGCCTGCGGCGCCGCCAGCACCACCCGCAGGTCGCCCGGCGCAGCTTCACCGAATTGGAAGGCCTTGGCCAGCAACACGATGGTGAGTCCCGCCGCCGTCGCCGAAACCAGCACGCCGAGGAATTTCACTTTCTGCTGTTCGGCGGGTGTCGAACCAAGCCAGTATCCGGTCTTGAAATCCGTGATTGCCTGTCCCGACACCGCCAGCGCCGTGCACACCATGCCGGCGATGGCCATCACGAAGAACATCCCGGTCGGGCCGGACATGCCGAACCGAAGGAGCACCACGCTCGAAATGATGATGGTGAGCATGGTCATGCCGGAAATCGGATTCCGCGCCGTGGTGGCGATGGCGTTGGCGGCCACCGACGTGAAGAAGAAGGAGAACAACAACGCGAGCAGCAAGCCGATGCCGATGGCAGCCCATCCGCCATGTAGCGTACCCAGGAAAACGGCCACCGCCAGCGCCGATAGGATCACCCCGAGCAGGACCGTCATCATGGACATGTCGCGGTCCGTGCGTACGGTTCCCGCAGGCTCGCCGTGACGGAATGTACGGCCGGCGATGGCGAACGCCCCCGCCACGATGCGCAGCGACTTCACGATGCCGAAGATGCCGGCGGTGGCAATGGCGCCCACGCCGATAAATCGTACGTAGCCGCGGAAGATCTGCGTGGCGGTCATCTTGGCGATCGGCAAGGATGCCGGATACACCGCCGTGTCGGCGAGATGGCTGCCGATCATCCAGATGAGGGGCACGAAAACGAAGTTCGCGAGCACACCGCCCGCGCACAGGATCATCGAGCTGCGCAGACCCATCACGTATCCCAGGCCCAGAATGAATCCGATGGCATCGAAGCTGGTCACGATCTTCGCCCGCTCAGCCGCCTGCCGCATGAAGGGCACGAACTGAAAGTCGATGAACTCTTTCCATACCTGGAACGTGGTGACCAGAAAATCGTAGATGCCGGCAATGGCCGTCGCCTCCAGCAGCAGCTTGGCCTGCGAACCGCCCTTCTCGCCTGTGATCAGCACCTCGGTAATGGCCGTAGCTTCCGGATAGGGGAACTTCCCGTGCATGTCGCGGACGAAGTAGCGCCGCAGCGGGATGAGGAACAGGACACCCAGACAACCGCCCGCCACGCAGATGAAGATGGACTGCACCGGGTGCGGATCCAGCTTGAGGATGTAAAGGGCCGGCAGCGTGAAGATGGCGCCCGCCACCACGCTTCCCGCGGCACCGCCGATGGCGGTTATGATGACGTTCTCGAGCAGCGTCGAGCGCCTGCGATACACGCGTGCCAGGCCGATGGCGAGAATCGAGATGGGGATGGCGGCTTCCATCACCTGCCCCACCTTTAGCCCCGAGTAGGCGGCGGCCACGCTGAAGACGATGCAGAAGAACGTGCCCCACAGGATGGCCCGCCAGGAGGACTCCGGCACCCGGCTTTCGGGGGGGATCACCGGCGAATACACCTCGCCCTCGGCGAGGGGCTTGTAAGCATTTTCAGGGAGCGCTTTCGTATTGGACGCGTCGATCATGGATTACCCAGCAGCAAGACGGCATTATACAAGACCTGTTCTGCTGCCGGGTCGGGCGTTACGAGCCGGAGGTGCGGCGTATTTCGCCCAGGATCTCCTCTCTTGCGGGGCCGTGTAACTCTGTCTTCAGCCGCGTCAGCGCCACGCTGAGCACGTCCCGGTGATGTAGGTTGCGGCCGGGCACGGTGCTGGAAAGATCCCGCCAGAGCTGGTGCAGCAGATCGATGTCCTCGGGCCAAAGCCGGGGCGGATGCGGCCCGAGATTCAGGAAGGTGGATTTCTTCTGAGGGTCTTCAGGCGCGATTTCAAGCGAGAGCGCGGGGCGCGGCTCGGGCAGCGTCTCCCAGCGCAGGCCAACGTCGTGCCCCTGCTCGTCGGTGGTGAGCTTGGGGGAAGTGCCGATGACGATGCGCGAGGATTTCAGCCGGGCGGCGGTCTGAACCAGGGCGAGGATGGGATCGTTCCCGGGGACCGTCAACAGCTTCACGGTCTTGCCGGCCTTTTCCGCCCTGGCGACCACATGCGTGAAGAGTTCCTCCTCGCGGCTCGTGAAAGGGGCATCCTCCTCCGAAACGGAAACGGCGACGATATCCAGTCTCCGCGTGTCGGTCTTATCGAGAATGCGCTGCAGGTGATGGAGGCGGTGAGGATTGCGGACGGCGACCAGCACACTGGCGGGCCGCACTGCGAGCGATCTATCTGTGAGGTCGTCGGATTCGTCCAGGCGGAACTGCTCGTGGGAGGCGCCGGTGAGGTTCAAGCGGCGCCGGTTCAACGTCTCGGAAATGGTGAAGAGGAGGAAGAAGCTCAGCGTGAAGGCCAGGCCGGAAACGGTGGCGATCTTCTTGGTTAGAACATTCACGGTGGCGAGGGTGAACAAAGAAGCCGCAATCAGGATGAGGCCGACCGGGTATTCCCGTCCGTTGATACGGGGATTGAGCGGCACCCTCCACTGGCGGGGGCGGCGGTCCTTGAAGCGCAGAACCAGGATGCTGAGAGCGTTGAAAGCGAAGCTCCAGACGACGCCGAACGCGTAAGCCTCGCCGAGCACGTAGACGTCGCCGCGGCTCAGCAGGATGGTGACCAGTTGCAGCACGGCGATCATGTCGATGATGCGATGGGTGGTCCCGAATTTCGCATGTGGATGCCGAAACCAGAGCGGGAGTACGTTATCTTCGGCAACCCGGTTGAGGACTCCGTTCGAGCCTATCATGGCCGTGTTGACAGCGCCGGACAGGATGATTGCGCCCACAAATACGACAAAAGCGTGAAAAGCGAGGCGCAGTGGCATAGGACCGTCCAGGTGCATCGCGAGGCCGCCGATCAGGTTATCCAGGAAATTGTGGCGGTCGCCGTCCGGGATGATCATGACCGCGAAGAACGAGACCAGCGAGGTGAACAGCAGCGAGTAAATGAAGATGACAAAACCGGCGCGCTCCAGGTTCTTCAACTTCGGGTGGGCAATCTCGCGGTTCACCTGCGCCAGGGACTCTTCGCCGGACATGGCCAGAAGGGAGTGGCCCAGTCCGACAAGCACCGCCAGCATGGGAACCGAGGTAGCCCAGGAAAGCGGCAGCCACCCGAGCGAATCGGCATTGAGGCGTATGCTGGCGAGAGTGGGTAGAGGCACGGCCTGGAAGTGCCCGCGCGTGATCGTGTAAAGGCACCACAGGATGAGCACCACCACCATCCCGGTGGTGATCTGCATGATGCGCAGCGCTTTCTGGCTGGACTCGTGGATTCCGATGATGTTCTTGCGCCAGAAGTAGAGTGTCACGGCGACGGCGAAGAACACGGCGAAGGCCGCGGGGTTGATGAAGTGCTGCCGGTGAAAATAGCTCGCGGCCATCTCTTCGATCAGGCCGCCGAGATACAACCCGGCGCTGACTGCGCTGATGGGACCGGTCAGCACGTAGTCGAACATGAGCGCGGAAACTGCCAGTTTGGCCATCCGCGAGCCGAGTGCCTCGTGGACCACGCGATAAACGCCGCCGCGCACGTACATGGCGCAGCCTTCGATGTACACGGCGCGCACGGCGTACGAAAACAGCATGATGGCGAGGATGAACCACGGCGCGGCCTTGCCGATGGCGTGTTCCGCGATGCCGCCGACGTAAAACGCGGAACTGGCCAAATCGGAGAGCACGATGGCGGCGGCCCGCCAGAAAGAGATAAACGACAGGGCGATGGTGGAAGCGATGACGATGCGGTTGCGTGTCATCGCGTCGCCGGGAACTGTGAACACGAATCACTCCTTGCGCGCGCCCCGGGCAGGGCCGCGGCTTTTCAATTTGCCTGCGAGGTTAGCTGACGGGCTCGGGCTGAAAAGTACCCTTCGCGGACCTGTTCGCGGTCCCCGATACGCCCCATGGTTTGGGTCCCCCGCCACTCCCGAACGAGCCGGAGGTGTTCGGCAGTTTTAGCATACCAAACATCCGGGACCGCCCCGATTCCTTTATCTTAAAAGGATGATCTATCGAAGGTTGGGCGTATCCGGCATTGAAGCCTCGGTCATCGGGATGGGCACCTGGGCCATTGGCGGGTGGCTCTGGGGCGGCACCGATCAAACCGAGGCCGTACGCTCGATTGAGGCTTCCATAGACGAAGGCGTGAACCTGATCGACACAGCGCCGGCTTACGGGCTGGGCCTCTCCGAGCAAATCGTGGGCAAGGCGATCAGAGGAAGGCGCGACAAGGTGGTGCTGGCCACCAAGTGCGGGTTGGTGTGGCACACAAGGCAGGGGAAGCATTTCTTCGACCAGGACGGCAAGCCGGTGCATCGCTACTTAGGCGCGGCCTCCATCCGGTACGAAGTCGAGGAGAGCTTGCGGCGGCTGGGGACCGATTACATCGACCTGTACCAAACGCACTGGCAGGATCCCACCACGCCCATTGAAGAGACCATGGGCGTCCTGCTCGATCTGAAGCGAGAAGGAAAGATCCGCGCCATCGGCGTGAGCAACGCCAGCATTGCGGAAATCGACGAGTACCGCCGCGTGGGCACTGTCGACAGCGACCAGGAGAAGTACAGCATGCTCGACCGCGAGCCGGAGCAGTCCCGCCTGTCCTATCTCCTGCGCAGCGGCATCGCGTTTCTCGCTTATTCGCCGCTCGCGTTGGGGCTGCTCACCGGCAAGATCACCGCGGACCGTCGGTTCGCCGAAAGCGACATGCGCAGTACACATCCGCGCTTTACGAGCAAGAACCGTGCGCGCGTGAATCGGATGCTGGAACGGATGGGGCCCGTCGCGAAGGCGCACCAAGCCACCATCACGCAGGTGGTTCTGGCCTGGACCATGTCGCAGCCGGGGGTGACACACGTGCTGGCCGGTGCGCGAAACGCCGCGCACGCACGCACCAATGCCGCCGCGGGGCGCATCCAACTGGCCGCGGACGAACTCGAGTTCATCGCGGAGATACTCCGCTGTTGAGCCGGCCGTCCCGGCCTGCTATCGTGCTGTCTCCAGGTATTTCCCGGTTGATGCATCTACAAAAACCGAGAAATTGCTGGTACCCACGCTCTCACCCCAAACCACGCGCCACGCCGGGTTGGGGAACTTCTTGGTCTTCTGCAGCAGGAACGTGATCGTCTTACCGGGGTTCTTCTTGTCGTACTCAGTGCCCTTGGTGAGCGCAGTCTTGTAAACCTCGTCCGAGTCGGTCTTAAGGGCGGCCATCAGCCACGGTTCTACTTGGCCGCTGGGCGAATAGCTCCCTTCGAGGCCCGCGAACACGCCTTTGTGCAGGTTGCCTGCCGCCTCGATGACCGAATAAGTCCAGACGCGCTTCTTGCCCTTGCTCACGCTGACGAAGATGGCCTGCCAAGCGCCCGCTTTGCCCCGCTCGGCTTTCACTTCGGGCAAATTAATGCTAACCAGTTCGAGCGGCTGCACATCCGGCGCCCAGGCTCGCGCGGGACCGAACATCTTGAAGAAAGCCTCGCGCCCGGTCACGGGTTCCGGAGGCGGTGCCGCTTCCTTCTTCTGCGCGGTCTTGGGCGCCTCGGAACAAGCCACGAGAATCAACAGCAATGGGAGAACACTGAAGTATCGTTTCATATCAATTCCTGCCAGCACTTATTCTAACCGAGCGACGCACCCCGTGCCAGGAAATGCCGCATTCTCGCTTCACGAAAACACCTATCGGGCGTGTGGTGTATTCAATTCGCATCCGCCGTCTCAGAAAGAAGGAAGCGCCCGGAAGGTCCCGTGCCATAATGGAGTCGAGATTCCTCGTGGAGGTTCCCATGAAGCGTTCGAGTGTGATCTCTTTTCTAGCCGCCCTAGCGATGGTGGCTACACTGACGGGCCAGCAGGGCAGCTCCCAAGGCGGCACGTCTACCCCCACTACGCCAACCACTCCCACGACTCCAACCACCCCCACCACGCCTACGACACCGACTACGCCCACCGTTCCAACCAGTCCCACCACGCCCCAGAGCCCTCAGTGGCCCTCGACCAGTTCGCGGCAACCCGACTCGACGAGCATGGGCTATGAGCGTCCCATTTACGTGTCTGGGAAGGTGATGCTGCAGGATGGGACTCCGCCGCCGGAGTCTCTGGTTATTGAATTGATCTGCGGGGGTTCGCCGAGGCCCCAGGGTTACACGGATTCCAAAGGCCGCTTCAACTTCCAACTGGGAGCCAATCAACACATGATCGCCGATGCCAGTTCGTCGGGCGGCGGGCCTTTTGGATCGAGCGGCATGGGTAATGATCCGTGGAACAGATCCTCGTCCGGTTCCACGAGCCGCATAGGAATCGACGAGCGTTCCTTGGCAGGGTGCGAACTGCGCGCCGTGCTCCCTGGTTACCGCTCCGAACCGGTGTCGCTGGCCGGACGCCGTTTCATGGACAACCCGGACGTTGGCACCATCATCTTGCGACCTCTCAGCAACGCCGAGGGTTCCACTATCAGCATGACGAGTCTGATGGCACCCAAGGACGCCAGAAAAGCGTACGACAAGGGCCGGGAAGCCGCCAAGAAAAAGAAATGGGAGGATGCGCGGGCCCAGCTTCAGAAATCCGTTGAACTGTATCCCCAATACGCGGCAGCGTGGTACGAACTGGGCGTCGTGCACGAACAGACCAAGAATCCGGCCGAGGCGCGCAAGGCCTATGAACAGTCATTGGCCGCCGACGCCAAGTACGTGAACCCGTATATGCGCCTGGCAGCCATGGCGGCCATGGAGCGCAAGTGGCAGGAGGTGGCCGACACCACCGAGCGAGTCCTGAAGCTCAATCCCGTGGATTTTCCCAACGCGTACTTCATCAACGCCGTCGCCAACTACAATCTCCAAAGGAGCGACGCCGCCGAGAAGAGCGCTCGCGAGGCCATCAAGTTGGACACCCAGCATCGCATCCCTCGGGCGAACCATCTGCTGGGAATCCTCCTGGCCGATAAACAGGACTTCACCGGCGCTCGCGAGCAGATGTCGAACTATCTGAAGTTCGCTCCGAACGCGCCCGATGCCGACGCCGTCAAGCAGGGCTTGGCCAAGATAGACCAGGCGATCGCGGCACAGAGCCCGGCTCCTGCCGCGCCTCGGCCTTGAAGCGTTACGGAACCCATTGTTCCTGCCGCCAGGCCATGCCCCAGAATATGTATTCGTAGCACGCGCGTAAGTCCAGCCTGCGGAGGACCACAATTCCGCGGTGAAACCGCCCTCAGCCAGAAACGGCTTGGCCAGCAAAGCCAGCAACGGGGTTCTCAACACGCACTTCCTTGGCTCGGTTGAAGACCTCGGCGAACATTTTTTCGGTTAGCCGCCCGGTAAGCGTGTTCTGCTGGCTGGGGTGGTAAGAGCTCAGGAGAAGCGGCTGCCCTTCCCCGGTACTGTAAAGACAATTGTGGGCGAACTTGAAGCCGGCGCGGCTTAAGATGAGCCCGCGGCCGGCGAGCATCTGTAGATACGCGTCGAAAGCGATACGACCCAGGGCAACCACCACTTTGAGGTTCGGCAGCAGGTCGAATTCGCGTTCCAGGTACGGGAGGCAGGCGGTGATTTCCTCCCTCGACGGTCTGTTGCCGGGCGGCGCGCAATGGACTGCGGCCGTGATGTAAGCGCCGTGCAGTACCATGCCGTCGTCGCGGGACACACTTTCGGCATGCGAAGCGAAACCCGCGGCGTGCAATACGGGATAGAGGAAATCGCCCGAGCCGTCGCCGGTGAACATGCGGCCCGTGCGGTTGGACCCGTGGGCGCCCGGGGCAAGCCCCACAATCATCAGCCAGGCTTTCGGATCGCCGAAAGAAGGCACGGGCTTGCCCCAGTAATCCCAATCGCGGTAGGCGCGGCGTTTCGCCTTCGCCACGCTGCGGCAGTGGGCGATCAGGCGCGGGCAGCGCTCGCAGTGGATGATCTCGCGTTCAAGCAATTGCAGTTTGGCCGGCATATCAGGGCGGGTCTTGACCACTAGAGTATCATTGCCATGACGAGGTGATTCCATGAGGATCCTAATGGTGTTTGCCGCCCTCGTGTTGCCCTGCATGGCCGGCGGCGCGTTCATCGCGCGGGATGGGAAAGCCGAGGCTGTGATCGTATCCGCGGAACCGAATCAGTACGCCGCCACGGAACTGCGGCGCTATGTGGAAACCATCACAGGCGCGCGCCTGGAGATCGTGGCGCCGGACGCATTGCGGAGCGGGATGCTCAACATCGTGGTAGGAGGCCCGCTCGCGCGCAAGCTGGCGCCGCTGGACGGCCTCAAGCACGACGGCTTCGTGCTGTGGCGCACGAAGACCGGCGCGTATGACGTGCTCGTGGCCGGGGGCAACGACGACGCGGCGACGCTTTACGCGGTTTACGACCTTATCGAACGTTTCGGCGTAACTTTCCTCATCACCAAGGACGTCCTGCCCGAACCCGTCCGCGACCTGCGTGCGCCCGACATCCAACTAAAAGTCGAGACCCCCTTCCCGCGCCGGGGCCTGCTCATTTCGAACATTTACCCCAACCGCGGCATCTGGCATCTGAGCGAAGTGAAAGCGTTTCTCGACCAGATGGCCAAGATGAAGATGAACTACTTGCAGTTCTTCTGGTTCGAGCACGAGCCGTGGATCGATTTCATCTATCGCGGCGAACACAAGCTCCTGGGCGACGCCACCGCGAAGGAAACCGGCTACATGAGCTGGCGCTACCACTACGGCTCGCAACTTATCAAGGACATCGAAGTGGGCCGCGAGCATTTCCGCGGGCGCGAGCGCATGGCGCCGGCCGAATTCCAACACGTCGAAACGCCGGAGCAGGCCTTCCGCGTGGCTGGGGATTTCCTGCGCGAGATCATCCGCTACGCGCGCACGCGCCACATCAAGGTCTGGCTGTGCATCGATCCCACGACACTCCAAGGTAACCACGCCCGTTTCGCGCGCCGCGCCACGAACCTCCAACTGCCCTTCCACCCCATCCTCGGCACGCACATGTGCCCGGCTGATCCGGCGCTGCACGAGATCAACGCGGAACGGGTAAGGGCGCTGGCGGAAACTTACCCCGAAGCCGAAGGCTACGTCCTGTACCTTCCCGAGATGTACCCGGACTGCCCGGACCCCGAGGACCAGGGCCTTTTCGAGCGGGAACGTGCGCGCTTCGACGGCGTGCTGAAGCTGTGGGATCCGTACAAGGGCTACGAACGCAAGCCGGGAATTGTGCGCGACTCGAACATCGGCTCGGTTCACATCGCGCTTAAGGCCCTGGAGGCCCGCGACCGCGTGGCACCTCGAGCGCGCATCGCCATAGGCGGCATCGGCCGCGGCTATCTGCTGCCGTTCATCGACAAGCTGTTTCCGAAAGACGTGCCGTTCACCGACATGGAATCGCGCGCCATCTGGACCCCGGCCGGCGTGCCCATGGAGTACTTCGGCGGGATGGGCGCGCGCGAGCGTACCCTGGTCCCGCGCATGGATGACGACAGCGCCATGTTCGGAATGCAGTTCAATGTGAATCTGTATTATAAGGACCGCATGTTGGAAGGCTCGCTCGAAAACGGCGTCGCCGGGTTCGCGGGCCAGCTCAATCGCGCGCGCGGCACCGAACAGAACACGCGCTACCTGGCCGCCGGTGCTTGGCGCCCGCACCTGACTCCGAAGGAGTTTTACTCGGAATACGCCGCACGCCTCTTCGGCGAGCGCGCACAGAAGAGCATCGAGACCGCGTTCGCCACGCTGGAAGAGAACGAGGAGTACCTCGGCTGGACTGGCACGGGCAATTTCGGTTGCTGCGGTGTGATTCCGGAAGTGTCGCACGCGTACGGCTTCTACCGCCAGGCCAACCACTTCGACGGGCCCAAGAACTGGGACGGCTTCCGCAAGTCGAGCGCGGAGCGCATCGAGCGGTTTGAGCATGCCTCAGGATTGCTGGACCGCGCCGCCCGCGAGTTACGCTCGGCCGAGCCGCTGGCCGCCCCGCGCGGCAAGGCGGAGTTGGCGTACCTGATCAACAAGACGGAGTCCTACGCGATGCTGCTGCGCACGCTGGTTGCCGCCCGCCGCGCCTATCTGGCTTTTGACGACGCTTTCCGAGACCGAAAGCAGGTCGGCGAAACCGAGTTTGTCCATCGCCTGGACGCCTCCATGGAGATGGTACGCCAGGCGCGCCTCATGGGCCGCCGCACCACGGAGAGGTTCGCGGAAATCATCGACCACCCGTCCGACCTGGGCACGCTCTACCGCGCCAACCTGTTTCTGGTGACTGGCCTGGAACTCGCGGAGAAGACTTTCGAGAATGTGTGGAACTTCCACCACGGGCGGGACTACACGCGCCCTGTTGAATGGACCCGGATCTATCACCCGTACCCGGCGTTTTCGCCGCCTTGGTAGCCGGGTCTCAGTGGAAGCTGGGGCGCCGCTTCGCCCGCGAAATCAACTCGTAGATGATCGCGGAAGCGATCACCACAAAGATGACGAGCGCCGCCAGCCCCAGAGCGACATTGGTGAGATTCAGAAGCGTGGTGTCTTCCAACCACTCCGCCAGCAAGCCCATCGCCCTCTCCTTGCCCGATCGGCCTTAGATACTGAGATAAGTGTATGGCGGAAGCCGCCGCGGAGCAAGGATTAAGTTGAAGAGGCGCGCGGCCGCCCTGCCTACCAGAGGTACTTGTCTATGACAACGGGAGGTCCGGAGTTGCCTCGAATGACTTTGGTCTTTATCACGATCTGTACATTCTTGCGTTCCCAACCAGCCGGGGCTGTCGCCGCAAACGCTTCCATGTACGATGGTTCGCTCAGGAACTCGCCGGCCGCCTGCGTGCCGTAGCCTGTCAAGCCGCCCGCCAGAACGGCCAGGCGCCCCGTTGTAGGATCCTGGACACGGGTAATCAGCGCGTAATCCTCCGTCAGTTGCAGATAGGGTTTTGAATAATCCACGGAACACTTGCGATCTAAAGGGCGCTCGCGATCGACGACGGAGAAGATGGGATCCTCGCGTTGAAACTGGAAACGGGCTGCACCGGTCAGACGCATGCTCCACTCGTTGTTGAACGCTCCCACCAACACGACCGGACCGTTTCGCAGATCTGCCAGCGTCGTCGAACTCTCCCCACGTATCTGGTATTCCACGCCTTTGCTCTGCAGCACACCCGCGATACGGGCCAGCGTACCGGCATCCGGCAGTCCCACATTCTGGCTGCCCAAGTAATAGAGCATCAGCAGCGGCACAGGGGAGTCCGGCACGCGCTTCCCGCCGAAACTGGCAACGTCCGGGTTGAAGCGGTCTCGCGACTCCATTCCACAGGCGAAAAACTGCCGCTGCCCTACGCATAGCAATACAGGTTTGGGCAAACCCAGCGCGGGCGCCCAGAAACGGTCAAGCGCCCGGTGGCCGGACCATGCAAACCAGAACCAATAGGAGGCGGCTAAAAGGAACATGGCGGCGATCCCCGCGATCATCCACGCCGTTCGAGCCCACCTCCGCTTCGGCTGTGAGCGGGAAATCACCGGGAGTGGCAATTGGAATTCGGGAACATACGATCCCGGACGGAGTTCGATCCGGATCTCGCGATCCCGATCCGGCTCATGGTAATACTGTGCGATGCGCTTACGAAGTTCACCGGCCGTGATTCGAACCACCGGATCCGCGTTCGTGTCGTAGTCAGGATCACGGTCGAAGACTTCCACACCGATCGTGCGTTCTTTGAGAGTGTCACCCTTCCCCGCCAGGGCCTGCTCCACGATGTGACGCAGCATCCCCGGGCATCGCTTGCCGGACTTGAACAGTGGGTGGGAGAGCATCCGCTCCAACTGCTGTCGCACTTGGTCCTTGCTCAAACCATTCCCCGGCAGGCGTTCTCGCGACGATGGCAGCAACATAATCACCCATCACCTCCCGGTAAACTTCTTTTAACAATTATGCAGCATCATTAACGTTAAGGCAAACGTCTCGAGCTCGAATAGCAGGCGTATGATACACGACCGGAATTGGAATACAGGCTGCTTGTAGTTTCCCTCAATCAAATGATTCCAAAAGCACTTACACACCAGGACACGAATGCTACCGCATTGAACCTTGCCAACCGCTTCGCCCTGGGCCAGGCTTGGGGATATTTGTGGGTGTCGTCGTCTCGTTGACCATTTACTAGTTTTGCAATATGGGTGGGTTCGAAGGCATGCGGTACACGGGGAGCGCGGGTGAGCGTCGGCTCGCGTGTCATTGCCATCGCGCGGCGCGTTCGGATACGACCACCTCACAAACGTCCTACCAGCAATTCATCCCGTCCCTGATCTCCTTTGCCGATGGCACCCGCCATCTTCTAACAGAACCGGACGGAATAGCTGGTAGTAATTCGCCATGCAAAAGGAGTCACTCCTTGTTTAAAAGGACTCGAACCATCGAGAGGAGGTTTTCTACATGTTTTCAAGACTGAAGGTCCCGCTGGGGGCCTTGCTGTTGTTGTGCTTAGCCACATCCGGCTGGGCACAAACCGGAACCGGTAGCATTCAAGGAACAGTGAAGGATTCGAGCGGGGCCGTTATTCCGGCTGCGAAAGTCACCATCGTTCACGTTGCCACCAACCGCGTATTCACGAATGAGACGACAGGTGTGGGTTTCTACCTGTTTCCGTCTATCCAGATCGGTGCCTACGCCATAACCGTTAAGGCACCTGGAATGAACACATGGGAAGGCAAAGTGAACCTGATGGCGGGCCAGATTGCCAGCATCGACGTGTTGCTGCAACCGGCCACGGCAGAAACCAAAGTGACCGTAGCTGGTGACGTGACACCGTTGGTCACTACCACTAGCGCCACCGTGGCCACGGTGTTGGAACGCCAGCGCATCGAGCAACTACCCGTCAACGGCCGCACGATTCAGACGTTGATTTACATGACCGTGCCCGGAACGGAGTCCGGCTCGGTTCCCCGCGTTTACGGCCTCAAGTACGCCTCCGAGTTTGTGCAGGACGGCGCCGTACTTGTGAATCGCGAATCGGAAGGCGCACCTAACCGTATGCCTGGCCTGGATACGATCGGAGAATTCCGTGCCGAAACGAGCGTTTCCTCCGCCAAGATGAACCGGCCAGGAACTTTCATCATGACAACGCGCTCCGGCTCCAACGAAATACATGGAGCGCTGTTTGAGACAGCCCGCAACAGTGGTATTGGCGTCGCCCGGGCACGCCAGGACTATTACAGCAAGCCGCCGCACTTGGTCCGCAATGAGTTCGGCGCTTCCGTGGGCGCCCCGGTTTTTTTGCCAAAGCTTTACAACGGCAAGAATCGCACCTTCTTCTTCTTCTCCTATGAAGGGTTCCAATTGCGCCAAGAGAGCACGCGTAGCATCGCCTTGCCCACTGCTGCCATGCGCCAGGGCGATTTTAGCGGTCTGATGGACGGATCTGGCCGCACATACACGATTTACGATCCTTGGAGCACGGGTGCCAATTGGTCTCGTGTGCCGTATGTGAACAACCAGATCCCCATCACCCAGCAGAGCCCGTTGGCGAAGTACCTTTACAGCATTACACCGATGCCCAACCGGCCAGATAACCCGCTCGTCACCAGCAACTGGTATGGGACCGGTTTTGTTCGCACCAAGCAGCACACCGAAACAACGCGTTTCGACCACCGGCTTACCGACAACGATCAGCTCACCTTCCGCTATACGCACAGTCCGTCCAGCGGCGAACGTACCAGCAACCCCTGGGGCGGTTCACCAACAACTTTGGACGGCCGGGCGAACGCCTATATCGACGAAGGGCAGAACGACAACGGGACGGCGAATTGGACTCACACCTTCTCGCCGACCTTCTTCAGCGAAACGCTGGTTACTGTCTCCCGCGATTACCGCGGCCAATTGCCTTACACCCATGGCGAAGAGATTGCCAGCACGCTGGGCCTGTCCAATCCGTTCAACGGTATCGGCTTTCCGCGCATGCAGTATAGCTTCAGCGCCAGCAACGGCATGTCTTACGACAGTTCCATCAATCCGACTTTGAACTACGCTTGGGTCACCAACATCGACCAGAACTTTACGAAGATCTATGGGCGGCATGAATTCCAATTCGGCGGCCGTCTGCGGTTAGAGCACCTGGACACGTTGGAAGACCAGCAAGAAACGCAGGGCGGCGTAAACTTCAACAGTAACGCAACGGGACTTTACGACCCCAAATCGGGTACGGCATACAGCCCGGTCTCCTACACTGGCTTCATTGCGGCCAACACCTACCTGGGACTAGGAACGTATTGGGCCCGGTTCAATCCCTCCTGGATCCGGTTGCGCAACAACGAGAAGTCCTTGTATTTCCAGGACAACTTTAGGGTTAACTCGCGCTTGAGCCTGTTCATGGGGGTCCGCTACGAATACAACAGTCCGGTCAACGAAACCAACCACGGCTTGATCGGGTTCGATGATAAATCGAAGTCGGTCGTACTGGGTACATCGCTCGACGAACTCGCCAAGATGGGCAATGTGCTGCCGTCGATCGCCGCGGCGTATCAGAAACTGGGGTTGAAGTACATCAGCGCCGACCAGGCCGGCCTGCCCAGTTCTCTGATCCACTCGAACTACTACGACTTCGGACCGAGGGCGGGGTTCTCCTACCGGTTTGGATCCTCCAACCGTCCGACGGTGCTTCGCGGCGGCTATAGCATCTTCGCTTATCCGGAATCCCTGCGCCTGTTCCAGGGCCTCACGGCTATGACCGTCCCGTCCCTGGGCGTCATTCAGAACAACCCGAACCTGGCCGAACAGAGTCCCGACGGGCTGCCTAACTACATGCTGCGTTCCGCTCCCACGATCGTAGCCGGCCTGAACAGCAAGAACGCCCTCGACGTCAATAAAGTCACCGGCATCACTCGCGGTAGCGGCTCGGCCTACTATATGGATCCCGACCAGCCTACCGCCAGGGCTCACGAATGGAATTTGACCCTGGAACGCGAGTTGATGACAGACACTGTGGTAAAGGCCGGCTGGATTGGTACGCACGGCGCCCGCATGGCGCAGTGGAACTCGTATAACGACAACCCGCCGACCTACGTCTACTACGCGACGACCAAGAATCCGTCACCGACAGGGGAGTATGCCAGTGTGGTCAACCGGCCGTTCGAAAATACCGTCCTGGGCACGATCCAGCGGTATCAGAAGACCGGCTGGTCCAACGACAACAGTTTCCAGTTCGAGTTCGAGCATCGTTACTCGAAGGGTTGGGCAGCTCAGGCGTTTTACGTCATGAGTAATGCAATGCGTGTTGCCGGCGACGGCTGGCGCGACGATACTCTCGTCGGTACCAATCAGTTCATGCCCGGGATCGTCCCGGCGGACGACAACGCCCGCAACCGGCTGCTGTACTACCGCCGCGATACTTCGATTCCCAAGCACCGCGTGAACTGGAACTTCCTGGTCGACCTACCCATCGGCAAAGGGAAGATGATCGGCCGCGATTCGGGCCGTCTCCTCAACGCCTTGATCGGCGGCTGGCAAGTGGCCGGCTACGGTTCGCTTATCAGCCGGTACTTCCAATTGCCCACTGGCTACTGGGGTGCTCAGAGCAGCGTCCAAGTCTACGGAAAGAAATACCCGATTCAGGATTGCCGTAGCGGCGTCTGCTATGACGGCTGGCTGTATTGGAACGGCTACATTCCGGCAAACCAGATCAACAGCTACGGATCCAATGGCAAGCCTAACGGAGTCATGGGGGTTCCTAGCGATTACACGCCCTTCCAGAAATACATCATTTCACGGCCGGCGAACGGAGGTAGCTCGAGCGACCCGATGTACAACTATTACGAAACCAACACGGTTTGGATCACTCTCAACAACGGTGTGAACCAGCCGGTGGCTTACAACACCGGGTTGCATCCGTTACGCAACCAGTTCGTGCTTGGACCGATGCGCTGGAATATGTCGGCCTCGGCCTTCAAGACCGTCGCATTGACCGAGAAAGTGGCACTGCGCGTGAACGTTGACTTCCTGGACAACGTCTTCAATATGCCCGGTACCACGCTTCCCGGTGGCGATGGAGTCATCACCAACAAGAACTCGGACAACTCACCGCGCACCTTGCAGTTGACGATGCGCTTGAGCTGGTAATCGGAGTCCCCTCATTCGGCTGTTCTCAGCCGATGGCCGGCCACTGTATGGTGGCCGGCCTTTTTTCGTTAAGCTCCGGTAGAATAACCTTGTGCGCCAACTCATTCTCCTCCTCACCCTGGCCTCCGCCATCTGGCCGGCCGAAAACCTGCGCGTGATGAGCTTCAATGTCCGCTGCGTGGCAGCGGGAGACGGGGACAACCGCTGGGAGGCACGGCGGGACATCCTGGTCAGGACGATCCGGTTGAAGCAGCCCGACCTCATCGGCACCCAGGAGTTGTTCGAAAAGCAAGGGCGCTACATCGTGGAGCAGGCTCCCGAATACGCCTGGTTCGGTCTCAGCCGCCGCGGCAACCATGAGGATGAGCACATGGGCGTGTTCTACCGCAAGGAGCGCCTCACTCCGGTTGAATCGGGCAACTTCTGGCTCAGCCAGACGCCGGATGTGCCGGGAAGCTCGTCTTGGGGCATGTCGCTACCGCGCATGGTCACGTGGGCGCGCTTCAAGACCTCCAAGGGCAGTCAGTTCGTCTTTTACAACACGCACTTCCCGCACCGGGAGCAGGACCACCAGGCCCGGCTCGAGTGCGCACGCCTGATCGCTTCGCGCATCGACGCTCTCGACAAGGACGTCCCTTTCCTGATCACGGGCGACTTCAACACTCCAGCCGGAGGCGCCGTGCAGGCCGTGTTCACGGCGACGCTCACCGACGCCTGGACCGCCGCCAGCAAGCGGAGCGGGCCGGAAGGTACTTTCCACGGCTTCCGGGGTGTGCCGCGCGAGGGGCGCATCGACTGGATCCTGTACTGCGGACCCTGGAAATCACTTGAAGCAGAGACGGTAACTTACAACGAAAACGGACGTTATCCGTCGGACCACTTCCCCGTCTTCACCGTGCTGAGGCTGGGCGCCCGGTGATCTCGACGATCTTGTAAATTCGCAGTTCGGGGACCGTGAATTCGACGGCGTTCCCCTTCTGCGCAAACTTGAGATCCTGGGGTGGCGCTCCGTCCGGATCGATCAGCCGGACGTTGCGCACGACTCGCGCGGGAATCCGCACGGGAATGTCGTGTGCGGGTCTCGGTGAGAGGTTCCAATCTTCCCTGGTGTCCAGCGGCATCTGGCAGTTGTAGTTCACCAGGTGCACAACCGTCTTCTCACCCTGCGGCGACATGCGGCGATAAGCGGCGACGCGCACCGCCTCGAAGCCAGGGTCGGAGATCGCTGCGAGCGGCCGCTTGATGCTCGCCTCCACGAGCGCCTGAAGATCACGCTTCACGCGGCTGGGAGGCAGTGGGCATTCTCCCTCAAGTACAGCTTTCAGTGTTGCACATATCTCACTGATTTCATTAGCGTCGTCTTCTTTCATCAGGTAGACGGCAAAGCGTGGGTAGGCTATCAGTTCGTCCAGATCGGAGAAGCTCGCACCGGCCCCGGCGGACGTGGTTCGCAACGCACCAGCGTCGCTGTAACGGCCCGAGTCACCGGCATCGATCCACAACCCTCCTCTCGCCCGGTACTCGCGCAGCGCGGCTAAAGTGGCGCCTGACATGTACTTTAAAGATGGCGTAATAACCGCTTGATAACGGGCTAGCTTACCCTTCGACGCCCGGGCAGGAGTGATGAAATCGAAAAGGATGTGCCGCTCGGACAGGTAGTCCACCAGACGGTAGGCTGCCTGGAGGTTCGAGCGGTTCAGCCAGAGGAGTTGGTCGTAGTCGAAAACCACGGCGACGTCGGCCAGACTGTCGTAACCATCCCACAGATCGCGGTGTTGTTCAAAAAACTGGCGGTACTTGCGCCGGCTTTCAGGAGCCTTGTAGCCGCCCTGGATCAGCGCTCCGCCCCCACCGGCGCCAGCCTCGGCCATGGAAAGTTCGATGCCGACGGGATCTTGCGCCTTGTAAAGCAGCATGCCGGCGCGGAAACCGGCGGCGAAGGCCAGCTTGTACTGCAGGATATTGTGGATCAGATAGCCGCCGAGGACGTGTCCGGGGCGCTGCATTTCTTCCACCAGGAACAGATCCGTGGCTCGCGCCCAAGCAAACGGGTTCATGCCTTCGCGTACCCGCTTTTGCACTCCATCCGCATGAGCTAATGGCCCTAAGTTTGGGACGGCGAAGAACTTTGGATTCGTCTTACGTCCCTCGGCCGCGACAGCGGCCAGCAGCCCGGCACTCGCGTCGGCCCAGAAAGCCTGCGTGTCGACCCACAGGGCGCCGTCGCCTTGAACTCCCAGAGAAATGTGGTCCACCTCGGTCACGCCGAAACGGCGCAGGCGTTCGGCGGGCTGATACTTTTTTGCCACATAGGCGCGAAACAGCCGCTGGCAGTGCGGGCAGTAGTCGTGCAGCGTCATCACATCCACGAAGATGCCGTCGTAGCCGCAGCGGGCGGCAGTGGCCGTCGCGGCCAGCAGGTGGGCACGCCACTCGGGGTTGTTCGTACACATCGAGTAGACCTTGAAGGGGTAGAAGCCCTCCTCTGCGTGGCTGCGCCGAATGCCTTGAAAGGGGTAGTGCTTCCTGGCCAGCAGAATATCCGCACCGGGCTTCGCCGGATAGCCGAATTCGGCGTAGCGGTCCCAGTGGTCGAAGAACTCGAAGAAACCCGCGCGTTTCATGTGATCGCCGAACGCCAACTCGTTGCAGATGTATGGGATCACCAGTTTCACCCCGGCCTTGTGCAGGCTGGCGGTGTATTGCCGCAGATCCGCAATCTTCGCCCGCACCTCCTCCGCAGTGAGCAGCTTAAACAAGTCGGCCTTCACTCCGGCGTAATCGCGCTTGGTGCCGAAGGTGGAAGAGAACGGCAGGTCCTCTCCCACGTGCAGCATGTCGGGCGGGGCCTCGGCGATCATCTTCAGGTACTTCTCGCTGCCTACGTGCCCGGCACCGTACTCGATGTTGTAGGTAAACGGAACGGTGGTTTTCCACTCGCCGGCATTGCAGGCGGAAACCATAAGGGCGAACACGACCGCACGTTTCATAGCTACACCTCCCGAGGGCGCTCAGCGGATGTCTATGGTGTGGCGGCCGGGCCCAGTGAAGCTGGCCTTGCGCTCGCCAGAATCGGTCGAAAGTTTTACCTCAACTTCTATCTTTGGAATATTGATTTCAAGAAGTTTATTCTTTTCCCATGAGACCTCTATCAAGCCCTGCGGCGTGGGCACGGCACCGCGCGCGAATTCGAGATCCGCCCACTCCGGCTCGATCAGGGCCCTAGTGAATCCGGGTGCCGCAGGCTTCACGCCTAGCACTTCCTGGGAAAGAATCAGCGCTCCGCCTCCTACCCAGCTATGGCAACAGGTTCCATCGGGACCCGTGCCGGGAGCACTGCGGTCGTCGAAGACCTCCCAGAAGGTAGTCGCGCCGCGGCGCACCTGCTCACCCCACCAAGCCCGAATCTCATCGAGCACGGCAGTAAGTGGGCGGCCGGCTTGCAGCCATGCCCACAATTCGAAGAACTTGAACCAGGGCGTCTCAATGCGGTCGATGTCGGGCTTCTCGATGCGGCTCAACATGGCGGTCCACTTGTCGCGTGGAGCGGCCTGGCTCAGAATGGCGAGTTGGTTCGTCTGGCGAGTTATGAGTTTGGACGGACCTTCCGGCGTCCAACAGTCCACATAGGCCTGTTCGCGCTCGTTCCAGAACCGGCGCTGGCAGGCGGATCGGACTCGCTTCGCCAGAGCGTTGAAGTGCCCTGCCTCGGAAGCGTTCCCGGCGAGGTCGGCGAGGCGGGCCGCCGCCTCCAACCCTTGGACATACCAAAGGTTCAGCGCGGCGATTTCGTCGCGAAAGTCGAAGCGGCCCCAATCGATGAAAATCCACCAGTCGCGGCGATCAGCCTGCCCGATGAGCCCGTCTTCGGCGAGGAAGGATTCAAACCACCGGAGTGCGCGCCAGGCGTGGGGAGCGAGTTCCACGGCCAGCTTGCGGTCGCCCGTATACCAGTAATATTCCCAGATGCCGATGGTCCACTGCATCAGCATCTCGACGATGTTGTGGCGGGTGCCGCTAGGAGAAAGCGTTTTGAACCAGCCGCTTGCGTCCTGTAATCTCGCAAAGTGCCTGAGGCCTTTGGCGATCAGCAGATGGTCGCCGAAGAAGTAGTAGTTCCACAGGGCAGTGGTACGGATGTCCCCTGCATACTGGCCGCGCTCGCGGACCGGACCGTCCTCGTAATGGTCGTGCATGTTGAGTTCGCACGACAGGCGCGCTACCTGCCAGATTCTGTTGAGCAGCGGATCGGAGCACTCGAAGCGACCGCGGTACTCGACCGGGTAGGCGATGCGGGTGATGCCCACGTGACGTACTTTCAGCGGACTCCGGAGCCCCTGAGCGTCGAGAAGCAAATAGCGGAACGCACGACGGTCGTAGCTTTGCCAGCGGCGGGCACCCCGGCCCAGGATGATGCGGTCGGCCTGCAAGACGGAGCGCAGCATGTCGATCCGGTCGCCCGGCTTCAGGAACTCGCTGTAACCCACGTCAAGCAACCCGCCGTCCATGGACTCGATTTCAATGAAGGGATAGCCGACCACCTCTTCGGGGAACTCGATCAAGACGCGGGCCGAAGTTCCCGGCGGGGGAGGCGAGATGGTGGCAACGCTCGGATTGTCGCGCAGCAGGTTCGCGACATCCGCAACCAAGCCGGCGGGCGCGTCGGATTCGACTTCGAGCGCGATGCGCGTGGCTATGTTTGGATAAGGGTTGGGCATCGTCTCCGCCTGCCGGACCATCCAATCGTCATGCAGACGGCCGAGTTTCCCGTGGATGACGCGCTGGGGGGCAACCACGCGACGCCGCTCGGGCGGCACTTCGCGCGGCAGCATGACAGTGAACGGAGGGGCGGGAGGCGCGCCGAATTCGCTGGCCCAGCGCCAACGCATGGGCGGGTTCGGATCGGTGGGAGAAGGCTCGTGCGGATTGGTTTTCCAGTCCAGCACTTCCTTACGCAGGTCGCAAACTTCCTGGAAGCCGTTCGCCCAGATGGTCTGCAGCGCATAGCGCGAGTACCAGCGCGGGAGGGCGGCGCGCCAGGTATTGTCCGTTAAGACCGCGGTTTCCCGGCCCGCCGCATCGAACAGGTGCGCTTCCAGAAGGAACCCGCCGGGACCCGCGCCATAGAAATGCGTACCAATACCGAAGTTATAAGCGAGCGCGGCGATGATGTTCTCGCCGGGGCGGAAGAGTTTAGCTAACTCGTAATAGTCGTAGAACTTGAACGGCACTTCATTGGGCTCCGGTCCGCGGCCCGCTTCGACGCCATTAATCCAGAGCTTGTAGACGCTGTTGGCGGTCACCCAGACGTCGGCCGCGCGCGGCGCCGCTTCGAGGGTGACCACCTTGCGCAGGCATACATAAATGTTCGTGGTTTCGCGATTGTAGTCGTCCCAAATCCAGCGCGCACGCCAGTGATCGAGCGGCTTGGGGATCCACGCCGCATTAGACAGTCGAGTGGGCTCAGTGGATGGGGCGGCTGCTTGGGAATCCAAAGGGGCGGCCGCAGCGGCCGAAAGCGAGTTACGTAAGAAACCGCGCCGGGAAGGACTTTGCATGATGGCCTCAGTCACTACCACGGACATCATACCCGAGTTCGTACTCGGCTACTTGATTGGCTTCACCACGGCGGCGACCACTCGAACGGGCCCGATCAGCCCTGACTCGCGTAGCGGCCAATCCACTTTGAACTTGTTCACGTTGGTATGCGTGAAGCGTTTTTCGGGCGGCAGGGCGGCGTCGCCGATCAGGCGGTTGGGCCACAGGTTGGTCACGGCGATCTCCAGAGAGTTCTCTCCGGCACGCACGGCCTGGCCGATTTCGACCCGCCAGGGTTCTTTCCAGATCACGCCCAGCGAGCGTCCGTTCAGCTTCACCTCCGCCAGGTTCCTGACACGGCCGAGGTCGAGTTCCAGGTGCTGGCCCATCAGCTTGCGGTCCAGCCGGAAACGCGTCCTATAAACGGCGGTGCCGGAGAAGTAACGGATGCCCGGATCGGCGCTTTCGGTCCACGAGATCAGCTTGGGGAAGGACGCGGATTCCGGGGCGCCCCATCCTTTTGGAAATGAGGCGGTCCAGGGACCCGTGATTTTCACCGGCTCGGGAACATCCGGCACGCTGATGCGCGCCGTGCGGCCACCGGCGCGGCTCAGTTCGTAGCGGCCTGCCTTCCACACGAGGCATTCGAGTGCGTTCCGGCTCGCGCGCGGCTCTACTTCGGGTGGTGCCGTCAATAAATGATCCGGTCGCGGAGCACCGCGAAACACCACGAAAACGGAGCCGTACGGGGGCAGACGCAAGGGCAGCGTAGTCGTATCCGGAAAAGATTCGAAGACCACTTGCTGGCGGCGGCGCCCTGTGGCGGGGTCCCATAGTTCCGGGTTCTTCGCCGTGATGCGGAACGTGGCGCGTATCTCTTCCTGGCGGTCGCACTGATTTGAAACGAAGTAGACGTCGGCGGAACCGATGCGGCGGTGGATGTAGTCAATTTCCGGGTTCGCACCCGCACCGGTGTAAGTGAAATCGGGCGTTACATTGTCAGCGAGCAGGACTTCGCGCAGCGGTTTGCCCCACACTACGCGGCCCTTGCCATAGCGATGCACGCTCCCAGTCGCACCCCACATGGCGGTGGCCAGTTCCCTCACGGCGCGGTCGTTCGCTTCGTAGTTGAGCAAACCCACCGATTTTGTGGGCGGCGGTCCCACCAGTGTGGCGCCGTCACGCACCAACTCCGCCATCTTACTCAGCACTTCGACGCTGATCGGACCCTGGCGCGGCAGCGCGAGCACGCGATAGCGCATGCCGTCGGGAAGCGTGATGAATCCATCTTTCACGGCCAGACGCGTCAATATCACTTCGGCGTTGGCGACGTCGTAATCGTAGCCGAAGCCCAGGTCGGGATAAACCTTCTTGCGTTCGACGTAATTGGGGATCTGCTCCCCGTTGAAGAACAGTACGTCGGCGACAAACTGGCCTTCGGTGAGCATATACTGGCAGCGGGCCAGGTAGTCGGTCCAAGCCCGCGCCTGGTCCCACCAAGTGACGTTGGGATTGAAGTGCGTGCCCGCCAGATACTCGTAGCCGGGCTTGCCGGCGGCGTCGGGAGAGTGTGTGAAAGTATGAAGGACGAGCCGATTGGCGCCTTCGACGAAGCCGCGGTCGGCAATCGGCTTCAGCTCCCGCGGATCCTCTTCCCACTGAGGGCCTTCGCTGGTGAGAGCTTCCATAGCCGCGTACCTCTTGCCGAACAAATGCGCAGCCGAGGCCGACGGCTTGATGAACAGGCGGGTGTCATCGGTAGTGCGATGCGTGGCGGCCTTGATCCAGAATTCGCCCATCGGGAAATCGTTGCGGGCGAGCGCGGACAGAGAGTCCACGGGGAACAGGTGCGGCCCGCCGCTTTCGGAATGGAAGCCGATGCCGAACTGGTGGCAGCGTTCGAGCAGGCGCGCGTAATGGTGGTCGTTGAGGCAGTCGGCCAGGGTCCGCCGCACGTCGTGACGGAAGCGCTCGGAGACGTCTTCGTTGACGACGGTCTTGCCTGCCAGCGCCGGCAGATACAGCAGCGGATCATAGCCGCGACGGGTCCGGAACTCGTCGAGAAGCCCGGGCGTCCAGGTTGCAGAGTCGATTTCCCAACTGTCGCAGTGGAAGTACTTCAGGCTGCGGCCGGCGTGCTCGCCCGCATCGCGAACGAGCGGTTCGACGAAGCTGCGCACCTGGAAATCGACGGCTGCGGCACTGTAGTGGTCGACGAACATGCCGTGATCGCGATTGCCTCCCGGACTGCCGTAGGTGAGTTTCTGCGGTGTGACCACGTAGCCGAAGCGCAGCACGGTCCAGGTGCCCGCCGGCACGTCCCACTCCAGGCGCCCGTTCTTGTCCATGCGCGCGGAGATATCCACCCAGCGATGATCAGGGCCTCCGGCCAAAACCGCGATTTCACGGTAAAGCGAAACAGGCTGCTTCGAAAACCGCGCGACCACGCGTTCCAGGCCGGGGACCGACGCCCAGCGTTGCGCGTTAGCCGCCGAGGGCAGATCGCCGGAGAACCTGCGCGGACCCTTGACGGTAGTCTCGCTCCAGGCGAGCATTTTGGCGGCGTGTTCGAGCGTGATCCACGGGCCCCCGCAATTCGGACCCGTGCCCATGTTCAGGCTGAGTTCGATGCCCAGCCGGTCCGCTTCGGCGACCGCGTGCCGGATCATCTCGCGCCACTCCGGGCTCATCACCAGCGGGCCCGGGGGCAGAGGAAGCATCTCCGAGCCGTACGCGGACGGCCCCGAGCCTCCGTCCCACAGCAGCGCGCCGCCGATGCCTTGGCGCTTCATCTCCACCAGGTCGCGGGTCAGTTCGGGTTTGCTGAGCGTAGTCTGCAGCCACCACCAGAAAACACGCGGCCGGGCCCAGGAGGGCGGATCGGCAAAACCCGCGGCAAGGTCTGCGCCGGGCGCGGCGGCCCACGCGCACAATGGGAACACGACGGAACACACTACGAGCAGGATACGGCTGATCACGGTAATGGATTATCGCACGTAGGGGCGCCGTGCATGCCGCCCCTACGTATCATTTCTGTTTGGCGATGATCTTGTCCTTGACCTTGTCGTAAACGTGCTGAGGCAGAATTTGCTTCTGCACGAGCTCGTTCTTGGCCTTGTAAGGGCGACCCTTGATGATCTTCGCTGAGTACGCCTCGCCGATTCCGGGGATGGCCTTGAGTTGGTCTGCCGTGGCGGTGTTGATGTCGATCAGCTCGGCCGTTTTCGTTGTGGCTGCCTTTTGCGCGACTGCGGCCCCCTTCTTGAGATCACCCTTCTTTGGGGTCTCAGCAGCACAGGTAACAATGAACGCCAGCGACACGGCCAGCGCAATCAGGATTCTCTTCATCGTTTCCTCCCTCTCCCTTTGACGGGAGTTACATTTACTAATTCGTGCCGGGAACAGCTTACTTAAGCGGCTGAGTCGCGCCGCACCCTTGTCCGCAGACAGCTATTTCTTCGTTTCACTCGCCTTCTTCTTCGAGACAGCCGACTCTCGCGCGGGGCGGAAGCCGGCCTTCTGGGCGTCGGCTTCGGTCATGAACTTCCCTTCTTTGGTCTTTCCGTAGAACTGGCCGTCTTTGTGATAGACCTTCGTCGCCGTATTAACCCACACGAGCCCTTTTGCCTTGGCGTCAGCAATCTGCTGCTCCGTGACATTAGGATTCATGGTCGCCTTGTGGGTAACCGCGCCCTTCTTATCTTTTGCAGCGCCGGGCTGGAAGGCCAGCGCGTTTGTGGAAAAGAAGAAAGTCGCCGCCAGGACGACAGTCCCGATGAAGAACTTCAACAGTCCTCTCATGGTTGGCTCTCCTTTGTCGCTTTCGATTCGCCAGGAACGGCTTATCGTACGCCCAGAAGCCGTCCGAGGCAAAGCCTGCAAACCGGCTCTTGAAATCTAGCAGAAAAGCAGGAAACCGTCAAATCGCGGGCATCGAAGGCCGCGAATAACATGAATTGTGCAGCTTGCCCCACTATACGGATGTATACTGCTAGGTGCCCAGGATGGGAGCCGTAGATCCTGGCGAGAACTTACTAGCGAAGGAGGTGTAAGTTGAGTCTGACGAAACGTGCTACAGCGGAGTTTTTCGGCACATTCTGGCTGGTCTTCGGCGGATGCGGCAGCGCGGTCCTGGCTGCGGCATTTCCGGGTCTTGGCATCGGGTTTGCCGGAGTGGCGCTTGCATTCGGACTGACCGTGCTGACCATGGCGTTTGCCATCGGCCACATTTCCGGCTGCCACCTCAATCCGGCGGTTTCGGCCGGTTTATGCGCGGGCGGGAGGTTCCCCGCATCAGAGCTGCCCGCGTACATCGTGGCACAGGTCTTGGGCGGCATCGCAGCGGCGGCCGTGCTCTTCGTCATCGCGAGCGGCAAGGCAGGTTTCGACCTGAGCGCGGGCTTCGCCGCCAATGGGTACGGTGCTCACTCTCCGGGCGGTTATTCGCTGCTGGCGGCCCTGGTGGCTGAGGTCGTGCTGACGCTGTTCTTCCTGCTGGTGATCATGGGCTCTACCGACAAGCGCGCGCCGCAAGGCTTTGCGCCGATCGCCATCGGGCTCTGCCTGACGTTGATCCACCTGATTGGAATCCCCGTTACGAACCTGTCGGTGAATCCGGCGCGCAGCACGGGTCCCGCGGTGTTTGTCGGCGGATGGGCGCTGGGGCAGCTGTGGCTGTTCTGGTTAGCGCCGATCGTGGGGGCAGTGATCGCGGGCTCCCTTTATCACGTGCTGTTTGAGAAAGAGTAAGTAGAGGGTGTCCCAAGGAGCAAGCATGGCACTCAACATAGAAGAAGTAGAAGGAATCGGCCCAGTCTATGCGCAAAAGCTCAACGCCGCCGGTATCAAAACCGACGCAGACATGCTTGAGACGGCCGGATCGCCCAAGGGTCGCGCGGAGTTAGCAGCCAAGACCGGCATCAGCCCGGCGCTCATCCTGAAGTGGGCGAACCATGTGGACCTCATGAGGATATCCGGAGTGGGGCCGCAATACGCCGAACTGTTGGAAGCCGCGGGTGTCGATACCGTCAAAGAACTGGCGCAGCGGAACGCCGCGAACCTCGCGGCAAAATTGGCCGAGGTGAACACTCAGAAGAAACTCTCAGGCACATCGCCGTCAGCATCCATGGTCACGGACTGGATCGGCGAGGCCAAGAAACTGGAACCCAAGATTACTTATTGAGATCCAGCTTCGGAAGCGCCGGCCGCGGGTAGAGGCTCCGGCCGGCGCCTAATCTCTTCCCGCACGCTTTCCAATTGGCCCGCAAGCAGGTCGAAGCGCTGGCGTGTACCGTCCGCGCCAACGAGCACGATTTCATCGAGCATGAGCCCCTCCACGGCTTCGACGGCCCGCACGGATTTAGTCTGCCGCGCGACGAGGCGGCCCCACTTACGGCCGAAAAACACCGTCTCCTGTCCGATCAGGCAGAGCGTGCCGCCGATGTTGCGCAGGCCTTTCAAGTCGCGCGTGGCGATCACGGAGAACAAGCGGCGCGGCTGTTGACCGGGGCAGTTCTCCTCCAGCCACCGTTTCTCTTCGGGCGAGAGTTGCGGTTGGCGGACCTCGCCGAACCAGCTCCGCAGCAGCGCGCCGAACGCCGTAGCTTCGGCGTGTAGCGACCGGTAGATCTTCGGGGTCAGCCACACCGTTAGCACCAGCACGACGAGCGCGATACCGGCCATCACCCATGGATGCTTCACCAGCAGGTACAGCCCGCTAACCACAAAAGCATCCTCGGCCAGGCTTACGGCGATGTTGCTGAACGGCTCCGGGCTGTGATTCACCGCCAGCCGCGTGGCGGCCTTGGCGGAGTGCTCGGTGAAAGCCACGCCGCCGGCCAGCAGAAACAGCAATACCTGATAGACCGGATCCACGTTCGAGAAGAGCGAAGAGGCGAGCAGCGCGGCGCCGATCGGCCGGATGAAAGTGTGGATAGAGTCCCAGGCGCTGTCGACCCAGGCGATCTTATCGGCGATAAACTCGATGGCGCAGGCCAGGCCGGCGGCCAACAAGACGCGCGTATCCGCCAGCACCGCGGCGTGCTGCCAGCCCTCAGGCAGACTCATCCATTGAAAGCGGATCAGCAGCCCCAGGGCGAGGACGGTTGCGTAAAGACGGGCACCCGCCAACACCCCTAAACCCAGCGCCGACGCGAGCGGCAACAGGTTCCCCATGCTCAAGCAGTGTAGCGCAGCGAAGGGCGGCCGGCTAGGTACCGGACTCGCCCTTCGACATGAAGCTCTTCAGGAGCCCCATGCCCATGGACATGAGGTCGCCGCCTTGCTGAATCTCGCCGTTTGGAGTGAGCTTGTCCACGATGCCGGGCAGCAATTCGGCCAACTGCGAACCCGCTGTTTCCGGCGCGATCCCCGCCCTCTGAGCCAAGCTTTCGATCTGCTCGCCGCCCAGCACGTCCTGAAGCTGAGCCGCCGACACCGGCAGGTTCCGCCCCGTGCCGATCCAGGACGACACAATGTCTCCCAAGCCCTTCTGCTGGAATGCGGACGCCAAGCCGGAAAGCCCACCCTGCTGGCTGCTCAGCATTTCCAGGATCGAAGTGACCAGCGTTTGGCCGCCTTCGCCGCCTTCGGTACCGCCCTTCAACTTGTTCGCGATCTCATCGAACAGCCCCATGGATGCTCCTTTACCGATACAGAGCCGATGGACGCGCTCAGGCGGTGCTCTTCCTGAACAGGCGGTAGATGGCGAGGAGCAGAATGGCTCCGACCACCGACATGATCAGACCCGCGCCCTGGCCTGCCTGGTACCACCCCACAGCACGTCCGAGATAACCAGCTACGAGGGACCCGGCGATGCCGAGCAGCATCGTAACGATGATGCCGCCGGGATCCTTTCCGGGCATGATGAGTTTGGCGAGTGCACCGGCCACCAGGCCGATGATACACATCCACAAGAGATGCAGCATATGAGCCTCCTTGTCAACGCGCGCGGGAGCGCGCCAAACTTCTTCCCACAACTACTCTCGTTGTCTACCGGCGATTCAATTCCACGTTGTTCACGCGGGCAGCGTTGAAATCCATCGAACAGGCGAAGTCAAAGGTATCGGTGACCGGTCCGCGTGTGGCGGTAATAATGCCGGCGACCCGGCCGCTGCGAGTCGTATCAATCGCAGTGGAGGTGAAATTCACGTTCTGGTACCCGTCGCGGTTGGTGCGGGCGACGACGGCGTCCTGACAGGCGCGGTAGACCTGGTTCTGGTCGTACGTCCCGGTAGTGGACGTGGTAGTCGTGCCGGACGTGGACAGCGGCTGCACGACGCCGCCGTCGGCGCGTAGGATTTCGAGAGTGCGCACCTGGCGCGAACTGTAGTCCACGGCGCAGTTGAAGCGGTAGCCACCCGTGGTTCCGCGACGCCGATACGCTCCGCCGCGATCGTTAAAGGTGCCGGTGATCCAATCGCTCCTGCCCTGGCTCGTGTCCACCGCGGCGGCGGTGATGTCGATGTTCCGCATGCCGTAGTCGCGTTCACTGCGGGTACGCAATTCCGTCCGGCAGAGGTCGATGGCTTGCTCGGCTGTCATGCCGCGGCCCATGCTCCTGCGGGGAAAGTACGTACCGCGGGTACCGACTACCGGCGCGGCAGTCGTCGATGAAGAGGTCCCCGTGGTCGATGACGTGTAGCCGTTGGTGGCGAAGCCGTCCGTCGGGGAACCGCCAGAGGCGCCACTCCACTCGATGTCAAACGTGTATCCTTCCGAACCAGATTTCGGATCGTCAATGCGGATGACTGCCATCGAGTTATTGTTGCGCGGATCCTGTAGCAACTTCACGCTGCCGCGGCCATCGATTCCCGTGAACCGGAAATCCGACATGTTGTAGGGGAGGGGACTACTGCAGTCCAGGCGGACCCACGTGGCGGGTTGGCCCGCCAACGTCCGCAGCCGCCCAGAGTCGCCGTAAATATCCACTTCCGCGGAGATGTCCACGCGCACCTCGATGGTGCACTTGCCTGAGGTGCCGCCCGATCCGCTGATCGTGGCGCGCCGAATCTGATCGGAAACCTGGGCTTGCGCCGCCATGACAGCGGCGGCCAGGACCATCCATTTCAAACCTGTTGTCATGGTTTGCTCTCCAACGGGCGGCCTGTGGAGGGGCCGCCCTGCTCAATACAATACCTCCGGCGTCCCAGTGCCGGCAAAACATCGAACGTGCGGCAAGAGCCTGGTGAGACGTAATGGCCCGGACGCCTAATCGACAGGCGGAATCTTCAATTGGTCGCCGGGATGGATGACGGTGTTTTCGTCAACCAGTTTGTCCGGGTTGGCCTCGATGATCTTCTTAAAGAGATGTCCCTTGCCGTAGAACTTTGCGGCGATCTTCCAAAGCGAGTCTCCGGCTACAACGGTGTAGATGGTCTCCTGCGGCGGCGGAGCCGGCAGGCTCGGGTCGATGCTGAGATCGCAGGTTATGTCGGAGGCGGAAGGATCGACGGCCTTGATCTGATTCCAGACGTCGTTCTTGACGGCGTCAGAGCATGCCGCGCCCTGCATGAAGAGCTTGTCGTCCTGCACATGCAAGTGGTCGAGACGAACCCCGCCTCGCGCGATGAGCTGTAGCACGGAATCGTACTTCTGCTTGAGGGCTTCCAGGCGATCCATTTTTGATCTCCTCGTCCAGGCATGCGGAGTACCCGATGCCGGTTATTTCGCGAAAGTAATTCCGAGGCCGGTGGTGTACAAAAGATCGTTGGTTTTACGGCCCGGAGCAGGGTTGTTCAGATAACGGTCACTCAAGCTTACATTCCAAGTGAGCCATTTTGAGATCTTCGTGGAGGCGCCGACGTCGAAGTTCACACGGTAATCGCCGGCGTTGGACATGTCGTTAAACATCCGGAAGCTCTGCACGAGGCTGGTAGCGGCGTTGAGCTTCAGACTGTATTCATCTCCCCAGTAGATCTCGGCGGATTTCCGAACCAGCGAGTTGCTGAAGCTGGACCGGTTGAAGGCACCGCCGCCGAGCAGATCCAGGCGGCTCCTCTCCGTCTTGACAGCGTGGAAGCCGAAGCCGCCGCCGAGCACGAACCGCAAGTCCAGGTCCTGGAACCTGTCATATTCGTAATCGTTGAACGCGTTCACGAACAATCGCGGGCTCAGGTCGTGGCCGTAGGCCAGCCCGCCGCGGACGGCCTGGGCAGTCGAAGCGCTCTTGCCATTGATCAAGGCCGAGGCCTTGATGATGTTGAAATACAGCGATGTCTTGTCGGTGTTGGTGACCCGGGCGGCGTTGACTCCGGTGGTGAAAGTCAACGTCTTTGCATTGCCGCTGGTGCCGGCGAAACCGATGGTGCCGGTTCCCGTCCAAAGTTGACCCCAGCCAGGGTGCAACAACCGCTCGTAGGCCTGCTGCTCGGCGGCATCACGGATCGTGGCGACGTCGGGTGGTGCCACGGTGAGGGTGGTATCCTTCGCCGTCACCTCGATCTTGTCGCGGACCGTCGCCATCGTACCTTGAATCGTCCGCCCGTCCTCCAGGACGAGGTTCACCGGCTTGTCGGCCTTCACGGACTCCACGTCTTCCCAGGAGGTGGTGACGACGCCGAACTTGTCGGTCTTAATGGTGATCTCTTTACCGCTCTTCTTGACAATGCTGCCGGTAACGCGGTCACCGTTCTTCATGACGATCACGTCGGCCAAGGCAAGGTTGCAGCAGAACACAGCTACCCAGAACGTGCCCAGTCTTCTCGTCCACATATGCCGACTATCGTCGTCCCATGCTGCGCCGCCTGTCAAGACGCTGCAGGCAAGCGATAAAGCGGCAGCCAGGATGAGCGCCGGGGGTATAATTGCAGACGCCCATGATCGACTACGAAAAACTTGGATCCTTTTACCTCGGCCGGATCTATGACCCGGCCGCCGGCAAGGCTGGGGACGGCCTTATCCTTTACGATTCGAAGGACCTTGTCACGCACGCGGTTTGTTTCGGCATGACGGGCAGCGGGAAGACCGGACTGTGCATCGCGCTACTGGAGGAGGCCGCCATCGACGGGGTTCCGGCGCTGGTCATCGATCCCAAGGGGGACATCTCCAACCTGCTGCTGACGTTCCCGGACCTGGCGCCGGGAGATTTCCTGCCCTGGATCAACGAAGACGACGCGCGCAGAAAGGGAATGGCTCCCGAGGAGTTTGCCGCAAAGCAAGCCGAGTTGTGGAAAAACGGGCTGGCCTCTTGGGGGCAGGATGCCAGCCGGATCCGGCGTTTGAAAGACGCGGCGGATTTCGCCGTGTACACTCCGGGCAGCACCGCGGGCCTGCCGGTCTCAATCCTGAAATCGTTCTCCGCGCCGGGTCCCGGGATTGTAGACGATCCGGAACTGCTGCGCGAGCGGGTCAACGCCACCACCAGCGCGCTGCTGGGGTTGCTCGGCATGGAGGCGGACCCCGTGCAGAGCCGGGAGCACATCCTGCTGGCCACCATCCTGACGAACGCCTGGAAGCAGGGGAAAGACCTGGATCTGGCGGCGCTGATCCAGGCGGTGCAGACGCCGCCCATGACGCGCATCGGAGTGCTCGACGTCGAAGCGTTCTACCCAGCCAAGGAGCGGTTCGCGCTTTCGATGGCGCTGAACAACCTGCTGGCCTCGCCCGGTTTCGAGGCGTGGCTGGAAGGCGAGCCGCTGGATATCGCGAGCATGCTTTACACAGCGCAGGGCAAGCCGCGCGTCTCGATCTTCTCCATCGCGCACTTATCGGACAGCGAGCGCATGTTCTTCGTCTCGCTGCTGCTCAACCAGACGCTGGGCTGGATGCGAATGCAGTCCGGGACTACCAGTCTGCGCACGATCCTTTATATGGACGAGATCTTCGGCTACTTCCCGCCGGTGGCCAATCCGCCGTCCAAGCAGCCGTTGCTGACTCTTCTCAAGCAGGCCCGCGCGTTCGGAGTGGGGGTGGTCCTGGCCACGCAAAACCCGGTGGACCTTGACTATAAGGGTTTGGCGAACGCCGGGACCTGGTTCATCGGACGGCTCCAGACGGAGCGCGACCGCAATCGCGTCCTGGACGGACTCGAAACAGCGGCAGCCGGCGTCGACCGGCAGCGGATGGAGCAGATTCTTTCGCAACTCACGAATCGCGTGTTCCTGATGAACAACGTCCACGAAGACGTGCCGGTGGTGTTCGAAACGCGCTGGGTGATGTCTTATCTGCGCGGGCCGCTGACGCGGGCGCAGATCAAGACGCTGATGTCGGCGCGGAGCCAGCCGGCGGCCGCGGTGCCCTCCGCGCCCGCCGCCAAGCCATCCCCGGAGGCTGCGCCGCGGCCCGTCCTGCCTCCGGAAGTTGCACAGTACTTTGTGCCAGCGCGGGGCGCGTGTCCCGCCGGCTCCCGTTTGCTTTACGAGCCGATGCTCCTTGGCTCCGCCCAAGTGCGTTTCGTGGATACCAAGACGAACGTGGACTGCCCGAGGGACCTCACCCTGTTGACGGCCATTGGGTCAGGCGCCGTCGCGGTGGACTGGCAAAACAGCGAGGAAGCGCGGTTTGCCGTCGAGGATCTGGAGCGCGAACCGGCCGAGGATGCCGCGTTCGGGGCTCTTCCGCCCGAAGCATCCAAGGCCAAAAACTACGCAGCCTGGAGCCGTGACCTGGTGGCATGGCTGTACGGAAGCCAGACGCTCGACATCTTGAGGAGTACGAGTCTAGGTGAGGTTTCGCAGCCGGGAGAATCGGAACGCGACTTCCGCGCCAGGCTCCAGTTGGCCGGCCGGGAAAAACGCGATGAGGGCGTCGAAAGGCTGCGGAAGGCTTACGCGCCGAAGATGGCCGCCCTCGAAGAGAGGATCCGCCGCGCCGAGCAGACCGTGGAGCGCGAGCGGGAGCAGGCCAGCGCCCAGAAAATGCAGACCGCCATCAGCGTGGGCGCGACACTGCTGGGCGCTTTTCTTGGGAGGAAAGCGGTCAGCACGTCCACCATGGGACGCGCTGCGACCGCAGCCCGTGCCGGAAGCCGTACGTGGAAGGAGACCCAAGACGTGGCGCGCGCGGCGGAAACGGTGGAAGCGCTCAAGCAGCAACTCTCGGATCTAGAGGCCCAGTTCAACTGCGAGACGCAGGCGCTAGAGGCGGCGATGAGTCCGGCGACGGAGGTATTCGAGACCGTACCGGTGAAGCTGAAGAAGACCAACATCCAGGTACGCCTGGTGGCGCTCGCCTGGATGCCGCACTGGGAAGATTCGAAGGGCAACCTGCAGCCGGCTTCCTGACGCTCACTGGCAACGTCTCCGAGCCGGAGGTAAGGTGGCAGTAGGGAGGACAATGGGAATGCGTGGAATGCGTAAAGGAACGGCGGCGGTAGCACTCTTTTTCTGCGTGGTAGTGCCGGGCTTCGCGCAACTGCCGCAATTCAAACCCGGGTTCAATCTCTTCTCGAAGGAGCAGGACGTCCAACTGGGTAAAGAATCGGCGGCCCAGATCGAGAAGCAAGTCGAGATAGTGAACAACAAGGAACTGACCGACTACATCACCAGCATCGGGAACAAGCTTGCGGCACAGCCGCAAGCGGACAAATACCCGTACACATTCAAGGTAGTCAACGACAAGAGCATCAACGCGTTCGCGCTGCCGGGAGGTCCGGCTTTCGTTCACACCGGCCTGATCGCGGCCGCGGATAACGAGGCACAGATAGCCGGCGTTCTCGCGCACGAGATCACGCACGTGGCCCTGCGGCACGGGACGAATCAGGTGAGCAAGGCGAACCTGATTCAGCTACCCGCCCTGCTCGCCAGCCAGAAGATGGGCGGCGGCATTCTGGGGCAGCTCGGCCAACTCGGAATCGGCTTGGGAGCGAACTCTCTTCTGTTGAAGTTCTCGCGCACGGCGGAGACACAGGCCGACCTGATGGGCGCGCAGATTGCCGCGCAAGCCGGTTACGACCCTGTGGAGATGGCCCGCTTCTTCGAGAAACTGGAAGCCTCCGGCGGACAGCGGGGACCGCAGTTTCTCTCGGATCACCCTAATCCCGGCAACCGGATGAAAGCCATCCAGGACATGATCAAACAGATGCCCCAGCGGAACTACGCGGGAGACAGCGGACAGCTGGCCAGAATGAAATCCATTGTCGCCGGCATACCTGCCCCGAAGAAGACGATGGCGCAGGCGCAGGCACAAGAACAGGCGCAAGGACAGCAGCAAGGCGGAGCCGCAACGACCACAGCCGGACTGTCCCTTCCGAACAGCCGCCCCTCGGGACGCATGCAGCAATTCCAAGGGAAAGAATTCCGTATATCTTATCCTGAAAACTGGCAGACCGCTCCCAGCCAGGATAATTCGAGCGTAACGATCGCCCCGTCCTCCGGCGTGCAGCAGGGCCAGAACGGATTGAGCGTGGGATACGGCGCGATCGTGGCCTTCTACAAGCCGCAGAACGCCAATGTCAGCCTGTGGCAGGCGACTGACGAACTGATCTCACAGCTTCGCGGCGGTGATCCCAGCATGCGCGCCGGCCGCGACATGCCGGTGGAGGCCCGCGTCGGCGGAAAGAGCGCCATCATTACGTCGCTTTACGCCAACTCGATCTTCCAGGGCCAGACAGAAGTGGACCGGGTGGTGACAGTGGCGCATCCGAACGGGATCATGTACATCGTGTTCATCGCGCCCGACAGCGAGCGTCAATACGTAGACCGGGCCTTCAACCAGATGCTGCAGTCGGTGCAGTTCTCTTTCTGAAGCGGAGGCAGGCTGAACCCTTGCCCCACACGCAGTTTCTAGCCGGTGGTCTTCTGGCCCATGGCGATGGCGTTCACGGTGAGCAGGAGTTCACGTAGAGTGTCCTCGCGCGGATCGGCGCGCCAGGCACGCAGCAGGCGCACTTGTTCTTCATGCAGGCGCAGGAGGGCTTGCCGGCGTAAGCTGATGGCGAGCATCAGGCGGGGGCGCCGCGTCTCGCCGGGGGCACCGAAAAGCTCGTCGATCAGAGCGCGCGTCCGCTCGTACTCGGCCAGGATAGCTCCCAGGATATTGTCGCGCACCGCAGCATTCTCGACCAGCGAGGCGTACATGCGCATGACGCCGGGATTGGCCATCAGCACCGCGGCGCCGACGTTCTCAAGCAGGTAAGCCAGGAACGGCCACGTGCGAATGGGGCCGCAAAGCTCGCTCCACTCGCGCGGATGCTCAGCGCGCAGCCATTCGAGCGCCGACCCGACTCCATACCAGCCCGGCAGGTGGAAACGCGCCTGGCTCCAACTGAACACCCACGGAATGGCGCGCAGATCCTCGATGGTTTGCCTGCCGGTACGGTGCGCGGGCCTTGATCCAATGCGCGTGCGCTCGATGGCGTCGATGGGCGTGGCCTGGCGAAAGAAGGTCACGAAACCATCGCGTTCAACCAACCGCCGGTAGGCCTGGAAGCCTCTCTCGACCACCGCGGGCCAGAAGCGTTCCAGCGGGTGCGGAGGCTCATCCCAGTGTTCGTGCAGCAAGGTAGTGCGCGTGACCCCGGCGAGCAGGCGCTCCAGGTGATAAGTCGCGGTGACGCGGTTGGCGTATCTCTGCGCGATCACTTCACCCTGCTCGGTGACGCGCATGCGGCCCATGAGCGACCCGCCCGGCAGTGCTTCCAGGAATGCGTGGATCGGGCCCGCGCCACGCCCGACGGTACCGCCGCGGCCGTGGAAAAACGCCACCCGCAGGCCGCGCTCACGCGCCAGCCGGGCCAGGTTGCGCTCGGCCCGATGGATGCCCCAGTGGCTGGCCAGGATGCCTCCATCCTTATTACTGTCGCTGTAACCGAGCATCACCACCAGTTCGTGAGCGCCGCGCCGGTCTCGCCTCTCCAGATGCTCGAAGGTGCGCCGCGTGACGTCGTGATCGAGGAAAGCCGCGACGACCCCTTCGCTGCGCTCGAGGTCGTGGATGGTTTCGAACAGTGGAGTGACGGGGATCTCCGCCGCGAGGCCGCCAGGCACCTCCACAAGCAGGCCGGCTTCCCGCATGAGCAGGTAGACGGCCAGCAGGTCCGCCACGCCGCGCGTCTGGCTCACGATGAGCGGCCCGACGCCTTCGGGGGAGTACCTGTCCAGGTGCGCGCGCAAGGCGCGGAACAGTTCCACCGCATGCCCGGCTTCTTCGGTGAGGCGCATGTGCGGGCCGGTGAACGGGCGCGGGGTCTGGAGTTCGCGGTTGAGAAAGGCGAGGCGTTCTTCCTCGGTCCATTCGGAATAGTTCCAGCGCGGGAAGGCCGCGGCGCGGAGCAACCCTTCCACCGCGCGGTCGTGGTAGGCGCTGTTCTGGCGGATATCCAGTGTAGCCAGGTGGAAGCCGAACACGCGCACCTGCGCCGCGAGCGGGCGCACGTCCATGTCGGCGACTTCTCCGGCGCCCGCCTCGCGCAAAGACCTTTCGAGCACTTCGAGGTCTTCGAGCAATTCGCCCGGCGAGCGGTACCCGCCGGAAGTCCCCGTGCCGCCGTCCACCCTCTCCAGGCGCACACGCATGAGGTTTACCAACTGCCGCCAGGGCTCGCCGGGATTGCGGGCCAGGGCGTCGCGGCCGGCTTCGCCGAGGCCGCCGGAGATCTCGTGTAACCGCCGTGTCAGATCCGGCACTCCGCCGTTCTCCGGTTCGGCAAGGCTCAGGCGGGCGCCCAACCGCTTCAGGCGGTCCCCGAGACCATCGAGCGCGCCCTGGCGCAAGCGGCGCAGGCCGCGGCTGGTCACCTCGCTGGTGACGAAAGGATGACCGTCGCGGTCGCCTCCCACCCAGCTACCGAAGCGCAATTGCGGCAGCCGCGGCGGCGCGCTGTGAAATGTCGTGCGCCAGATGTGTTGAAACCGCTGGTCGAGCAATTCGACAACGCTGGGAAACACGTGCTCCAGGTAATAGAGCGTGTTGCGGAACTCGCTTGAAACGTCGGGCCGTTCCAGGATGATCTCGCCGGTGCGCCACAGGCGCTCGAGCGCGGCCTTCAACCGGTGCTCGTAGATGGAGATCTCGACGTCGGTGAAGTGCCGCGAGTCGCGCTCCACCAACATCAGGTAGATGGTGCGATGGTGCTCCAGAACGGTGGCGCGCTTGGCCTCGGTGGGATGCGCGGTCAGCACCGGTTCCACAGAGACCTGTTCGAGCACCCGGCGCACGGCCGCTTCATCGAAGCCGCGCTGGACCAGATCGCCGAGATTATAGAGCCAGAGACCGCGCTCCCCTTCCCTGCGCCGGGGATCCTCGGCGCGCCGGCGGTACTGGTTGGCGGTATTCTCTTCGACGATGTTGAGGAGTTGGAACGCGATGCTGAGCGCCTGGCAGTGGCGCGCCGACAGCGGCCCCGCGCCGCCGGCCTCTTCGTGAAAGCAAACCTCCAGGAAATCCGCGAGTTCGGCATCGCCGTCGCCGCGCAGCGTTTCGCAAAACAGCCCGCGCAGGTATTCGAAATCGGCGGCCCACTTCGCAAAGCCTTCCTGCCTGGATTCGTGCCCGTCCACGCTTACTGGGCTCCTCTATCTTGAGTTTGTGCCGGCGGAGCTACGAACCGCGTGACTTCCTGCACGGTTTGGCTGGGGCCCACCACTTTTAACCTAATGTCCACGTCCGAGGTGCGCCGCGCGTAGCTGATGCCGCCGGAGATGAGATGTTCGCGGTCGAGCGCAATATTGGCCGTATCGCCGCCATCGACGATTACGAGCATCCCGCCGCGTGCCGCGCGCACCGGCGCCGCGGTGCTGTCCCATTCAATGCGCAACTGTCCCCCCTGGTCGAACGCCCGCAGCGACATCGTCTGCGGCGCTCGGTGTGCCGACCAGAACGGGCGGGCCCCCAAACCCAGAAAGAAAGCGGCTGCGCAGAGCAGCGCCGCGACGGTCCAGCGCGTCGCCCGGTTGCGCCTTGGCTCCAGCCGCTGGAGGAAAGCGCCGAGTTTTTCCGAATCGGTCTGCGAGGGGGCCCCGGACGGCTCCAGGATGCGCGGCGGCAGATCGCGCGTGGGCTCGACACCCGGCGTCCTGCCCGGCATGAGGATCTGCGAGTTGGGCCGGGAGGACGGCGTCGTAGGCGGAGCGGCGGAGGCTGCAGGCCCGACGGTGCCGCGGGTCTCCAAGGGCAGGACTTCAAACTCCCGGCCACTCGACTCCCGGCGGATCGAACCGTCCGCCTCGCGCAAGAAGAATCCGGCGGTGACTGGCCCGAACTTTTCCGGGTGCAACACGAGAGCGACCTGCCAAGGGTGCGGGAAGAACCTGTTGTGGATCTTCAGGTCTTCTTCGGACAAACTGATGCCGTTCCGGGTGTGGGAGTGGTACCAACCCACAGGCGCTAAACCCGCCGCAGGAGCCGGCGCGGCCAGTTGGCGCTCCATTGCGGCAACGTCGTTATCCGAAAGTGTAAAGGACGGTCCGTGGGCGTGCTCGCATTCGATGGGACGTTGCGCCTCAATCCGCAAGAGCCGGCCCGAGCGCGTTCCATACAAAATGCCGCCCATTTCGATGCCGCCCCGGCTAAGCCGGTGCAAACCATCCACCACGAGCAACCGGATGTCATCCAGTACCGTGCATGAATACTCGATTGCGGGCGAACCTTCTCCCGCGCTCCAACGGCCGTATTCGGATGGGGCAGCGTCCGGCATATCCGCAGATGCGCACCTAATATGCTACCGAAAGCGTTGCCCCGGAAGCATCCCTGGGGGGATGATAGATAAAAGGTATGGGCGTATACCGTGCTGGGTTCGAGAGGTCCGTTTGTACGCTGGCGAACGCTTTTCGACTGGCCGTGGACTCGATTCGCGCCCGCAAGCTGCGAAGTTTCCTGACTCTGCTGGGAATTATTATCGGCGTGGGCAGCGTGGTGATGGTGGGCGCGGCCATCGAAGGCCTGGGCTTGTACGCCGAACAGAGCACATCGAAGATCTTCGGGAGTGAGAGCTATCTGGTCGCGCAGGTCGGCACGGCCGGCAATATGCGCGAGTATCTCCAAAAACTCCGCCGCAATAAACGACTCAGGGCCGAGGATTATCAGTACTTGAAGGCGTTGACCGGCGACCGGATTCTGTACAGTCCGTACCGGCAGCGCGCCGAAGAGGTCCGCCAGGCCGGATTGAAATATGAAGACGCCGTAGTGCTGGGCGCGGGCGCCAATCTGCCGGAAATTCGCGATGTCACGCTGGTGGACGGACGCTTCTTCACGCCGGAAGAGGAGCGTACGCGGCAAGCGGTCTGTGTGATCGGGTACGATGCGCGTACCGCACTGTTTCCGGGCTCACCGGCGGTGGGGCGCACAATCAAGATCCGCGGCATCGACTTCCTGGTATTGGGCGAGCAGGAGAAACTCGGCTCTGCCTTCGGTAGAAGCCAGGATAACCAGATTTACATCCCTTACACCGTGTTCACGCGCATGTTCGGCACAGGCCAGTCCATCGCTGTGTTCGCGCGGCCGCGGCCGGAACTCGGCCTGAAGCTGGACGAGGCCATCGACATTACGCGCGTGGCACTGCGCGCGCGTTTCAAGACGCCGCCCAACAAAGCCGACACGTTCGAGGTCGTCACGCCGGATGCCGTACGGACGATGATCGACCAAATCCTGGGCATGATTTCGGCGGTCGTGGTGCCGGTGACCTGCATCTCGCTGGTGGTGGGAGGCATCGTGATCATGAACATCATGCTGGTGAGCGTCACCGAGCGGACGCACGAAATCGGCGTGCGAAAGTCGCTGGGCGCACGCCGTTTCGACGTGATGCTGCAGTTCCTGCTGGAGAGCGTGCTCATGTCCATGGTGGGCGGCATCGTGGGGGTGGGTCTGGGCACGGCGATGACGGAGGTGCTCTCGCGAGCCTTCGACATCAGCATGCGCATCACTCCGTTCTATGTCCTGCTGGCGGTGTTCGTTTCGAGCGCCGTGGGCATCGCCAGCGGCTGGTATCCGGCATCGCGGGCTTCGAAGCTCGATCCCGTGGCGGCCCTGAGGGCGGAGTGAGCCATGCGGCTGGCCTTCGGCGAAAACGTGCGGATGGCGACCTCGGCGGTGTGGACGCACCGGTTCCGCTCGCTGCTCACCGTGCTGGGGATCGTCATCGGCATCACCACGGTGGTAACGGTGGCGAGCCTGCTCACGGGACTGCGCAAAGGCATCGTGACGTTTTTCGAGGAATTGGGGCCGAATAACGTTTTTGTCGCCAAGACAAGCGGAGATCCCAACGCCTCCCGCGTCCCGCCCAAGGAACAGCGCCGCAAGGCGATCGAGCCCGAGTACGCCGCGATCATCCAACGTTTCTGTCCGTCGGTCGAGGAAGCCGGGATCACCCTTTACATCCCGACCACAGTGGAGCGGAGTTCGATGGTGGTGCGTGTTTCGGGCTACGAGACCGACAACTTCTTCTTCTCGGGATCCACATCCAACATGGCGGCTATCTCTCCGCGCGAGATGCGCCTGGGACGGGTGTACACCGCCGAGGAGGAACGCCGCGGAGCGCGCGTCGCCGTCATCGGGGCCAACATCGCCGAGGCGCTGTTCCCCGACGGCCGGGCGCTGGAGCGCACCATTTTGGTGGACGGCGCCGAGTACAGGGTGATCGGCGTTTTCGAAAAGGCCAAGGGCGGGTTTTTCGGAGAAAACGGGCTGGATCGCGAGGTCCGCATTCCCCTGTCAACCGCACGCGTGCGCTACCCGCAGATCGACCGCTTCGTCATCACGGCCAAGGCGCGGCCCGGCCTGCGCCAGCAGGCTTACGAGGAGATCGAAAATATCCTGCGCCGCGTGCGGCGCACGCCTGCGGGCGGGGAGAACGATTTCAACATTTCGACCGCGGACCAGATCATCAAGCAGTTCGATTCGGTGACGGGCATGGTGGTTCTGGTATCGATCGCCATTTCCGCGCTTGGCCTGCTGGTAGGCGGCATCGGCGTAATGAACATCATGCTGGTGAGCGTCACCGAGCGCACGCGGGAAATCGGAGTGCGCAAGGCCATCGGCGCGCGCCGCGGCGACATTGTGGCGCAGTTTCTCATCGAAGCCGTCACCCTTACCGGCGCGGGAGGGGCGCTCGGGTTGATCTTCGCCATCGCGGTGACGTTCCTGGTGAGCGCCCTGGTCCCCAGCCTGCCCTCGGAAGTGCCGGCGTGGGCCGTGATAGCAGGTTTCTCCGTATCCGTGCTGGTGGGTCTGTTCTTCGGCACGTGGCCGGCGGTAAAAGCGTCGCGCTTGGACCCGGTCGAAGCGCTGCGTTACGAGTGAGCCGCTACCACACGGTCAATTCGACCGGCGCTCCCACGGCCACGCCGAGTTTCTCCGCGGCGGAAGCCTGGTTGTAGACGATCTCGTAGTACCCGGTGCTGCCCTCGACCAGTCCCAGTTCGCCGGGCGCGAGGTCGGCGTAAGTGGCAGCCAGCCGTGTGGTGCGCTCGAAGCCCACGTTCATGGCGAAGGGGCGCCCGGCGAGGTGGGCGAACTCCCCGGCGTGGAAGTTGGTCACAATGTTGCCGAAGTGGTCGACGTGGAGGATGGCTCCGGTCCAGATGCGCTTGCCCGTGTGCACAGGCTTATGGAAGTCACGCCGCAGGTAGTCGTCGATGCGCTTGCCGAAGCGCGCCGCAGGGGTCCCCACGGCCAGGTGCGCCGCCACCGGCGCAAAAACGTCGCGTCCGTGAAAAGTCGCGCTGACACGGTCCAACAAGTAGCGGCGCGCGGTGACGGCCCGCACTCTGCACCTGGCGCGTTCGTAAATCATGGACAGCAATCCGTTGTCGGGCGCGACAAAGTACTGGCCGCCGGATTCAACTACCAAGGGTCGCCGCGACGTACCTACGCCCGGATCGACCACCGCCACGTGAACCGTCTTCGGCGGAAAGTAGGGAACCGCGGCGGCAAGCAGGAAGCCACCCTCAGCGATTTCGAAAGGCTTCACCGCATGAGTAATGTCCACAATGCGCGCCCGCGGTGCGATCGACAGAATCACGCCCTTCATCGTGCCGACGAAATGATCGTCCAGGCCGAAATCCGTGGTTAGCGTTATCAAAGGTTCGCGCGCGGTCGCTCGTGGCATAGGCTGCTAAGATGAAAGTAACTTCCCGTGAATCGCTTCTACTTTGACCATAACGCGACGACACCCGTGTCTGGCGAGGTGCTGGATGCGATGGTCGCGTGTCTTCGCCAGACGCACGGGAACGCTTCCAGTATCCACTATTACGGCCAGGCGGCCAAGCAGAAGCTCGAACAGGCCCGCCTTGATCTGGCCGGCGTATTGGGATGCGATGCGAACGAAGTCGTGCTGGTAAGTGGCGGCACGGAAGCCGACAATCTGGCGCTGTTCGGCGTGGTACGTGCGGCCCACCGGACGGCACACATCATCACTACGGCAATTGAACATCCGGCGGTGCTCGCCGCCTGCCGCGAACTCGAGCGCGAGGGCCACACGGTGACCTGCCTAGCTCCGGATTCCAACGGCGTCGTCGATCCGGCGGGCGTCCGGCGGGCGTTGCGTCCGGGCACCGTGCTGGTCTCCGTGATGCACGCCAACAACGAGACGGGCGTGGTACAGCCCATCGGGGAAATCGCAGCAATCGCGCACGAAGCCGGTGCCCTCATGCACTCGGACGGCGTGCAGGCCTTCGGCAAGTTGAGCGGAGACGTGCGGACACTGGGCGTGGATCTCTATTCGATCAGCGGGCACAAGATCTGCGCGCCCAAGGGCGTTGGGGCGCTGTACGTACGCGGCGGTGCGGTCCTCGAACCCATCATCCGGGGCGGCCACCACGAGCGCGACCGTCGTGCGGGAACCGAAAACGTCGCGGGCGCGGCGGCGCTGGCGGCGGCCGCAAGCGCGGCGCGGCGCGACCTGGATTCCGAAACGCGGCGCCTGAGCGGGTTGCGCGACCGCTTGGAGAGCGCCATCCTCGAACGCGTTCCGGGGGCGGGAGTAAACGGCGGGCGTGCCGCCCGCATCCCGAACACCACCAACATCTGGTTCGACGGCGTCCAGGGCGAGGCGCTGGTGATCGCGCTGGACCTGGCGGGCTTTGCGGTCTCGACCGGCTCGGCCTGCTCGAGCGGCGCGGTGGAGCCTTCGCACGTGCTCTCGGCCATGGGCCTTTCCGCCGACCGCGCCCGCGCGAGCCTGCGGTTTTCGCTGGGCCGGTCGAACACGGTGGAACAAGTCGATGCGCTGGTCGAAGCGGTCGCGCAGGCGGTGGCGCGCCTGCGCGGCGTTTCGGCCCGTTGGGACGCCTATGCCTGACACGCAAACCATCGCGGTGGCCATGAGCGGCGGCGTCGACAGCTCGACGGCGGCGGCGATGCTCATCCGCGAAGGGCATAAGGTGATCGGCCTGACCATGCAGCTCTGGAACCAGCGCCGGCTGCCCGGGCTGGCGGCCGGTACGACAGGAGGGCGTTGCTGTTCACTGGATGATGTCTATGACGCGCGCCGTGTTGCCGAACATCTGGGCATTCCTTACTACGTACTGAATTTCGAGCAGCGGTTCGAAAGGGACGTCGTGCGGCCGTTCCTCGAAGAGTACCTGGCAGGACGCACGCCCATCCCCTGCACGCTGTGCAACAACTTCCTGAAGTTCGACCAGTTCCTGGAAACCGCCGCCGGGTTGGGCGCCGAACGCATCGCCACCGGACACTACGCGCGCATCACACGCGATCCGGCGACCGGCCGTCATGAACTGCGGCGAGGCGCCGATCCGGCCAAGGACCAGACCTACTTCCTGTTCGGGCTGACACAGCGGCAGCTATCCCGCACGCTGTTCCCGCTGGGAGAGATGACCAAGCCGGAGGTTCGTAAACTGGCGCGCACGTTCGCTTTGCCCGTCGCCGGGAAGGACGACAGCCAGGAGATCTGCTTCGTGCCGAACGGAGATTACGCGGCGTTCCTGAACGCTTACATGGCTGAGCGAGGCACGCCGATCGCCGAGACGCATGGTGAAATCGTCACCGTGGACGGGCGCGTCCTCAGCCGGCACGCTGGCGTGCACAATTTCACCGTGGGCCAGCGCCGCGGCCTGGGCATAGCCGCCGGCGCGCCGCTATATGTGATTGCGACCGATCCCGCCACACAGCGGGTGATTGTCGGACCGGACGCAGAACTCCTATGCAAGCGGCTGACCGCGTCGAAAGTGAACTGGCTTTCGATTGAAGCACCCCGGAAGCCGCTGCGCGCCGAAGTGAAGATTCGCAACAAACACGCCGCTGCCCCGGCCTGCGTCGCGGCGATCGACGGTGGCATCAGAGCCGAGGTAGTCTTCGACGAACCGCAGCGGGCCGTCACGCCCGGACAAGCGGCGGTATTTTATCAGGGCGACCTCGTCTTGGGCGGCGGCTGGATCGATTCCCGGCCGGCATAGAAAACTCAGGGAACAGGCGCGCAGCCGGGTGCGTTGTCCAAGTGTTGGGACATATGAACGGCGACTACGCCATTGAAACCCAGGGCCTGACCAAAATCTTCCGCTCGCGGTGGAGGCGCCGCGAGGTGCGGGCCGTTGACGGCATCACACTCCAGGTTCCGCGCGGAACCACGTACGGCCTACTCGGGCCAAACGGCGCTGGCAAGACCACATTTGTGAAACTGCTGCTTTCCGCCGTTCATCCTACGGCAGGCGCAGCACGTTTGTTCGGCCACGACGCGCGCCTGGCGGAGGCACGGCGGCCGGCTGGCTACCTACCCGAGAACCACCGCTTCCCCACCTATTTCACGGGCGCGGGAATGCTCGATTTCTACGCCGCCTTGAGCGGCATGGAGCGCGGGCCGCGCCGCGAGCGCATCCCCGAACTGCTCGAGCTGGTCGGCCTGGATAACTGGGGCGGCGTGCGCATCGGCAAGTACTCGAAAGGCATGCTGCAGCGTTTGGGACTGGCCCAGGCGATGATGCACTCCCCCGCCCTGTTGCTGCTCGACGAACCAACGGACGGCGTGGACCCCATCGGCCGGCGCCGGATACGGGAGATCCTGCACGAGCTGGAATTGAAGGGCACGACCATCTTCATCAACTCGCATTTGCTGGTGGAAGTAGAACTGTACTGCCACGAAGTCGCCATTCTCCATAAAGGTAAGGTCGCGCTCACCGGGTCCGTGAAAGACCTCACCGCCGGCAGCGGCTACAAGCTTGTTGCAAAAGGAGCGGGCGAACGGCTGATTGAAGCTCTGCGGGCCAAAGCCACGCGTTTGGCGGCGCAGAACGGCTCGGCGGAGTTTCTATTCGCGACGCGTGAGCTGGCCAATGCGGCCATCGACCTGCTCCGCGCCGAGCAATGCACCATCGAAAGCCTGAGTGTCGCTTCCAGCACGCTGGAAGACGTCTTCGTGAGAACCGTCGATGCATAAACACGACCTGATCGCCGGCTGCGCGCTCGTCTCCGACACTTTCCGCGAGGCCATGGCCCGCAAGATTTTCTGGGCCCTTTTCGGCCTCTCGACGGCCCTGATCCTGTTCTTCCTGTTCCTGATGAAGATCGACGTGGTTGAAGGCGCCATGGCCACAGTGACGCTGTTCGGCCAGACCAACCGTAAAATGACCGACGTGAACCGCCTCGTGCGCCAGGTACACGGCGGCATCGCGACATTCCTCTATACGTGGGGCATGGCGCTGGCCGTCTTCGCCAGTTCCGGCCTGGTGCCTACGGTGCTCGAACCCGGACGCATCGAATTGCTGCTTTCGAAGCCGGTTCGCCGCTGGCAGATCCTGCTGGGGCGCTACCTGGGCAACCTGGCCGTGGTGGGGCTGAACGTGGCCTACCTGATCGCCGGGGTGTGGCTGATTTTCGGCTGGAAGACAGGCGTGTGGTCGCCGGGATTCCTTTACGCCATCGCCACGACGGTTTTCATCTTCGCGGTGCTGCTCACGGTGGTGGTATTGACCGGCGTGGTGTTCGAGAGCGCCGCGGTTAGCACGATGGTCACCATCGGCCTGGGCCTCATGAGCCCCATCCTGGCCCAGCACACCATCGCCGAAAAGCTGCTCAGTTCGGAGTGGTCGCGTTGGATCTGGCGCGCGCTGTATGAGATGCTGCCCAAAGTGTTCGACGTGGGGCGCATCACGCTGAACCTAGTGCGCGGGGACCGCGTGGACTCGCTGATGCCGCTCGCCACCAGCGGCTTGTTCGCCCTTGCCGTCTTGTCGCTTTCGTTGTACATTTTCTCGAAAAAGGATTTCTGATGCGAAAAACCGCTCTTGTTGCGGCGGCGCTCCTGGTTTTCTCCGGGTGCGAAAGGCGCGCCTCCCAGACCATCACCATCGATCCGGCGTTGAGCAGCCTGATTCCACCCGACGCGGTGATGCTGGTCGGCGTAAAAGCCGAAGTGCTGCGCTCGACCGAGTTCTACCGGCGATGGGTGGAGGCGCGGCCGCAACCCCAATTGGACGAGTTCGCCAAGCGCACCGGACTCGATCCCCGCAAGGATGTCCGGGAGTTGCTGGTGGCGAGCGACGGCAAGAGTGCGGTGGCTATGGCGCGCGGGAAGTTCTCGCCGTCCGGACTAGAACCGTCGCTTGCACAGGCGGGCGCCCGGCGCCTCACCTACAAGGGCTACACGATCACAGGTACCGAGCAGGCCGCCGTCGTGTTCCTGAATGATTCGACGGCCTTGGCCGGACCCGCCGCCGCGCTCCGTGCTGCGCTCGACCGTCGCGAGCGCGGCCCGGCGCCACCGAAAACGCTGCTCGACCGCGTTGCGACTGTTCCGGCCACCAGTCAAGTGTGGGTGGTGGCCACGGGGCTGTTCGACAAAATCAATCTGCCCGCGTCGCAAACTGCCAGCTTGAGCATCCCGCCGCAGGTGTTCGGTTCCATTCAGGGAGTGACGGTTTGGGCGGACCTCCGAAAGAGCGCGGATCTTGCTGCAAGAATTGATACTTCCACACCACAGGACGCCAAGCGGACGCACGACGCCATCAAAGGGCTGATCGGGATGGGACGCCTGTCCACACCGGATGGAAAACGGGAGTTACTGCGTTTGTACGATTCGGTGACAGTAGAACAGCAAGAGCGCGTGGTTCATGTTAATGTTAACATTCCATTGGATTTAGTTGAGAATCTGAGGCGATAGAGGGAGCTTCAGGGGAAGGTTTAGGCAGCGGTGCCAGTCTTGAGATCTAACAACTATCGACTTATGATATCTGATAGTGCTATACTAAAGAACAGAGATTATGGACCTCAACCGCTTTACCGAGAAGTCGCAGGAAGCCCTCCGCAGCGCGCAATCCCTAGCTGTGCGACTGTCCCACCAGCAGATTGACGTCGAGCATTTGATAACCGCCCTCATTGAGCAGGACGGTGGCCTCGTCCCCGCCCTGCTCATCAAGGCGCAGGTCAAGCCTGAACTGGTGCACCGCCGGCTCACGGAGACGCTTAATTCGCTGCCGAAGGTGAGCACTGGCGCCGGAACACCCCCGGACCAGATCTACATCACTGGCCGTTTGCAGCGCCTGCTGACTGGCGCCGAGGACGAGGCCAAGCGTCTGAAGGACGACTACGTTTCCGTCGAGCATATTCTGCTCGCGGCGGCAGAGGACGGCGGCGCGACCGGACGCATCCTCAAGGAAGCTGGCCTCACGCGTGAAAAGCTGATGCAGGCACTGGCCGATGTGCGCGGGAACCAGCGCGTTACCACCCCCACTCCCGAGACGACTTACCAGGCCCTCGAACGCTATGGGCGCGACCTGACAGCCCTGGCGGCGCAGGGCAAGCTGGACCCGGTGATCGGCCGTGACGAGGAAATCCGCCGCGTGATCCAGGTGCTTTCGCGCCGCACCAAGAACAACCCGGTGCTGATCGGCGAGCCCGGCGTAGGCAAAACGGCCATTGTGGAGGGCCTGGCGCAGCGCATCGTGCGCGGCGACGTGCCCGAGGGCTTGAAGCACCGCCGCGTGGTGGTGCTGGACATGGGTTCGCTGATTGCAGGCGCAAAGTTCCGCGGTGAATTCGAAGAGCGCTTGAAAGCAGTCCTGAAGGAAGTGCAATCGTCCGAGGGCGACATCATCCTCTTCATAGACGAGCTGCATACAGTGGTGGGCGCGGGCAAGGCCGAGGGCGCCATGGACGCCGGCAACCTGCTGAAGCCCATGCTGGCGCGCGGCGAACTGCATTGCATCGGCGCCACGACTCTGGACGAGTACCGCAAGCACATCGAGAAGGACGCCGCCCTGGAGCGGCGATTCCAGCCGGTGATGGTGGATCAGCCGTCGGTCGAGGACACTATCTCGATCCTCCGCGGCCTCAAGGAACGCTACGAAGTGCACCACGGTGTGCGCATCAAGGACGCCGCGCTGGTGGGGGCGGCAACGCTGTCGAACCGCTACATCACGGACCGCTTCCTGCCGGACAAGGCCATCGACTTGGTGGACGAAGCCGCAGCCAAGCTGCGTACGGAGATCGACTCGATGCCGGCGGAGCTCGACGAAGCTACGCGCCGCGTGATGCAGCTTGAAATCGAACGTGCGGCATTGAAGAAAGAGACCGACGACGCCTCGCGCGAGCGGCTGGCGCGGTTAGAGAAGGAACTCGCCGAGACAAAGGCGTCCTCGGCGGGCATACAGGCACGCTGGCAGGCGGAGAAGGCAAGCGTAGGCGAAGTGCGTAAACTGCGTGCTGAAATCGAGCAGACCAAGCAAGAAATCGAGAAGGCCGAGCGCAGCTACGACCTGAACCGGGTAGCGGAGCTGAAGTATGGCAAGCTCGCCTCACTCGAACGCGATTTCAAAGCCAAAACGGATGCCATCGCGGCGAGCAAGGGTAGCCGTCTGATCAAGGAAGAGGTGGACGAGGAAGACATCGCCGAGGTGGTGAGCCGCTGGACGGGTGTGCCCGTCGCGCGGCTGCTCGAGGGCGAAGTGCAAAAGCTGCTGCACCTGGAAGAGGTGCTGCACCGAAGGGTTGTGGGGCAGGACGAAGCCGTCGGCGCGGTGGCGCAGGCGGTGCTTAGAGCGCGGTCGGGATTGAAGGATCCGCGGCGGCCCATCGGCAGCTTCATTTTCCTGGGCCCCACGGGTGTGGGCAAGACCGAGCTGGCGCGTGCGCTGGCGCAGTTCCTGTTCGACGACGAGCGGGCCATGATCCGCATCGACATGTCCGAGTACCAGGAGCGCCACACGGTCGCGCGGCTGATCGGTGCGCCTCCGGGATACGTGGGCTACGAGGAAGGCGGGCAACTCACCGAAGCCGTCCGGAGGCGGCCGTACTCGGTGGTGCTGTTCGATGAAATCGAGAAGGCCCATCACGACGTCTTTAATGTAATGCTGCAGATCCTGGACGACGGGCGCCTGACCGACGGCCAGGGACGGACGGTGGACTTCAAGAACACGATTCTCATCATGACGTCCAACATTCCGGTGGACGGCGATCCACGGGAAAGCCTGCGCGCACACTTCCGGCCGGAATTTCTGAACCGCGTGGATGAGATCATTCAATTCCACTCGCTCGGTGAGGAGCAACTGAAAAAGATCGTGGACATCCAGCTTGAAGCGTTGCGGGCGCGGCTTGCGGAACGTCACATCGTGCTCGAGTTGAGCGAGGCGGCGCGCGAGTTCCTGGTCAAAACGGGTTACGACCCCGCCTTCGGCGCGCGACCTCTGAAGCGGGCCATCCAAAGAGAAGTGGAGACGCCGCTGGCGCGCAAGATCCTGGCCGGCGAGCTGAAAGACGGTCAGACAGTCCAGGTGGGTCACGCTGCGGGCCGGGATGAATTACAATTCTCGGCAGCAATGCCGTCCGGGAAAGAGACGCAACATGGCTGAAAAGAAACCCATCAACACGCTGCCTGCATTACCGCTGAAAAACAGCGCGCTGTTTCCCTTCCTGCCCATGCCGCTGGCGGTGGGCAGGCCCAATTCGGTGGCCGCGGTGGAAGCCGCCCTGGGAACCGAGGAAAAGGAAATCCTGGTGGTGGCGCAGCGCGATCCAAATGCGGACGTGCCAAAGCAGGGTGATCTTTACGGGGTGGGCACCCGGGCTGCCATCCGCAAAGTAAACCGCACAGAACACGCGTTGGAGGTCCTGGTGGTGGGCCTGGAGCGGGTGAGCGTTCTGGGCATTATCGAGACCGAACCGTATCTGCGGGCGCGCGTGCAATCCATGCCGATGCCAGAGGATACCGGCCCGGAGGTAGAGGCCCTGCAGCGGGAAGTTCTGCAGCTTGCCTCGCAGGCGATCACGATCGCGCAGCCGCAGGCGAGCCAGGAAATCAGCCGGATGCTCGCCGGGTCGGAAGATCCGATAAAGCTGGTGTACTTCCTGGCGTCGCTGTTGAGCCTGGATTTGGCCAAGGAGCAATCGCTGCTGGAAGCGCAGACCCGCGCGGACGCGCTGCGCCTGATGCACGCCTACTTGCGTTACGAAGTGCAGGTACTCGAGCTGCGCAGCAAGATTGCCGGCGACGTGCAGAACGAGATGGGCAAAGAGCAGCGGGAGTACTTCCTGCGGCAGCAACTGCGCGCGATCCAGCAGGAACTGGGCGAGCGCAGCCCGGAACAGGCCGAGGTCGACATGCTTCGTGAACGGCTCGAGAAGGCCGGCTTGACCGAAGAAGCGAAGACGGAAGCCAAGCGCGAGTTGAACCGCCTGGAGCGGTTGCCAGCGGCGGCGCCAGACTACCATGTGATCCGCACGTATCTGGAATTCATGTGCGAATTGCCGTGGCAGACCAGTATCGAAGACGAGTTGGACATCACTCGCGCACGCGGCATTCTGGACGACGATCATTACGACCTCACAGAGGTAAAGGAGCGTATTCTCGAGCACCTTGCGGTGCTCAAGCTCAATCCCGGCGCGAAGGCACCCATTCTGTGCTTTGTTGGCCCGCCGGGCGTGGGCAAGACATCGCTGGGTCAATCCATCGCCCGCGCCATGGGGCGCAAGTTCGAGCGCATGAGCCTGGGCGGCATGCACGACGAAGCGGAACTACGGGGGCACCGGCGCACTTATATTGGCGCCATGCCGGGCCGCGTGTTGCAGGCCATCCGCAGGTCTGGATCCAACAACCCTGTACTGATGCTCGACGAAGTGGACAAGTTGGGTCACGACTTCCGCGGCGATCCGGCGGCGGCGCTGCTGGAAATCCTGGATCCGGAGCAGAACAAGACATTCAGGGATAATTACCTTGACCTAGCTTTTGATCTGAGCAAGGTCTTCTTCATCACCACGGCGAACACGCTGGATTCGATCCCGCGTCCCCTGCTGGACCGTATGGAAATGCTGCGGCTGGCCGGTTACAGCCGCGAGGAGAAGATGATCATCGCGCGGAAGTACTTAATCCCGCGCCAACTCAAAGAGACTGGCCTCACGGACGAAGATTGCCGTTTTACCGACGAGGGGCTGGTCGGCATGATCTCAGGCTATACGCGGGAAGCGGGACTCCGGCAGCTCGAACGCTCCATCGGAGGGGTGGCGCGTAAGGTAGCCTTGCGCCGCGCCACTGGGCAAATGGAGCCGGTGGAGGTGAAAGCCGCGGACCTCGCAGACCTGTTGGGACCGGAGCGTTTCTTCCCCGAGCAGGCGCGCCGGGAACTGCCACCCGGCGTGGCGACGGGGATGGCCTGGACCGAGGCTGGCGGCGAAGTGCTGTACATCGAATCCATCCTGTTGCCGGAAGGACAGGGGCTGACGCTCACCGGCCAGTTGGGCGACGTGATGCAGGAATCTGCGAAAGCGGCGCAAAGCTACGTGCGCGCGCATGCGGCGGACTTCGGGCTGGACGCTGCCACGTTCCAGAAAACCGGCCTACACATACACATTCCGGCCGGGGCGGTGCCTAAAGACGGCCCCTCGGCTGGCGTGGCCATGGCAGCGGCGCTGACATCGCTTTACACCGGCAAGCCTGTCCGCTCGGACACCGCGATGACGGGCGAGATCACCCTGACGGGCCTGGTGCTGCCGGTGGGTGGGGTGAAGGAAAAGGTCCTGGCGGCGAGGCGCGCGGGGATATCGCGCATCGTTTTGCCCAAGCCGAACAACAAGGACCTGCGCGACATCCCGGAAGACGTGCGCCGCGACATGGAGTTCGTTTTTGTCGAGGAGATCCACCAGGCCCTCGACGCGCTGATCCCGGGCCTCACCGCGACCAGGTAGCGCTATTTCCCGAGGCGCTTCTTGCGATATTCCTCATACTCGCGTTTCAGTTCGGGGTCGCGGGGAGTGGAGTAGATGTCGCTGGATTTGTATTTGCCCGTGCGCAATTTCATCTGCGTCCAGTCGTCGTGTATGCGCGTTTCGACGGCGCGGTCGACGATCTTCTGCGCGAGCGCGGGCGGAATGAAGTAGACGCCTTCGCGGTCGCCGAGCACGATGTCTCCTGGCATCACCGTGGCCTTGCCGATGCGCACGGGAATGTTGATGCCGGCGCACATCAGGTCCGTGAAAGCCGTGGGGTCCGCGCCACGATAGTAGCCGGCCATGCCGATGGGCTGGATACCTTCGAGATCACGGATCCCGCCGTCGATCACGAAACCTGCGCCTGTAGCCGCGTGGATGAACGTGGCCAGATTGTCGCCGATGATTGTGCCATTCACGACTTTGCCAAAAATGTCCACCACCAGCACATCGCCTTTCTGAAGGGTGTCGATGACCCACTGGTTCTGTCCGCCCTGGCGCCCTGCCGCCGCGCCTTCCTTGGCGACGATGTCATGCACGTCGGGCCTCGAAGGTATGTACTGCGCGGTAACGGCACGGCCTACCAGTTTCTTGCCGGGCTGAAGCAATCGCCATCCGCCTTCGTATTGGCTATTGAAACCCGCAGCGCGCAGAACCGGCCAGACGTCTTCCATGCAAAGGGCGCGCAGTTTCTCCAATATCTCGTCGGGGACCTTGGGGCGCCCATCCGGGAAGCGCTCGTACGGATTGCCGGCAGTGTACTTCACAAGATCCTCGCGGGTGAAGCGAAAAACCTGCGCGGGAGCCGGGACGGCTGCCGACAAAACCGCTAACAGCCAAATACACTTTCTCATCATGAAGTGCAATCTAGCACACGGGGCCGGGTCCTGATCCGCTGTGCAGCACGGCGCAGCAGGTGGCAAATACACGACGGGCCAACTTCCGAGCACGAAGTGGCCAAACCACAGGCTCAGGCCGCGCCGCGAGGAAACGGCGGTTTATATTGTTCCGGATTCTCGGGCGGACATAGAAAATGATGCGGACGAATCTGCGGACCTCGGCGACGAGGTAAAAACGTCCGGAAACAGGCGAGACAAACTCAGTGAGGAGTCGCCCGGGTCACCGAAAGGCTTGCGCTGCGGCGGGCACATCGGAGGCGCTCCGGTACAAGTCCAACCCTCTGTCAGTTTTCGTTTTTGGCGCCGCAAGAGGTACAGGCTCAAGCACGCGTTTGCAAGAAGGAACAGAATAGCCGACAGAACGGTGTTGTTCATCGTAAATGCTCCCTCTGATAGATCGGCCCTCATTGGAAACTTTTTAGATGAAGAGCGAAAGAAAAGACAATGGAACGCGCCCCTGGCGGCTGTGCGGGGGCATTCTGTGACTCAACCCTACCCAGTGCCGTGCATGGAGTCTACCTGATGGCGAACAGACGTAAGCGCTCTGCATCTGTGCCGCTTGGACGCAGAGGAGCCAAAGGAGCGCGTATTGAAGCTGACGCCCGGGGCGCGGCCGGAAAAGGCCACCAGGCTCATGCGGGCCGTGGACCCGGGCACAAAACCGGCACAAGAAATAAGTAAGGCCCGTAACTGATTGCAGCTACGGGCCTTAAAATGGTGCGGAGAGGGGGACTTGAACCCCCAGGGGATTGCTCCCGCTAGCACCTCAAGCTAGTGCGTCTGCCAATTCCGCCACCTCCGCGGTGCGAACTTTCGAATACCAGTTTACTTCTTTACAGGCGCCTGTGGAGCAGGGGCTGGCGTCGGCGCCGGAACCCTCTTCTGCTGCTGCGTCTGCGTCGTGCCGCCGTGCTTTTCGAGGATGGTCTGCGCGCCTCCCGACATGCGCGAAGAGGCAACAGCCAATACCAGCGAAGTGACCATGAACAATGCCGCCGCTATCGTGGTAGCCTTGCTGAGCACGGTGGCCGAGCCTCGGGGGCCGAAAGCCGTCTGGGATCCCATGCCTCCGAAGGCACCAGCCAAGTCCGCCGCCTTGCCGCTTTGCAGCAGAACGACGACTACCAGGAAAAAGCACACAATGACATGAACGATAGTCAGCAGAATGATCATAAGATTCTAATCCGGAACTTCGGGTGCGCACTCCGCCGGCCGTGGCCGCCGGGTCCACTCCAACTATGTTATCACGGATGGGAGCCGAGACTGGGCGGTCGCGCCCGGGACGGCAGGATGCCATTCATCGAGGTGCAATGAGATGCCTGATCCGATCCCAGCTTTCTCGCGCAGGAGTTTCTGCGCTTGCTCCGCGGCGGCGTCGTTCTCGCCGCTGTTCGGCGGCATGGGACCGTCTAAGCCGTGGGCCGGCCCCGCCGTGGTCCGCAAGGCTTATGTCGCGGTTCGCAAGCCGACCTGGCCGAAGCCGGGTATAGATGTCGAGGCCACCCGCGCGCAAATCGATGCTAAACTCGCCGAGATCGAGCGCCGCCATCCGGAACTGGTCAAATTCACGGGCGGCGAACTGGTCCGCACGATGGACGACGCGGAGGCGTACGTAAAATCGCTGGACCCGGCGGCGACCGACGCCAACCTGGTTGTCACCATCACTTCCGGCTCGGACGGCATGGTGAAGGCCATCGGGTCTAGCGGGATGCCCACGCTGCTGTTCGTGCGTCCTTACGCCGGCCACGCCTGGGGCTCCTTTTCGGAATTCGCGCAAGCCGGCAACAAAGCCGACGTGCTCGCCTCCAGCGACTACGACGACCTGGACGTCTACGCGCGCATCTTCCACACGATCCACGCGATGCGCAAGAGCAAGATCCTGGTAGTGGTGCCCGGCGCCAAGCCTTCGAAGCAAGCTGAAGAGTTCAGCCGGCAGTTCGGAACGACGTTCCGTTACATCGAGTACGCCGATCTCAAGGCCGCCTACGACCGGATCGGCGAAGACGCCGCGCGCAAGGAGGCCGACCGTTACGCGGCAGCGGCGCTGCGGATCGTCGAGCCGTCGCGCGAGCAGATCTACCGCGGCACCCGTTTCTACCTGGGCGTGAAGGAACTGCTGGAGCGCGAAGGCTCCAACGGCATCACCATCGATTGCCTGGGCGGGATCAACCGCGGCGAACTGCCCGGCTATCCGTGCATCTCCTTCTCAAGGCTGGACGACGAGGGACTGTTCGGCGCCTGCCAAGCCGATCTCGGCTGCACGATGACCGAGTTGCTGCTCACGCCTTTCACCGGAAAGCCGGGTTTCCTGTTCAACGTGGTGATCGATACCAGCCGCAACGAGATCATCCAAAGCCACTGCACGGCACCCACGTCGATGCGCGGCATCGGCGCGCCACCGGAGCCGTATATTCTGCGCACTCATCTGGAAACCAGCGAGGGCGCCGCCGTGCAGGTCCTCATGCCGATCGGCGAAGCGATGACGGTGGCCCGTTTCCTCGAGCCGAAGCGGCTGGTGACATTCAGCGCCGAGGCGATCGCCAACGTCACCAGCGTTGAGGGCTGCCGCACCCAACTTCGCACGCGCGTGAAGAATGCCCGCAAGATCCTGAACGGATTCAAGGGCATCGTGCATCGCGTGAGTTACTACGGCGATTACGCGGACGCGATCGAGAAAATGGGCCGCCTGATGGCGTTCGACGTGATACAGGAAGGATAGCCTCCCGGCGGCCCGATCCGGCTGTTTCAGAGTTTCGTATACGCTTGAATCACTTTGACCAGCGCGCCGGCGATCTGGTGCATGTCGTCCTCGGTGAATGTCGGGTACGCGAAGCACGTGAACGTGTGCTTCTCGTGCCACTGCGCGTTGGGCACTTCCACCTGGCTGTAGTCCACGCTCGACGGCGTAGCGTATTCCTGCGACCGGAACGGGAACCCGCTCCGCCCGAACGAATTGTGTTCCCGGAACGCCCGCTCCGTGTGGCACTGCGGCCAGAAGACCTTCCAGCACGGCGCCCCCTCCGCCACCACGGCCTGCACGAACTCCTGGATGTCGCAGTTCATCTGTTCCAGGTCCAGCGAAAACGCGAGCACGTACCAGCCATTCTGCCTCTCCGGCGTATCTACCGGGAAGTACTTCACCTCTGGACGCGCGCGCAGCGCGTCGATCACGATCTTCGCGTTCCGCCGCCGCGCCGGCATATTCCAGTTGTCCATCCGGTCCAGTTCCGCCAGACCGATGGCCGACTGCATCTCCGTCATCCGGTAGTTCCACCCCACCATGTTGTGGATGTACGGCAGCTTCTGTTCCAACTCCATCAGGCTCAACCGCTGCTGGACGTCGTAGCCGTGGTCCCGGAAGCTGCGCGCATTCCACGCCAGGTCCTCGTTGTCGGTGGTCACCATGCCGCCTTCCCCGCCGGTGGTGAAGGTCTTGTTCTGGCAGAAGCTGCACCCCGCGATGTCGCCCAGCGTGCCGGTCTTCTTGCCTTTGTAAGAACCGCCGAAGGCCTCTGCGTTGTCCTCGATCACGAACAAGTTGTGCTTCTTCGCGAAGGCCGTGATCTTGTCCATGTCGCACACGTTGCCGTACAGGTGCACCGGCATAATCGCCCGGGTCCTCTCGTTCACCAACCGCTCGGCAGACTCCACGCTCAGGCAGTGGTCCTCCAGGTTCACGTCGGCGAAACGCGGTACCGCGCCCGCCTGCACCACGGAGAAACTGGTGGCGATGAATGTGTAGCTCGGCACAATCACTTCGTCGCCGGGACCGATGCCCAGCGAGGTCAATGCCACGTGCAACGCCGCCGTCCCCGTGGCCACGCTGATGGCGTACTTCGAGCCCTGCCACTCGGCGAAGCGCTTCTCGAACTCCATGCCCTTGCGTCCGGTCCAATAGTTCACCTTCCCCGAACGCAGCGTGTCGACCACCGATTGAATGGCTTCCTCGCTGAAGTGAGGCCAGCCTACAAGTTTATTCCTGACGGCCTTTGGGCCGCCGCGTATGGCTAGTTCTTCCATGCGGTTTTCCTTTCCGTTCTGTCCTGGTTTTCGCACTGCCGCCGCCCGTAAGCGCCGCGGCGTCTTCGTTTCCAGATCCTTGCGGCTGCAGTTGCAGGGGACTGGTCATTTTCCTCAACAACTCCTCGTCCTGCAGCGCATGGCTGAAGGCCAGGGAGGCCGCTCCTTTCAATCCACCCTCATGTCCCAGGGCGCTAGCTTTCAGCTCGACACCTTCCAAGAGGCCGGGCAGGCAGTGCCGCCCGAGCGTTTGCCGGATGCAGGGGATCAGCAGATCCTGGCCTTCGACGTAATCGCCCCCCAAGACGATCAGCTCGGGGTTCAGCAGGTTTATCACGTTCGCGAGCCCCAGGCCGAGATAGCGTCCCACGCGTTCTATGACCGCGAGCGCCGCGCCATCCTTCGCCCGGGCGCGCGCGAACACTTCGGTCACCGGGTAAGACTTCGGGTGCTGCCCGGTCCGGCCGGTCATTTCGAAGTACTGACGAACGATGTTTGGACTGGACGCGATCGCCTCCAGGCATCCTGTCTTGCCACAGTTGCACCGATCGGCGGCGGCCGGATCCACGGTCATGTGTCCAAACTCGCCGGCCAGTCCCCGCGCGCCCGTCACCAGCCGGCCGCCCACGTAAAGGCCTATACCCAGCCCGATCCCGGCCATGACGTAGACGCAGTTGTCGCAGTTCTGCGCGACCCCCAGCGATCGCTCCGCCAGAATCTTGCAGACACCATCGTTGGCATAGAAAATGGGCAGGTCGACGAATTGCTCCAGATGTTTGCCCAGGGGGAAATCTTTCCAACCCAGATTGACCGCCGTAATGCCTCCGGAGGAATCCGGCAGTCCGGTGTAGCTCACTCCCACCGCCAGCGTCCGCAGACGCTCGGCGGGGTCCAGGTTGCCCAGCACCGCCTCGATTCCGTGCTGAAGATCCCTGACTTCCAGCCGGCTCCGGTAATTGACGTCTTCCTCCCAGCGGTAACGCACGTCGCCCAGGAAGTTCGCCAGTCCGATGCGGATGCGCGTTCCTTCGAGATCCATTACCACGAAATAAGCGGTCTCAGAATTCAGCTTCAGCACTTCCCGCTTCCGGCCCCCGGTCGAACGCAGCTCGCCGATGCGCTGGATCACGCCGCACTTTGTGAGGTGCTGCACGGTCAGGCTGACGCAGGCGGAGTTTAACGCGGTCGCCTGAATGATCTCGCGACGCGTCGCCGTGCGCCGCTGGTACAGCAGACCGAGGATCTGACGAAACCATTGTTTAGAGATCTTCAGATGCGTCCCCGCGCGGTCGCGGCCTCCTGAGCGGTCAGTCTAGCACATCAACGTAACCACCTAATTGTAATAGTTAATCTTTCTCTTGACAAGGCAAGTTCGTGCTTATAAAATCCCTACAGTAGAAAGCGATAGGAGCCCGGCTTGCTTTGGTTGGAAGCCACTAGCATAGAGGAATAACTAAACCGCCTCCAAACGAGACTTCTGCCCGTCAGGACCGGAGACTTGTGACTAGCTCTCCGGTAATCTCTACCAGGTAGAACTGGAGAAGCACCGAGAATGGAAGGAGCAGGTGATTGGCGCCGTCAAGCAGATGGAGGTGGGGTGGAAGGCGAAGGAACTGGCGCGTGAGATTGGGGTGAGCGAGGCCACGCTGTACGCCTGGAAGGCGAAGTACGGCGGGCTGGAAGTCAACGAGGTCCGGCTGCTGCGCGATCTGGAGCAAGACAACGCGAGATTGAAAGAGCTGGTGGCCGAATTGCCGCTGGACAAGGACGTCTTGCAGACGGTGATCCGAGAAAACGGATGGAGCTTGTAGAGCGACGCCGCCATGTGGCGCTCGTGCTGGCCGGGCATGGGCAGAGCGAGCGCCAAGCCTGCACGCTGCTGAAACTGGATCGCACCACATACCGCTCCGAGCCCCGGCCAGAGCGCAACGCCCGGCTGCACCAAGCCATGATTGAGTTGGCGAGGCAAAAGCCGCGCTATGGCTACCGCCGGCGGCAATGTTCGCCGGACGCAATCAGGAATGGGCGATCGACTTCGTCGTGGACTCGCTGGCGAGGGGCCGGAGTCTCCGGGTGCTGACGATCATGGACAGCTTCACGCGCAAGTACCCGGCCATCGAGGCATATAGCTTTCTTCGGGGCCGGCCGATGCAGAACGGCCACATGGAGCGCTTCAATGGCAGGTCCCCAGACGCGTGCCCGAATGCGAACTGGTTCCTGACGCTGGCCGGCGCGAAGGCGAAGAATGTGGGGGCAAGGGGATTCAAACGCCACCCCCTTGCCCCACACCACCGTCCCCGTTGCCCGCGCGGGCAGCCGGACGAGGTAAGACGCCGGAGACTTCTCTAGTTATGCCCGGCAGAAAGAAGGGATGCATGTCATTATGACTCGACGAAACATCATCGCACTACCCATGGCAGTGGCCGCAGCAGCCGCGGCTTCGGGGTCGCGCTTCAAGAAGAGCATCTGCGACGGCATTATTCCGGAATCGGCGTCGCTGGCGCAGGCTTTTCGCCAAGTCAAGCGCGCCGGCTTCGACGGCTACGAAATCACCATGGGGGTCAAGCTCAACCTGGACACGCCTCCGGGCGAACTCAAGAGCATCGCTGCCGCCGCACGCGACAACGGCGTGACCATCGTGACTATTTCAGTCTCGCGCCCGTTCTCGAAATGCCCCCTGAATGATCCCGACCCGGCCGTGCGCGCCCAAGGTGTGGATGTGATCAAGAAATCCATCGACATCGCTTACGCATTGAACTCGGGCACGATCCTGCTGGTGCCCTCCCGCGTGGGCTCGGGCCCGCAGTTGACGCACCGCTACGAGGATACCTGGAAACTGACCGGCGAGGAGCTAAGGAAGACCATCTCCCATGCCGCGCAGGCAAAGGTGATTCTCACTCTCGAGAACGTGTGGAACAAGTTCCTGCTGAGCCCACTCGAGATGCGCGCTTTCGTGGACCAGTTTCACAGTCCCTGGCTGCAGGCCCACTTCGACATCGGCAACGTTTTGCAGTTCGGCTACCCGCAGGATTGGATTCTGACGTTGGGTCCGCGCATCAAGCGCATGCACATTAAGGATTTCAGGCTTCGGACCAACCAGTTCGTGCCGCCCATGGAAGGGGACGTAGACTGGAAGGCGGTCGTTGACGCTTTGATCAAGATCGACTACCGGGGATGGCTCTCGCCGGAATACGGCTACGACGCCAAAGACCCGGAGCAGATCAACAGGCTTTCGACGGTGGTGGATCGAATCTACGCGCTGGCAGGCTAGCTCCGGCTTGCGCGGTCCATCGCCACATAGAAGTTGGATATTCATAGTTCGGGATTGGAGAAGAACATGGAAAATTGCACTCGTCGTACTTTCTTGAGCGTTCCCGCGGCGGCCATTGCCACCGTGGGCGCGCCCGCAATTGTGTCCGCGCAATCTCCCAGCGATACGCTGCGGGTGGCGTGCGTCGGCACGGGGAACCGCGGCACATGGCTTCTGAAAAACGTATTGAAGGTGCCCGGGGTGAAGGTCGTGGCCGTCTGCGACATTATCCCCGAGCGCGTCGGGAACGCGGCGAAGCTGGTCGCTGACGCCGGCGGATCGGCCGAGACCTACGCGGATTTCCGCAAGATGCTCGATCAGCGCAAGGACATCGACGCCGTGGTCCTGGCGACGCCGGACTGGACGCATAAGGATTTCGACATCGCCATCCTCGAAGCCGGCAAGCATCTTTATGCGGAGAAGCCCATGGCTTTGACGCCAGCCGATTGCAGGGCGGTGGCGGCCGAGGTGAAGCGCTCCGACAAAATAGTTCAGTTCGGGTTCCAGTTGCGGCACGACCCGGCGACGAACGCCGCTGAGAAGTTCATCCACGACGGCGGCATCGGTCGTGTACTCATGTGTCATGGGATCCGGCACGGCGGCGAGGGCTTGCCCCGCACGACGCCGTGGTATCACGACCGTACCAAGTCCGGCGACATGGTTGTCGACCAGGGCATCCACATTCTGGATCTGTTCCGTTGGGCGATCGGCGGCCATCCGCTGCGCGCCTATGGCACCGGCGGCCAGAATCTGTTCAAGAACGAGCCTCCGGGGCGCACCTGCATGGACGGCTACAGCGTGATTTACGAATACGCCAACGGCGTCTACATCAACTTCAGCCATCACTATTACGATCCGCCGGCTTTCACTGGTGTCGCCGAGAGGGTGTTCGGCAGCGAAGGCTCCGTCGACCTAGTGAAGGGCGTCTGGCAGCCCCGCGAGAAGCGCGAGCAGATCAAGCTGGACATACCCGGCAGCGGCCAGGATTCCACCTATATGGCGCTGGCGGCGTGGGTGGATTCGGTGAAGAACAACAAGCAGCCCATCAATGGAGCTGAATCGGCCATGGAATCGACCCTGCAGGCGCTCATGGGCACCAAGGCGATCTACGAAAAGCGTGTGGTCACCTGGGATGAGATGATCGCCTAGCTGCGGGCATAGTACCGGGTCGTTGGTGTTATCATCCGCTATTTACAGGAGAGTTATTGTGTCTACACTCAACCGTCGAGAGTTTGTGAATTGTTCTTTCGCGGCGGCCTCGCTAGCCGCTAGTTCCTATCAGCGAGTCCTGGGGGCCAACGACCGCCTTTCCCTGGGCGTCATCGGTTGCGGCAGCCGGGGGCTGCTCAGGGAGGCTTTGCAATTTCAGAAGGAGTGCAACGCGCAGGTGGTTGCCGTCTGCGACACCTGGAAGCAGCAGCGCGAGAAGGCTATCCAGATGGTGCAGCAGGCATCCGGCACCACACCCGAGCAGTTCGTCCGCTATCAGGACCTGCTGGCATCGAAGGGTGTCGACGCGGTCATCATCGGCACTCCGGACCACCAGCACTGCACGCAACTCGCTGCCGCCGCGCGCGCGGGCAAGGACGCGTACTGCGAAAAACCGCTCGCGATGAACCTGAAGGAATTGCACGAGGCGGTTAACGCGGTAAAGGCGAACAACCGCATCGTGCAGATCGGCACACAAGTGCGCAGTTGGGCACCTTCGGTTTCCGGCCGCGCCTTCGTGCAGTCCGGCGGGCTGGGCAAGATCTTTAAGATCGAGCAGTCGCGCAACAGCAAGGAACCGTACTGGTACACCTATGGAGAGCGTCCGATCAGCGAGGCCGACGTGGACTGGAAGGGCTTCCTTATGAACCAGAAGGACAGGCCCTTCAACGGCAAGCAGTACGCGGGGTGGTACGGCTTCCGCGAATTCTCGCGCGGGCCCCACACCAACCTGATGGTGCATTTCATCGACTTGGTTCACTACGTCACGGGGGCCAAAGTTCCCAGGAGCGTGATGGCCATGGGAGGGAAAGTCCGGTTCAAGGACGACGAGTACACCTGCCCGGATTCGATCGAGTGCGTCCTGGAATATCCCGACGAGGGATTCCTGGTGCGCTACAACTCCACCTTCGGCACCAGCGCGAACAGCTACCTGAAGTTCATCGGAACGAAAGGCGTGATGGATGCCAGCAACTGGAACAAGCCTTGGACTGTCAGCGGCGAAGGTTCGAGCGAAGCGGATCGCATCCAGCCCGGCACAACCATTCCGCAAGTGGAGAGCACGCACCACATGAAGAACTTCTTCGAGTGCGTGCGCTCGCGCAAGGCCCCGAATGCGCCTATTGAAGCGGGATTCTCGCATTCCATTGCGACGATCATGGCCGATCTTTCGTACACGACAGGCCGGAAGGTCACCTACGACCCGGTGAAGCAGACGATCAAGGCGTAACGGCCGGGAGGAGCACGATGCCAGTTCATTCGAGCGAATACCATGCACATTCGGTGACCCGGCGGCAGTTCGCCGGTGGCGCGGCAACCCTGGCCGGGGCCCTCGCACTGGGCGCCGCGCCACGCGGAAAGGACCGGTGGCAGATCGGCTGCTACACGCGGCCGTGGGATCAGTTCGACTACCGCGTTGCATTGGACGGTATGGCCGAAGCGGGTTACAAGTACGCCGGGCTGATGACCCACAAAAGTGACAAGTCCTGGGTCATCATAACAACGGATGTCAGCGAGGAGGAAGCGGCGGCAATGGGCGAGGAAGTGCGCAAGCGCGGGATGCAGACGATCTCGATCTACGCGGGCAACTTTCCGGTCCAAAAGTCGGTAGAAGCCGGCATTGATGGGCTCAAGAAGCTTATCGACAACTGCGCGGCCGTCCCCTGCCCGAATCTGCTGCTCGGCGGAACTGGGAAAGCGGAGTTGGTCACCGCCTACTACAAGGTGGTTGCGGAATGCTGCAACTACGCTGCGGCGAAGAAGGTGTCGCTCAGCGTAAAGCCGCACGGGGGCAGCAACGCCACGGGTGCACAGTGCCGGAAGATCGTCGAGATGGTGGGGCACAAGAACTTCGGCATCTGGTACGATCCCGGCAACATCTTTTACTACTCTGATGGGAAAGCCGACCCGGTGGATGACGTGCCGTCGGTGGACGGGCTGATCGCGGGGATGAGCATCAAGGACTTCAAGCCGCCTAAGGAGGTGCTGGTCACTCCCGGCACGGGCAAAGTGAACTTCCGCGAGGTTTTCGCCCGAGCCAGGAAGGGCGGCTTTAAGCGCGGGCCGCTGGTGGTTGAGTGCCTGGACCGTGGCGCAGATGCAGCCGCGATCACCAGCGAAGCGCGCAAAGCGCGGCGCATGATGGAAGAGTTGATCGCCGGGTGACCTGCTGACTGGCGGGATGTCCGTTGTGCTGGCCTTCAGGCTTTGCTCAGGCGCCAGAGCCAACCGAAGATCAGGGCGGCTTCGATACAGCCGGCAGCGGCCAGCACGGTGAGGTTCGGCGGCTGGGATGGAATGCGGCTCAACAGCAACGTGAGGGCTCCGCTGGAGGCAGCCCAACCGGCCAACGCCGCGAAAAGCACGCAGGCAGCCACAAGGGCCCAGTGAAAAGCCCGCAGTTCGCCATGCCGAAAATTCCTCTCGATGTGCGCAGCCGCACGCGCGGCGAAGCCGGGGGCCGCATCAGTCGGTGCGGCAAAGCTGAGCAACTGGCTCAGGCATTGATCGCATTCAGCAAGGTGCACAGCGAGTTCCGGCCCTGTTTGGGCGGCCCGGATCATCGCCTGCGCCTGGTCGCAATTCAACGGGTTGTCCGGCACGGCGTCATCCTTTCCATTAGCATTCTCCGCAAACGAGCGCGCCCGCGGTGCAGGCGTGTCTTCACAGTCCCCATGGGCAGATCAAGCGCGGCCGCAACCTGCTCGTAGCTGAGTCCTTCCTGGTGAAAGAGGGTCAGCGCGGCGCGTTCCTCGTTGTCCAATCCGGCTAAGCATTGTTCCAGCACGAAGAGCAGCCCGGATTGGTCCAGCCGCGCGGACGGATCCTCGGGCGGGCCTGCCAGACTTTCGCGCAGCACCGGCTCGGCGTCAATCGACACGGTGCGCCGCACTGATTCGAGCCGCCGCCACTCGTCCCGCACCACATTTACCATGATGCGGTAGAGAAAGGTCGAAACCGATGCTTCGCTGCGAAAGCCGGAAAGGGCCCGAAACAGGCGCAGGAACACCTCCTGCGCAAGGTCCTCCACGTCCGCTGACCCGGTTAGGCGCGAGAGCGTGCGAAAGACCATGCGCTGGTGCCGCTCGATGATCCCGGTAAAGTCCTCCAAGTCTGTCAGACCGTCTTCCGGAAAAATTGTTTCACCTTCCCGTGAAAAAGTGAAACACGCGGGCCTGGACGTGGTCTAACGGTTGCGAAGAACATCCGGAGGTGAAAGACCATGGACAGCGTAGCATTCACATTCATTCTCGGCGTTTGCGTGATCTTACCGGTAGCGGGATTCGTGACCGCATACCTGTTCCGGCGGCTGAGTAGCCAGGAACGGTTGCGCGCCATCGAAAAGGGCGTAAGCATCCCAGTCGGGATAACGAGTCCCAGGCAGCGCGCAGCCCGGGTGCGGCGCTGCGGTATTGTGATGGTGGCGCTCGGCATAGGTCTCGCGTTCAGCATGTTGGTGGCCTGGTTGGTGGAAGGCGATAAGCATGTGCTCATCGGAGCGGCTTTCGGCTTTATCCCCGCACTGATTGGCCTAGGCCTGCTCGTCGACTACCGGCTGTTGCGCAAGGAACTGGCCGGGGAGCAATAACGCGCACGGCTATTTGTGCAAGCCGCGGGCTCGCAAGTAGGCCAGTAGATCGGCTACATGGTCCGTCTGGATGCCGGTAGCGCCCCGGTCGATAGCATCCTGCCAAGCCGCGGGTGTGTCTTCGGGCCCGAGGCGATCGACGAAGACTCCTGCGCCTGAACGGCGGGCGGCCTGGATGATGTCGTCGCGCCAGTCCCTGTGGGAGAAGGCGATCACCTCGGGCTTCAACTCCGCGATGATCTTCTCGACCACCGCGAGGCTCACCGACTCGGGCATCACCCTGACTCGTGGGCGCAGTTTCCGGACACCCTTCAGGTAGTCGAGCCCGCCATAAACCACCACGTGGCCGTCCATCTTGTGTCGATCGAGAGCGGCGACGAGATCTTCGGCGGAAACGCGCTTGGCGTCTACATAAACGCCGATGCGTCCCTTGGCCAGCGCCAGCGCTTCGTCAAACGTGGGCACCTGCTCCCCGCCAACCTTGAGCTTGCGGATTTCTGCGAAGGTGATCTGGGCCACCGCGCCCTTGCCATTGGTCGTCCGGTCCACGGTCCTGTCGTGCATCAGGACGAGGCGCCCGTCGGCGGTAGTTTGCACATCCACCTCGAAAAAGTCGGCTCCCAGGTCGATGGCGGCGCGGTAAGCAGCCAGCGTGTTTTCCGGGTGCGAAAGGTGTTCGCCCCGATGGCTAATCACGGCGATGTGCCGGTCGGCCGCGAACGTGCTCCACGCGGCCAGGAGCAGGATGATCATCCTCATGCGACAAGCTTAACCTAAGTGCGCTGGCAGGCAGGGACGGCAGCTTGGTAATCTCACTGATTAACCCACTAGGAGGAAATGCAGTGAGAATATTTATGCTGCTCGGGCTGCTTGCACCACTCGCCGCGGCCGGGAGCGGGCCAGACTGGAATTTACGCGACCACATCCGGCTGGAAGACGTCGTTGTGCAGAGCCATCGCGGGGCAGGCGAGTTGAATTCGGAGAATTCAGTTGAGGCCTTCGAACTGGCGTGGAAGCTGGGCACCATTCCCGAAGCGGATCTGCGGACCACACGCGACGGAGTGATCGTAGCGTTCCACGACAACGATTTCCGCCGCATGCTGCCCAAGGCAAGCCCCGAGGAGCAGAAGCGCGGCATTCAGGACCTCACCTGGAACGAAGTGTCCCGCTTGGACGTCGGCGCCTGGAAAGGGAGGCAATTTGCAGGCCAGCGCGTGCCGCGGTTGTCCGACATTCTGAAAATCTTGCGCAGCCACCCCAAGCGGCATATGTATATTGACATCAAGAACGTGGATCTTGAGCAGTTGGCGCGGGAAGCGGGTCGCTCGGCCGAGCAATTCACCTTGGCGAGCACAGACTACGAGGTGATCCGCCGCTGGAAACTACTGGCACCGGCTTCGTCCACGCTGCATTGGATGGGTGGGAGCGAGGAGCAACTGAGGAAACGGATCGCCGCTCTGCGCGACACGCGCTTCGCGTCCATCGACCAACTGCAGATCCACGTGCGTGAGAAGGATAGCGCGTTGGCGCCCTCGCCCGCGTTCCTGGTGGAAACCGGGAAAGAACTGCGCCGGCACGGCATCCTCTTTCAGGTGTTTCCGTGGCAGAGCAAGGATCCTGCCGTGTTCCGCCGTCTGATGGACCTGGGCGTGGCCAGCTTCGCCACCGACTATCCCGACGTAATGATGCGGACTATCCGTGAATACTACGCCGAAGGCGGCACAAAGGCCAGGCCATGAGCGCAACGAGCATTGAACCGGTAGCCGGCGCGGCCCGCACCCACCGATATTGGGAAAACAGGATTCTGATTTCCACCATTGTGGGCTACGCGTTGTTCTACTTCGTGCGGAAGAACCTCAGCGTGGCCATGCCGGCCATGGAACACGACCTGGGCATCAGCAAGAGCCAGCTTGGGTTGTTCCTCACCATGCATGGCGTGCTCTATGGCATTTCCAGGTTCGCAAACGGATTTCTGGCCGACCAGGTCAGCGCCCGGTGGATGATGCCGGCCGGCCTGACGTTGTGCGCGCTGATGAACTTCGGTTTCGGCACGAGCGCGGCCGTGATGAGCTTTGGCCTGTTCTGGTTACTGAACGGCTGGTTCCAGGGCATGGGGTTTCCGCCGTGCGCGCGCCTGATGACGCACTGGTTTCCGCCGCGGATCCTGGCGACGAAGATGTCCATCTGGAACAGTTCGCATTCGCTCGGCGCAAGCTTTGTGGTGGTGCTGTGCGGATACCTGGTGACGCGGGACTGGCGCTTGTGCTTCCACGTTCCGGGAGCGATGGCGCTGGTTGGGGCGGTGCTGCTTTTCGCGGTGTTGCGCGATACGCCGGAATCGATGGGCCTGCCTCCCACCGAGGGTACCGCCGAAGTGGCAGGCGCCGGCGGGCGCGAACGCGGCATGTGGCAACTGGTGTTCCGCAATCCTTACATCTGGCTGCTCTCCTTCGCAAACTTTTTCGTCTACACGGTGCGTTACGGCATTCTCGACTGGGGCCCGACGTTTCTTAAGCAGGCGCGCCACATCGACATCACCAAAGCCAGTTGGATGGTGGCGGCATTCGAAATTGCGGGCATCCTCGGTATGCTTACGAGCGGCTACTTGACAGACCGCGTGTTCGGCGGACGCGGGGCGCGCGCCTGCCTGGTGTACATGGGGCTATGCGGCGGAGCGTTGGTTCTGTTCTGGAGCCTGCCCGGCGCGCCGGTGGCGGTGAGCGCGGCGCTGCTGTGTACGGCGGGTTTCTTCATCTACGGGCCGCAGTCGATGATCGGCATCGCGGCGGCGAACCTCGCCACCAAGCGCGCTGCGGCCACCGCCACTGGACTGACGGGACTGTTCGGGTACTTCAGTACGGTATTGTCGGGAGTGGGCATCGGCTCTCTCGTCCAGAGCCGCGGCTGGAACGCCGGATTCATGATGTTTATCGGCTCGGCGGCGGTGGGGGCTGTGCTGTTCGCAATGTGCTGGCCGGCGCAGGCGCACGGATATGCGGCCGATGGCGGTCCGGGCGAGACAAAACCGGCGCATTTGGAGTAGGATGTCAGAACAACTCAGCATGAGCACGGTTTCCACCGGCAAACCCAGGACCGAACAAGAGGCGACAGAGCAGGAACAACGGGTTCCGTTGTTCAACGTGGTCCTGTTCGACGACAACGAGCACACTTACGACTACGTCATCGAGATGCTGTGCCACGTCCTCCTGATGTCGACGACCGAGGCGTTTCAGCACGCCGTCGAGGTGGACACGATCGGACGCACGGTGGTGATTACTTGCGAGTTGCCACAGGCGGAGTTTGCGCGGGACCAGATCCATGCGTACGGGCCGGATTGGCGCCTGCCGCAGTCGAACCGGTCCATGCAAGCGGCCGTGGAACCGGTGGCATGTTCCTAAGAAGGCCATCGCGCATCGGACGCAGAGGTTTCGCCATGAACGCCATGAAAGATGAGGTTTTCATTGCGCCCGTTGCGGAACCATGGCGTCCATGGCGCGGAAGTCTTTCTGCTCTGTGTTATTCCAGCCACTCGGGATGGCGCGAGGTGGCGTCAAACTGGTCGGTGGTTTTGAACAGCTCGAAATTGCCTTCGAGGGCGGCGTCCTTGGTACGGGCCACCAGTTCAGCGCGCTGCTGGGACGTGAGCGGCCGGTAGCTGCGCACGGCTTCCAGCGCTTGGTCCAGCCTCTGCGGGTTGTCGCAGCCCGTGATCACGACCGAAGTGGGCAGGCTGAGCGCGTAGTGCAGGCACTCGGCGGCGGTGGCAATGCGGCTCTGCGGGATGGCCCCGCTCGCCATCGGCTTCATCCCCAGCACGGCGATTCCCTGCTCCACCAACTTGGGCATCACCTGCCCGGCGAAACTACGGAAACTGGCGTCCAGGACGTTCAGCGGCATTTGCGCGGCATCGAAGTGAAACTTGTTTTTCGCGGCGAGTTCCAACATGCGCAGGTGCACGGCGGGGTCCTTATGGCCTGTGAAACCGATATAGCGGATCTTGCCAGCTTTGCGCGCATCGAGCAGCGCTTCCAGCGCACCGCCGGGCGCGAAGAAGCGGTCGGGGTCATCCATGCGAATATTCTCGTGAAACTGCATGAGGTCGATCACGTCGGTCTGAAGGCGGCGCAGGGATTCGTCGATCTGGCGCGCGGCGGCGGCCTTCGTGCGACCCTCGAACTTGGTCATCAGGAAGACCTTCTTGCGGTAACCGTCGCGCAGCGCCTTGCCCATCCAGATTTCGCACTTGCCGCCCATGTAAGCCCAGCCATTGTCCATGAACGTAACGCCCCGATCAATGGCCGTGCGGACAATCCTGATGCCGGCCTCTTCCTCGCGCGGCCGGCCGATGTGCGCTCCCCCGAGTCCCAACGCCGACACGCGCTCGCCCGTCCGCCCCAACCGGCGGTATAGCATGTCGCCCTGGCGCTCATCGGCCGCCATAAGCGGCAGAATCCCTGCGGCGATAAGAAACTCGCGCCGTCGCGGTTGTTGTTGTCCGGACATGAGACTACCCCTTTCCTGGTGGCATTTTAGCATCACCGGATATGCGCGACTGCCGCATCGTAAAATGTACAGAGGCTTTCAAGGAGGCTTCTAGAGAAAATGTGGAGGTTCGCTTGGAGCAGCCTGTTGTGCTGCGCAATCTGGAGCGTGGCGCTGCGGGCGGACTTCGCGGCCGGACAGCGCGCCCTGGACAGAGGCGACTACGCCGCGGCGGTGAAGGAGTGGCTCCCGCTGGCCGAAAAGGGGCACGTGGCGGCGCAGTTCAACCTGGCCGTCCTATATGCGAACGGCAAGGGCGTCCCGCAGAATTTCACGGAGGCGGTCAAGTGGTACCGGTTGGCAGCCGGGAAAGGTGACGTCCGGGCGCAGTGCAACCTTGGCCTTCTGTACGATCAGGGGGAGGGCGTCCGGCAGGATCATGCGGAGGCGTTGAAGTGGTTCCGTCTGGCAGCCCAGCAGGGAGATCCGCTGGCGCAGTTCAACCTGGGGCTCACCTATGAGAAAGGCCAGAGCGTGGCGCAGAACTTTTCCGAGGCGCTGCGCTGGTACCGGCTGGCGGCGGCGCAAGGGCATCCGGCGGCCCAGTGCAATTTGGGAGCTCTTTACGAGCGTGGCCTGGGCGTGGCGCAGAGTTACGCCGAAGCCCTGAAGTGGTACCGCCTGGCGGCCAAGCAGGACGATGCTGTGGCACAGTGCAGCCTGGGCCTGATGTACGCGAATGGCCGGGGCGTGCCACAGGATCACAAGCAGGCCCTCCCATGGTTTAGGCTGGCGGCGAAGCAGGGCTATCCCGATGCCCAGTTCAGTCTGGGCTTAATGTACGACAAGGGGCAGGGTGTCACCCAGGATTATGCGGCCGCGCGCGAATGGTACCTCCTGGCGGCCGAACAGGGACACGCCGATGCGCAGTGCAATCTGGCCGTCCTTTACGACCAGGGCAAGGGCGTTACAAAGGACTACATCGAGGCGCGGAAGTGGTATCTGCGGGCAGCCGAGTCGGGAAACGCAGCCGGACAATTCAATCTGGCGCGCATGTTGATGCTGGGCCACGGGGTGGAACGGAACTTCCCGGAGGCCGCGAGGTGGTACCGCATGGCGGCCGAGCAAGGGCACGTCGATGCTCAGTACAACCTGGGGGTGATGTATGACAACGGCGCGGGCGGCGGCGTTAAACAGGACTACCAGGAAGCGGCCAAGTGGTATCGCATGGCGGCTGTCCAGGGCAGTACTGACGCGCAGTTCAACCTAGGCATCCTCTACTCTAGGGGTCGCGGCGTGCCGCAAGATCTGGTACAGGCGTACGTGTTGTTCGAACTGGCCAGTACGAACGGCGACGCTGACGCAATCGAGAGCCGGGACATAGTGGCCGAGAAGATGAAGCCCGAACAGATCAAGCAGGCGAAGGCCCTGGTGCAGAATTGGAAGGCTCAACCCGGGAAGTAGGATAGAAGACTATCACGCCATAATGGGCTTGCCTTTTCATGGCTTCCATTGCGAAACCTTGGCGTCCGTTGTGTGAAAGGTGTTTGCCCCGATTCCGGCAAGAGGACTTTCGCGCCACGGCCGCCATGGCCGCGCAGAGAACGCCACGCCTTTCTTTATGGCATTGCGTGAAACGGCATCACGCCAACCCAGGGGGAGTTATAGACTGTAATGGTGGCGGACAGCGGCGGTGGAGTCGGGCGGCGGATTCTGGACGTCGGGTGCGGCATCAATAAGCGCCCGGGCTCTATCGGGATCGACCGCAACCCCCGTTCGCGCGCCGATGTCATTGCGGATCTGGACCACTTTCCGTATCCCTTCGCTACGGGATCGTTCGACGAAATCCACGCCATCCACGTTATCGAACACCTCTCCGACGTGGTCCGCGCCGTCGAGGAGTTCCACCGCCTGGCTCGGGCCGGCGCCCTGATCCGCATCGAAACGCCGCATTATACCGACTTCAGTTCCTTCTGCGATCCCACGCATCGCTGGCACTTGAACAGCTTTTCGTTCCGCTACTTCGGCGAGGACCACGGCGGCTTCGGCTATTATTCCGATTGCAGATTGCGTGAGATTTCCGTTCGGGTTAGGCTACTAGCTCTCTGGAGGTGGGCCGGCTTCGAATGGCTGGTGAATCACTCGCGCCGGTTCCGGCGGTTCTGGGAGCACTACCTGTGCTTCCTGGTTCGCGGCAAAGTGATGCTGTTCGAGTTCGAGGCGCTGAAGGACTAAACCGGGAATCCGACCAGGCCGACCTAGCTCCGTCGAAACCATGATGCAATGGCTGTACCGGCTGGCCGACTCAGCACGTCACCGCGCGCGGCGGCGATCCTGGTCCCGAACGCAGGCATCGGGAGGGCGCGGCGAAGATCTCGCGCACCGGTTCCTCCAAAGGATGGGTTTCCAGGTGGTGGCGCGCAACTACCGCGCCCAAGGCCGTCCGGGAGAAATCGACATCATCGCCTGGGATGGCGATACGCTGGCGTTCGTCGAAGTGAAAACGCTGGCAAGCTCGGAGTATTCGGCACCGGACCGCGCCATTGATGCCAGCAAACAGAGGAGCATGTTCCGAACGGCGTGCGCCTACCAGCGCCGCGCCGGCGTGGAGTGGGGCCGCATCCGCTTCGACACTGTCAACGTCCTGCTCACCGACCCACCTGGGATTACTCTCTTCCGCGACGCTTTCCATCCGCTGCGCAAGGCATCGCCTTAATGCAATAATCATTTGTAAAGATTACGGGAGGTACTTCCGCGGTTTGCCTGAACTTCGTCGAGATCCGATTACCGGCAGATGGGTTATCATCTCCACGGACGTGGCGCGGCGGCTTCGCGACTTCGTAAAGGACCACGTCGTCGCGCACGGCGATCCGCACTGTCCGTTTTGCCCTGGACAGGAACACCGTACGCCGCCCGAAGTGCTGGCCTATCGCGATGGCGGCGGCCCCAACCAGCCTGGCTGGCGGCTTCGCGTGGTGCCCAACAAGTATCCCGCCCTGCGCGTAGAGGGCGAGTTTCGCCGCAAGGGCGAAGGTATTTACGACAAGATGAGCGGCATCGGCGCCCACGAGGTGATCATCGAGACGGCGGACCACGTGGTCAGCCAGGCGGAGCTGCCAGAAGCGCGCATCGAAGATATCTTCTGGGCCTACCGGGACCGGATCCTTGACCTGCGCAAGGACCGGCGCTTGCGGTTTATTCTCCTGTTCAAGAACCACGGCACGGCCGGCGGGAGCGTGGTCGAACATACGCACTCTCAGCTGATCGCTCTGCCGGTGGTGCCCAAGCGCGTGCAGGAAGAACTGGACGGGTCCAAACGCTATTACGACTTCAAGGAACGCTGCATCTGCTGCGATATCGCGCAACAGGAACTGGCTTCCGGTGACCGGGTGGTGGTGGAAACCGACCACTTCGTGGCATTCTGCCCGTACGCGCCGCGCTTCCCCTTCGAGACCTGGATTCTGCCGCGTAGGCACCGCTCACACTTCGAGGAATCCGACGCCACGGAGATACGCAACCTGGCCTGGGTGCAGCGGGCCGTTTTGCGCAAAATCGAGAAGGTGCTGGAGCGTCCGCCGTACAACTGGATGGTGCACAGTTCGCCGGTGCAGGAGGCGGCCATGCCGCACTATCACTGGCACATTGAAATCATCCCACGCTTGACGCGGGTAGCGGGTTTCGAGTGGGGCTCGGGTTTTTACATCAACCCCACCCCGCCCGAAGAAGCCGCCAAGTTCCTGCGCGAAGCCGGGTTGGGGTAAGCCAGGCGCTATACCAGAACCTTCGTCGTCCCGCCTCGGGTGAGATTGATGTCCATATTCGGCAGATTCTTCTCCCAGGCGCCCGCCGTGAAATCGGGAACGTCGATGGAGTTGGAGCGGTTCATCACCGACCACGCGCTCAACGGAATGATGGAACTCCAGGTGACGCCGTCGTAAACGTCTTGGTCGAGCGGCAGCCCGTTGCGCAGGCAGTCGATCAGCCGCCAGTCCTCCAGCAGGTCGGTCCCTCCGTGACCGGTGCCCACACGCTTTGACAGTTCGCGCATCCGTGTGATGATCGCGGGAGTGTACTCGGCGGCCAGCGCGTCGTACTCCTGCGGGGACACCCATCCGCTCAGATCTTTGGAGATCCTCGGCGGCAGCGGATATTCCAGGGCCATCCCTTTGGTGCCGGTGATTCCGTGGATCACGGTGTGCGGTCCGCGCGGGCTGGTGGCGTCATGCTGGAGCATGATGGTGCGGCCCTTGACCGTTCGGATGATGCTGGTATTGATGTTGCCGCGGTAGGTCTTGCCCGTAAACGGCTTGAAGAAATCGTCCGTCGCGGCCAGTTCGCGAGCCTTGGCCTGCATCATGAAGTCGTTACTCTCCATCGACACCAGGTAATCGAACCTGTCGCCGCGGTTGATGTTCATGATCTGGGAGATCGGCCCCAAACCATGCGTCGGATAGATGTTTCCTCTCTTCGATGCATACAGCTTCAGCCACCACATATCCCAGTACGTGGTCTTGGAGAAGTTGTTCTTCATCTTGCTGGTGTTGTAAGCGCACTCGCCGTGGACGATGTCTCCGAAGAAGCCCTGCCGGGCCATGTTGAGTGTGAGCACCTGGAAGAAGCCGTAGGCGTAATTCTCCAGCATCATGCAGTGTTTACGGGTACGTTCGGCGGTTTCCACCACCTTCCAGCACTCTTCGAGTGTGGCCGCCACCGGCACCTCGCTTGCGGCGTGCTTCCCATGTTCCATGGCATAAACAGCCATGCCGGCGTGCATGTAATAAGGGGTCGCGATGATCACCAAGTCGATGTCGTCCTGCTCGCACAGCTTCATCCATTCATCTTCCTTGCCCGAGTACAGGACTGGATTGTGGTTGGTGCCATCCAGCCTCTTGCGCGCCGCGGCCACGCGCTCCGGCCTGACGTCGCACAAGGCGCGAAACTCGACGCCTTCGATGTACCGCATCGTCTCCAGATGAGACGGACCGCGGTTACCCAGACCGATGATGCCGACGCGGACCTTCTCGATCTTCGGCGCGGCATACCCGGACATATTGAACCGCTGCTTGCGCGGTTTCCGGGAGTCCAATGCGGATGCGACTCCGCCGAGGAGCGGAGCGCCCGCCAGCCCAAGTCCGGCCAGGCTGGTTCGTTTGAAGAATGCTCTGCGGTTATTGTTCATCGTCGACCGTCCTTCCCAGGCATGAGTTGCGCCCGGCGGTTGGGTACAGTATGGCAGAATCGTGCGTCTGACTGTGAAAGCGGTCTGGGGCGGTTCAGGCGAGGGCGGATGTGGCGAATGCCGCACGGACAGGATTCGCCAGCAGGCGGCGAGCCATAAGGTTGGAATCGGCCGTCTCCAGCCGGCAGGTACGTGTTCCCGCCTTCCCTTCCACAAGCACTTTGCCGTCCTGTTGGCGAACCCTGTAGACCATCGCCGCACCGGTGTTTATCGCGAGGGAATCCAGAGGCCAATCGGAATCAGCCACCAGACTGATCCCTCCTCCCGTGCCGATGAGAATGGTCATATCCGACGGAGGAGTACCGGCTCCGGCGACGGCTTCCGCGGCTTCAAAAATCCGCGACGCGTTGTCCAGGAACCGGTTCATGCTTAGGCTTATCGGACCGCCGCCGGGGAGTCTTAGTGGAATTTTGAAGAGGCGCTTATTTCAGGCTCAACCCGCCGTCCACCGCCAGAATCTGGCCGGTGACGAAGTTCGAGGCCTTCAGGAAGTACACAACCGCGTCGGCTACCTCTTCGGGCGTGCCGCCGCGCGCGGCCGGCGTGGAGCGGATCATCGCGAGGCCAGCCTCGTTGATATCGGGGAACGGGATGACGCCGGGAGCCACGGAGTTGACCGTAATCTCCGGCGCGAACGCTTTCGCCAGCGCGCGTGTCAGCATGATCACTCCGGCTTTCGACGCGCAGTAGTGCGCATGCATGGCCCACGGCCGCAGGCCGCCGAGCGAACTGATGTTCACGATGCGTCCTCCGCCCGACTGCTTCATCAGCCGCGCCGCCTGCTGCGCGCAGAAGAACACCGCCTTCAGGTTCACGTTGTGGATGAAATCCCAATCCGTTTCGGTGACTTCAAGCGGATCGCGCAGCGTGAAGCGGGCCGCGTTGTTGACCAGGCCGTAAAGCGATCCGGCGCGCTCGCTCAGTTCGACGAACATTCGCTTAATTTCGTCTACGCGCTCGAGATTGGCGCGAAACAGCAGGTCCGTTCCGCACTCGGCGGCCGTCCGCCGCGCCTCGGCTTCGCTCGATCCGTAGTGGATGGCCACCCGCGCGCCCTCTTCGGCCAGGCGCAGCGCGATCCCGCGGCCGATCCGCTTGGCGGCACCGGTGACCAGTACCACCTGACCGCGTAAGCTAGTGGCGGGCTTGTCCACAGAGTTCGACCTCCTGCGTTTCCAGAACCTCTTCGTCAGGATGCGGCAGGCGGCCGGTCCAATTCAAGTACCCCCACATAAGCGCCGTGGAACTGCTCAGGATGCCGCTCCAGACACCGATGAGGCGCGGGCTCACGTGTTCACTGGCGATACCGGCGGCAGCGAGCGAGATCATCATCACCGCCCAGGTCAGCGATTCGTTGGTGGCGAACACGCGGCCACGGTACTGGTCCGGCACATAGCGCAGTAGCTTGGCGAAATTGAGCACGCTGCTGACCGCCATCGCCACCCTCGAGAGCGCGATGAAGAGCAGCGCCGCCCAGTAAGCCTCCATCACGCTGAACAGGACATAAGTGGCTCCATGAACGATGTAGCAGATCACGATGGCGCGCTTGTAATTATCGAAGCTGAGGCGCGGCCCCAACTTGTGTCCGATGATGCCGCCGGCGAGCAGCCCGATACCCGCGCAACCCCAGATGACACCGATGCCGGCGGGCCCGCGCCGGAACACGATCTCGCCGAACAGGCTGAACAGGATCTGCGCCGCGCCGCCTCCGGTGGCCCAGCCGACGTTCACCATGGCAATACCGAATATGAGCGGCGTGGCGCGAATGTAACGAAGCCCTTCGGCGTATTCGCGCCAGGGACGCACCACCTCAGTATCGGTCAAATCCCGTCGTTCAACCCGAAAACTGCCGCGGCGCAGCCGTATCCGCGAAATGGACCAGGCCGAGTAAAAGAAGGAAAACGCGTTCAGCGCGAATGACCATTGGAAGCCGAAGTGGGTCACGGATGTGGCTCCCAGAAAGGCGCCTATCACCAGATTGCTCCACTGGGTGGTTTGCGTGAGCGTATTGGCGGCGTGCAATTCCTCCTTGCTGGCGATGGTAGGCAAAATCGAGGCGCGGCCGCTGGTGAAAAACGGAGACGCGAACATGAGCAGGCCGCTCAGGAGATACATGAGCCAGCTTGACTTGTAGTACACCGTGCCGATGAAGCCGAGCGCGACGAAAGCGCGGATCAGGTCGCTCGCGATCATCACGCGCTTCCGGTCCAGGCGGTCGAGGACCACACCCGCCAGCGGCCCGGCCAGCACCGCGGGAATGGCGCGCGCGAGCATGACCCCCGCCACCACCATTCCGCTGCCGGTATGGGCCAGAGCCAGGCTGAAGACGGCAATGTTGTTGAAATGGTCGCCTACTTCGCTGACCACCTGGGCGGTCCACATATGGCGGTAGTTGCGGTTCTCGCGCAGGAGCTTGGTAAAACCCGCCATCAGCCTCGCTCCGTGACGCAGACGCCCGCCAGCACCAGGGCCCCGCCGGCGGCGAGCGCACCCGTGATGGGTTCGCCGAGCACGGGCACCGCCAGGGCGCTGGCGATGAGCGGTTGAAGGTACGAGAACGCGGACACGCGGGAGGCCGGGATGTACACCAGCGCGTACGAAAAGATCAGGTAGCACACCACGGAGGGGAACGCCGCCATGAAAACGATGCTCAACCAGCCTGTAAGGGGCGCGGCAGAAAAATTGAAGTCCCGGGCCAGCCAAAGCGTAACCGGCGCCAGCATCAGCGCCCCACCCAGGTACGCGAAGGTGGTGAGAGTGAGAGCGCCGTGGTGCGCTACAAGCTGTTTGCTGGTCACCGTGTAAAGCGAGAAGGTCAGCGCGCCCAGGAACACCAGCGTGTCGCCTAGGATCGTCGCCCCGTGGGATTTGCCGGGCACCAGGTTCAACACCCCGACGCCGGCCGCCGCGATCGCCATCCCCACGAACTTCAAAGCCGACAGCCGTTCGTGACCGAGCCACCCGGAAATCAACAGGACCAGGACCGGCGAAGCGGAGATCACCAAAGCCGAATGCGCCACGCTGGTGCGGCTCAACCCCAGGACGAAAAACACCTGGTTGAGCGCCACGCCCAGCAGCGCAATCAGTACCACGCTACGCCCTTCGCCCTTGGACCACAGCTCGGGAGCGTCCTGGCTCCGCCTCTTCCACCAGTACACCGGCAGGACGAAGAGGGCCGCCATAGTGGTCCTTATGCACGCCAGAAGCAGCGGCGGAAAGCTGCGCAGCGCAATCTTGCCGACAATGTAGTTCAGCGACCAGAACAGCACCATCAGCAGGATGAGCGAGTAGAGTTTGACCTGGAATGTACGGCGGCTCAAGAAACAGCCGCCTTCCGCAGGCTCATGGCTTGGTCTTGGCCTCCTGCCAGAGCGCTTCCATTTCGTCGATGGACACTTCCTCGAAGGTCTTGCCTTGCTCCTGCAGGCGCCGTTCGATGTGGCCGAAGCGCTTGCGGAACTTGGCGTTGGTGCGCCGCAGCGCCTGTTCGGGATCCACCTTCAGGAAGCGCGCGATGTTGACTACTACGAACAGCAGGTCGCCGAGCTCGTCTTCGAGCCGATCCTGGGCTGCGCCGCGACGTGCCTCGGCCAGCTCGCGCAACTCCTCGTGCAGTTTCTCGACAACCTGCTCGGTGTTCTCCCAGTCGAAGCCCACGCCCGCGGCGCGCGAGGCGATCTGAGAGGCTTCGACCAGCGCCGGCATCGAGCGCGGCACGCTGGCGAGCAGTCCTACGGGACCGCCGTTGCGTTCCGCCTTCTCCTCGGCCTTGATCTGGTCCCAACGGCGCTTCACTTCCTCAGGCGTCTTGGCGTCGCCATCGGCAAACACGTGCGGGTGCCGGCGAACGAGCTTTTCATTGATGGTGTCGAGCGAATCGCCGATTTGGAACCGGTTTTCCTCCTGCGCCATGCGGGCGAAGAAGACGGCCTGCAACATCAGGTCGCCGAGTTCCTCGCGCAGCGCGTCCCAATTGCGGGCGTCGACAGCATCGAGGACCTCGTAAGTCTCCTCGACGAGGTAGGATTTGATGGTGTCGAAGGTCTGCTTGGCGTCCCAGGGGCAGCCGCCGGGCGAGCGCAGACGAGCCATGATCTCGACCAGGCGTCGAAACTTATCCCCTGTATGTGAATCGGTCTCCATGAATATGAGTGGGGTGAAAAAGGGCCTACTATTCTAAGTTAACACACGGCGCGGGAAGCCCTGGGCATACGGTGATCCACTTGCTCACAAGAGAGGGGACAAACCCATTCGCGCTCACGCTGAAGCCGCACCACTGGAATCGAAACTGCGCGGCCGAGAGGAGGCAAAG